>NZ_BAAAWD010000011.1:0-158476 GCF_039534895.1 Streptosporangium longisporum | reverse complement strand
CCCGCCCAGCAGTGTGCAAGCCCACTGTCCTTCCCACATTGTGCCTCCTTGAGCAAAGACCGATGCGCTTTCACTTTTGGCGTGGCGTTCTAATCTCACATCCGAAGCGGAATGAGGTTCAGGCCCAAAGTATCCTTAACATCGTCTCGGCTGCACCGAAGTCGACAGGCGTACCAGACGAATTAAGCCGCGAGACTCCGTGAGGGATTGAAACGGCCAATTCTGGCTCCCGGGATTAAGGAAAGCGAAGGCGTATAGGACGTTCGGAGATGCTGTATCCATCGGCCCCGATTTCGAGTTTGGTGGCAATGCCACCAATGTTTTTCCTTTTGATCGAGCTCAAAAAGCAAATTGAGTGTGTTGTAACTGAGTCTCAGGTGTATGGTCCAGCCCTCACGACATGATGGCACATAGTCGAGTCACGGAAGTCGACAATGACATCCAGCGGTCATGCGGCTGGCGACTGGTCGTTCGTGAGGCATTCCTTGCCGCTCACCGGTTCAAGATGTCTGCATACTTGGTCATGTACTTGCACTCCTCTTTGCCACCGACGTCTCTCAACAAGTGACGGCGCAAGTGCGTCCAATCTCCACCTCGATCGGTTTCCCTTCTCTGCACCTGGACAATGGGAACCCCAAGCGCGGACTATGCAACATCTCTAACTGTGACTGGCACTGTCGTTCACCCCGCTCCTACCCAACTTGGCACGCCCCTCGTGCCTTGACGGAAGGCGTCGGGGGGGACTCGGTGAATTCTGACATGCTGCCTGTGTCACCCACAGGACAGCCACGCCCAAGGGATTAGGGGTCGTGCAGCGGGCCAAGTGGAATCGGTTCGGATCAAAAGCATTGCAGCCGTCATCGCCCACGCGAAAGCTCATGATCCTCCCCAACTCGTTTCGTGGAAAAACCGCATGTCGTGTTTCCTGGGGGCCGCATGCGTCAGTCGTACTAATCGACGATGAAGCAACCTGGGCCATGAGGAGCAAGTTTGAACCCGGCGGGGGACTTGTGTGGTGCGGCCCGTGTGTGTGCTGATGTATTCTTCCACATGAGCCCTTCACGACGATAGCAGAGCCTTCCCCTCATTCCACTCGTGGGCTCCGCACAACAGGCTAACCATCGATAAGTGGAGGCAGTAACCACGGATCACCACTGTCTGTCGTCAAGGCAGAGACTAATCCCACGCCAGGCAGTGTGTTCGTTATATGACGTCTGCGTGATGGCGGCTCTGAAGTAGTCCTCTCTGGAGGTCTGTAGCCATGAGTGTGTTTCGCGCGAACGTGACGAGCGTCGAAACAAATCCTCTGCTCGTGCATCTCCGCCGCCCAGTGAGGCACTGGGCTCCCTCGCCTTCCCTAAGCTAGGTGCTAGAGGCACCTGGTAGAATCAGCGGGGCCTTTTTGACGACACCCCGCGTTGAGATGTCGGGGGGTGCAGGCTGCGCATCGCCACCGGTGTGCCCGTGGCAGGAGTACACACGCACTTCTCTCGTGGCTCATCCAGGAAATCCAGTGTCACTCGGCTGCAAGAGTCCAGCACAGTGGCTCGCCCGGACCGCTGAGCGGCTCCCCTCCCATCTTCTTTCCTGGAGTGACCCCGTGCCCAATGGAGCGTCTGCGTCCAAGAGGACGAGAATGACGGGTCACCGCTCATTGCCTGGTGTACTCGATCCTGTTGTGCGTGATGCCGATCGAATCCCCCTTCGTCGGGCCAGATCGACGACGAGACGCGTCCTCGCCCGGCGGGTGCGATGGCAGGTCTGGCATGCGTAGAATGCTGCAAGAGGAGATGACAAGTTGACAACGATGCAGGCAGACAATGGAAGACTCCGTCGAGGACCGAGGCGAGGAGAGCGCGGGAATCCGCGGGGAGCGCCGGCTGCCGAACGGCGACCGTCCTGGAAACTGGTGGGTCGTAGGGGTGAGAGCGGGAATTGGGGACGATTCTGAACCGATCCCTTTTCCGCTCTCGACCATGGGTGGAATCCGGAATTCGCAGCATGTCCGCGCTTTCTGGTCGGAGCCAGGGGCGCAAATGCGCGATGAGCGGGAAATTCCGTGCTCACCTCTGGCCGAAGAGTGGCCGTGACGTCGAAAGCGACGCGATCCCTCTCACCGAGGTAGGCGAGAAGGCCCGTCGGGACCGTCCGGACATCGGACTCGGACACGCCCGATGGGGCCGAGTGATAGCGCCCGGAGCATCGGGGAGCGGTCGAAGGCGCGTGAGGTACGGGTGGAGATCGGCGAGGGTCCCCATCGGTCAGTGTCAGGCGATCCGGCACTGTGCCGCGGCATCCGGGTGGTCACGCCGTGTCCGCGGACATGTTCGCCGTCCGGGACGAGGTCATGGGGGATCTGTACGAATGCTCGACGATCGGGGCGTCGATTTCTGGACACTACCTTCTTCCGCCTGCACGTGTCGACATGGCCGCTCGATGGACGTCGAGGTCGGCGTCGTCACCGACAAGCCCGTCGAGGCGACGGCCGGGTCACCCCCGTCTGCTGTCGGCGGGCCGGTACGCGACGCGTGACCTACGTCAACCACGGCGCCGGCGAACCGCGCCCTGATCGAGTGGGTACGGGAGCAGGGCTGACGTTCGACTGCGTGGAGAACCCGGCGGGTGACCGGTTCGGCTGCCGGTACGAGGCCTATCTCACCGACCCCAGGTCCGAGCGGATGAAGACCCGCTGGCGCATCGAGCTGGCGATCCGCCTGGCCGACGAACCCTCCACTGCGGGCACCCCATGAGGTGAGAGACGGTCGGGAGGATCTGCATCGTATCCTCACATCGTCTGCGCTCAACGCTCATAGGCGTCTGTTTTGATTGCGCCGTGGCCGAGCGGAACACGTCAGGGGAGAGCGATGCGCTCTGGGCCATGGGGTGCGGGGTCTCGGTGGCCGTCGCGCCGGCGTGTGCGGTGCTGGGGACCTTCGTCGACGCCCTTCTGGTCTCCCGGGCCCACGGGTACTGCCTCGACGAGTCCGGTACGGGAGAGGACTTCTTCGACCTCACCTGGATGGCGGGCAGGCTCATCGTGTTCCCCGTCGTCACGGGGGTCTCGCTGCTCGCCTCGTTCCCGATCGTCCTGATCGCCCACCGGGTACGGTTCGCTGACCACGGATGGTGGAAGGCGGTCATGACGGCTTTCGCGATCCTCGTCTCCATCACCGGGCCGGTGGCGACGATCGTCCACGACGTCGCCACCGAAGGGATCACGGGTGACTGCGACCCGCCCTGGTGGCCGTCCTGGCTTCCCCTGTGACGCGACCCGGGATCGCGTCCGCCGGGGGGACAGGCGAAAGGACCTCAGGCCGCCGCGACGGCTTCGATCTCCAGGGACCAGGCCTCGTCGTAGATGCCGGTGATGATCACGGTCAGGGCGGGGGCGTGGCCGCCGAGCACCTCGTGGCGGATCCGGGCGTTGGCCTCCCGGTGGCGCCGGTCGGACAGGAAGACGGTGACCTTCACCAGATCACGTACGGTCATGTCCGCCGCTCGCAGGACGGACAGGACGTTGCGCCAGGCCAGCCGGCACTGGTCGTCGAAGTCGTCCGGGACGTGCCCGTCGTCGTCCTCGGGGACCTGGCCGCTGATGAACAGCAGCCTGGTGGCGCCGGTGACCAGGGTGCCCTGGCCGTAGGAGCGCGGCTGGGGATCCAGCGTGGTGATCTGCACGGCAGGCACAATAGGTGATCCGGCCGTACGGGGCGAGCAGTTTTCTCCCGCGACCGCGGTCCACCGTCCTCGTCCACCGGACGTCGGTGTCCTTCGCCGGGAGCCGCGGAGGGTGTCCGACGGGACGGGCCGAGCGGTCGTGCGCGGCGCTCATCTGCCGGGCGGCGCGCCCGGGGCGGGTCGCGGTATCGTCGGCGCTCCCGATCCCTGTGAAGATCCGCGTCGCTCCCGGACGCCCGGTCCGTGAGCCGTACGCGGTAAGGCGGTGCGCGGTGAGACCGCGAGCCGTGCGCCGTAAGACCGTGCGCGGTAAGGCCGTATGTGGTGAGCCGTGCGCGGTGAGCCGAATGCCCGGAAGGAGAAGGCGAGTGGTGGAGAAGCCCGTGCGGTACACCTCCTCCGAGGAGGACAGTGCCCGGTGGGACGGGTTCCCGTTCCGGCGGGGCGACATCGTGATCAGCACGCGTTCGAAGAGCGGTACGACGTGGATGCAGATGATCTGCGCGCTCCTGGTCTTCCGGACCCCTGAGCCACCGCGACCGCTGTCGGAGACGTCACCGTGGCTGGACCACCTGGTCGTCCCGAGGGACGAGGTGTACGCGCGGCTGGAGGCTCAGCGGCACCGCAGGTTCATCAAGACGCACACACCGCTGGACGGGATCCCGATCGACGAGCGGGCCACCTACATCGTCGTGGCCCGCCATCCGCTCGACATGGCCGTGTCCCTCTACCACCAGAGCGACAACCTCGACCGCGAACGTATCCGCGTGCTCACGAACGGGCCGGAGCCGTCCGCGCCGCCACGGCCGAGGCCGCCGTTGCGCGAATGGCTGCTGAGCTGGGTGGAGCAGGACGTCTCGCCCATGGAGGAGATGGACTCCCTGCCGGGGGTGATGTGGCATCTGTCGGACGCCTGGGCACGTCGTCTCCGGCGGCCGAACGTCCTCCTGGTGCACTACGACGACCTGCTGGGTGATCTGGACGGTCAGATGCGCGGGCTCGCCCGGTCACTGGGCATCGAGGTGCCCCCGGAGGACTGGCCGGCGCTGGTGAGGGCCGCGACCTTCGCCAGCATGCGGTCCCGTGCCGCCGAGCTCGCCCCCGATCCCGTCGGCATCCTCAAGGACACCGCCGCCTTCTTCCGCCGCGGTACGTCCGGGGCGGGCCGCGAGACCCTCACCGGCGACGAGCTGCGCCGCTACCACGAGCGGGCGGCCCGGCTGGCCCCACCGGATCTCCTGGAGTGGCTGCACCGCTCCTGACGTCCCCGGCCGGTCGTCCGGAGAAATCCCGGCGCGGCCCGTAGTGGAGCGCCCTTCCCGTTCGTCATGCAGGTGACGAGGACGACGAGGACGTCAAGGAGAGGAGAGCACCCATGGACACGGTCACCGGTACGCAGGTGGCGGTCACCCTGCCCGTCCCCATACCGCGCGAACGGATGTGGGACACGGTCACCGCGGTGGACAGGACCGCGGAGTGGAGCCCGGAGGTCATCGGCGGCGGCTGGTGCGACGGCGCCCGGGGACCGGTCGCGGGGGCCCGGTTCATCGGCCGCAACCGGTTTCCCGGCGGGCATGAGAGCATGGTGACCTGCGTGGTCGTCGAGGCGGAACGGCCGGACGTCTTCGCGTGGGCCGTTCTCGACGACACCGGCCGGATCAGCTCGACGTGGCGCTACGAGCTGCGCGAGGGGGACGAGCCGGGGAGCACCCTGGTCCATCACTCGTTCACCCACGGCCCCGGCGCCAGCGATCCCCGCCGGAGGGCCGGGACCGATCCGCGGGTGCTCGATGACCGCCTGGTCACCCTGTGCCAGAACATGATCACCACGATCGCCGCGATGACCACCGCCGATTCCACGACAGGAGCGACCCGATGAAGTACCTGATGCTGGTGTGCACCGACCCGACGTACACGCCCGGCCAGGACGACGACGCCCCGGACGTGCGGGACTGGGTCGCGGAGATGGACGGCAAGGGGGTCCGGCTGATGGGCAACCGCGTCCGGCCGACCAGCGACGCGACCACGGTCCGCGTCCGTGACCGCGAGGTGCTGCTGACCGACGGCCCGTACGCGGAGACCAAGGACCAGATCGCCGGGTTCGACGTCCTGGAGTGCGCCGACCTCGACGAGGCCATCGACGTCGCGTCCAGGCACCCGATGGCGTGGAACGGGATGATCGAGCTGCGCCCGTTCTGGCCCGACGACGAGGACTAGGGGACCGGCGAGGCGATCACGACGGGCGGCACGGGTGACGGATCCGCTGATGAAGGACCGGATCGCCGGGATCTACGCCGACGGCTGGAGCCGGATCGTGGCCACCATGATCCGGTTCACCGGCGGTGACTGGGACCTGGCCGAGGAGTGCGCGCAGGACGCGTTCGCGCAGGCACTCCAGCGGTGGCCGGAATCGGGCGTACCGGACCAGCCTTTGGCGTGGCTGACCACCACGGCGCGCAACCGCGCCATCGACCGGATGCGCCGCGCGTCGACCGAGACGGCGAAGCTGCGGAAGGCGGCCGCGTTGGACCTGGAACCACCGCCCTACCCGAGCGACGGCGAGATCCCCGACGAGCGCCTGGAGCTCATGTTCACCTGCTGCCATCCGTCGCTGGGTCTCGACGCCCAGGTGGCGCTGACCCTGCGGAGCCTGGCCGGCATGAGCACCGCCGAGATCGCGCGGGCGTTCCTGGTGCCGGAACGCACCATGGGCCAGCGCCTCTTCCGGGCGAAACAGAAGGTCGCGCACGCGGGCATCCCGTTCCGGGTGCCGCCCGCGCACCTGCTGCCCGACCGCCTTCCCGCCGTGCTCCACGTGCTCTACCTGCTGTTCAACGAGGGGTACGGGGACGTGGGCAAGGCCCGGCTGTGCCGGGAGGCCATCCGGCTGGCACGGGTGGTGACGGAGCTGATGCCCGACGAGCCCGAGGCGCAGGGCATGCTCGCGCTGATGCTGCTGCACGACGCCCGGCGGGCGGCGCGCACGAACGCGTCCGGCGACGTGGTCACCCTGGCCGAGCAGGACCGCTCGCTGTGGGACCGGGAACGGATCGCGGAGGGCGCCGCGATCTGCGAACGGGCGCTGCGCCGGCGCCGGGCCGGGCCGTTCCAGCTCCAGGCGGCCATCGCGGCGTGCCACGCCACCGCGGAGGCCGCCGGCCGGACGGACTGGCCGCAGATCGTCGGGCTGTACACGCACCTGGTGCGCATCGCGCCGAGCCCGATCGTGGATCTGAACCGCGCCGTGGCGGTCGGCATGGCCGACGGTCCCGGGGCGGCGCTGGCGCTGGTCGAGGAGATCGCCGGGAGCGGGCGGCTCGACGGCTACCACCTGCTGCACGCCACCCGCGCCGACCTGCTGCGACGCCTCGGCCGTACGGGGGAGGCGGCCGACGCCTACCGGGCGGCGCTCGGCCTCGCGCCCACCGACGCCGAGCGCCGTTTCCTGCGCGACCGGCTGCGGGGGCACTGACGGCGTGCCCGGCCCGCGCCGTCCGCGACCCGGCCCGCGCCGTCAGTGCCCCGGCCCGCAGCAGGGGCCGCGACCGGGCCCGCAGCCGGTTTCGCGGTCCGGTTTCCGGGCGGTCGGTTTCGTGGTCCGGTTTCCGGCCGGGGTCCGTGACCGTCCCGGAAATCCGCGTCGTCGTGGACGTCGTGCGGCCGCCCGGCGGGACAGGCCGGGCGGCCGCACGAGGGTCACGGGGGCGTACGGGGATCAGACGGGGTCGAGGTACCAGATCTGGTTGCCGGCGACGATGCCGAGGCCGGAGTCGGTGTTGCCGGTGATGGTCTGCTGGTCGAGGGTGGTGCCGCTGCCGGGCGGCAGGTCGAGCACCTTACCGCTGTGGCGGTTGACCAGGTAGAACGTCCCGTCGGCGACCCGTTTGAGGGTCCACTGCTGGCTGTTGGCGCTGCCGCAGGTCGCCTGCCTGATCTGGACGCCGTTGGACGTGCTCGCCGAGACGAGGTCCAGGCACTTGGAGCTGTTGACGTTCATCAGCTTCCAGTACGACCCGGTGGCCTGGAGCTGCCAGCGCTGGCTGGTGGCGCCGGACGGCGCGTTGTGCGTGACCAGCGCGCCGGACACGGTCGAGCCGCCCGCGGGCTCGGCGTTGTCGCGGCTGCCCAGGCCCCGCAGGTAGTAGACGCTGTTGTTGACCGGCGCGATGCCCGTGACCTGGTTGAACACCCACTTCTGGTTGGCCGCGCCGGTGTAGGTCTCCTGGGTGACGGGCGCGGGGTAGGCGCCGCCCGCGGTCAGGGCCAGACCGGACAGCCAGTCGAAGATCGCGAACGTGTTCCCGCCGGTCGGCAGGTAGGCGAAGCGCATGCCGTCCTGGCCGGCGCAGGCGTACTGCAGGAGGGTCGTGCCGGGTGTGGTGCCGCTGTAGGCGCTGTCGGCGCACAGGCGGCTGCCGACGTTGATGAACTGCAGGCCGGTCGTGTAGCCCATCAGCCACTTCTGGCCGGGGGTGTCGACGCGGGCGCGCTGGCTCAGCTCGGTCAGCGGCGCGGTGGAGGCGCCGATGGGTTCCAGCGCGCCTCCGGTGGAGGCGTTCGTGATGACGTAGGTGTTGCCGACCTTGGGGTGGGGGTCGCTGTCGGCGGTGCCGCCCGCGATGAGGTAGGCGCTGTTGGCGGTGTTCCAGTGGGTGGCCAGGTAGCTCCCGGCGGCGGGGGCGGCGTTGTAGTAGTCGTCCCGGTTGCAGTCGGGCAGCCGGTAGTCGTTCCACTGCAGGCAGCTCCACGAGGGCGTGCCGCCGTAGCACATGAGGTCCCACTGGTCGAGGCAGTGCCAGCTGCCGTCGGAGTGGGGCGCGCTGAGCTGCACCGCTCCGAAGGTGTGTCCCAGCTCGTGGGCGATGGCGTTCGCGCCGAAACAGCCCGGGATGGCGTCCACGCGGGCGTAGGCGCGGCCGTTGTTGAGGTTGGCGGACCCGGTCGTCAGGTCGTCGCCCTGGATCTCCCCCATGCCGCAGATCGCCGTGGCCTCGGTGAGCAGCAGGTAGTGCCGGTCGTTGCTGGTGTAGCCGAGGGCCTGCACGGCGCTCACGCTGGAGTAGAAGTCGACCAGCGAACCGGCGGGGACCACCAGGTTGCGCACGACGGCGGCGCAGCCACCGGACACGGCCGTGGTGACGTACCGGATGTGCCTGCTGCGGTTGGAGGTGGCCGCGCCGTCGTTGAACGCGTCGTCGGCGTTGCCCAGCCAGGCGCGGAACATGGGCAGGAACTGCGTGTAGCGGTTCGGCATCGTCGCCTCGCGCACGTACAGGACCTCGACCCGCTTGCCGCTGGTGCCGTCGCCGTCACAGGCCACCACCTGCGGGCTCACCTTCGCCTCGACCTGGCTCTTCGCGAGGGCCTCGGGGCCGACGCGCTGGCCGATCTTGGCGCCGGGGAAGACGTCGGACACGACGTGGGGACGGTCCTTGCCGGGTGGTGGTTCGGCGGCCGACGCCGATGGGGGTGAGGCGACCAGACCGGCCGCGATGAGGAACCACGCGGCGGCCAGGGAGAGGTTTCGCCTGAGCTGCATTCCGATGAACTCCGATCGGTACGGACACGTCCTATATGGACGGTTCATCGGCAATGATCACATTATAAATATATAAATCGATTGGTTTGTAATATATGTCACAAAGCGTTGACTTCAATAACGATGAATGTGCAGTCGGAACGTCATTACTTCCTGTAATTATTCTGGTAAACATGAATACTTGGGTTTTAAGACGGTGGTCATATTTAAGGGCATGTGAATCATCCTTTATTCTGTTTTCCTCGCCGGAAATGTGGTTATCGCATGTCCGCGCGCGCTTTTCGGCCATCGCCGTACCGGCCGGTCGCCGGTCGCCGCGTCCGGGCCCGGCAAGGACCCGGCAGGACACGGCCTTGTGAAGGCCCGTCCGTCCCCGGCGCACCCGGCGTTACCATCGACGGATGGTCGAGCCGTCGGGCAGGAGCCGGATCCCGCGGTGGTCGCGACGGGTGCTCGCCGTCGCGGTCGGCCTGTGCGCGCTGGCGGGGATGGTGCGGCTGGTCGCACCGGCCACCGCGGGGACGACCGGCGAGCCGCCCGGGGTGCGGCGGCAGCTGACGTTCCTGCGCTCGGCGCTGGACGGCGGCGCCGGGGACGAGGCGCAGCGGCTGTTCCCCGAGGGGTACTTCTTCCTGCACGCCCTGTACGGCCTGGCCTGGGTGGAGCTGGGGATGCGCGAACCGGCCGGTGAGCGGTCGGCGGCGCTGCGGGAGGCACGCTGGGCGCTCGGACGGCTGGAGTCGCCGTCCGGCCGCGCCCCGTTCAGCCCGGACCTCGTCCCGCCGTACGGTGTCTTCCACCGCGGCTGGAGCAACTGGCTGCGCGGCGGGGTGCTGAGCCTGCAACCGGCCGGGAGCCGCGATCCGGCCGAGTCGCGCCGGTTCGCCGACGACTCCGCCGCGCTCGCCGATGCGTTCGGCGCCTCGGCGTCACCGTACCTGGAGGCCTACCCGGGGCAGGCGTGGCCGGTCGACTCGACCGTGGCGATGGCGTCGCTGCGGCTGCACGACACGCTGCTGCCGCCCCGGTACGCCGGCACGGCCGAGCGCTGGCTGGAGGGGGTGCGGCGCAGGCTCGACCCGCGTACCGGGCTGGTCCCGCACCGGGTCGACCCCGGCACCGGAGAGCCTGCCGAGGTGGCCAGGGGCACCTCGCAGAGCGTCGTCCACCGGTTCCTGCCCGAGATCGACCCGGCCTTCGCGGCCGGGCAGTACCTGCGCTTCCGTGACCGGTACGTCGCCTCCCCGCTCGGCCTGGGACCCGCCGTCCGGGAGTACCCCGAGGGCATGGACGGCCCGGCCGACGTCGACTCCGGGCCGCTCCCGCTGGGGGTGAGCCTGTCGGCGACCGTGGTCACCCTCGGCGCGGCCCAGGTCCACGGTGACGCGCCGCTCGCCGGGGCACTGGCCGGGTACGGCGAGCTGGCGGGCCTGCCGGTCGACACCCCGTGGACCAAGCGTTACGCCTTCGGCCTGCTCCCGGCCGGTGACGCGTTCCTCGCCTGGTCGAAGACGGCACGGCCGTGGGTGGCGCGGCCACCGGGCCCGCCCCCGGCGAGCGTCTCCGGGTGGTGGCGGCTGCCGCTGCTGACGGTACTGGCCGCGATCGGCGTCGCGCCGTGGCTGCCCGCCCTGGTACGGCGCCATCGGCATCACCGGCGCCTCCGGACCGGCCGGCGCGGCTGACGTCGAAGGGATGTCCTCACGCCACCGGGTCCGGTGGCACCACCGGGCCCGGCGTCAGCGGGTCGTCTCCGTCCGGGTCTCACGGGCCGCCAGCGCGAGCACGTCGGCGACCGACCACTGGTCGTAGGCGTGCTCGCCGTACCTGCACGCGAGGACCCGCCCGTCCGGTGCGATCAGGAAGTCGGCGGGCAGCCCGAGCCGTCCGCCGCGCACCCGGCGGGACGGTGCGCGCTCCCGCCCGAGGGCGATCGTCCACAGGCCGCGCGCGACGGCCCGGACGATCGCTCCCCAGGCCCGGGGGTCGAGCAGCGAGCGCGGGGACGACTCCACCCCGAACTCCGCGTACAACCTCTTGTCCGGGTCGGCGAGGACGGCGAACGGCAGGCCGTCGACGTGCGCGGCCAGTTCCTCGGCCGGGGAGTGGAACACCACCACCTCGCGGACGCCCGCCGCCTCGATCCCGGCGTGCCCGGTGACGAAGGAGCGCAGGTGCATGTTGCAGATCGGGCAACCGGCGAAACGCCGGAACTGCAGGTGGACCAGGTGTGAGCGGTCCGGGACGGGGACCACGGAGCCGGTGACGGAGAACAGCTCGCGAGCGGGGACGACGGTGCCGGGCTGGAGGCGCATGGGGACTCCCGTGTAGGTGTACGGCATACGCTCACCATTGTAGGCGTATGCCGTACACTTTCAGCCGTCATGCCCCGACCGCGTTCGCTCACCCAGGACCAGATCGCCGAGGCCGCCCTCGCCGTCATCGACCGCGACGGCCTCCCGGCGTTGTCGATGCGCGCGGTCGCCGCCGAACTCGGCATGAGCACGATGGCGCTCTACCGGTACGTCGACGACCGCCAGGAGCTGGAGAGGCTCGTGGTCGAGCTGGTGCTCGGCGGCGTCGACCTGTCGCCGCCGTCCGGCACGTCGTGGCGCGAACGGATCGCGGTGCTGGTCGCCCGGATGCGCGACCACGTGGGCGCGCACCCGGGCGTCGTACCGCTGACGATGACCCACCGGCACCGCTCCCTGGGGATACTGCGCTGGTCGGAGGCGGTGCTCGGCGTCCTGGCCGATGCGGGCGTCGAGGGCCGGGAACGGGTCGTCGCGCTGCGCGGCCTGCTGAGCTACACGGTCGGCGCGATCCAGCTGGAGCACCTGGCCTCCCTCTCGGGCGCGGGCACGACCGCCCTCGCCGGGCTGCCCCGCGCGGAGTTCCCGTACACGGCCGAGACCGCGGGGCACGCGCGGCTCGTCGACGCCGACGAGGAGTTCCGCGGGGGCCTCGACCTCGTGCTGCGCGGGATACGCGACACCTGATCGGCGCCCGCAACGGCCGGTGCCGTGCCCCGTGTACGGGGTCGTGCGAGGGGCCGAGCCCGTCCCGGGACGGTGAGTGCTCAGAACAGCAGGCGTACCGCGGCGAGCAGGGTGAGGCCCAGCGTGATCCTCTCGAACAGGGTCCGGTCGATGCGGTCGACGACGGCACGGCCCGCGGCGGCTCCGGCCAGGACGACCGGGGCGCCCAGCGCGGCGAAGAGCAGGGTGGAGGGGGTGATCAGGCCGAGCGCGACGCTGAACGGCACCTTGAAGGCGTTGACGGTCAGGAAGAACCAGGCGCCGGTGCCCAGGAGACCCAGCACGGGCAGCCCCGCAGCCAGGAGGTAGATCGTCATGACGGGACCCGCGGCGTTGGCCGTCATGGTGGCGAAACCGGCCAGCACGCCCGCGAGCGCGGCCACCGAGCGGTGGTGCACGAGCGAGTCCTCCGGTGCCCGGCGCCGGTTCCACAGGTGCACGACGACGATCATCAGCAGGATCCCCCCGAGCAGCCGCCTCATCTGCGTGTCGTCGACCTGGCGCACCACCCCGGCACCGATCACCACGCCCAGGGCGACCCAGGGGAAGAGCCTGATCAGCCGGGGCCAGTCGGCGTGGCGCCGGTAGGAGAGCACGGCGGCCAGGTCGCCGACCAGCAGCAGGGGCAGCAGCATGCCGGTGGACTGCCGGGTCGGCAGCACCAGCGCGAACAGGGCGATCCCCACCGTACCGGCGCCGGAGACGCCGGTCTTGGAGAAGCCCACCAGGAACAGGGCCCCGGCCAGCACGACCCACTGGAGGGCGTCGAGGGAGGGCATCAGCCGTGCCGGTGGGAGGGGGAGCAGGTGCGCGTGGCGGGAGAGGTCACAGGAGACGGTACATGATGTGCAGGCCCACGAAGCCCCTGGTCGGATGCTCGAAGCCCTCCGGCAGGGTGGCCATCACCTCGAATCCCAGCGAGGTCCACAGCGCGACCGCCCGGGTGTTGGTCTCCACGACCGCGTTGAACTGCATCGCCCGATATCCCTGGGCGCGTGCCCACTCCAGCGCGTACTCGCCCAGGGCCCGTCCGACGCCACGCCCGGAGCGGCCGGGGTCGACCATGAAACTCGCGCTGGAGATGTGCGAGGCCCCGCCCATGTGGTTGGGGTTCATCTTGGCGCTGCCCGTCACGGTCCCGTCGGCGTCGACGGCGACGACCGTGTGTCCCGGAGGGCTCAGCAACCACATCTCGCGGGCCCGTTCCCGGCCGGTGTCACGGTCCCAGGTGAAGGTCTCGCCCGCCGCGACGATCCCGCTCAGGAAGGACCAGATCGCGGGCCAGTCGTCCGCGGTGGCCGCTCTGATCAGCATCCGGCAAGCATCACCGTCCTGGCCCGCGCACCGCAAACCCTTTTCCCGCCCTCCCGGCCCTCCCGGGGTCCTAGCCGGAGAACCTCCCGGCGCGGTCCCGGGCCCATCGTGCGGCCTCGGCCGCCTGGGCACCGGTGACGGGCGCGCCGGGTACCCGGCTCAGGCGCTCCACCTGATCGGCGTAGCGCAGGTGCTCCCGGTGGGCGTGTTCCCGGCAGGGCAGGCAGGTGACGCTCTCCGGACGCGCGGAGGTCATCGCGTAGGGCACCTGGAGACCGCAACCGGTGGTGACGACGCTCGGCGCGTCGGGCACGAGCCCCAGCAACGACACGATCACGTTGCGGAAGCCGGCACCGGCCTGCACCGCGTCGTGGGGGACGTGGACGTGCGGGTCGGTCCGGCTCATCTGCGCCCACCCCTTCGTCCGGGTCGTCCCCGACCAGGCTAACGCGCGGACGGCGTCCCGGTCGTGTCCGGTGCCGGCCACGATCCACGCCGGTGGGGGGCACGACGTCCCGCGCGGGTGGGGTACGGCGTCCCGCACCGGTGGGGGCACGGCGTCATCCGGCCGCCGGCGACGGCGGGCTCACCCGCGGGGCGCGCAGGTGACGTCCCCGGCGGGCAGGGGGCCGCCGCGCAGGTAGTCGTTGACGGCCCGGTCCACGCACGCCACCGGCCGGAGCCCGCCGAGCGCGCGTCCGTAGACGCCGTGGGCGCGGACGTCCGCCGTCACCAGTCGCGAGGAGGTGAGCCTGCGGTGCAGCGCGAGGGCACCGTCGTAGGGGACGTTGCCGTCCCTGCGGGCCTGCACCATCAGCACGGGCACGTCGTTGCGGATCGAGGTCCCCGGTTCACGCGGCCGGACCCCCCAGAACGCGCACGGGGCGATCATGCCGTTGACGAGCGGGCCGAACACGGGCTGGGTGGCGCGGCCGCGCACGATGTTGCGCCAGTACGTCTCCGGGTCCTTCGGCCAGCCTCCGGCGGGCCAGCCGCCGTCGCCGCACATGAACAGCGCCCCGCCCACCATGCCGTCCGCCAGCTCGGGAGAGCCGAGCAGCGTGAGCAGCGCGGTCAGGTCCGGGCCGGGCTCGACCGGCCTTCCCGCGGAGATGCCGGCCAGGTCGCGCACGACGTTCGCCAGGGCCGCGTCGTGCTCCCGGTCCTGGAGCAGCTGCCTCATCAGCAGCCGCAGCACGGGGGCGTCGAGGCGCGTCCCGCCGACGGGGACCGGCTTCCTCTCGGCGCGGCCGAGCAGATCGCGGACCACCGCGCGCACCTGGGAGCCCGTACGGCCGAGCCGATACCCGCCGTGCCGGGCCACCCACCCGGCCCACTCGTCCAGCGCCTTCTCCAGCGGTTCACCGGCCCGCCGGAACAGCTCGTACTGCGTGGCGGCCGGGTCGCTGGAGGAGTCGATGACCATGCGGTCGGCCCGGCCGGGGAACATCTGCATGTAGACCGCGCCCAGGTCGGCGCCGTAGGAGACGCCGTAGTAGGACAGTCTTCGCTCGCCCAGGACGCTCCGGATCACGTCCATGTCCCGGGCGACGTTGCGGGTGGAGGCGTGGGGGAGCAGCCGCGCGTTGTCCCCGTGGTCCACGCAGCGTCGAGCCGTGTCACGCGCGGCCCGTACCGACGCCTCGAAGTCCCTGCGGGGGGACGTCGACGCGGGCGTGGCGACGGGCCGGGAGGCGGCGCATCCGATGGGCGTGCTCTCCCCCAGGAACCGCGGATCGAAGCCGATCAGGTCGTAGCGGCCCGCCACGTCCTTCAACGCGGGGCGGAGGGACAGGGTGTTCGCGAGCCCCGTCCCGCCGGGACCGCCCGGGTTGGACAGCAGAATGCCGCGCCGATGGGCCTTGGAGCTCGCCGCGACCCGGGAGATCGCGATCGTGATCGTGGGCCCGCCGGGATCGGCGTGGTCGAGGGGAACGGTCACCTTCGCGCATCGCGCACCCGCCCGGTTCAGCTCCTCGTACCGCGCCGGGCACGCCCGCCAGGTAAGACGCTGGTGCTCGTAGGAGACGGAGGACGGGGCCCGTGAGTCCGAGGCCGTCGCGGACGCCGCGGGCATGACCCCCGTCAGCAGGATCGAACTCAGGCCGATCGTCATCGTGAACGTCGCGCGCATCATGTCCCTCGGGTCCGGTGACGGTGTCGTGAGCGACGCTAGGGACGCGCCACCGCTCCGGGGATCGGCCGGACGGCCGATGATCGCCGCCGTCCGGCCGATACGGACGTTCCTCAGCCCCCGAGCCGTTCGACGAGGTGAACGGTGATCGTGTCACCGGCCTGCTTCCCCGTCGCCCGGCGCAGCGCGGCCGAGACCGGCAGCTTGTGGGTCCCGTCCCCCAGCGCCATGAACGAGCTCCGGAACGGGTGCCCGTCCATGGTCCCGCGTACCTTGACCAGCCCCCGGGTGCCGAAGTACTCGGCCGAACCGGGCATCACCACGTAGGTCCACCCGCCCTCGGCGGGGCTCTTCCGCATGGTCGCGGTGAACCGCCTGTCCAGCGCTCCCGGGGCCTTCCCGTCCTTCGTCTCCACGTCCTTCGTCTCCACGTCCCTCGTCTCCCTGTCCTTCATCTCCACGTCCCGGCGATGACCGTGATCGCGACCAGCTTGAGCAGCCAGTCCCCCGCGTGGATCGCCGCCAGGCGCCAGGGAACCCTCTCGTGCAGCACCGAGCCGGCCAGCAACACGCAGGGGAAGCCGATCCACAGCACGCTTGCCAGCACGAGCGCCCCGGGCCATCCGCTCACGTCCGCCTCGCGGGTGAGCCACGCGAGGACCACCGCGACCAGCGCGCCGCGGCCCAGCTCCGCCACCACCGTCCAGGCCGGTGGCCGCTCCGCGGTGGCGTAGGCGTCGGACAGCCTCGCCAGCCGGGCACCGAAGGCCGTGTACCAGGCCGTGCTCAGCAGGAACGCCGTGACCGTGGCCACCGCGACCGCCAGGTGGTTCAGTTCGGTCACCTCTCGGACCTCCTTCGTCCCGGAGTCCTCGGACGGAGGACTCTCAGGGGGGACGTCGGGGCCGGGCGACTATTCTCGACACGCCACACCAGAGAATTCCGGGGCGGGTACCTGTCGTGAAATACGTGATCCTGATCTACAGCAACCCGGAGTCCCGGCAGCTGTGGGACGAGTTCCCCGCCGAGCGGCGCCGTGAGGGGCTGGAGGCCTACGCCGCCCTCGACGAGGCGCTGGCCGCGACCGGCGAGCTGATCGTCTCGGAGGCCCTCGCGCCCTCGGCCACGGGCAGGCGGGTCCGGGTGGAGGCGGGGGTGACGACCTCGGCCGACGGCCCCTTCGCCGAGGTCAAGGAGGTCGTGGCCGGTTTCTACCTCGTCGAGTGCGACGGGCTCGACCGTGCGGTCGAGATCGCCGCCCGCGTCCCCGAGGCGGCCCTGGGCCTGGTCGAGGTCAGGCCGGTGACGACGCTGTCCGGTTTCGGGGTATGAGCGACCACCTTCGCGACATGGCCGACCACGCCGGGTTCGCGTGGCAGCGGCGGCTGCGCGAGCTGGCCCCGCAGGTCCTCGGGGCGCTGGTGCGCCACCACGGCGGCTTCGACGCCTGCGAGGACGCGCTGCAGGAGGCCCTGCTGGCCGCGACGACCCAGTGGCCCGTCCAGGGCGTACCGGACGACCCCAAGGCGTGGCTGATCACCGTCGCCTCCCGGCGGTTCATCGACCGCCACCGCAGCGACACCGCCCGCGCCGGCCGGGAGCGCGCGCTCGCCGTCCTGGTGCCCGCCGATCCGGGGGCCGTCCCGGACGTCGACGACACCCTCACCCTGTTCCTGCTGTGCTGTCACCCCGCTCTCACCCGGCCGTCCCAGGTCGCCCTGACCCTGCGGGCGGTGGGCGGGCTGACCACCGCGGAGATCGCCCGCGGGCTCCTGGTGCCCGAGGCCACCGTGGCGCAGCGCATCAGCCGGGCCAAGCACCGCATCAGGACCTCCGGCGTACGGTTCCGGCCGCCCGGCGCCGCCGACCGCGCCGAGCGGATCCGGAGCGTCACGGAGGTCCTCTACCTGGTCTTCACCGAGGGGTCGACCGCCAGCTCCGGCCCCACGGTCGACCGGGCCGACCTCTCCGCCGAGGCGGTCCGGCTGGCGCGCCGGCTGCACGCCCATGTGCCCGGCGACGGTGAGGTCACCGGGCTGCTGGCCCTCATGCTGCTCACCGAGGCGCGCAGACCGGCCCGCAGCACCCCCCGCGGTGACCTCGTGCCCCTGCCCGAGCAGGACCGCGGCCTCTGGGACACCGCGATGATCGCCGAGGGGACCGCGCTGATCACCCACGCCCTGCGGACCGCGCCGATCGGCCCCTACCAGCTTCAGGCGGCCATCGCGGCCGTCCACGACGAGGCCGCCCGGCCCGGGGACACCGACTGGCGCCAGATCCTCGTCCTGTACGACCTCCTGGCCCGGCTCGCCCCGGGCCCGATGGTCACGTTGAACCGGGTCGTGGCCGTCGGCATGGTGCGCGGCCCCGCCGCCGGGATCGAGGAGCTGCACGCCGCCCGGGAGGAGGCGGCCATCGCCTCGCACTACCGGTTCGACGCGGTCCACGGTTACCTGCTCGACCTCGCCGGTGAGCACGAGGCCGCCAGGGCGTGCTACGCCCGGGCCGCCGCGCGCACCCTCAGCCTGCCCGAACAGCGCTACCTGCGATCGCGCGCCACCGGCGGCCCGGCCCCCGAAAAGGACCGGTAGGCCCCACCGCCACCGGTCAGGACGCGGTCGCGGCCTCGATGAGTTCCTGCAGCCGCAGCCCCCGGGCCGCGTCCAGCTCGCCCGCCCGGCCCGACCGTACGGCCGCGGCGAACTCGGCGCGCAGCACCGGCCAGCACTCCTCGTGGTCGATGCCCGCGGTGTCGAAGACCAGCTCCCCGGCCGGTCCGAACAGCTCGATCCTGGTACGCGCCCCAGGCAGCGGGACCGTACCGGACAGGGATGCCTGGCTGACCGCGCCGTTGCCGTGCTCGCAGGTCAGCTCCACCCAGCGGCGCGGGTCGCCGGTCGCACGGACGGCGGTGACGGGGCCGACGGCGGCGTCCAGCAGGTCCAGCAGGTGCGGGCCCAGGTCGAGCAGGGCCCCCTGCTCCAGCCGCCAGCCGGTGGCGGACTCCCCGCCGAGGAAGGCGCCGTGCAGGTAGCACGAGCGGGCCCCGGTCACCTCCAGGCCGGCCGCGCGGCGCAGGAACTCCCGCGTGGCCGGGTGGTAGCGCTTGGTCAGCACCATCTGGGAGACGACCCCGGCGGAGGCGACGGCGTCGGCCACCGTGCGGGCCGACGCCAGGTCGGGCCCCAGCGGTTTGTCCAGCAGCAGGGCCCTGCCCGCGCGGGCCGCGCGTACGGCGAGCTCCGCCTGCACGGCGGGCGGGACGGCGAACGCGACGGCCTCGCACCGCTCGAACAGCTCCTCCGGTGTTCCGGCGACCGCCGCCCCGTACGGTTCGGCGACCTCGCGGGCCGCGGCGGGACGGCGCGCCCAGACCGCGGCGAGCCGGGTCTGCGGCCCCGCGGCCAGCATCCGGGCGTGCATGGCCCGGGCCCACGGCCCGGCGCCGATCAGGCCGACCTCGACGGGAGGACCGGACCAGGCCGGGACGGCGGGCGCGCTGGCCCCGGGGGCGGGGGAGGGGGTGGTCACGGCCGGCTCCCGGAGTGTCCGGTGGGACGGGCCGCCGGGCGTGGCGGGGCGGGGGTTCTCATGCGTCGCTTCCGGTGGCCAGGTGGGACGGGCGGGCGGCCAGGCGGGCGTCGGCCTGGCCGGGGGCGTACAGGTGCTCGACCACCATCGCGGCGATCCCGGCCAGCGCGGCGCGGTCGCCGAGGCCGGAGGTGACGACCTGCAGGTTGCGGGTGGCCCGGGGCAGCGCCCGCTGGTACAGCAGCTCGCGTACCCCGGTGACGAAGTGCGTCTCGGCCAGATCCCCGGCGATCATGAGGACGCCGGGGTTGAGCAGCGTGACGACGGTGACGAGCACCTCGCCGCAGCGCCGCCCGGCCTCGCGGGCCAGGCGTCCGGCGTCGGGGCTGCCCGCGTCGAGCAGGGCGCGGACGTCCGCGCCGGACTCGGCCGGCACGCCGAGGGCGGTGAGCTGCCCGGCCAGGGCACGTCCGCTGGCGACGGCGGCCAGGCAGCCGTACGAGCCGCACATGCAGCGCACGTCGGGCTGGTCGTGCAGGCGGATGTGGCCCAGGTCCCCGGCGCCGCCGTCGATGCCGCGGAAGATCCGCCCGTCCACGACGACGCCCGCGCCGATCCCGTTGGAGACCTTGACCAGCACGAACGCCGAGCAGCCCGGGAACGAGGCGCGCTGCTCGCCCAGCCCCATCAGGTTGGCGTCGTTGTCGACCAGGACCGGGACGGCCGCGTCCACACCGGCGCGCAGGTTCACCAGAGCCTGCATGCGTTCGGGGACCGGGTGACCGTCCCAGCCGGGCATGACCGGTGGCCGCACCACCCTTCCGGTGGAGGTGTCCACCGGTCCCGGCAGCGACAGGCCCACCCCGCAGACCGCCTCGGGAACGGTCCCGGTGGACTCCAGCAGGTCGGCGAACCAGACGGCCAGCCGGTCGAGGACCCGTTCGGGACCGTCCTCGATCGGCTGGCCGCCGGAGCGCTCGGCCAGCACGCCGCCGGCCAGGTCCAGGACGGCGGCGCGGGCGTGGGTGGTGTCCAGGTCGGCGGCGAGGACCACCGCGTGCCGGACGTCGAACTCCAGCAGGGTGGACGGGCGACCCCCGGTCGAGTGGCTGCCCGGGACGGCGCGCAGCCAGCCCGCGGCGAAGAGCTGGTCCAGCCGCTGGCCGACCGTGGACCGGGACAGGCCGGTCACGCTCTGGAGCTCCCCCCGGGTCCGCGCCTGTCCGGTGCGGATCAGTTCCAGGAGATGACCTGCGGTGCTCCAGGGCGTTGCCATCCGGTACGTCTCTCCCAGCCTCAGCTCTTGTCCGCCCCGCTGGTGAGGCCCTCGGTGAGGAGCCGTTCGGCGGCGTAGAAAAGAAGTACCACGGGGATGGTCAGGATCACCGACCCGGCCATCAGAACCGTCTTGGGCACCTCGATGCCGTTGGCGAGCTGCTGCAGGCCCAGCGAGACCGTCCAGCTGTCGGGGACGGCCGCCAGGAACAGCAGGGCGAACAGGAACTCGTTCCAGGCGATCATGAAGACGTACAGGCCGGTCGCCATGAGCGAGGGCGCCGCGAGCGGCAGCACGATCCGGCGCACGGTCTGCAGCCGCGAGCAGCCGTCCAGCGCGGCGGCCTCCTCGACGCTCCTGGGGATGGTGACGAAGTAGTTCTTCAGCATGTAGATCGAGACCGGCACGGTCTGCGCGATGTAGACGATGACCAGGCCGAACAGGCTGCCCTGCAGTCCCATCTTGGCGAACATCACGAACAGCGGGACCGCCAGCAGGGTGGCCGGGAACAGGTAGACGGCCAGGAACACCGCGCTGACCTGGCGCCCGCCGAAGAACCTCAGCCGGCTGACCGCGTAGGCGCCGGGGATCGACGCCAGCAGGGTCAGCGCCACGGTGGCCAGGGCGACGAGCGCGGAGTTGCCGAGCATCCTCAAAAAGCCCTGGCCGCCCTCCTCGACCGACTGCAGGACGTTCTGGTACGTGCTGAAGGTGAGCTCGGACAGGTTCACCCAGATGCGGCCCGGGTCGAGCAGCAGCTCGTCGATCGGCTTCACCGAGAGCACGAGCATGTAGTAGAAGGGGAACAGGGTGACGACCGCCAGGACGGCGATCACGATCCAGCGCAGGACGCCGAAGATCCTCTGTTCGGTCCGAGCGCGGCTCATGACGCCTCCTCCTGAACCCTCTTGGCGAAGAATGTGAAGTAGATGCCGAGCAGTACGGCGAGGATGACGGCCAGGACCAGGGCCTGGGCTGCCGCGGCCCCCACGTCGTAGCGGGCGGTGAGGAAGTCGTAGACCCGGACGGCGACGACGTCGGTGCCGGAGCCGCCGCCGGTGAGCAGGTAGACGTCGTCGAACTTGTTGAACGTCATGATGAACCGCAGCACCGACAGCAGCGCGATCACCGGCATCAGCTGGGGCAGCAGGATGTAGCGGAA
The DNA here is from genome assembly GCF_039534895.1 of Streptosporangium longisporum. Classification (NCBI taxonomy): domain Bacteria; kingdom Bacillati; phylum Actinomycetota; class Actinomycetes; order Streptosporangiales; family Streptosporangiaceae; genus Streptosporangium; species Streptosporangium longisporum. The sequence goes on along the minus strand of NZ_BAAAWD010000011.1, from coordinate 136,804 downwards.
GCGCTGGGTGTGCGTGGCGCCGTCCACGGTGGCGGCCTCCTCCAGCCCGACCGGCACGGCCTGGAGCCGGGCCAGCAGGAACAGGAACGCGAACGGGAAGTAGCGCCAGATCTCGAAGGCGATGACGGTGAGCAGCGCGAGCGGGATCTCCACCTGCCAGCCGAGGATGGAGATCTCGTGGGAGCGGGTCGACAGGAAGGCCAATGGCTCGTCCCAGCCGAACAGCGTGGTGCCCCACTGGTTGACGATGCCGAACTGCGGGCTGAGCGCGATCTCCCAGACGAACGTGACGGCCACCACGGGCGCGACGTAGGGCAGCAGCATCGAGCCGCGGAACAGGGCCCGGCCGCGGAAGGGACGCCGCAGCGCGAGGGCGGCGATCAGCCCGATCAGGATCGAGCCGACGGTGCTGCCGATCGTGTAGACCAGGGTGGTCCACAGCGAGGTCCAGAAGCCTGGCGAGGTGAAGACCTGGACGAAGTTGTCCAGGGTCCAGTTGGACAGCAGTCCCATGCCCTGGATGTCGACCAGCCGCGCGCGCTGGAAGGCGAGCAGCACGGTCCAGGCGATGGGCAGGATGACCACGACCGCGACCACCAGGACGGTGGGGGAGACGAAGGTCATTCCGGCCCGGTTCTCACGCTGGGCCAGGGTGAGGGGTCTGCGCGACCCGGGCCGCGGCTCCGGGTCCGGGGCGGGGGACGGGCGCTGCTCGGCGTCTTGCACGGTGCTCATCGCGGCTTCCTAGGGGGACAGGGCCGAAGGCGGCTCACTGGAGGGACTTCTGCAGGGCCCTGACTTCCTCGGCGGCCTCCTTGGCGGCCTCGCCGGGGGAGATCTGGCCGGAGGTCATGGCGCCGACCGCCTTGGGGATGGGCAGCTCGCCGATCGTGGCGCCGACCAGCGCGCCCTGACCCTCGGTGATGCCCCAGCGCTTCATGTCGCTGACACCGGCGGCGAGCGCGTCGAGGAGCTCGGCGGAGAAGACGTCCTCCATGGGCTTCTTGGTGTCGACGCCGATGTCGCTGGCCCGCCAGGCCTTGCGGTACTTGTCGGGCTCCTCGGCGGTGCCGTTGCGGACCGGGATCTTGCCCTCGGCGGCCATGCCGAACCAGTCCTCGTACCCGCCGCTCATCATGTACGACACGAACCTCTCCGAGGCCGCGGTCTCGGCGTTCCGGGTGACCACCCAGGAGGAGATCTCCCCGAACTGCGCGGGCTGCGCGCCGCCCGAGCCCTTCAGGGCCGTGACGATCCCGCTGTTCTCGGACAGGAACTGCGGGTCGGGACCGCACTGCCGGCAGCTGGGCAGCGCGTCGGCGCGCAGGCCGGCCAGCTCGTCCAGCAGGAAGGTGGACCAGACGATCATCGAGGACTGGCCGGCGAAGTAGGTGGCGCGGGTGGAGTCCACGCTCTGGGTGCCGGGAGCGCCGTAGTCGGCGGCGAGCCGGTGGTAGGTCGTGAAGGCCTGGACACACTGCGGGCTGTCCAGGCCGATCCGGCCGTCGGCGCCGACGAGGCGGCAGTCGTTGGCGAGCGCCAGGTCCTCGAAGCTCTGCTGGGTGAAGACGTCGCTCGGGTCGGTGGCGAGCGACATGCCGCTGTTGCCGGGGGCGTTCAGGGCCTGGGCGGCCTTGAGCATGGCGTCGTAGGAGTCGGGGACGGCGAGCCCGGCCTTGGCGAACAGGTCCTTGCGGTAGACGAGGATCTGCATCCAGGCGTCGCTGGGAACGCTGAGCCGGGTCGACTTGTCGCCGGTCAGCGCCAGCGCGTTGGGGTTGAAGGTCCCGGCGCCGAGCCCCTGGACGATCCTGCCCGGGGCGGCGGTGTCGAGCAGGCCGTTGGTGTACATCTGCCAGACCGCGGCGAGCGGGACGCTGCCGATGACGTCGGGCAGGGTCCCCGCGGCCGCCGCGGACATGATCAGCTGGGGGAGCTGGCCCTCGTCGATCCCGACCAGCTCGACCTGGACGCCGGTCTCCTGCTGGAACGCCGCGACGATCTTCTTGGTCACCTCCATGCGCGGGGTGAGGTTCTCCAGGCTCCAGACCGTGATCCGGTTGTCCGGAGCACCCCTGCCCTGGGCGCCGCAGCCGGACAGCAGTCCCGCCGCCAGCGTGACGGCCACGCAGGCCGCCACCGCTCTCGCCCTTCCCGTCCACCCTCGCATGGATCTTCCTAACTGCCGCCGCGTGTTACGTACGCGTTGCATCAGAGCACCACTTCTGTCTGTTAACAAGACCTAAGCTTGGTATATCTTCGACATAAATCAGCATCATCTGCGTAACGCTCACCCCAAAAGCGATCTCCCGGAGCCCCCTGTGGTACGCGTCGTCCAGTTCACCGGTCCCCGTCAGGTGGAGATCGCCACCGGCGAATCCACCCCCCTCCCCCCCGGTCACCTGCGTGTCCGGACCTGCTACTCGGGCATCTCCGCGGGCACCGAGCTCACCGCCTACCGGGGCACCAACCCCTACCTGACGCGTTCCTGGAGCCCCGAGGCACGCCTGTTCCGCGACGCCGGAGGTGGGATCTCCTACCCGGTCGCGGGCTGGGGATACTCCGAGGTGGGCGAGATATGTGAGATATCCCCGGAATTATTGGACATGCCCGGAATACCCCAGCCCGGTGACATGGTGTGGGGAGTGTGGGGTCACCGCAGCGAGGGTGTCGTCCCCGCCGCCCTGCTGAGCGGCCACCGCCTCCCCGCGGGGCTGTCCCCGCTCGCCGGCGCCTTCGCCCGCGTCGGGGCCATCGCCTACAACGCCGTCCTCGCCGGTGACATCCACGTCGGCGAGGAGGTCGCCGTCTTCGGCCAGGGCGTGCTCGGCCTGCTCGTCACCCGGCTGGCGGAGCTGAACGGCGCCGGCGTCACCGCCGTCGACACCCTCGACTCCCGCCTGGCCAAGGCCAAGGAGTACGGCGCCCTGCGCACCCTGAACCCGCGCGCCGACGCCGTCGCCGAGCGCATCCGCGAGGCCACCGGCGGACGCGGCGCCGACGTCGCCATCGAGATCAGCGGCGCCTACCCGGCCCTGCACGAGGCCGTGCGCTCGGTCACCGTGGGCGGACGCGTCGTCGCCTCGGGCTTCTACCAGGGCGACGGCGCGGGCCTGCGGCTGGGCGAGGAGTTCCACCACAACCGCGTGCAGCTCGTCTCCTCGCAGATCGGCGGGGTGCCGCCGCAGCTCGCCGGGCGCTGGACCGTGGACCGGCTCCAGCAGACCTTCCTGCGCCTGGTCGCCGACGGCCTCGTCGACGTGAAGTCCCTGGTGAGCCATGTCATACCGGCCGCCGACGCGGCCGAGGCCTACGTCCTGCTGGATGAGCGTCCCGCCGACGCGCTCCAGGTCGTCCTGGAGTTCTGAGAGGACCTCGACCCATGTTCAGCATCGCCTGCCAGGAGCAGCTGCTTCCCGGCGAGACACTGCAGCGCAAGTGGGAGTTCGCGTGCGGCGCCGGCTACGACGCCATCGAACTGCGCGGCAAGGGCGGTCACGCCTTCCGCGACCGGCTCCCCGAACTGCGCGCCGCCCGCGCCGACGGCGTCGTCATGCCGACCGTCTGCGTGGACATGCCGCACTTCTTCGGCGCCTTCGACGCCGACCTGCGCCGCGACGCCGTCGAGCAGATGAAGTCCCAGCTCTCGGTCATCGCCGAGCTCGGCGGCCTCGGCGCCCAGACCCCCGCCTCCTACGGCATGTTCTCGCGCCGGCTGCCCCCGTTCGACCCGCCGCGCGACGAGGAGGAGGACCGCGAGATCCTGCTGAAGGGCCTGGCCGAGCTGGGCGAGCACGCCCGCGGCGAGGGCGTCACGCTCTTCCTCGAACCGCTCAACCGCTACGAGGACCACATGGTCAACCGGCTGGAACAGGCCGCCGAGCTGATCCGCGCCGTCGGCCTGGACTCGGTCCGCATCGGCATCGACAGCTACCACATGAACATCGAGGAGGCCGACCCCGCCGCGGCCGTCCTGGCCGCCGGGCCCCTGATCGGCCACGCCCAGGTCAGCGACTCCAACCGGCTCCAGCCCGGCGCCGGGCACCTGGACTGGCCCGCCTGGCTGGGAGCGCTGGACGCCATCGGCTACGACGGCCACCTGGCCGTCGAGTGCCGGCTCGCCGGGGACCCGGCCGAGGCCGTGCGCGCGATCCCGTCCTTCCTGCGCCGGGCGATCCCGTCCCTCTCGCAGCGGGTGGCCGGATGACCACGATCCTGGAGGCGACCCCTCCCGGCGGGGGCCGGTGGACGCCGCTGCGCCAGGCCGCCACCCACGTCCTGCTCGACAACTGGACCGGGGCGGCGACCGTCCCCTCGCGCGCGCTGTACCCGCACCAGTGGAGCTGGGACTCGGCGTTCATCGCCATCGGGCTGCGCCACGTCGCCCCGCGCCGTGCCCAGCGCGAGCTGGAGACGCTGCTGGGCGCGCAGTGGGACGACGGCCGCATCCCGCACATCGTCTTCAACCCCGCCGTGCCGCTCGACGCCTACTTCCCCAGCCCCGACTTCTGGCGCTCCTCCACCGCGGGCCGGGCCGCAGGCGCGCCCCGCGCCGTCCAGACCTCCGGCATCGTGCAGCCGCCCGTGCACGCGCTGGCCGCCTGGCAGGTGCACCTCGCCGACCCCGCCGAATCGCGGCGCCGCGGCTTCCTGCCGCGGATCTACCCGCGCCTGGCCGCCTGGCACCGCTACCTGGCCACCCGGCGGGACCTGGGCGGCGGCGGCCTGGCCGCGGTCGTGCACCCCTGGGAACCAGGCCTGGACAACAGCCCGTACTGGGACGCGGCCCTGGCCAGGGTCGAACCCGCGCCACCGCACTCCTTCCGCCGGGCCGACCTCACCCACGGCTCGCCCTCCGACCGCCCCACCGACCTGGACTACGCGCGGTACGTGCGCCTGGCAGGCGTCTACCGCGACCACGACTACGACGACGCGCGCACCCCGCACGCCTTCGCCGTCGAGGACCCCTGCTTCAACGCGCTGCTCATCGCCTCCGAGCACGCGCTCGCCGCGATCGCCCGGACGGTCGGCGCGGATCCGGCGGACGCGCGGGCACACCTGCGCCGTGCCGAGGAGACGACCGCCGCCCTCGTCGACCGGCTCTGGGACCCGGCCGCGGGCGTCTTCGGCGCCCGCGACCTGCTGACGGGCGAACCCATCGGCGGGTACGGCGTGTCCGGGCTCGTCCCCCTGATCGTCCCCGGCCTGCCCGCGCAGGTGACGGCGGCCCTGCTGCGCACCGCCCACGGGCCGCGCTTCCGCCTCGGCCAGGTGCACCTGGTGCCCAGCTACGACCTGACCGCGGAGGAGTTCGACGGCAACCGCTACTGGCGCGGGCCCAGCTGGTTCAACACGGCCTGGCTGATCCACCGCGGCCTGGTCCGGCACGGCCGGGCCGGATCGGCCCGCGTCCTGCGCACGCAGATCCTGACCGCGGCCGACAGCACCGGGTTCGCCGAGTACCTGGAGCCGTACACGGGGCAGGGCCGCGGCATCCGGCGCTTCGCCTGGACCGCGGCCCTGGCCCTGGACCTGCTGCACTCCGGCGAACGGGACGTCGACCGGGACGTCGAGGAGCGGGACGCCGACGAGCGGGACGCCGAGGAGCGGGACACCGGCGGCGACGGGGTGTCGACGGCGCGCGGGGAAGCGGGGGCGACGCGGTGACGGCCGCCCGGCTGCTCGTCGGCGGCGGCACGTTCGCCGCCGTGACCGACCGCGGGGACGTCCACGGCACCCGGGGCGCCTCGACGGACGGACTGTTCGTCCGCGACGCCCGGCACCTGAGCCGCTGGTCGCTCACCGTGGACGGAGCCGCGCCCACCCTGCTGACCTCCTCCGGCGAGGAGTGCGTACTGACCCCGCCCGGCACCCGCGACCTGCCCCCCGCGTACACCCTGTTCCGGCGGCAGGCGGTGGCCCCGGGAGCCCTCACCGAACGGCTCCGGCTGGTGAACAACCGGGGCGAACCCACCGTCGTGGAGCTCGAACTCCACGTCGACGCCGACTTCGCCGACCAGTTCGAGCTCCGCGCCGACGACCGCGCCTACCCCAGACCCGACGCGCACCGCGCGGTGCACGACACCCCGGACGGCCTCGTCTTCCACCATCGGCGCGGCGAGAGCTGGTCCTCGCGCACCACGGTCACCACCTCACCCCGGCCGCACCGCGTCGGCGTCCCCGACACCACCGGAGGCCGCCACGGGGGCGCCACCGGCGGTACCGCCCGGCACGGCACCGGGAACGGTCAGGAAAGCGAGACCGGTGCCGACGGTCACGAGGGCGGGAAGGGCGGCGATGCCGGGGACGGCGCCGGGGGTGGTGCCGGGGGTGGTGGCACCGCCCGCGTGCTGGCCTGGCGGTTCGAGCTCCCCGCCCACGGCACGGCCGAGCTCGCGCTCACCGTACTGGCCGCCCCGCACGGCCTGCCGGAGCCGTCCCCGCCCGGATCCCCCGGCGAGGTACGGCAGCGGATCCAGGCCGACACCGGCGACTTCGTGAACGCCCACCCGCGCCCGCGCGACCTCACCACCTGGGAGGAGCTGGCCCGCGCCTGCGAGCAGGGCCTGACCGACCTGGCGCGACTGCGCATCCCCGTCACGGGCCCCGGCGGCGAGGCGCTGCGGGCACCCGCGGCCGGAATCCCCTGGTTCCTCTGCCTGTTCGGCCGCGACGCGCTGCTGACCTCGCTCTTCGCGCTGCCCTACCGGCCCGCGCTGGCCGCGGACACGCTGCTCGCGCTGGCCGCCGTCCAGGGAACGCGGGACGACCCGTCCCGCCTGGAGCGGCCGGGCAGGATCGTGCACGAGGTACGGCACGGCGAGCTCGCGCACTTCCGGCAGGTCCCCTACGGCCGCTACTACGGCAGCATCGACGCCACCCCGCTCTTCCTGGTGCTGCTGGAGGCGCACGCCTCGGCCACCGGCGATCCGTCGCTCGCCCTGCGCCTGGAGCCGCAGGCCCGCGCCGCGGTGGAGTGGATGTTCCGCGACGGCGGCCTCGGTAAGGAGGGCTACCTCCGCTACACCTCCGACGCGGCGGGCGGCGGCCTGGTCAACCAGAACTGGAAGGACTCGGCCGGCGCCGTCTGCTTCCCCGACGGCCGCCAGGCCGAGGGCGCCCTGGCCGTCTGCGAGGTGCAGGGGTACGCCTACGACGCCCTGGTCCGCACGGCACGGCTCGCCCGTACGGTGTGGAAGGACGACTCCGAGGCCGATCGTCTGGAGCGGGCCGCGGCCGGCCTGCGGGTCCGCTTCCACCGCGACTTCTGGATGCCCGAGCACGGCTTCCCCGCCCTCGCCCTGGACGGCCGGGACCGCCGGGTCGACACGCTCGCCTCCGACGCCGGACACCTGCTCTGGTCCGGCATCCTGGACCCGGACCAGGAACAGGCGGTGGGCATGCGGCTGCTGCGGCCGGACTTCTTCTCCGGCTTCGGCATCCGTACGCTCGCCTCGGGCCAGGCTCCCTACCACCCGCTCTCCTACCACCGGGGGAGCATCTGGCCGCACGACAACGCCGTCATCGCGCTCGGCCTGGCCCGCTGCGGACTCGCCGAACAGGCCGGCACCGTCGCCCGCGGCCTGATCCTGGCCGCGGCCCTGCACGACTGGCGCCTGCCGGAGGTCCTGGCCGGGTACGGTCTCGACGAGCACCCCGTGCCGGTGCCCTACCCGCACGCCTCCTCGCCGCAGGCCTGGGCGGCGGCGACCCCGCTCGCACTGCTGACCGCATTGCGCGCCACCGGCGAGGACGTCTGATCGGCCTGTTCGCTGTGCCGGTCCTCTCAGAACGCGCCGGTCTTGACGCTGTCGATGAAGGACGTCCACGTGGCGGGGGTGAGGAGGAGCTTGGGGCCGTCGAGGTTCTTGCTGTCGCGGACGGCGACCAGGCCGGGCAGGTTGGTGGCCACCTCGACGCACTGACCACCATTCCCACCGGAACGTGATGACTTCCGCCACACTGCTTTGCTCAGGTCCATTCCTGTCTCACATCCTCGATCATTTTGAGGGACATGTGCTCAGGATAGGCCCAGAGTCGGATCATCTCATAGCGCTTCCAAATCGCGGTCACAGACTTGCGATCAGTCGTGACATGTCCTGCATCTGATGAGTCCACGTGGACAGCGTCTGGTTGCTCATGCGGAAGCTCTGCGATCATGAATGCGCCCATTAGGCCGGTAAGGCATTCCGGGCTGACGATTTGGATGGATACGGTTGGCCTTTGGGTGATCTCCAGTAGATGGCCGAGTTGCTCGTACATCACCTTGGCTTCACCGACCTTACGGCGTAATACACCCGCATCGATAAGCATGAGGAGTGAGAAGGGAGTGTCCCGATCGAGGATTTGCTGCCGCTGCATGCGGTTTTGGACTCGTTCCTCAATCTCCTCCGCGGTCATCTGGGGCTCCTGGCTGAAAATATGCCGAGCATAGGACTCCGTCTGGAGAAGCCCTGGGATGAGGAGAGGGTCCCAGGACCGTAGGACGAGGGCGGTCGGCTCGATCTCCTCGACCCAGCTCTGGAACCAGATCGGTCCGCCGGGCTGGGCGAGGATACGTTCCCGAAGACGGGTGAAGGCGTTGCCGTTGGCCGTCTTGAACAGCAGATCCAGTCTCTCGGCATCGGACTTCGACGGTGTGCGGCTGGCCCCTTCCAGGCGACTGACCTGCGTCTGCGTACACCCCAGTCGGGCGGCCACGGAGGACTGCGAGAGCTGCGCGGCCTCTCGCAGTCGGCGCATCTCGGCACCGAATTGCACGCGGGGAGACCCAGGATCGAGAGGCGGCACCTCACCCATCGCATTTCCTCCTGAACTAGAAAAAATGGACATTCCTTTCGGTCGACGCCACGGAACCCGACGGACATACCAGCGGCTGTCATGGTCCGCCCTGGCCTGGATTGCCGAACCGGCTGCCGACCAACTGCCGGGAAGGCATTCTAGTCACAGGTATTCTCGCCGCGGCAGTGCAACAAAGAAAGAAATGTATAACCTGCTCACGCGAAGGGGGCGACTCGCGCATGAATATAACGGCGCCCTTTCATGTCCCGACCACGAAGATCGAAAATCACCCGCAAGGCAGGCGATGATGACGACCACGCCGCCACTTTGGGGGCTTCGTGTCCCACCTTCCCGTAGGCACGTCCAGCCTGATGCTGGCGACACCTCTGGCGCGAGGTGGCTCCGTCGTCCGAATCGACGGATCTAGTCAGGTGGCGGCCATCGGCGAGAGGTGGATATGGAAAGCATGTGGCGGCGACGTGCCGGGTGGGTAAGGATTGCTATGTCTCACCGTCGCCCACCCCCGGAGGTACGGAATGCGCTTCGTTCGACTGCTGACCATGGGTTTGGCGCTGGCGCTGGCGTCATCAGGATGCGCTTCCGAGCCCACACTGGACAAGGCAATTACGGAGCTGCAGAAGGACATGCAACGCTTGGAGACCGACGATGTCTTCAAAAATCCGTTGATGAACCTTCGTGTTTTGCAGCGTCCAGATATAGACATTCCTTGCGACAAGGAAAAGTTCAAGCGAGTATTACGAATTACCGCCGACGACAAACGTAAGGCTACCGATATCGACAGCCATCTAGATCAGGCGGAAGGGGTGATGGCAGGTACTCTTGTTAATGAGCTTGGTTACAAGATGGAACACTCTTTTACTGAAGGCGATGCTGAGGAGGGGAGATTCATTCATGGCCTCAAAGAGGTGGGGGTAGTGGTTTCAGTATATGTTGCGCCCGAGGCTCCGACTTGGCGTTTACATGCGGAGACCTCCTGCCTGCCTAAGTGACGTTTCTGCTTCAACTCCATACGCGTAATTGCTCTTTGGCGGTTTCGTTGACCTGAATTCTGGAAGAGTTCTCAACTTTGATGTCAAGCTTTTCGTTGCTATCCATCCAGCGTTCGTAAGCAATCAATTTTCTTCCAAGCGCCTGTTCCCATTTTATGTTGCGACCGTTGGCCTCACTTTTGGCTTCAGTGACGAACTCGTCGTAAGTTTTGAGGCTTCCAGTGGTTTTGCTGATGAGCTCGGTAGGTAGTTCGCTCGTCGGATAATTGGCGCTGTGAAGAAGATGTGCCATGTCATATTTTAAGCGCAAGGCGAAGTCTGATCGGCTTCCGGTAGCCTCCTCGACCCGTGTCTCGAAACTGTCGGCCCACATGTCAAGCAGAGTGCTGACACCGTAAGCCTTGGTCAGCTCCCACGTTTCCTGGAAAGCCTTATGTGCGAAGACACCTGTCAGAGGAATACGGTCAACACCGAGTGAGAGGGTGTTCTTGGTAATGTCACGGATCAAGTCGTCAGTGGCATCCATTTCGCCACGCACGTCCAGTGTGGCCTTGAACTCCAATCCGGCGAGGTCACCGAACATTCTCGAAGCGTTTTCAAAGTGCTGTGTCTCGGCTTGCGCGTCCAATCGAGCCGCTGCGGTCAATGTGTCGTAGCGGAATCGGGCAGCGACTGTATCAAAATCGTCGGTAAGTTGTTTTTCGCCGACGAAGGTCCGCATGAAGCGGTAGGTGTCACCGGGGCTAAGGTAGAAGGCCGGAGTCACGTTGGGAAGAGAGATCCAGTTCTCCGGAATTGTTGTACCGGAGCCTCGATAGGCGGCTTTGTCGAAGCGAGCCCCCGAGGCCAGTTCGTGTATGTACGACGTAGCGATGGCGACCATGGAGTCTCCGGCGAGCCTCGGCAGGTTGGCGCCGAAAGGGGATGTGACACGGATAACGTCCAAGGCGAAGGCGGCGGCCTCCGGGCTGTGCTGCCCCGCCTTTTCGGTCCCGGCCTCGGCACCCGCCTCCATCGCCCGGCCGAAGACGTCGGCGATCTCGTCCCCGGTGCCCGAGCCCTTGGCGTGGTCGAGGAACAACTTCATCTTCTCGACCCGGCTGAGCTTGACCTCGGTCCCGCCCATCCTGGCGAATGTGTCCCGTACGGCGGCGCCGTCCCCGGCGAGCACTTCCAGCCCCATCGCGACCAGGTCGGTGGGCAGGTCGTACTCCTTCGTCTCGGTGGGTCCTCCGGCACGCCAGTCCTGCCGGGGCTTCTTCGCGAAATCGTCCAGGACCAGCGCGCGGGCCGCCGCGCTGCGGACGGAGGAGGGGGTGTTCGCACCCTTGAGCAGCGCGAGCCGGTTCCAGGCGACGGCCTTGTTGGCGGCCGGTTTCGTCAAATCGTCCCTGACCTTGGCGAAGGCCGGGACAAGTGCGGGGGCACGCAGGGCCGCACCGAGAGCCTTGCTGAAGGCGGCCAGATCCTGCTTGGCGGTCTTGCTCCCGGTGGTCGCGATCAGAGTGGGCAGTGCGTCGCGGACCTTGGGCGACAGCAGGGCGAAGAAAGCGGCGGCGGCCTGGGGGCTGTCGGCGAGCTGGGCGATCTCGTCGGCGTGCTCGTGGATGAGCGCGGCCTGAAGCTCACCGCCGTGGTGCACGAGGATGTCCTCGCCGTACATGGAGGCCAGGCCCCGGGCGACCTCGAAGCCCTTCAGCTCGTCGGGGAGGCGGACGAGCCCTTGCCCGCCGACCGCCATGGAGGCCGTGCCACCCGCACCGCCGAGCTCCGGGGCGCCGGCGCCCAGGGTTCTGATCAGGTCGATCCGGCCGTGCAGCATGGAGACCTGTGTCCCGGCCCAGTCGGCGATGCCGCTGATCTCCCGCAGCGCCGGCGTGCTGACCCCGTACCGGCCGAGCTTTTCCTCGAACTCCCTGCTGAAGGCGGTCAGCCGGTCGGCCGCGCCGCGCAGGGAGGTGGCGAGCTCGCCCATCCCCTCGGGGTCGATGCCGCAGAACTCGGAGGCGGAGGCCATGGAGCGTTCCCCTTCGCGGTCGTGACGGTCACGTGCGTCCGGCCATCTCCCGGCGCATGGCGTTCGCCTCGCTCTCGGTCACCAGCGGAGGCTGGCGGCGCAGTTCCTCCTCGACCGCGTCCACCACGTTCTGGGCGAGCCGTCCCAGCCTGTGGTGCCGGTCCTCCAGCTCGGTGGTCCAGGTGGCGGCCGTCGGCCCGGTCCACACCTTTCCCGACCGCATCGCCGAGGAGGCGCGCTGGTACGCCTGCCGAACCTCGTGAGCCCTGTCCTCGGCCTCGACGAGCAATTGTCTCAGCCGCTCACGCCGGGGATTGGGCACCATCCGCTCGGCCACGCCACCCCCGTTCCTTTCCAGGACCCCGCGATGAAGAAAAAAGTCGCATACCACAGTAGGTATTGATCGTCTGAGTCGGCAAGTCCCGTACCCGCTCGGCATCGCGCTTTCCTACCGCGGACATGGCCGTACACGGCAAACAGACCGATATTTCGGTTATTCCTCTCATGGCAGAGTGCCACTTACCGCGACAGCATCGGAGTAACGGATGTCACCATTCGAAGAGCACCTCGAAGCGCTGGAAATCGCCGCCAAAGCCCTGGCGTGGATGGGTTTCATCGCCGTTGTCGTGTTGCTCTTCGCCGGTCAGGTGACCGTGCCCCTGGCCGTCGCGGCCGGTGCGATCCTGGTCTCCCGCGTCATCCTGTACGAGGTCCGGGAGACCCGGACGCGCCAGGACCGGGAGAGCGCGGAGGAAGCGGAACTACGCCGTGAGCAGCGGCGCGAGCACCGTGAGCGGGAGCTGCGCCTCCGGATCCGGCGGCTGCGGCGTCCTGAGCGATGACCGCATGCCGTCCCGGCGGCGCACGCGGACGAGACCCGCGATGCCGTCACCACCGTGCCGACCACCGGCGCGGGGGCCTACGTGCGGCCGTCATGCGCGGGACGACGCGTCCACGCATCGACGCAGAGCGTCGTCTTCCCGCAGACGGTGGACGGTACGGTGAAAATGTCGGGGCATCCTGGTAGAAGTTGGCCATGGCTGTGAGTGTCGGTGAGTTCCTGGAGATGCTGAACGAGCTGCCCGAGGTCGTGCAGAGCGACGGCGGTGAGTGGGTCTCCCTGAAGGTGCACGGGAAGGGCTTCGGCTACCTCTGGGAGAAGACGGCGACGGTCGGGCTCAAGGCGACGATCCAGGAGCAGATCGCGCTGGTCGCGGAGCGGCCGGAGGTGTTCGAGGCCCAGTTCACGTCGGGCCAGTTCGGCTGGGTCGTGGTGCACCTCGCGAAGATCGAGGCGGACGAGCTGTTCGAGCTGGTCACCGAGGCCTGGTGTCTGACGGCACCCAAGCGGCTGGTCGACGCGCACGAGGCCGGGTCGCCCCTGCTGCGCTGACGGGCCGTGCTATTTCTCCGTGACGACGAGCCGTCATCGCGAATCTCCATCCGGTTCTTCGATGCGCCCGCCGGATCAATCCTTGTTACGGAAGAATGCCCTACGTGACTGCTCGCAGACGATATGTGACGGCGGGGAGCTTATGAACGGGACGGCATGCGGACGGTGTGGCACCGATCCGGGAGACCTCGTCCGATGTCCCCGATGTGGTGCTCCGATCCCACAGCGCGATGGTCTCTCGCGAGAGCCGTCTCCGGCTTCCCCGTTCCAGCCCTTCACAGGCATCCCCCCACTCGCCGAACGCCCCCGCGGGAGACGGCTGTCCGTGCTCGCCGTGGCGGCCACGGTGGCTGGGATCGCCGTTTTGTGGTTCCTCTGGCCCAAGGCGGACGTGGGGGTGGCGCCGTCGCAGGGGTCGATGGCTGCCGGGCCGGAGAGTTCAGGCCCACCGGCGTGGGTCTCGCCCTCGGCCTCGGGAACGTCCGGCCTCGGAGGGTCCACCCTCGGGACGCCGGGCTCGGAGATGCCGGAGACGGCGGACCTGGGGACGGCCTGGCCAGATGAGGGGACCGCCTCGCCCGCGGCCCAGGCCGTGGCCGTCGACGCGTTGCTCAACGCCAGCCGCGAGGCGCGGCGGCGGCTCGGCCCCGCTGTACAGGCAGTGCTCGCCTGTGACAATTCGGCGGGCAACGCCGAGGTGATAGCGCGGGCCGCCGATGCCCGGCGCGACCAGCTCGCCCGCGTACGGACGATGGAGGTCGGTGCGCTGCCGGGTGGGGCCGCGCTGGTGGCCGATCTGATCCGTGCCCTGTCCGCCTCGCATCAAGCGGACAGGCACTTCCTGGCCTGGGCCCGGCGTGGTTGCGCGGGCGGGCAGGATGCGGACTTCAGGCTCGGCGAGAGGTACTCGGTCCGGGCCAGCGAGGCCAAGACGACCTTCCTGAACGGCTGGAACCGGATCGCCGCCGCGTACGGGCTTGAAGAGCGTGGCGAGGCGGACATCTAGGCGCTAGAGCGTGTCTCTTTGACGGGGTGGTCAGTTGATCGAATGTGTCTGTTCGATTGGTGATCACCGATGCGATGTGGGGTCGGATCGAGCCGCTGATGCCGGCCGATCCGGTCGTGGACGACGATGGGCAGACCACCGCCGAACCCTTGAGGCCATCGCCTGGAAATATCGCACCGGCTCGCCCTGGCGGGACCTGCCCGCCGAGCTCGGGCCACTCCAAACCGCACACAAGCGCGTGATCAGGTGGGCTGCGGACGGCACCTGGGAACGGGTCCTGGCCGCCGTCTTGGCCATGGCAGACGCTCATGATGAGGTGGGCTGGACAGTGGCGGTGGACTCCACCGTCTGTCGAGCTCACCAGCATGCCGCCGACGCTAGGAAAAGAGGGCGCCCGGCCGATCCGAACCCGACGATCACGCGCTCGGACGCTCCCGTGGCGGCCTGAGTATGAAGATCCACCTTGTCAGTGACAGCCAGGCGCGCCCTCTGGCCCTCCATGTCATCGCCGGCCAGGCCAGCGACGCGCCCGCCTTCGAAACCGTCATGGCCAAATTCGCGTGCCGCGGACCGGTCCTGGGAGACCGCGAGCCTGGCCGGAGGTCGTCTTGGCAGATCGTGCGTACCTCCCGCGCGATCCGAGGGCATCTGCGTCGGCGGGGTATCGGTACCGTCATCCCTCAGCCCGCCGACCAGGTCGGCCACCGGTTGCGGCGGGGGCGTTACGGAGGTCGCCCACCGGGTTTCGACTTGGAGGCGTACAGGCAGCGCAATACCGTCGAGCGCTGCATCAACCGGATCAAACAGTGGCGCGGTCTTGCCATGCGATCCGACAAGCTTGCCGTCGCCTACCAGGTGGCACTTCACCTCGCAGCCACCCTCATCTGGACGCGACGCTGAACGCGATGGGCTGACATCCTCAAGTCGGCGGGTCGATGAGGAGCCGGTTTTGTTCTCCGTCGAAGATCGCTGTCAGGTCCTGGCCTTTGCGGCAGTCGCCTTCGAACAGCCCGTGCCGGTCAACGTGCACGACCAACACGTTATGACTGTCAATCACCTCTGAGATGTCGCGGGCATGGATGATGTCCGACCAGGCGTCCAGATTCCGGCCGAACCACTGGGGCAACCCGCACGGCCCGGAGACCGCGTCCCAAAAGTCGTTGAGCGTCTCGATCCGCTGGCCTCGCAGGTCAACGACCAACTCACTGTCCTTCATCGCAGCAGAGTAACCAGCTGAGACATGTCGACAACCGATAAAGGAGACAGAACCTAGGCGCCCATGATCAGCCCACTCAGGGCCGTGACTGCCTCGACCAGGCCGGTTACCGCCACCACGCGGGCCGTCAACCGGTTGAGGGTCTCCGACAGCAGAGCCCGGTCCGGCCTGTCGGAGTGGAGCTGAGCCTCGATCGCGTCGGTGTCGCTCAGGATCGGGGCGGGGTCGCCGAGCACGTCGTCGTGCCGCCGCGCCAGTTCCCGGATTGACGCGAGCAGCTTGTCGGCGTGGTGGCGGTCTGCGGCGGTGACCGGTGCGCCGATGTTCTGCACGGCCCGAGCTCCCGGGCCCGCCGCCATCGGCCCGTTGACGGTGCCGCCGCTGATGGTGATGCCCTGGTTGGGAACGTTCATCGGCCCTCTCCTGTTCGGTGTTGGACGGCCGTGGCGCCGCTGCCCGCAGCGACCGGTCCATTGACGGTGCCGCCGCTGTTGACGTGGACACCGTTGTCAACGAAGTGGACGCTGTGGTCGATCACGGACGTGGCCTGCTGCCGGTAGCCGCTGGTCTCGACGCCGAATGCCTCCAGGTAGTCAACGACGGCCTCGGTGAGACGTTGCTCGATGATCCTGGAGTACTTGACGGCGTCGAGCCGCTGCATGAACCGGTCGGTTCGGTGGGCGGCACCGAGTTCCCGCACGCTGAACCGGCTGCCGAACGGGTAGAGCAGGAAGGCGGCTGGGTTGGCCGCGCTGCGGCTGCGCCGCATCGCCTGGTAGGCCGTCCGGACCAGCCGGGCGGGAGCGAACATTACGTCGGCCACCAACTTCAGCCCAGCGTGCTCGAACGCCGCTCCCACCAGCGCGGCATCACCGAGGGAGAAGAGCCGGTCGATCTGAAAGTCGTCCCTCACCGGCGGGAGTACGGTTACCACGCACTGGGTGTAGAGCATCCGCCCTTCCACGGCCAGGTGGATGAAGGCCGAGACGACCACCTCCTGGTCCTCGGCGGGAGCAAGCTGGACGTCGCCGTCGCGGATCTCCGGGGCCTCGGCGGTCACTGTGACTCGCTGGTAGTGCCGAATCCCGCCCTGCGGGTTCCTGATGACCGCGTCCACCGTCTCCTTGCCCGCACTGAACCGCGGCAGCCCGGTGTCGGGGTCGATGAGCGGGTGGCCCTGCTCCCGCCAGCTTCGGGGGCCGGTGACGTTCGGCCACTCGGTGCGGGTGAAGACGCCGCGGACAGCGAGCTGGTCGCTGATGTGCAGCCGCTCAACGCGCTCGCCGGGGAACTCGACGGCGTCGCGCATCTCCAGCAGCCGTGTCCTCACGAAGGCGTGCAGGTCGACCGGATCAATGTGGGCGCGAGGACGCGTTCCATGGTGCGGGTCGCCCTTCTCGCCCTTGAGCCGGTCCAGTTCGACCACGATTGACCAAGAACGCTGCACGTCGCCCGCGCCGACGAAGGGGTACTCGTTCCCGTACAACGTGATGTTGCCCCACTGCGCACGGTCGATGTACGCCAGCCGGTCGGCGAACCGGGGTGCCTCGTCGATCCTGCCAGCGGTGGCACCGGGCTTGAGCATGACGCGCAGGGTGAAGTGCCACACCACTCGGTATCCCAGGGCGACGGCGAAGGCGCAGAAGAGCAGCAACAGAGAGAGCAGGGGATGGTCGGACGCGACCGGCGTGACCGTGCCGTTGACGTCGAAGGAGGGCTGGTAGGAAGCGGTGAGGAACCGGAGGACCGTGATGACGGAGAACACCAGGGTCAGAGGCAAGGTGATCAGAAACTGGAGGACGAGCACGGAGACGATACGTTGCCCCAGGGGCAGCCGACGCATCCGGGGGAGGGTGAACAGGGCCGCCAGCAGCATCAGGCTCAGCACTATGCCGCCGATGGACGAGGCCAGCAGGCAGGCGGCGGTCAGCAGCACGGAGACGACCACGTCGCGGACCAGCAGCAGGCGTTCTGCTCGGAGGCAGTGCAGCACCACCGGGAGCAGGTCGAACCCGCCGTGCGATGGCGGGACCGCCCGGTAGGGGTCGTCGAGGACCTCGCGCAGTACGCGGTCACGAAAGTGATCGTCGAGATAGGCGCCCGCGCACAGGTAGCGGGTGGAGTTCTGCATGGGCGGTTGGGAACGACGGGGCCGATCGACCCCGTCGTTCACGACATCGGGGGGATGCATAGGACTCTCCGAGGGAACGAGTGGTTCCGTGCCGGAAGAAAAGGCGCGAGCCTCACACAGTAGCCGAATACATCCTAGGTTCGGAGAGAAAAGCGCTTACTGAGAAAAATCGCGCGAGAAATTTCTTGAGTGTCGTACGAAAGGTCTGGGATTCCCAATGTATCCAACATGGCGGCACGTATCGCTATAACATATCGGATAAATACCTTTTAATCATATTTTGTACAAGCGGCGGCGTTGTTATGGAAAAAATATAAGCATCACTTTTTTATACCAAAGGCATTTTCGTGTAGAAAGTAGGAGAAAATTCGCGATAGGGTGGATCGGAAGCGCTCGGACGTGGCCTGACCGGGGCTCGTGCCGTTCGTGCGGTGGCATCGCCTCCCCTGTCGCCGGGGCAGAGTCCGGCCGATCGTGGCCGCTCAACTGTCGGAGACGGCTCGCGGCGACCCGAGTCCGCCGGGACCGGTCGGTTCCGGCCCGGCCGAGAGTGATCCCGGCCGGGGTGATCCCCGCCTGAAACGGGAGCGGGGCCGGGGCGCCGGAGCCGTCCTCCCGTCCTCGTCAGTTGTCGATCCCTCCGGCCGGTCCGCGTCCGGGGGTGATGCCGTCACTGATTCCGTCGCTGATGTTGCCCGTGCCGCTTCCCGTACCGCTTGCGCCACCGCCCGCCGTACCTCGACGGGCACCGCCGCCGCCGTCCTGGCCGCGCCTGGCGCGGCACCTGTCCGGGTTCTTCTTCTTCCTGCACGGCTTCTGGGCGGAGACCTGGGTGGAGGAGTCGGCCGCGGCCACGGTGGCCGCGGCGGTGAACGTGGCCGGCATGGTGACGGGCGCGACGAGGGCGGTGGCCGCCATCGCCCCGGCCGCGAGAACGTTGCTGAGTCTGGTCATGGCGGACCACCCCGTGTCGAATCGGTGGCGCCCCGGGCGATGCCCGGGCCTGCGGAGCGCCGTACCGGCATCGAGGGTGACGCGGGTACGGCGCGGGACCTGTCTCCACGGTAGGCACGCGAGCCCGCCCGGGTCGGCCATCGGACCCCAAAGCCTCGGGAGGGCGGGATTACCCGCCGGTAGCGGAGCGGAGCGCCCGGTCACGCTGGGTCGCCGTGTCCTGCCGGAACGCGTCCGCCGGAAGGCCTCCGCGGGGGGGGGCGGACCACAAAGCCCCCATAGATCGCCGGGACCGAGGCGGCTCCGTGGAGGGGCCCTCCCTACCTTCCGGCCCCTTGTCTTTGGTGCATCGTCGCAGGTCCGGCAGCGGCGAAGGTCGTCGTCGGCCCTCCCTCCCACGGCCGGTGTTGACGGACACCTTCTTCGCTCCTATGGTTCATTACAAGAGTAATGAACCAGCTAGGCGGGTGTTCATGTTCGATGATCAAAGTCCCATCTATCGGCAGATCGCCGATCGCATCAAGACCGAGGTGTTGAACGGGACGCTGAGCGGCGGCGACCAGGTCATGTCGACCAACCGGTACGCCGCCTTCTACCGGATCAACCCCGCCACGGCGGCCAAGGCGTTCCAGCAGCTGGTCGACGAGGGCGTTCTCTACAAGAAACGAGGCATCGGCATGTTCGTCAGTCCGGACGCCCGGGAGGCGCTCAGGACCCGGCGACGGGAGAGCTTCTTCGCCGAGGTGGTCGCACCGATGGTGGCCGAGGCGAAGGTGATCGGCATCCCCCTGACCGACATCGTGAAGCGGATCAACGAGCTGGAGGAGCACGCATGAACATCGTGGCCGACGGACTGAGAGTGGACTACGGAACCGTCAGGGCGGTCGACGGCGTCACGTTCTCCCTCGACGGCGGCAAGATATACGGCCTCCTGGGACGCAACGGATCGGGCAAGACCAGCCTGCTGTCGGTGCTGGCCGCCTTCCGCAAGCAGTCGGGGGGCACGGTGCGGGTCGGGGGCCGTCCCGTGTTCGAGAACGCGGACGTCACCCGCGACATCTGCCTGATCCGCGACGCGGGCGAGACGGTCGACATCGGCACCGCCGCGGACGCGCTCGACTTCGCCGAGTGGCTCCGCCCGAACTGGGACGCGGAGTACGCCCACGCGCTGATGGACCGGTTCGCGCTGAAGCGGAACGCGAACGTCAAGGCCATGTCCAAGGG
The DNA here is from genome assembly GCF_039534895.1 of Streptosporangium longisporum. Classification (NCBI taxonomy): domain Bacteria; kingdom Bacillati; phylum Actinomycetota; class Actinomycetes; order Streptosporangiales; family Streptosporangiaceae; genus Streptosporangium; species Streptosporangium longisporum. Next base: position 117,072 of record NZ_BAAAWD010000011.1, on the reverse strand, counting down.
GCAGCGGTCGGCGCTGGGGGTGGTGGTGGGCCTGGCCTCGCGGGCGCCGCTGACCATGTTCGACGAGTCCTACATCGGGATGGACGCCCCCGCCCGGTACGCCTTCTACGACGCCCTGCTCGCCGACTACATGGAGCACCCGCGCACGATCATCCTCTCCACCCACCTGATCGGGGAGGTCAGCTCGCTGTTCGAGGAGGTCCTGATCATCAACCGGGGCAGGCTGCTCCTGCACGAGCGGAGCGAGACCCTGCTCGCGCGGGGCACCTCGGTCACCGGGCCGGTGGCCGCGGTCGACGCCTTCACCACCGGGCTGACGGTGCTGAACACCGACCGGCTGGGCCCGACCAAGGTGGCCATGGTCTACGGCGACCTCGACGAGACCTCGCGCCGCAAGGCCGTCGAGGCCGGGCTCGAACTCGGCCCGATCGCCATGCAGGACCTGTTCGTCCGCCTCACCGACCCCGACCCCGCCACCCTCAACGCCCCCGTCCCCACCGAGCCCGCCGGAGAGGTCCGATGAGATTCCCGAGCCGCCTTCTGGGCGCCCCCCTGATCTACACCGCCTTCATGTGGGCGGGGTTCTACGTACTGGTCGCGCTGATCACGATCGGTGTGGCGATCTTCGGAACGCTCAGGATCAGCGGGTGGGAGGTCGCCACCCAGATCCCCCGCTGGCTCGCCCTGTTCATCGGCGTCTCCCTGATCAGGGAGTTCCTCCCGCTCTACATTGCGCACGGGCAGACCCGCAGGGAGTTCGGCGCGCAGGCCGCGGTCACCGTCGTGCTGTACGCGCCCGCGTTCTCCGCCCTGATCACCCTGGGCTACCTGCTGGAGTCGCTCCTGTACGGCCTGCTCGGCCGGCCGCAGACGCTGACGAGCGTCCACCTGTTCTCCTCGCCGACCCAGGTGCCGCTGATCTTCACCGAGTACCTCGTCCAGGGGCTGACCTGGATGGTCGCCGGGGTGCTCATGGCGGCGGCGTTCTACCGCTGGCAGGCCGCCGGGATGCTCTCCCTGCCGTTCGGCATCGCGCTGGTCGTGCTGGGGGAGTCGGCCATCGGAGGGAACCTGCGGCTGCCGTTCTTCACCTCGGCGCTGGACTTCGACCTCGCGCCGAGCGTCCCGATGGCCCTGGGCGTCGGCCTCGGCTGCCTCCTGGTCGGCCTGGCGCTCACCTGGCCGATCATCCGCGACGTCCCGCTCCGCAACAGGGTCTCCTGAGCGCGGGACGCCTCCCGCGGGCCTTCGCGCCGGTCCGTTCTCAGGACCGGCGCAGCAGCCCGACCCCGACGTAGCCGTCCACGCCCGGGAGCTGGGGAAGCCGGGGGTGCTCCGCCTCAGGACGCCAGTCGTCGGTGGAGACCAGGCCGGGTTCCACCAGGTCGAAGCCGTCGAAGAAACGCATGATCTCCTCGTGCGAGCGGGGCGTCGCGGAACCCGCGGAGGTCTTGGTGTAGAGCGCGCGGCCCTCGCGGACCTTGTCCTCGGGGAGATCGCCGAAGGACAGGTGGCTGATCGCCACGCAACTGCCGGGGGCGAGGCGGTCGCGCAACGTCGTGACGATCCGCTCGGCCACGTCGTTCTCCGGGATGAAGTGCAGGACGGCCAGCATGAGCAGGCCCACCGGCCGGTCGAAGTCGATGTGGGCGTTGACCTCGGGGTCGTCGAGGACGGCCAGGGGCGCCCGCAGGTCGCCGTTCAGGACGATGGTCTGCCCGTTGTCGGCCAGCAGGGCACGTCCGTGGGCGAGCACGATGGGATCGTTGTCGATGTAGACGACGCGGGAATCGGGGGCCAGGCCCAGCGCCACCTGGTGCACGTTCTCCTGCGTGGGAAGCCCGGCGCCGATGTCGAGGAACTGGCGGACGCCCGCCTCGGTCATGAACCGCACGGCCCGGCGCAGGAAGCGCCGGTTGGCCCGGACCCCCTCCTTGGCGTTGGGGGTGATCTCGAGAAGCCTCTCGGCCGCCGTACGGTCGGAGACGAAGTTGTCCTTACCGCCGAGAAGGTAGTCGTATATCCGGGCGACGCTCGGAACGTTGGGGTCGATCTCCAGCGGCACGTGCGTCATGTGCGTCCATCCCATGCTCAATGCGTCACTCGTTGATCTTAAGGTAACGGATGAAGCGGGTGATGTTGCCACAAGGGTTCAAAGCGGAACGAAGCAGGCGATCGGCCATGGGCCGAGTATCCGGGCCCGCATACGGGGGACAACCCGAAACCGGCACGGCGGCGCTCCCGGTGGTGCCGCGCGGCCCGCAGGCCGATCGAAGCCTATGAACTGACCAAACGGTACGGCGGCCGGGCCGTGGTCGAGGACCTGTCCTTCAGTGTCCGGGCCGGCCGGGTCACCGGTTTCCTCGGGCCCAACGGGGCGGGGAACACCACGCCCGCCCGGCCCACCGGCCCCGTCAGGTCCACCGTGCCCGTCGCGCGCGCCGGGTTCGGCCACCTGATGGCCTCGGAGTGTCGGAGTGGACGAAGAGGGGTGCTCCGCGCGGTGGCGGGCGCCGGTCTCTACCTGGCCCTGCAGGCGCTGTTCGCGCTCGCGATCGGCGCGCTGCTGCGGCACACGGCCGCGGCGATCACCTGCGTCCTGGCCCTGGTGCTGGTGGTGCCCAACCTCCTGCTCATGCTGCCCGGTGAGACGGGCAGGACGATCCACTCCCTCTTCCCCACCGTGGTGGGCTGGGCGATCCTCGCCGGTGACGCCCGACAGGTCGTGTTCCTCTCCCCCTGGGCGGGGCTCGGCGTCCTCGCGCTGTGGACCGCCGCGCTGCTGGCACCGGCGGCCTGCCTGCTCAGGCGGCGCGACGCCTGAACGGGGCCGGAGGGGCTCGTAGGTCCTGGGCGTGGTGGCGACGCGTTCCTCGTCCCGCCGTTTCCCGGACCGGGAGGGGAAGACCCGTCCCTGGAAAAATCGTCCGCGGGCGACGATTCCGCCCCGTGGCGGGAGTCCTGTCCATGACCGTTCCCATCGATCACCGTGAGGACTCCCGTGACCCACGACAGGACACCGTCCGACAGGACCGCTCCGGAGCCGAAGCCGGATTCCCGCCGCGCGTCCGGCCTCTGGCCGCTGGTCCACGCCGAGCGGGCGGCCCTGGCGGCCGACCTGGCGGAGCTGACCGACGAGCGGTGGGCGACGCCGTCGCTGTGCACCGGGCTGACCGTACGCGAGGTGCTGGCGCACCTCACCTCGGGAGCGAGCCTCACCCCGCTGCGGTGGATGGCGGGCGTGATCCGCTGCCGGTTCGACTTCGACAGGCAGAACGCCATGCGGCTCGCCGAGGAACTGGGCGCGACCGGGGCCGAGACGCACGACAGGTTCCGCCGCGTCGTCACGAGCACCACCAAGCCACCCATCCCGGTCATCGCGATGCTGGGGGAGACGATCCTGCACGCGGAGGACATCCGGCGACCACTGGGCATCCGCCACGACTACCCGATCGGGACCCTCACCCGGCTGGCCGAGTACTACCGGGGCAGCGACTTCGTCGTCCTCGCCAAGGGACGGATCACCGGCCTGCGGCTCGTCGCCGACGACGGCCCCTTCGCGACCGGCTCCGGTCCGCTCGTGGCCGGCACCACCCTGGCGCTCACGATGGCCATGACCGGGCGCATGGCGTACTGCGACGACCTCCACGGCGACGGCGTCGCGATCCTGCGCGAGCGCGGTGAGATGGGATGACCGGGAGCCCGCACCCCGGGCGCCGCCGACGGGCCGGGTGCGTCGACGGGGACGGACGGCTCACGGCCGGGGCGCGGCCTCCGCCAGGATCTTCGCGACCCGGTCCACGTCGGCCTCGGTGGTGCGCCAGTTGCTGAACGCGGCGCGCAGCGCGGGCACGCCGTCGTGGACGGTCGTCGTCAGGAAGGCCTCTCCCGACCCGGTGACGGCGTCGGCGACCTCGTCGATCCGGTCCGGGGTGGAGGCGAGGGTGAAGCAGACCACGTTGAGCCGGACCGGCGCCAGCAGCCGGTAGGCGGGCATCGCGGCGATCCGCTCGCCGAGACCGGCGGCGAGGTCGATGTCACGCCGGACGATCTCCGCGTGTCCCTCGCGCCCGTACGCGGCCAGCGTGAACCAGGCCGGAAGGGCGCGCAGGCGCCGCGAGTTCTCCGGCGTCAGGTGCACGAAGTCGGGGTCCTCGCCCAGCGGGGTGAGGTAGGCGGCCGCGTTGCGGAAGACGCGTACCTGCAGGTTACGGCGGCGGGTGAACTGGACCGCGCTGTCGTAGGGCACGTTCAGCCACTTGTGCAGGTCCACGCAGACCGAGTCGGCCTCGCCCAGGCCCGCGACCAGGTGGGCGTGCCCGGCCGACAGCGCGGCGAAGGCCCCGAACGCGGCGTCCACGTGCAGCCAGAACGGGTGACGCTCGCGCAGGGCGGCGATGGCGCGCAGGTCGTCGAAGTCGACGGTGTTCACCGTCCCGGCGTTGGCGACCACGATCGCCGGGGCCCCGCCGAGCCGGTCCAGCCGCTCCAGCTCCCGGGCGAGCAGGTCCACGTCCACCGCCTCCCGGCCCGGCAGGACGCCGACCCGCCGGATCGCCGAGCGTCCCAGCCCGAGCACGGACAGCGCCTTGGCGACGCTGGAGTGCGGGCTTCCCGACAGCACCGTCACCGGCCCGAGCGCGGCCGTGCCCTCCTCGGCCACCGACACGCCGCGTACCTCGCCCAGCCACTCCCTGGCGATCGCCAGGCCCGCGAGGTTGGACATGGTCGCGCCGCTGACGAACACCCCCTCGTGCTCCCGGGGCAGACCGAAGAGGTCGCGCAGCCAGGTGACCGTCTCCCGTTCGAGGTCGGGGGCGAGCGAGTCCAGCCCCGAGGTGGGGTTCTGGTCGAGTGTGCCGGTCAGCCAGTCGCCCGCCAGCGCCGCGGGCGTCGCGCCGCCCGTGACGAACCCCAGGTAGCGGGGGCCCGGACCGGCCGCGAAGCCCGGCTCCCACCGCGTCGCGAACACCTCCATCGCCCGCTCCAGGCCGATCCCGGCCCCGGGTAGCGGCGCGGGCTCCGGCCGCACCGGCACCCGTGCGGCCGGCCGGTCGTCCAGGCCGTCCAGGATGCGCACGGCGTACGCGCTGACGGCCTCCATCAGCTCGGGCACGCGGGCACGATCGGCTCCCAGAGGGTCGCGGGCGTGCCCGGATTCCGGAAGGTCATGGGCGTGCTCGGCCCCCAGGGGGTCACGGGCATACCCGGCTTCCGGAAGGTCGCGGGCGTGCTCCGCTCCTGGAAGGTCGTTCGAAAGTGCGGGGACGCGCGGGGTGGCCGGGCCGGGTGTGGCGTTCATGCTCCGACGCTAGGAGGCAGGCCGGGTCCGTGTCCTGGTCCAATTGCGGCAAACTGGACCGGTGTTCACGGATGTCCTGACGGGATGGCGGCGCCCGGGAAGCCCCCTGGCGGACGCGCTGGCCGCCGCGCTGCGCGAGGCCGTGCTCGACGGGCGCGTACGGGTCGGGGACCGGTTGCCCTCGGAGCGCAGGCTGGCCACCGAGCTCGCGGTGAGCCGGGGAACGGTGGTCGCGGCCCTGTCCCGGCTGCGCGAGGAGGGCTGGATCGTCACCGGGCAGGGCAGCGGGAGCAGGGTGCGGCTGCCGCGCGACCTCGGCGAGCGCTACGCGCCGCTGTCGGTGGACGGCCGGGGCCCGCTCCTCGACCTGCGCCGAGCCCTCCCGGCCGCCCCGCGCGCGCTCGTCACCGGCGCGGTCACCCGCGCGCTCGCCAGGTCGGCGGGACTGCTGCTGGAGAGCGGTGAGCCCGGTGCCGGGCTGCCCGAGCTGCGCGAGCTGATCGCCCGGCGCCACACCGCCGAGGGGACGCCCACCCGGCCCGGGCAGATCCTGGTCACCTCCGGGGCCCGCGCCGCGCTGGCGCTGCTGGCCGCCCATCTGGGCCCGCGCAGGATCGTGGTGGAGAACCCCTCCTTCTTCGACACCCTGACGATGCTGCGGCGCCTCGGCGTCCGGACCGTCCCGGCACGCGTCACCGGGCAGGGCTGGGACCCCGGCGCGCTGGCCACCGCGTTCCGCGAGGCCGCGAGGGGAGCGGCCCTGCTGACCCCCGACTTCCAGAACCCGACCGGGGCGCTGATGGACGCCCGTACCCGCGCGGAGGTCGCGGAGCTGGCCGCGCGGCACGGGGTGACCGTGATCGTGGACGAGACCATGCGCGACCTGGACCTGCGCGACCGGGCGGCGCCCGAACCCCGTGTCGGCGGGGCCGTCACGATCGGTTCCCTGAGCAAGACCGTGTGGGGCGGGCTGCGCGTCGGCTGGATCCGCGGCCCGGCCGGGCTGATCCGCGCGCTCCTCCTCGACCCCGTCAGCGGCCTGTACGCCCCGCCGCCCCTGGAACAGCTCGTGGCCTGCGAGATCCTCCCCCTCCTGGACGGGCTGCTGGTCCAGCGCAGGGGCGAGCTGCGGCGCCAGCGCGACCACCTGGCCGCGAGCCTGGAGGCGGACGGGTGGGACTTCGCCCTCCCGCCGGGCGGCCTGGCGCTGTGGCTGCGCCTGGACGGGACGGCGGGGGAGACCCTCGCGGCCCGGGCGGCCGAGATCGGGCTCAGCCTGCTGCCGGGCTCGGCCTTCTCCCCGGACGGGACCCTGACCGGCCGGCTACGGGTGCCCTACACCGCTCCGGTCGAGACCCTCGACCGGGTCGTCGAGCACCTGCGGCGGGCCCACAGGTCCTGAAGGCTGTACACCGGGCCGCAGGCGGGGAGCCGGGCCCACCGGCGGCCGTGCGCCGCCTGGGACGCGGACACACTCGACCGGCCGGGACGCGGACACACCCGACCGGCCGGGACGCGGACGCGCTCAACCGGCCGGGTGCGGACGGGCCCGACCGCCCAGGGACACGGACAGCCCGATCGCCCGTAACACGGACGGGCCCGTCCGCCGGGACGGGCGCCGCCGTCCTTACTCGGCACCGTCACAACTGTGTTCACTTCTGTCACGCCGATGGACGCCTGTTTTGCGAACAGGACGCCGACATTCTGGGATGATCGCCGGATATCCTGTCGGACATCGAGAATGACGGACAGTGACAGATGCCCCCCATCGATGACATCACCGCCTTCGCCTCGGCCCAGCCGGTTCTGACGGCCATCGCCGGAGTGTTCGCGCTCCTCGTCCTGGTCGCGGCGTACTTCGTGGTCCGCGCCGTCCAGCGCGCGGCGGTCCGCTTCTATCACCGTCACATCGCCCCCCGCCCGGCGGAGGACATCCTCACCATCGTCGCGGCCAGCATCGCGACCGGCGTCTCCGCCCAGGGCATGTGGCGCTTCTCCGGTGACGTGCTCGGCTTCGACGGCCCGCTGCGGCTGCTGCTCTTCGCCTTCATCGAGGTCGCCGTCATCACCAGCGCGGTCCGGGCCCGCCGCAACATGCGGGAGAACTTCTCCGCCGGTATCGACGGCGTCGCCGTGTGGACGCTGACCGGGCTGACCGCGGTGCTGTCGAGCATGGACGCCCGCAGCGTCGCCGAGGCCGTCTTCCGGCTCGCCGCCCCCCTGGTCGCGGCCTGGCTGTGGGAGCGCGGCATGGCGATCGAACGCCACCGCATCACCGGGCGTTCCCGGATCAACTGGAGGATCACCCCGGAGCGGGCCCTGGTCCGCATCGGCCTGGCCGAGGTCAGTGACCGTACGGCGAGCGAGGTGGACGCGCACCGCAGGCTGACCCGGGTCGCGCTGGCCGCCAAGCGCGCCCGCGCGCTGCGTGCCGCCGGGGCGTCCGAGCGGAAGATGCGCTCGGCCCTGACCAAGCTGGACCGTGCCATGGACCGGGCGGTGGAGCACACCGGGCTGGCGGCCGACCCCGCGCGCCAGGAGGCCCTGCTCTCCCAGATCGGCGCCCTCTACAACACCTCCGCGCTGATCGACCTCACGCCGCCCGTGCCGTGGAGCCCGGAGGCCGAGGAGCCGCAGTCGCGGGCGCGCGCCGCGGTGGCGGCCGGGCCGTCGGGCACACCGGGGGCGCGTTCGGCGATCGACGACGACGATGACGAGTTCCAGGTGCTGGACGTGCCGCCGCCGGTGGTCGACACCGCGCAGCGCGCGGCCCTGATGCGGGCCGCCCGGGAGTACTGGGACAAGCAGATCGAGCGCAGGTTCGTGCCCCGCGCCACCGACATCGCGCACGAGACCGGGGTCTCGCTGGCCAGTGCCCGCGAGTACCGGGCGCTGTGGAAGCTGGAGCCCAAGGCTCACGCGCTGCTGGAGGCGGCCTTCCACGAGCACGGGATCGTCGACACCGGCACCTTCCCCGCCATCGAGACCGAGCAGGTGCTGACCGTCAACGGCTCGTCGCCCGCGCGCTGACCCCTCACCGGGTCCTCGCCGGGCCCGCCCGCCGAGGGCCCGTCCCGGCCGGACCCGTGACGGCCGGTACGGGATCCGGCCGGTCAGGTGGACTCGCGGACGACCAGGGTCGTGGGCAGGATCACCGGCTCGACCCGCTCCGCGCCGTCGATCAGGGCGAGCAGCAGGCGGACGGTCTCCTCGGCGACCCGTTCCAGGGGCTGCCTGATCGTGGTGAGCGGCGGGTGGGTGGAGAGCGCCACCGCCGAGTCGTCGAATCCGCCCACCGCGACGTCCTCGGGCACCCGCCGCCCGGCGGCGCGCAGCGTGGACAGCGCGCCCGCGGCCATCAGGTCCGAGGCGACGAACACCGCGTCGAGGTCGGGGGCACGTTCCAGCAGGCGGGCCATGGCGCTCTCCCCGCCCAGCTGGGTGTAGTCGCCGTGCTCGATGAGCCGCCTGCTCGCCTTCCTGCCCAGGATGTCGCCGAAGCCCTCCAGCCGCAGCGCGCCGCCGGGGGTGTCCAGCGGGCCGGTGATGGTGGCGATCCGCCTGCGGCCCTGTTCGACCAGGTAGCGCGTCATCTGCCGGGCACCCTCGCGGTCGTCGGCCGCCGCGTACGGGATCACGTTCTCCCGGCCGATGACGGCGCCCTGTGCGACGGCGGGCACCGGGATGTCCACCAGCGCGTCCACCAGCTTGTCGCCGGCGTGCGGGGAGACCAGGAACACCCCGTCGGCGTGGCCGCCGCGCAGGTAGCGGATCACCCGGTCGCGGTCGCCGTCGTTCCCGGCGATCATCATCACCAGTGACACGTCCCGCTCGGCGAGGCGCCGGGTGGCGGTGCGCAGCAGCACGCTGTAGGTGGGGTCCTCGAACAGCCGCTCCTGCGGTTCCGACAGGACCATCACCACCGAGCCGGTCCGCTGGGTGACCAGGCTGCGGGCGGCGCGGTTGACGATGTACCCGGTCTCGGCGATGGCCCGCCTGACGGCGGCGTGCGAGGCCGGGCTGACGTAGCGGTCGTCGTTGAGGACCCGGGAGACCGTTCCCCGGGACACCCCCGCCACCGCCGCGACGTCGTGAATGGTCGGACGCTTCGCCATGCTGCCATTGTCCCCTCGGCCGGAGGCCCGCCGACCGCCGGGCGAGCCGGTCACTAGATTTTCACGGCCCCGCCGGCCAGGTCGGTCCGCCAGTAGCGCTGCATGGTCAGGAAGAGCGCGATCAGCGGGACGATCGACAGCAGCGTGCCGGTGAGGATCAGGTTGTACAGCGCGGGCTGGTTGGCCCCGGCCGCGAGCAGCGTGTAGAGGCCCACGGTCAGCGGGAACCTCTGGTCGTCGCCCAGCATGATGAACGGCAGCAGGAAGTTGTTCCAGATCGCGACGAACTGGAACAGGAAGACGGTCACCATGCCCGGCAGCATCAGCGGCAGGGCCACCCGGCGCAGCAGCGTCAGGTGACCGGCGCCGTCGATGCGGCCCGCCTCCAGCAGGACGTCCGGGACGGCCGCCCCGGCGTAGACGCGCGCGAGATAGATGCCGTACGGGCTCAGGATCTGCGGGAGCAGGACCGACCAGTAGGTGTCGGCGAGCCCGGCGCGGGAGAACAGCAGGTACTGCGGGATGGCCAGCACCACGGACGGCATCAGCACGCCGCCGAGCAGCAGGTTGAAGATGAGGTTCCGGCCGGGGAAGCGGTACTTGGCCAGGGCGTAGCCGGAGATCGCGGAGACGGCGGTGGACAGCAGGGCGCCGCCGCCCGCGTACAGCAGCGTGTTGAACATCCACAGCCAGAACACGCCGTCGCGGTAGGCGGCCAGGTCGGCGAGGTTGGACAGCAGGCCGGTCCCGGGCGCGAAGGTCGAGGTGGAGAACAGCTCCGCCTTGGACTTGGTGGCGGCCACCAGCACCCAGCCGACCGGCAGCAGGCAGTACAGCGCACCCAGCAGCAGGATCGCGGTCGGTGCGACCCCGAGCGGCCGGCGTCGCGGCGGGGCGGCGCGGCGGGGCCCGGCCGCGCTCTCCGGAAGGGTGGTGATGGCCATCAGCCCTCCCCTCCGAAGGCGCGGTCGCGGACCAGGCGCAGGAAGCCGAACGACAGGACCAGGGAGATCGCCGCGATGACGATCGAGGTGGCGGCGGCCGAGTAGAGGTCGCCGGTGACGAAGGCGTCGCGGTAGACCTTCATGAGCGGGCTCCAGGTCGAGCTGATCGTGTTCGTCAGCGGCCGCAGGGTGGTCGGCTCGGTGAACACCTGGACGGTGGCGATGATGGAGAACACCGTGGTGAGGATGAGCGCGGGCAGCAGGATCGGGATCTTGATCCGGAGCGCCACCTGCAGCTCGCTCGCCCCGTCCATCCTGGCGGCCTCGTAGTAGCTCCTGGGCACGGCCCGCAGGGCGGTGTAGAGCACCAGCATGTTGAAGCCGACGCCGCCCCAGACCGCGACGTTGGCCATGGAGAAGACCACCGCGCCGGTGCCGAGCAGGTCGACGTCGAGCACCTGGCGGATCGGGCTGAGGCTCGGCAGGTAGAGGAAGCCCCAGATCAGGCTGGCGGCCACGCCCGGGACCGCGTACGGCAGGAAGACGGCGATCCTGGAGAAGCGGGCCAGGCGCACGTGCGCGGAGTCCAGCAGCAGCGCGAACAGCAGCGCCAGGCCGAGCATGACCGCGAGCACCAGCAGGCCGTAGCCCAGCACGCGCAGCCAGCCCGCCCACAGCTCGGTGTCGCGCAGGGCGGCGGTGTAGTTGTCGAACCCCGCGTACACCTCACGGCGTGAGCCCTTGCCCAGGCCCAGTCCGGAGACCTTGGTGCGGCGCAGGCTCAGGTAGGCCGTGTAGACGACGGGAACGGCCATGAAGAGCGTGAACAGCGCCAGCGCGGGGGCGAGGAAGAGGTAGGGGACGGCGCCCGCGGTGCGGGCGCCGTCGTGCGGCCGTCTCATGGGGCGATCTGGAATCCGGACTTCTGCATGTCGGCGACCGTCGCCTCCTGCATCCTCCCGACGGCGTCGGAGAAGGCGGACCTGTCCTGGACGGCCTTGTCGAAGGCGTCCTTGAAGGCGTTGTACGTCACGTTGACGTTGGGCCCGAAGGTGAACCCGCGCGCGGTGGCGGAGATCGCGGCGGCCTGCCGCCAGAAGTCGGGCTGGTTGGAGAAGTAGTCCGGGGCCTCTCCGAGCAGGGTGCCGCCCTTGGTGGCGGCCGGGTAGACGGCGCCCTCCTTGACGAGCAGGGCCAGGGCCTCGGGGTCGGTGTTCAGCCAGGTCGCGAACTTCGCGGCGGCGGCCCGGTTGGCGGACTTGGCGGCGACCGCGGTGGAGGAGCCGCCCCAGAAGCCGCTGGTGTTCTCACCGGCGTTCCACTGCGGCAGCGGGGCGATCGCCCACCTCCCCTTGCCCTTGGGGGCGTTGCTGGACAGCACGCCGGGACCCCAGACGGCCGACGGCCAGGTCAGCAGCCTGCCGTCGTTGAGCGCCTTGTTCCACTCGGGGGTGAAGTAGGGCTGGTCGTCGACGACACCCTCCTTGACCAGTCCGCCCCAGTAGTCGGCGACCCTCCTGGTGGGCTCGTCGTCGACCGCGACCTTCCAGGACTCGCCGCTGATCGACCACCACCGGGCGCCGGCCTGCTGGGCGAGGCCGACGAAGGAGCCGGGGTCCTTGCTGGAGAAGGTGCCCAGGAACGCCCTGGGGTCCTTCTTCCGTACGGTGCGGGCGGCCTCGGCGTACTCGTCCCAGGTCTTGGGCACCTCGATGCCGTACTTCTCGAACAGGTCGCGGCGGTAGTAGAGCATCATCGGGCCGCTGTCCTGGGGGAGGGCGTAGACGGCGTCGGTGCCCAGGGTGACCAGCCCCCAGACACCCTCGCCGAACTCGCCCTTTGCCGCCGCCACCTCGGCGGTGATGTCGGCCACCGCGTCGGCGGCGACGAAGGAGGGCAGCATCTGGTACTCGGCCTGGACCAGGTCGGGGGGGTTGCCCGCCTTGGCGGCGGTCAGGAACTTGGCGGCGGCGTCGTCGCCCCCGGCCTGCTTGCTGATCGTCACCTTGATGCCGGGGTTCGCGGCGTTCCAGACCGCCGCGATCTTGTCCATGTTGGGGACCCAGCTCCAGTAGGTGAGCGTCACCGGGCCCGCGGGGGCGGAGCTCGGCGCGTTCTGCCCGGCCGGAGCGGCCGCGTTCTGCGCGCTGCCGGAACACCCGGCGGCCAGGGCCGCGGCGAGGACCGTGGCCGCCGCCACGACGAGCCGTTTCGTATGCATGTGTTCCTCCGTGTCGGGCGTTCGGGGGTGGGAGGCGGGGATCGGCCGCGAGGCGCTCCGGAGATGTCTGTGAACGTTCACAGAGTGAAATCCCGCGATACGCGCTGTCAATGACCGTTACGTTCTTGTTAAACCCCGATGTTCCCCGAGTTCTCGGCTTTGGGGTGTCGGCCTCTTCCCGGGATGTCGATCCTGCATTACTGTGCACGTTCACAGAAGACTTTTCGAGGGGGAGTCGTTGGCCGGATATCCCGTCCTGCCGGAGGGCATCGCGTACGGCGGGGACTACAACCCCGAGCAGTGGCCGGAGGAGGTCTGGCGCGAGGACGTCCGGCTGATGCGCGAGGCCGGGGTGAACCTGGTCAGCCTCGGCATCTTCACCTGGAGCCAGCTGGAGCCCGCCGAGGGCGTCCACGACTTCGGCAAACTGGACCGGATCATCGACCTGCTGGACGGCGCGGGCGTCAAGGTCGACCTGGCGACGCCGACCTCGTCCCCGCCCGCCTGGTTCAGGACGGCCTACCCGGCCTCCCGCCTCGTCGACCGGGAGGGCCACGTCATCGCCGGGGGGTCGCGGCACAGCTTCTGCCCCAGCTCACCGGAGTACGCCGCCGCCTCCGAGCGGATCGCCGGCCGGCTCGCAGCCCGCTACGCCGCCCACCCGGCGGTCGTCATGTGGCACGTCCACAACGAGTACGGCTGGGCGAACGCGCGCTGCTACTGCGAGACCTCGGCCGCGGCGTTCCGCGAGTGGCTGCGCGAGCGGCACGGGGACGTGGCAGCCCTCAACGCCGCGTGGGGCACCACGTTCTGGGGGCTGACCTACGGCTCGTTCGAGGAGGTGGAACCGCCCAGGCTCGGGCCGGCCGGCCAGCTCACCGCCCTGCAGCTCGACTACGCCCGCTTCTCGGTGGACGCGCACATCGCCAACTTCCGCCGTGAGCGCGACGCGGTCCGGCGCTTCGGCGCGCTGCCGGTCACCACCAACTTCATGATCCCCAACTGCGAGCCGATGGACTACTGGCGCTGGGCGGGCGAGGTGGACGTCGTCTCCAACGACCACTACCTCGACGCCGGGCGCGCCGACGGCCACATCGAGCTCGCCATGGCGGCCGACCTCACCCGCTCGGTGGCGGGCGGGCGGCCGTGGATGCTCATGGAGCACTCCACCGGTGCCGTCAACTGGCAGCCGCGCAACCTCGCCAAGCGGCCCGGGGAGATGCGGCGCAACAGCCTCGCGCACGTCGCCCGGGGGTCGGACTCGGTGCTGTTCTTCCAGTGGCGGGCCTCCCGCCACGGCGCGGAGAAGTTCCACTCGGCGATGCTGCCGCACGCCGGGACCGACTCCGGGCTGTGGCGCGACGTGGTCGCCCTCGGCGCCGAGCTGCGCGGCCTGGCCGGGGTGCGCGGCTCCCGGGTCGAGGCCGAGGTCGCGCTGGTGTGGGACTGGGAGTCGTACTGGGCGCTGGAGCTGGAGTGGCGTCCCTCGGTGGACCTGAGGTTCCGCGAGCGGGTGGAGGCCTTCTACGAGGCGCTCTGGCGCGAACACGTGACCGTCGACTTCGTCCACCCCTCCGCCGACCTGTCGGCGTACCGGCTGGTGGTCGCGCCGAGCTCGTACCTGCTCACCGAGGCGTCCGGCAAGAAACCTGCGCCGCTACGTCGAGGCCGGAGGTCACCTGGTCGTCTCGTACTTCTCCGGGATCGTCGACGAGAACGACACCATCCACCCGGGCGCCCACCCCGGCGCGCTGCGCGACGTGCTCGGCCTGTCGGTGGAGGAGTTCCACCCCCTGCCGGAGAACGGCACCGTCGGTGTCGCCGCCGCGGGCGAGGGTGGGGACGGGGATTCCGGCGACGGCGTCGAGGGCCGGACGAACATCCGGACGAACATCCGGATGAACGGCCGGATCTGGTCGGAGCGGATCCGCCTCGCCGGGGCGCGCGCCGTGGGCGTCTTCACCTGCGGGCCGGACGCGGGCCACCCCGCGGTGACCCGCCACGAGCTGGGAGCGGGCACTGCCTGGTACGTCGCGACCGCCCTCGACCCGGCCCCCGACCCGATCCCCGACCCGATCCCGGACGCGGCCCTCGACCCGGCCTCGGACCCGATCCCCGGCGCGGCTCCCGGCTCGGCCTCCGTCCCGATCCCCGGTCCGGCGTTCGACCCGGCCCTCATCCCGGTTCCCGGCGCGGCCTCCGCTTCCGGAGAGGACGGGGACCTGCGGGTGCTGCTGCGCGCGGTGCTCGACCGCGCGGGGGTCTCCCGCCCGCGTGGCCTGCCCGACACCCTCGAACGGGTGCGCCGGGGCCGCCACCTGTTCCTGCTCAACCACGGCGACCGGCCGGTCACGGTCCCGGAGGTGAACGGCACCGGCCTCCTCGACGGGGTGCGGCACACCGGATCGGCGACCGTACCGGCCGGCGGCGTCGTGGTCGTCGAGCTCGCCGGGAACACATGATCTCCCCCGCTGCCGCGCCGGCCACCTGACCGCGGCGCGTCACCGGGGGCCTCGGGGGACCGTCCGCACCACCCCTTCCCAGAGTGAGGACCCCATGAAGAAGATCCTGGTGGCGCTGCTGACCTGCGCCGCCGCGGTCCTGGCGCCGTCCCCGGCCCAGGCCGCCCCGACGATCACCAACGGCGGCTTCGAGACGGGCGGTGCCGTCGCGGCGCCTCCCGGGTGGAGCACCGGCGGCACCGCCGCCGCCGACTTCTCCGAGGCCGGTGGCCACACCGGCTCCTACCGCCTGTCCCACTGGTCCTCGAACGCCTACACCGTCGAGACCCACCAGACGCTGACCGGCCTGAGCTCGGGCACCTACACCCTCCGGGCCCGGGTCAGGGCCGGGGCCATGAGCCAGAGCTGGATCGCGCTGCGCAACTGCGGCCCGGCGGAGAAGCGGACCTACCTGCCGGTCGGCTCGTCCGAGTGGATCAGGATCGCGGTCACCCAGACCGTGACCGGCGGCAGGTGCACCGTCGCCCTCGGCTCCGCGGCGGCGGCCGGAGGCTGGGCCAACTTCGACGACGTCACCTTCGGCCCGGGTGCCGCGACGCTCGCGGTCAGGGGAGGCGACACCTCCGGCCTGGCCAAGTCCGAGGCGCTCGGCGGCAGGTACCACACCGCCTCGGGCATCCGCGGGGACGCGCTGGAGATCCTGCGCTCGGCCGGGATGAACCTCGTCCGGCTCAAGGTGTGGGTGAACCCGGCCGACGGCTACAACGACAAGGCGCGCGTGCTGGCCGTGGCCAGGCGGGTCAAGGCCCTGGGCATGGGGCTGCTGGTCGACTTCCACTACTCCGACACCTGGGCCGACCCCGGCAAGCAGTACAAGCCCGCCGCGTGGACCGGCCACTCGTTCGCGCAGCTCAAGGCCGCGGTGTACGACCACACCTACGACGTGCTGAACGCCCTCAAGGCGCAGGGCACGACCGCCGACATGGTCCAGGTCGGCAACGAGATCAACGGCGGCATGCTCTGGGAGGACGGCCGCACCGCGAACTTCGGCAACCTCGCCCAGCTGCTGAACTCCGGCTACGACGCGGTCAAGGCGGTGTCGTCCTCGACCAGGGTCGTGCTGCACCTCGCCGAGGGCGGCGACAACGCGCTGTTCCGCTGGTGGTTCGACAGCGCCGCGGCCAACGGCGTCCGCTACGACGTGATCGGCGTGTCCTACTACCCCTACTGGCACGGCACGCTCGGCGCGTTCCAGGCCAACGTCGACGACATCGCCTCCCGGTACGGCAGGCCGGTCCTGCTGGCCGAGACCGCCTACCCGTTCACCACCGGCAACGACGACGCGCTGACCAACATCATCACCGCCGCGACGCCCTACCCCGGCTATCCGGCCTCCCCCGCGGGCCAGTCGGCGATGCTCCGCGACGTGGCGAGCATCGTGCAGGCCGTACCGAACGGCCGCGGGCTCGGCTTCGTCTACTGGGAGCCCACCTGGACCGCGGTGACCGGCAACGGCTGGGACCCGGCCGACCCGTCCTCGGGCAACGGGTGGGAGAACCAGGCGCTGTTCGACTTCGCCGACCGGGCGCTGCCCGCGCTGGCGCAGTTCGCCCCCCGCTGAACCGTCACCGTCACCGTCACCGTCACCGTCACCGGCCCCGACGCCGGACGGCCCCCGCCCGCAGGTGGGCGAGGGCCGTCCGGGAGGCCGCGGGATGTGGGTGGGGCGGGTGGGGCGGCCGTCGGCCGGGCCGCCCCACCCGCCCCGTTCCGGAACGGCCCCGGTCAGGCGGGCCGGCCCGGGGCCTGGTCGAGCGGGATCAGACCGAGATCCGGCCGGCGCCGGCGCCGGCGGTCACGATGGACTTGACGCTGGAGGCGGTGTCGAGGGAGTAGGAGTAGGGGATGGAGGCCACGCTGCCACCGGCCTGGCCGGAGCCGGAGCCGACGAAGTGGTTGTTGCGGGCCACCAGGGTGCCCGGGCCGGAGTCGCCCTCGCCCAGGTGGTACGGGTCGTCGGTGTTCTCGAAGTAGTTGCCCTCGACCAGGACGCCCGCACCCTCGGTGGAGGCCACGCCGTAGCCGGTGACGCCGCCGTAGTAGTTGTTGTAGACGTGCACCGGGTTGCCGAAGCGCACGCGCGGGTGGCGCTGGGTGGTGGCGTCGAACCAGTTGTGGTGGTAGGTCACCCGCAGGTGGCCCCTGTCCTCGCTGCCGTTGCCGTCGTCGTGACCGAGCAGCATGGACTTGTTGTGGTTGGTCACCTTGTTCCAGGAGATGGTGACGTAGTCGCTGGCCCGCTTGACGTCCACGGCGCCGTCGTAGCCGTTGCTGAAGGTGTTGTGGTCGATCCAGACCCGGGTGGAGTACTGCACCTGGATGCCGTCGTCGTTCCAGTCACGGAAGCTGATGTTGCGCACGATGACGTTGGACGCGTTGGAGATGTTGAGCCCGCAGCCCGCGATCGTGGCGCCCGCGTTGCCGAGGACGGTCTTGTTCGAGCCGACCTTGAGCATCCCGGAGCAGGAGATCGTGCCCGAGACCCGGATGACCGCCGCGCTGCTCGACGACAGGGCGCTGCTCAGCGCCGAGGAGCTGGTGACCGTGGTGGTGGGGGCGTTGCCGCCTCCGGTGGTGCCGCCGCCCTGGGTCGCCCAGCCGACCAGGCCGGTCTGGGGCGGGTTGACGGTCGGGGTGACGGTGGGCGTCGGGGTCGGGGTCGGGTCGGGGTTGCCGCCGTCCGCCGGGACCAGGCGCCACTGCTTGCTCGCCACCGAGTCGCAGGAGTTCTGCTGGATCAGGGCCCCGGAGGCGGTGGAGCCGTCCTTGACGTTGAGGCACTTGCCGCCGTTGGCGTTGATCACCCGGTAGCTGGACCCGGACTGGCTCAGGTTCCAGTTCTGCGAGTTGCCGCCCGAGCAGGTCTGCTGCTGCACGGCCTTGCCGGCGGAGGTGCTCGCGTCCTGGACGCCCGCGCACAGACCGCTGTGCGTGGCCTTGAGCGTGCCGCCGCTGCCGGTGAAGGCCCAGGCCTGCCCCGCGCCGCCGCAGCCGCTCTGGGTGAGCTGGACGCCGCTGGCGGAGCCGGCGCCCGGCACGGTCAGGCACAGGCCGCTGGCGTTGTTGACCAGGTTGTAGGTGCCGGGTGCGGGCGCGGCGACGGCGGCCGACGAGACCCCTGCCACCGCTCCCGAGAGAGCCAGAGCCGCTGCGGCGATCGCCGCTCCGGCCGTCTTCCTGCTGATTCTGTGGAACACGGTCAAGCTCCTTGCCGGTCCGGCAGGCCGGTGCGGCCTGCGCTTCGGGTCCCCCCAGCGAGTACTCACGTTCACCGGAGCGGATCGGCGCCGGTGAGCGAGTAATCCACAAGCTAGGTAAGCGCTTTCCGCGTGTCAACCCGCCCGTGGAAGTTTCATGACAGGAACTGTTGCGGACCGGTGGGTCGCGACCCCGTGGAAGCGCCGAGACCCTCTCCCGAGGCCGGGCCGGTGACACGTCAGCGCTGCTTCAGCACGCCGATCAGGCTCGTGAGGCTGTTGCGGCCGTGGCCGGAGGCGATGCCCTGGCGGAAGATCTTCAGGACGGCGGCCGGGATCGAGTCGTCGACGCCGGAGGCCCGTGTGGTGTGCAGCACGTGTTCCAGGCTCGCCGCGCCCATGGAGATCCGGTCGACGTCCCCCTCGTGGTCGCCCGCGGTGATGCGTGGCGCGTAGAACTCCAGGAAGTAGCGGAGGTCCATGCTCCTCACCGCGTGCGGCAGGAAATCCTCGGCCGGGATGCCGTTGGCCTCCGCCACCGCCTGGCCGTGCAGATAGCCCGCCAGCGCCGTCCAGAACATGTCGATCCCGATCTGGTAGTACAGCGCCGCCAGTCCGGGGTCCTCGCCGAGGTACTCGATCCCGGTCAGCACCTCCAGGGCGGGCCTGTGCCCCTCGATCGCGTCCTGTGGGCCGCTGTAGTAGGTCATGGCGTCAGGCGTGCCGATGCCCGGGGGCGGCACCTGCACGCCACCGGTGACGTGCACGGCACCGCGCCCGGCCAGCCACGCGGCCGCCTGACGGGCCCTGTCCGGGGTGTCGGAGGTGAGGTTGACCAGGGTGCGTCCGTCCAGGGCGGCCCCCGGGACCTGCGCCAGGACGGCGTCCATCGCGTCGTAGTCGGTCAGGCTCAACACCACCGGTCCGCCGGCGGTGAGCGCCGCCTCGACGGATTCCGCCCTCCTGGCGCCCCGTACCACCAGCTCGTCCGCCCTGGCGGTCGTGCGGTTCCACACGGTCACCTGGTAGCCGCTGTCGAGGTAGGCGCCGGCCACGGCCTGCCCCATGGGGCCCAGCCCGATCACCGTCACAGACGTCATCCACGGTCTCCTTGTCAGTAGAATGAACGCTCTATTCAGGGCGAGACGATAACACGCGATTAAAACGAACGCTCTACCTAGTATGATGAGGTTCATGCGAACCCAGCACGAGATCGGCACCCGGGAGCGGATCGTCCGGACGACCTCTCGCCTGATGCAGCGGCAGGGGTACGAGGCGACGGGCCTCAAGCAGATCTCCCAGGAGGCCCGGGCCACACTCGGCTCGGTCTACCACTTCTTCCCGGGCGGCAAGCGGGAACTGGCGGTCGAGGCGGTCCGCCACGGGGACGGAGAGTTCGCGGAATTCCTGCGCAAGGCGTTCGACCAGGAGGACGATCCGGCCTCGGCGATCGTCGTCTGCGTCCGCGACCTGGCCAAGGGGCTGCGCGCGTCCGGCTGGCTGGACGGTTGCCCCGTCACCACCACGGCGCTGGAGAGCGCCGGACGGGAGCCCGAGATCCAGCAGGCCGCGGAGGACGCCTACGAGAACTGGCGCACGCTGGTCCGCGACAAACTCACCCGCTCCGGCTTCGCCGACGACGTGGCGCACGATCTCGCGCACAGCGTGATCAACATGCTGGAGGGTGCGGAGCTGTCGGCGCAGGTGTCCCAGAGCGAGGTGCCGCTGGAGATCGCCGGCAGGCACCTCGCACGGCTCATCGACTCCTACCGATGAGCCGAGCCGGGTCACGGCTGCCGCGCCGGCTTTCTGAGCACCTCCGTGAGCGCCGAGATGCTGTGATCGCCGTGGCCGGCCTCGGCCGCCCGCCTCACCAGGTCATGGAGCGGGGCGAGCCAGGCCGTGTCGACGTTCGTCTCCCCGGCCAGGTCGTCGTCGTGGGCCGCACCCGCCAGGAAGAGGTTCACCGAGGAGGCGGCGCCGGTGTAGTCGCCACTGTCGATCTCCTCGGCGTAGATCGGCAGCAGGGATTTGATCATGTCCAGCCACGTGCCGGCGAAGCGCACCATCGTGTTCACCTCCAGCCCGCGCGCCTGGACCGCGGCGGCGCCCTGGAAGAAGCCGACGAGAGCCGGCAGCAGCATGGCGCCCACCGCCATCTCGTACAGGGCGGCCAGGTCGGCCTCGTCGCCGAGGTGGACGGTGTCGCCGCCCAGCACCTTCAGGGTCGTCTCGAACTCCTCGAAGACCGCCTTGTCGCCGCTGTAGTACAGCAGGGTGTCCGGCGCTCCCACGGCCGAGGGCACGTTCTTGACCGCGCCCGCCAGGAACCGGGCGCCATGGCCGACGGCCCAGGCGGCCGTCTCGCGGGCGCCGGCCGGGGAACCGCTGTTGAGGGTGACCAGGGCCCGTCCGTGCAGCGACGCGCCGGCGGGCCGCAGTGCCAGCCGGGTGTCATCGAAGGTGGTCAGGCAGGTGACGACCAGGGGACCTGCCGTCACCGCCTCCTCGACGGTCTCCGCGTGTCTGGCTCCCATGGCGACGAGGGGTGCGGCTCTGGCGGCGGTCCTGTTCCAGACGGTGGTCGGATGTCCGGCCTTGACGAAGGCCTCGGCCAGTGCCGTGCCCATCGAGCCCAGTCCGATCACGGTCACGGGTGTCATGTTCTTTGCGGTCATGTGCGTACTCCAGCCACAGGGACAGAGATGAGGAGACGGGCGCGCTGTCGTGGGAACCGTCGTGGTCCGACGCGGGCCCGGCCCATGCTGGCCGGAGCACCTGCATTCTCTCAAGTACCGACATTTTTGCCGGGTACTGACATAAATGTGAGTAAGGGCAGGTGAAGGAGATGAAGAAGCGGACGTTCACCTGCGGTCTCGACGCCGCCATCGCCGTCATGGGAGGCAAGTGGAAGGGACTGATCCTGTTCACGCTCCAGGACGGTCCCCTGCGCTTCGGGGAGTTGCGGCGCGCGGTGCCCGGCATCAGCGAGCGGGTGCTGATCCTGCAGTTACGGGAGATGGAGACCACGGGCCTGCTGCACCGTGAGGTCTATCACCAGGTCCCGCCGAAGGTGGAGTACTCGCTCACCGAGTTCGGTCATTCGCTCAACACCGCCATGGCATCGCTCGGGGAGTGGGGCGAGGAGCACGTCGAGCGCATCGAGGCCATCCCGTGGGACCAGGTGGGATGAACCGGCGCGGACGGATCGGCAGGCCTCGTCACCGCCCGGTTCCGCGCTTCCGCCCACCGCCGGCACCGCGCGGAGGATCCGGCAGGTGCGGGGGAGGGGCCGGGAGGGTCAGTCGACCTCGGCGCTGCCGTTGACGCGGAGCTTGCGGCGGGCGCGCTCGTAGAAGCTCGTCGTGCCGAGCCGGACCACCCAGGCCGCGGCGCGCATCGCCGTGACGCCGAGCTCGTCCCCGGGCGACAGGTGCGCCCTGACCGCGCCGTCCACCTCCACGGCCAGCGTGCCGCTGGTCGGCAGCAGCTCCAGGGTGACCCGCTCGTCGGCCGAGAGCACGATGGCCCGGTTGAACGACGAGTGCGCCGCGGCCGGGACCACGAGGAACCCCTCCACGTTCGGCGAGACGATGGGACCGCCCGCGGAGAAACTGTAGGCGGTCGACCCGGTGGGGGTCGCGACGATCACCGCGTCGGCCGCGTACCGGACGAAGGAGTGCCCCTCCACGGTGATCGCCACCGCCGAGAGCCCGTCACCGGGGATCCGCACCAGGGCGATGTCGTTGAACGCGGTCATCAGGGTGCCGTCGGGCAGGGTCACGCACACCGCCATGCGCGGCTCGACCGTGTACTCGTGGTTGTCGATGGCCGACAGCGCGGGGGGCAGGTCGTCGATGTCGATCTCCGCGAGGAACCCCAGCCTGCCGAGGTTGACCCCGAGGACCGGGGTCTTCCTCCCGGAGCTGAGGCGCATGGTGCGCAGCATCGTGCCGTCACCGCCGAGGCTGACGAGCAGGTCGGCGCGGTCGATCAGCGTCTCGGTGTCGACCGACACGGCGCTGCAGTCGATCCGCCCCACCTCGTCCGGAAGCCCCATCACCGTGACGTCGCGGCCCCGGGCCCACTCGACGATCGTGTCGATGGCCACCTTCGAATCACGCTGCGGGTGCAGAACCAGCCCCACGGTCTTGACCATCCCCATGCCTCACACTGTACGGGGATCCGTCCCGCGCCCCGCACACCGCGGGGAGCGGCACGGGCGAGGCACGGACGGGGCACGGGCGGGACGCGGGGTCCGGACCGGTTCCGGTCCCGTCCCGGCAGCCGGAACGGGCCGGACGAGGCCGCGGGGATCGGGCGATCAGCCCTGGCGGCGCCTCTTCAGCCGTGCCTCGTGGATGTGGCGGCGCCCTCCCGCGAGCTCCTGCCTGACCCGCCGTTCCACGTCGGCGAAGACGCCGTAGTAGCCGTCCTCGTACTCCTCCATGATCTGGAAGGTCCACCGGCCGGGCAGCACGTCGCGGCCGATCAGCTCGCGGGTCACCAGCTCCGCCATGTCGTCCCGGCCCGCGGCGCGCAGCAGCTCCACGGCCTCGTCGAGCTGGAAGTCGGCGTGCCCGGTCAGCTGGTGGAAGGTGTACAGGTGGCCGCGGGCCCGGTCGGTGGTCTCCAGCGCCTCGGAGAGCTTGCCCAGCGCCTCGGCGGTCGCGTCGTCGACGTCCGGTGCCAGCTTCTCCTCGGGGTCCACCCGGCTTCCGGACGGGTCCGGGTAGGAGGGCCGCTCCTGCGGATCCCGGGGGGCGGACGCCTGCGGGCGTACGTCGTGGGTCACTGACATCTCCTCCTCGCGGGGGCGTGGCGGGCTCGGGACGGCACGGGACCCGCACCGCGCGGCCGGGGTCGCACGGCGGCGCGCCCGGCCCGGTCGTCACCGGCCGCATGCCGTCTGAGCTGTGGGAACGTCTCACTACCCCGGTCGGCGCAGGTGAATCGCCCGCCGTCGCGCGATCCGGCCCGATGCCTGCGGGCCAGGGTGTCCCCGAGGATGTATTCCCGGAACGCAGAGGTGACGTCCGGTGAACGCACAGTTAAATGCCAGGGAAGTCGAGTAACCTGCCTCGCCATGAGCTGGCAGCGTAAGGCCAACGACGCCCTTGTGCGGCTCACCGGATTCCAGGTGAACCGGGTAGGGAAAACCGGTTCGAGGGCGGGGGAGAGATCTCCGGGTGCGAGGTCCCCGGCCGCCCAGGAGCCGTTCAGGCCGCCCGCCGATCCCGTGACCGACCGGCTGCTGGTCGCCCCGGTCTTCGTCCTCTCCCCGGTCAGGTCCGGCTCCACCCTGCTGCGGGCCCTGCTCAACGCCCATTCCATGCTGCACGCCCCGCACGAGCTGCACGTCCGCAGGCTGCGGGTGGAGTTCGGCACCGCTTTGGCGGAGAAGGCCATGGGGGCGCTCGGGCACGACCGGTCCGACCTGGAGCACCTGCTGTGGGACCGGGTGCTCCATCGCGAGCTGGTCAGGAGCGGCAAGACGTTCTTCGTGGACAAGACCCCGGCCAACGCCTTCGCCCACCGGCGCATCGCCGCCTGCTGGCCGGACGCGCGGTTCGTCTTCCTGCTGCGTCACCCGGCGTCCATAGCGAGGTCCTGGTACGAGACCGGCGCCGACCGCGCCGACCGCACAGGCGGCACCGGCGGCGCGGGTGGCACCGGCGGCAGGACGCCGCAGGAGGCCGCGCTGGACGCCCTGC
Source organism: Streptosporangium longisporum (assembly GCF_039534895.1). Classification (NCBI taxonomy): domain Bacteria; kingdom Bacillati; phylum Actinomycetota; class Actinomycetes; order Streptosporangiales; family Streptosporangiaceae; genus Streptosporangium; species Streptosporangium longisporum. The sequence goes on along the minus strand of NZ_BAAAWD010000011.1, from coordinate 93,057 downwards.
GCTACATGAAGGCAGTGCAGCGGGCTCGCCGGGAGCTCAAGGGATGCACCGTGCGCTACGAGGACCTGACCGCCGACCCCGAGACGCAGGCGCGCCGCCTGTGCGACTTCCTCGGCGTCCCCTGGGAGCCGCGGATGCTGGCGTACGGCGAGCAGGCCGTGCTGGAGAAGGGGCTCGGCGACTGGAAGGACAAGATCCGTTCGGGGACCGTGCAGCCCGGACGTGACCTGCCGGCGCCCGAGGAGGTCCCCGAGCCGCTCAGGCCGATGTGCCGCAGCTGGGGATACCTGCCCGGTGAGGGGGAGTCCTCGTGACGGTGCCCGGCCGACAGGCCATGACGATCCGCTACCTGCTCCTGCACGCCTACGGCATGGGCGGGACGATCCGCACGGTGATCAACCAGGCGAACGCGATGGCCGCCGCCGGGCACGACGTCGAGATCGCCAGCGTGGTACGGCGCAGGGAGAGGCCGCAGTTCCCGATCGACGGGCGTGTCCGCCTGCTGACGCTCTCGGACCAGCGCCGGGAGCGGCCCGTCGACTCGCTCGGACGCCGGGCCTGGCGGCGGATCCGTGGCAAGATCGTGCCCCCCGGCGAGTTCGCCGCCTCCTACTTCACCGAGCGGGTGGAACGTTCCGTGATCGACTACGTCTCCGCGCTGGAGGGCGGCGTCCTGGTCACCACCCGCCCCGCCCTGAACCTGATCTCGGCCCGGCGCGGCCCGGCCGGTGTCGTCAGGGTCGCGCAGGAGCACATGAACCTGGCCACCCATCCCGAGGCGGTCCGCGCGCAGATCGCCCGCCACTACGGCGCCCTGGACGCGGTGGCGGTGCTCACCGGGACCGACCGCGGGGAGTACCAGGAGCTGCTGCCCGGCACCCCCGTCGTGCGCATCCCCAACGCGGTCGCCGCCGGGCGTCCGGCGCCGTCCGACCGCCCGGACGGGCTCGTGGTCGCGGCCGGGCGGCTCGTCGGGCAGAAGGGCTTCGACCTGCTGATCCCCGCGTTCGCCGAGGTCGCCGGGCGTCACCCGGGCTGGCGGCTGCGCATCTACGGCACCGGCCCGAAGAAGGAGGCGCTGCTGGCGCTGACGGCCGAGCACGGGCTGTCGGACGTCGTCTCCCTGATGGGACGGACCGAGCGCCTGGACGAGGAGATGGCCAAGGCGTCCTTCTACGTGCTCAGCTCCCGGTTCGAGGGGCTGCCGATGGTGATGATCGAGGCCATGACCCAGGGACTGCCCGTCGTCGCCTTCGACTGCCCGACCGGCCCGGCCGACGTGCTCACCCCCGGGGTCGACGGGCTGCTCGTCCCGGCCCGGGACGTCGGCGCGCTGGCGGAGGCGATGATCCGGCTGATCGAGGACCCCGGCCTGCGGACGCGGATGGGCGACGCCGCGGCCGTCACCGCGCGCGAGTACGCCCCCGAGGCCGTCATGCCGCTCTGGGAGGACCTGTTCTCGGAACTGCTGGGACACCGCCGGGAAAAATCGCTCTGAGCGCTTTTCTCCTTTTTGCGGGCCGCTTGAAGGGTCGCTTCCCGGGTTGTTTCGTGAGCCGCTTCACGCGTCATCGGAGGGTGTTCGTGTCGGCGTGTGCGTGACCGTGCCCGGAGAGGACGTGCGCCGGATTCGCCCGGTCTCACATCAGTTTCCGGAAATAACGCACGATAGCCGGAGTGGCCGCGTCCCCTGGTGAAAAGCCTGCCATGTACGGCCTGGCGGTGATGTTCAAAGATATTCGACTTTTCCTGCTTTATTGTCCGGTGCTTTTACCGACGACAGACCGAATCGTCGTCACTGCTTGACAATTCATTTAACGGTCACCCAAAATCAAGGCGTCCACGACGGCGGGCCTTATTCGGTCCCGCGCGTCGGGGGGTCGACGATTCCGCCTTTTTCGGCACCACTGATCGCCGTTTTCCCCTGGTCGATTCATGCCCTCTCCTCCCTGTCGGTACGAGTACGGATCGGTGGTGTTGTTGTGACGGAGCCCGAGGCCGGCCGGTCGCAGCTGAGTCTGAGTACGGACGCCGCGCGCAATCTGGCGACGACGACCAAATCGGCTCCCCAGATGCAGGAGATCACCTCGCGGTGGTTGCTGCGGATGCTCCCCTGGGTGCAGGTGTCGGGTGGCACCTACCGGGTGAACCGGCGGCTGAGCTACACGATCGGCGACGGCCGGGTGAGCTTCACCAGCACCGGGTCGCAGGTGGCGGTCGTCCCCGCCGAGCTGTGCGAGCTGCCCCTGCTGCGCGGGTTCGACGACACCGACGTCCTCGACGCGCTGGCGGGCAGGTTCGTCCAGCGGGACTTCGCCGCCGGGGACGTGCTCGTGCAGGCGGGGCAGCCCGCCGACGAGGTGGTGGTGATCGCGCACGGCAAGGTCAACAAGGTCGGCAGCGGGCCGTACGGCGACGAGATCGTGCTGACCGTGCTGGCGGCGGGCGACCACTTCGGCGACGAGACGCTGACCAGGACGGAGGACACCTGGCCGTTCACCGCCAAGGCGGTCACCGGCGGCACGGCGATGATCCTGCCCCAGCAGGCGTTCTGGGAGGTGGCCGAGCGGTCCGAGCGGCTCCGCGAGCACCTGCGGCTGCTGGAGGCCGCCTCCCGGGGCCCGCAGAACAAGTACGGCGAGGCCGCCGTCGAGGTGGCCGCGGGCCACGCCGGGGAGCCCGACCTGCCGGGGACGTTCGTCGACTACGAGCTCCTCCCGCGGGAGTACCAGCTCAGCGTCGCGCAGACGGTCCTGCGGGTGCACAGCCGGGTGGCCGACCTCTACAACGACCCGATGGACCAGGTCGAGCAGCAGCTCCGGCTGACGATCGAGGTGCTGCGCGAGCGGCAGGAGCACGAGCTGATCAACAACCGGGAGTTCGGGCTGCTGCACAACGCCGACCTCAAGCAGCGGATCCACACCCGCACCGGGCCGCCGACCCCCGACGACCTCGACGAGCTGCTCAGCCGCCGCAGGAGCACGAGCTTCTTCCTGGCCCACCCGCACGCCATCGCCGCCTTCGGCCGCGAGTGCAACGCGCGCGGCCTCTACCCGCAGGGCGTCGACGTCGGGGGCAGCGGGGTGCCCGCCTGGCGGGGAGTGCCGATCTTCTCCTGCAGCAAGATCCCCATCACCAAGACCCGGACCACCTCGATCCTGGCCATGCGCGTCGGCGAGGACAACCAGGGGGTCGTCGGCCTGCACCAGACCGGCATCCCCGACGAGTACCAGCCCAGCCTGTCGGTCCGGTTCATGGGCATCAGCGAGAAGGCGATCATCTCCTACCTGGTCAGCGCCTACTACTCCGCGGCCGTCCTGGTGCCCGACGCGCTCGGCATCCTGGAGGACGTCGAGATCGGTCACTGAGGAACGAGGGGGACGGAGCCGAGCGAGAAGAGGAAGCATGACGACGGTTGAGACGACCGGGACGGCGAAGGACGGGCGTTCCGCGAGTGAGGTGCTGGCCTGGAGCCGGGACCTGGTCGAGGCGACCCTGCGACCGGCCGCCGACACGCTGCCCGCCTCGATGCGGCACATCGCCGGATACCACTTCGGCTGGTGGGACGAGCAGGGTCGGCCGTCCGGGGCCGGTGGCGGCAAGGCGCTCCGCCCGGCGCTGGCCCTGCTGTCGGCCGAGGCCGTCGGCGGCGACGCGTCCTCGGCGCTCCGCCCGGCGGCGGCCGTCGAGCTGGCGCACGACTTCTCCCTCCTGCACGACGACGTGATGGACGGCGACCGGACCCGCCGTCACCGCCCCACGGCCTGGGCCGTCTTCGGGGTCAGCCCGGCCATCCTGGCCGGTGACGCGCTGCTGACGCTGGCCTTCGACGTCCTGGCGACCGGGGACCGGCCGATCACGGCCGAGGCGACGCGGATCTTCAGTGCCGCGGTCCAGGAGCTGCTGGACGGCCAGAGCGCGGACGTCGCCTTCGAGGAACGCCGGGACGTCGGACCGGCCGAGTGCCTGTCCATGGCGGCCGGCAAGACCGGTGCCCTGCTGGGGTGCGCCTGCGCGCTCGGTGCCCTGTTCGGCGGCGGCGGCCCCGAGCAGGTCGGGCACCTGGGAGCCTTCGGCAGGGACCTGGGGCTGGCGTTCCAGCTGGTCGACGACCTGCTGGGCATCTGGGGCGATCCGGAGGTGACCGGCAAGCCGGTCCACTCGGATCTGCGGAGCCGCAAGAAGTCCATCCCGGTCGTCGCGGCCCTCACCTCCGGTACGACGGCCGGAGGCGAGCTGGCCGGCCTCTACCACCGGGAGGGGGAACTCTCCGACTCCGAGCTGGTCCGCGCGGCCGCACTCGTCGAGGACGCGGGCGGGCGGGCCTGGACCAGGCTGGAGGCCGACGAGCTGCTCGCCCGGGCGCTGCGCCATCTCGACGCGGCAGGCGCGCCGTCCCGGGCCACCGCCGAGCTCACCACGCTGGCCCGCCTCGTCACCCACCGCGACCACTGAGGACCGTCCCGGAGGCGCCCGTCGCGACCCCCGGGACGAATCCGCCGGGGGCGTCCCTCAGACGAAGGCGCCGATACCGGTGATCGCCCGTCCCACGATCAGGCTGTTGATCTCGCGGGTGCCCTCGTAGGAGTAGATCGCCTCGGAGTCCGCCACGAACCGGCCGACGTCGTAGTCGAGGACGATGCCGTTGCCACCCAGGACCTCCCGGGCCCATCCCACGGCCTCACGCATCCGCGCCGTGCAGAACGCCTTGGCCATGGCCGAGTGCTCGTCGGCGTAGACGCCCTCGTCCTGGAGCTGCGCCAGCCGCACCACCATGCCCAGCGAGCAGGTGACGTTGCCCAGCATCCGTACGAGGAGATCCTGTACGAGCTGGAAGCCCGCGATCGGGCGCCCGAACTGCTCGCGCGTCTTGGCGTACTCCAGCGCGAGCTCGTAGGCGCCCATCATGCAGCCGACCGCCTGCCAGGCCACCCCGCCCCGGGTCTGCCGCAGGATCGCGCCCGTGTCGCGGAACGTGTTCGCCTTCTGCAGGCGGTTGATCTCCGGGACCAGGCAGTTGGTGAGCGTGATGTCGGCGTTCTGCACCGTGCGCAGGGCTATCTTGTTCTCGATCTTCGTGGCGGCGAGACCGGGCGTGCCCTTCTCCACCATGAACCCCTTGACCTGGCCGTCGGCCTCGTCCTTGGCCCACACCAGGATCAGGTCGGCGAAGGTCGCGTTGCCGATCCAGCGCTTGGCCCCGTTGAGCACCCACACGTCGCCCTCGCGCCGGGCGGTGGTGCGCAGCCCCGCCGCCACGTCCGAGCCGCCCTCGGGCTCGGTCAACGCGAACGCCCCGATCTTCTCCATGGCGGCCATCTGCGGCAGCCACCGCTCCCGCTGCTCTTCCGAACCCAGCCGGTCCACGCTGCCCATCGCCAGGCCGTTGTGGACGCCGAAGAACGTCCCCATCGAGGGATCCACCCGGTTCAGTTCCAGCACCACGAACCCGGTCAGCAGGCTGCGCGCCCCCCGGTACGGCAGGCCCGCGATGTCGAGCTTGGCGAACCCGGGAATGACCTGGTGCGGAAAGCGCGCGTTGGTCCACGCCTCGTTCGCGATGGGAGCCACCTCCCGCGCCATGAACTCCCGCACCCGGAGCACGATCTCCTTCTCGGAGTCGTCAAGGAGCGCGGAATAGTCGTAGAAATCGCCGGTCATCATCGCCGTGGCTTCCCTCCGGTCGTCGTACCCGCTCACCTGCCCGCGAGGGGTGAGGTCAAGCAGTGAGACCACTCACAGGCCGGGTGAGGGCCGGGGAAGCGGGCCGGTGGCGCGGGAGCGGGGGACCGCGCAGGCGCGGCCGGGCCGCTAGAGGCCCGGCGGCGGGGCGGAACGAGGCGGGACGGGCCGTGCGAGGACGACCCGGAGGGCGTCGTCAGGTGCGTCGGCGGAGCCGTCGGCGGGGGTGGAAACGGCAAAAGCCCGGGGCGCCCCGGGCTTCCGCGTATGGTGCCCGTCCGTGCGGCCGTGTGTCTCACGGCCGCCGGACGGTGTCACGCGTGTGGTGCCGCCTCACGGCGGTACCGGTGTCGTCAGCGGCGGTGGTGGAAGCTGTACACGCGCACCCGCTCGGTACGGCTACGGCTCTCCTCGAGCTCGTCGGTGCCGTCGAAGACGGCGCGGTACTCACCGCTCTTGTAGGCGCGGGCCTTGGCGTAGAACGCGCCGCGGCGGCCGGTGTCGGTGGAGGTCACGTACTTCCAGGCGCTGGAGCCGCGCTTGCGGAAGTAGATCTCGACCTCCTCGCGGCGGGCGCTCGTCCAGCGGTCGTCGTCGTTGACCAGAAGACGACCGGTGAAGTAGACCCAGCGGCCCTTGCGCACGACGTCGGGGTTCGCGGAGAACCGGTAGACGCGCGTGTCGAGCTTCTCGGCGTCCTTGTGCTCGACGGAGAAGTTGACCTCGTCGGTCACCTTCTTGCCGTCCTTGTCGTACGCGTCGGCGGTCGCGACCCAGCGTCCTTCGAAGTCGTTCTCGTCGAAGCTGGTCGTGAAGCGCCACAGATCGCCCTGGTGGAAGATCCTGGGCTCACGGGCGTCCTGCGTACGGAACTGGTCGGAGACCGGCTTGAGGCGGAGTTCGACGCGGGTGGCCTCGGTGGTGCGCACCTCGATCGTTACCCTGGTGTCGTCGTCCCCGTGAACGACGACCGGGTTCGGGTTGACGTTGTCGATGCGCACACTGAGAGCGACTCGCTCCGCGGAGGCCGTCCCGGCCGACATGAGCAGTGATCCGCTCACAGCCGCGGACAGCAGACCGATGGCGATTCGTTTCATCAAGACGCTTTCCTCTTCTCCCCGTCTGGTAGGCGCGGTCAGGATTGGCCGCGCCTGCCCTATAAGACGTCTCACCGGCGGCCGATGTTGCCTCATGTCTCCAGAAAGTCTGAGTAAAGTCTCCGTAAGGTAACGTTTCGCCGTGGGTAACGGCAGGTCAGTCGCCGCTCCGTGGCCCCTCAAGATTTTTACAACAAAAAATGATTTGTCCGGTTTGTCGGGAATACAAGTGTGATTCGATCATCGTCTCGGGACCGGAGAGGCGGGCGGACGGGCCGGGCCGGGCGCCCGCGGGCCGGGGGACGGATAGCGTTTGCGCATGAGTGCCACCATCGTCGCCAAGGATCTGGCCGCCGGACACGGTGACCGAGCGCTTTTCTCCGGGCTCGACCTGGTGATCGCCCCCGGCGACGTCGTCGGCCTGGTGGGCGTGAACGGGGCCGGGAAGTCCACCCTGATGCGGATCCTGGCCGGCCTGCTCCCGGCCGAGCAGGGCTCGGTGCGGCTCAGCCCGTCCTCGGCGTCGGTCGGCTACCTGCCCCAGGAGCGCGAGCGCCGCGAGGGGGAGACGATCGCGGACTTCCTGGCCCGCCGTACCGGGGTGGCCGCCGCGCAGCGCGCGCTGGACGTCGCGACGCAGGGACTGGTCGACGGCACGCCGGGCGCCGACGACGCGTACGCCGCGAGCCTGGACCGCTGGCTCGCCCTGGGCGGGGCCGACCTGGAGGACCGGGCCGCGGAGGTCGTCGCCGAGCTCGGCCTGGCCGTGGAGCTCGACCGGCCGATGACGGCGCTCTCCGGCGGCCAGGCCGCGCGGGCCGGTATGGCCTCCCTGCTGCTCAGCCGCTACGACGTCTTCCTGCTGGACGAGCCCACCAACGACCTGGACCTGGAGGGCCTGGAGCGGCTGGAACGCTTCGTCACCGGCCTGCGGGCCGGGACGGTCCTGGTCAGCCACGACCGCGAGTTCCTGGCCAGGACCGTCAACCGGGTGGTCGAGCTCGACCTCGTCCAGCAGCTGGTCCGGGTGCACGGCGGTGGCTACGAGGCCTACCTCGCCGAGCGCGAGGTCGCCCGCAGGCACGCCCGCGACGAGTACGAGGAGTACGCCGGCACCGTCGCCTCCCTCAAGCAGCGCGCCGGGATGCAGCGGGCCTGGATGGAGAAGGGCGTCAAGAACGCGCGGCGCAAGGCGACCGACAACGACAAGATCGGCCGCAACTTCCGTACCGAGGCCACCGAGAAGCAGGCCGCCAAGGCCCGCCAGACCGAGCGGCTGATCGAGCGGCTGGACGAGGTCGAGGAGCCCCGCAAGGAGTGGGAGCTCCGGATGGAGATCGCGGTGGCCCCGCGCTCCGGGGCCGTGGTCGCCACGCTGCGCGACGCCGTGGTCCGGCGCGGCGCGTTCACCCTGGGGCCGGTGAACCTGGAGATCGGCTGGGCCGACCGGGTGGCGGTCACCGGGGCCAACGGCTCGGGCAAGTCCACGCTGCTGGCCGCGCTGCTGGGCCGGATCCCGCTGGAGGAGGGCAACGCCTCGCTCGGTCCCGGCGTGGTGGTCGGCGAGGTGGACCAGGCGCGCGGGCTGTTCCTGGGCGACGAGGCCCTGGTGGACGCCTTCGGCGCGGTGGTGCCGGAGATGGTCCCCGCCGAGGTCCGTACGCTGCTCGCCAAGTTCGGGCTCCGTTCCGCGCACGTGCCGCGGCCGGCCGCCACCCTGTCGCCGGGGGAGCGGACCCGGGCCGCGCTGGCGCTCCTGCAGGCGCGCGGGGTGAACCTGCTCGTGCTCGACGAGCCGACCAACCACCTCGACCTGGCCGCGATCGAGCAGCTGGAGTCGGCGCTCGCCTCCTACCCCGGTACGCTGCTGCTGGTCACCCACGACCGGCGGATGCTGGACGCGGTGCACACCACCCGGCGCGTGCACGTCGACGGCGGCCGGATCACCGAGAGCTGAAAAGCCGAAGAGCCGGCGGACAGGGTCGACGGTCAGGCACCAAGGGGCCAGACAAGTGTCTCCTGACCGGTTGACGTAACTTTCGCAAGCAGCCGCAAGTAATTACTTCTTTTGCCTTATAGTTTCATCATGACGCGACGGCTTGCAGAAGTGGCCAAGAAGGTCGGGATGAGCGAGGCGACGGTCAGTCGCGTGCTCAACGGGAAGCCCGGGGTCTCCGAGGCGACCCGCGAGGCCGTCCTCACCGCCCTCGACGTGCTCGGCTACGAGCGGCCGACCCAGCTGCGGGGGGACAGGGCACGGCTGGTCGGGCTCGTCCTGCCCGAGCTGCAGAACCCCATCTTCCCGGCCTTCGCCGAGGTGGTCGGCGGGGCGCTGGCCCAGCAGGGGTTCACCTCGGTGCTGTGCACCAGGACCCTGGGCGGCGTCTCCGAGGCCGAGTACGTCGACCTGCTGCTCCAGCAGCAGGTGTCCGGCGTGGTCTTCGCCGGAGGGCTGTTCGCCCAGGCGGACGCCTCCCACGAGCACTACGAGCTGCTCCGGGAGCGGCGCCTGCCGACCGTGCTGGTGAACGCCGCGGTGGCGCACCTGGCGTTCCCTCAGGTCTCCTGTGACGACGTGGCCGCCGCCGAGATGGCGCTCGGCCACCTGCGGTCGCTGGGTCACGAGCGGATCGGCATGGTGCTCGGGCCCCCCGACCACGTGCCCTCCCGGCGCAAGCTGGACGCGGCGAAGCTCGACCCGGAGTTCGTCGAGCACACCATGTTCTCCCTGGAGGGAGGGCACGCGGCGGCCGCGCGGCTGATCCGCCGGGGCGTCACCGGCATCATCTGCGCCAGCGACGTGATGGCCCTGGGCGCCATCAGGGCGGCCCGCAGGGCGGGGCTGTCGGTGCCCGACGACGTCTCGGTGATCGGGTACGACGACTCCGCGCTGATGAACTGCACCGACCCGCCGCTGACCACCCTGCGCCAGCCGATCGACGCGATGGGCCGCGCGGTCGTCGACCTGCTCGCCGCCCAGATCGACAAGGCCCTGGTCCCGGCCGACGAGCTGCTCTTCGAACCGGAACTGGTGGTCAGGGCCTCCACCGGGCCGGTGAAGCGCTGAGCGCCACGACAGCGCATTTTTTGCGGCTGCTTACTCCTATGTTTCAGTTTCCTGCGACGTTCACGCCCGGCCGACCCTTCCGCACGGTCGATCGCGGTTGCTTGCCTGAAAGCGGCTAATTTAGGCTCTTTCAGGACAAAAGTGGCCGTCGCCGTTATATCTCCTGACTGACCCTTTGCCTCTGTCGTCACCCTCAGTAGCCTCATATGTCCTAAAGTGATCGCTGCGGGCAGGGGCCGGCCCCCTGTCTCTCCCCTCGGAAACACATCCGGACGTTCGGGGGAAGACCGTGCGCAGAAGATCCATCGTGCTCGTCGCGGCGAGCGCGAGCACCCTCATGTTCCTGTCGGCCGCGCCCGCGGTGGCCGCGCCGACGGACGAGACCATCGTGACGTTCGCCGTGGAGGCGGGCTCCCTGGACGTCGTGGCGCCGGCCGGTCCGATCGACCTGGGCTCGGCGCCTCCCGGCGGCACGCTCACCGGGCAGATCGGTCCCGTGTCGGTCTCCGACACCCGGGGCGGCGCCACGTCGGAGTGGACCGCGTCGGTGTACGCGACGAACTTCATCGACGCCGCGCTGACGATCCCTCCCACCACGATCGACTACTGGTCGGGGCCGACGACCGCGACCACCGGCGGCGGCACCTTCGTCCCCGGGCAGCTCACCGCCCTCGTCGCCGACCCGCTCGACCTGGTCGCCACCCCGCTCGTGGCCTTCGCCCACACCGGCGGCACCGGAGGCAGCACGGCGACGTGGAACCCGACCCTGATCGTGAACATCCCGATCACGGCCCAGATCGGTGACTACACCGGGACGGTGACACATTCGGTGGCGTGACCGTCCCGTGGCCCTGCTCGCGCTCCTCCTGCCGCTGATCGCGCTCCTGTCGGGGGCCGCCGGGGGCCGGGCCGGTGCGAGGGGGGCCGCCGACGACACCCCCCGCGGCACGATCGGCATCCGCCTGCTGGAGGCGCCGGTCAGCCGCCACGACGACCCCCGGGCGCTGTCGTACATCGTCGACCACCTGCGCCCCGGCACCACGATCGAACGTGACCTGGAGGTGTCCAACACCTCCTCCCAGCGGCGGCGCGTCCAGCTGTACGCGGCCGCCGCCGACGTCGTGCGCAACAGGTTCCAGCTCCAGCCGGGCCGTGCCCGGAACGAACTGACCGGCTGGACGTCCCTGAACCGCGACTCGCTCGCCCTGCCCCCGGGAGGGAGCGGGACCGCCCGGGTCACGATCGCGGTGCCGGAGTCGGCGTCGCGCGGTGAACGCTACGGCGTCATCTGGGCACAGGCCGCCACCCGGCGCGACCCCGACCGGCCCGTGCGCATCGTCAACCGGGTCGGCGTCCGCGTCTACCTCGACATCGGACGCGGTGGCGAACCGCCGTCGGACTTCCGTATCGAGATCCTGACCCCCGTGCGCTCCCCGGACGGTGCCCCGCAGCTGGCGGCGCTGGTCCGCAACACGGGCGGCCGGACCCTGGACATGAGCGGCACGCTGTGGCTCTCGGACGGGCCCGGCGGCCTGCAGGCCGGGCCGTTTCCCGCCGACCGCGGGGTCACGCTGACGCCGCGATCCGCCGCCCCGGTGACGGTGACGCTGGACCGCCGGGTGCCCGACGGCCCCTGGAAGGGGAAGCTGACCCTGATGAGCGGCATGGTGAAGAAGACCGTCACCGCCACCTTCACCTTCCCGGTCGCGGGCCGGGGCCGTCCGGTCGAGCCCGACGACGACCTCCTCCCGCTGATCGGCCTGGTCGTGGGCCTGGTGCTGCTGCCGGCCGCCGCCGGTGTCCTGGTGATGCGCCGCAGGCGGCACGGCACGGCGCCGCGCCGCGTCCCCGCGGGCGGGGGCGGTCCGCTCCCCGGCGCGCGGACCCGGCGTCCCCGGACGGCGGGGGCCCACCGGCGGTCGGGCGGGTGACCCGGACGGCCGTCCCCCCGGCCCGGCCTTGTCCGAGCCTTGTCCGAGCCCTGTGCGAGCCCTGTGTGAGCCCTGTGTGAGCCCTGTGCGAGCCCCGGCCGGTCCCCACCCGGAACCCCGCCGCGTCCGCGCGGGCCCTCACCCGGCCCGACCGCTCACCCGGAAGGAGCATCAGCCGACCGTGCCGGGGAAGGGGGACCGGTCAGGAGGTGCACATGGAAGCGCTGGGAATCGACATCGGCGGATCGGGCATCAAGGGTGCGCCGGTGGACGTCGCCAAAGGACGGCTGACGCAGGAACGGCTGCGCATCCCCACCCCGGACCCCGCCGAACCCGAGGCGGTGGCCGAGGTCGTGGCGAAGATCGTCGAGCACTTCGAGTGGCAGGGGCCCATCGGGGTGACCTTCCCCGGGGTCGTGGTCGACGGGGTCGCCAGGTCGGCCGCCAACGTGGACAAGGCGTGGATCGGCACGGACGCGCAGCAGTTGTTCTCCCGGGTGACCGGGCAGACCACGATCGTGCTCAACGACGCCGACGCGGCCGGGCTGGCCGAGGTGGCGGCGGGCGCCGCCAAGGACAGGCCGGGTGTGGTGATGCTGCTGACCTTCGGGACCGGGATCGGCAGCGCCCTGCTGATGGACGGCCTCCTGGTGCCCAACACCGAGCTCGGGCACCTGGAGATCAGGGGCAAGGAGGCCGAGAAGCGCGCCTCCGACCACGCCCGCGAGGCGCACGACCTCGGCTGGGAGGAGTGGGCCGAGAAGGTGCAGGAGTACCTGGAACACGTCGAGATGCTGTTCTCGCCGTCGCTCTTCATCATCGGCGGCGGGGTCAGCAAGAAGGCCGACAAGTTCCTGCCGCACATCAAGATCCGCACCCCGATCGTCCCGGCCGGCCTGCAGAACGAGGCGGGCATCGTGGGCGCCGCGATGGCGGCGACGAGGGCGGCGGAGAAGGCGTAGCGGCGGAGGTCGGAGAGCCCGGGGAGGCGGCGCCCCGGGCCTCGACGGACCGTTCCGCCGGCGGCGCGGGCACGCCGCCGGGGAACGCCGACGAGGGTGACTCTGAAACTTTCATCTGGTTCGAAACCCGTTCGGTGAGGTCAGGGGCCGACACGTCGTCTCCCGAGGGCCCCCGGGGCGCAACACCCTGTACACACGCCGGAAACATCCGGACTATGGGAGCGCTCCCACCCTCGTCCTGGAGATGATCACGAATGACAGTCACTTCGCGTCGCCAAGCCTGGCGTAACCGGGCGGCGACCACGGCGGCCCTGCTGGTGGCCGCCGCCGGCCTCGCCACCGGCCAGGCCGCCACGGCGCACGCCGCAGTATCCTGCGACGTCGCCTACTCCACCAACGACTGGCAGGGCGGATTCACCGCCAACGTCACCCTCAAGAACCTCGGTGACCCGCTGAACGGCTGGACCCTCGGCTTCGCCTTCACCGGCGGGCAGACGCTCCAGCAGGGCTGGTCGGCCACCTGGGCCCAGTCGGGCACCCAGGTCACCGCGAAGAACCTCGCCTGGAACGGCACCCTCGCCACCGGTGCCTCCACCAGCATGGGCTTCAACGGAATCTCCACCGGGAGCAACCCCAAGCCCACCGCCTTCACGGTCAACGGCGTCACCTGTGGCGGGCAGAACCCGACCAACCAGCCCCCCACGGTCGCCCTGACCAGCCCGGCCTCCGGCGCCACCTACCAGGCGGGCGCCGCCGTGCCGCTGGCGGCCACCGCGAGCGACGACGGCTCGGTCAGCAAGGTCGAGTTCTACGTCGACGGCACGCTGGTCAACACCGACACCACCGCGCCGTACTCCTACTCCGCGACCGGCCTGGCCTCCGGCGCGCACACCGCCAAGGCCAAGGCCTACGACAACGCCTCCCCGGCGCTGTCCACCGAGACCGCCGCGGTGCCCTTCACCGTGGGCGGCGGCAACCAGACGCCGTCGGTCGTCGCCTCCGCGACCTCGGTCAGCGTTCCCGAGGGAAGCTCCAGGACGGTCGGCTTCAAGCTGAGCCAGGCGCCGACCGGCAACGTCTCGGTCAACCTGACCAAGACCGGTGACGCCGACCTCACGATCTCGCCCTCCACGCTGTCGTTCACCACGGCCAACTGGAACACGGCGCAGAACGTGACCGTCTCGGCCGCCCAGGACTCCGACGAGGCGAACGGCACCGCCACCATCGCGGCCGCCGCCACCGGTCACACCGGTGCCTCCGTCACCGCGACCGAGGCCGACGACGACGGCGACACCACGCCGATCACGCACGTCGACAACCCCTACGCCGGCGCCGACGGCTACGTGAACCCGAACTGGTCGGCCAAGGCCGCCGCCGAGCCCGGCGGCGACGCGGTCGCCGACATCTCCACCGGCGTGTGGCTGGACCGCATCGCCGCGATCGCCGGCTCCTCCTCGGCCATGGGCCTGCGCGCCCACCTGGACGAGGCCCTGGAGCAGGACGCCGCCAACGGCAGCAGGCCGCTGACGATCCAGTTCGTCATCTACAACCTGCCCAACCGTGACTGCTCGGCGCTGGCCTCCAACGGTGAGCTGCTCATCGCCCAGAACGGTCTGAACCGCTACAAGACCGAGTACATCGACCCGATCGCCGCGATCATGGGCGAGGCCAAGTACCGCAGCCTGCGGATCTCGACGATCGTCGAGATCGACTCCCTGCCGAACCTGGTCACCAACCTCAACATCGCCAAGTGCCAGGAGGCCAAGGACAGCGGCGCCTACGTCGACGGTGTCCGTTACGCCCTGAACAAGCTGCACGCGATCCCGAACGTCTACACCTACATCGACGCCGCGCACCACGGCTGGCTCGGCTGGGACACCAACTTCGGCCCCGCCGCCGACCTGTTCGCCAGCACCGTCGCCGGCACCACCGCGGGCTTCAACAGCGTCGACGGCTTCATCACCAACACCGCCAACTACTCGGCGCTGCGTGAGCCGCACTTCACCATCAACACCACCGTCAACGGCCAGACCGTCCGCCAGTCCACCTGGCTCGACTGGAACTTCTACGTCGACGAGCTCTCCTTCGCCCAGGCCTTCCGGAACACGCTGATCCAGAAGGGCTTCAACTCCAACATCGGCATGCTGATCGACACCTCCCGCAACGGCTGGGGAGGCGCGGCCCGCCCGTCCGCTCCCAGCACGTCCAACGTGCTGAACACCTTCGTCAACGAGTCCCGTGTCGACCGGCGCTTCCACGCCGGCAACTGGTGCAACCAGAACGGTGCCGGCCTGGGCGAGCGCCCGCAGGCCAGCCCCGCCCCGGGTCTGGACGCCTACGTCTGGATCAAGCCCCCGGGTGAGTCCGACGGCGCCAGCAAGGTGATCCCGAACGACGAGGGCAAGGGTTTCGACCAGATGTGCGACCCGACCTACACCGGCAACGCCCGTAACGGCAACAACATGAGCGGCGCCCTGCCGGACGCCCCCATCGCCGGCCAGTGGTTCTCCGCCCAGTTCCGTCAGCTGCTGCAGAACGCCTACCCGGCGCTCCCCTAGTCGGCTGATCCCGGGCCCACCCCCCACGGGGGCCCGGAGCGGGGTTCTTCCCCGCGACCTGAAGGCCCCGTCGTCCCGGTTCCGGGACGGCGGGGCCGCTCCCTGTTCCGGCCGTCCTTTCGGCCGTTCTTTCCGGCCTTCCCGGAACGCGTGCCGGTGCCCCGCCGGTCCTGCCGCCTCACGGTCTGAGCCGTCACCCGCTCCCGGCCGCCGTACGGCCCCGATATCCGGATGCGGTGACGCGGCGACTCGGGCAGCATGGACGGTCGGGCCCGATCAGGGCTCCGGTCCGGGCAGGAACCCTCGGCCCGTGCGTCCTCGCGGGCACGGGGGAGCCGTCACTCGCGGGCCGAAAGTATCCTGGGTCTCAGTATGGGAACGCCTCCTTTGACATCTCCGCTCTCCGAGCTGCACGCGCGCCTGCCCGAGCTCACGCTCCGTGACCAGCGGCGCCTGCGCCGCAGGCTCGACGGCGCGCGCAAGGTCAGGAACCGTGCCGCCCAGCAGAAGATCGCCGCGGAGATCACCTCCGACATCGAGCGGGCCGAGCAGCGGGTCGCCCGCCGCCGCGCCGGCGTTCCCGCGATCACCTATCCGGAGGCGCTGCCCGTCAGCAAGCGCCGGGACGACATCCTGGAGGCGATCCGCGACAACCAGGTCGTGATCGTCGCCGGTGAGACCGGCTCCGGCAAGACCACCCAGCTTCCGAAGATCTGCCTGGAGCTGGGCCGGGGCGTCAGGGGCCTCATCGGGCACACCCAGCCCCGTCGCATCGCCGCCAGGACCGTGGCCGAGCGCGTCGCCGAGGAGCTCGACACCCCGCTCGGCGAGGCCGTCGGCTACAAGGTGCGCTTCACCGACCAGGTGAGCGAGGGCACGCTGGTCAAGGTCATGACGGACGGCATCCTGCTGGCCGAGCTGCAGCACGACCGCGACCTCGACCAGTACGACACGCTGATCGTCGACGAGGCGCACGAGCGCAGCCTCAACATCGACTTCATCCTGGGCTACCTCAAGCAGCTCCTGCCGCGCCGCCCCGACCTCAAGGTCGTCATCACCTCGGCCACCATCGACCCCGAGCGCTTCTCCGAGCACTTCGGCGACGCCCCGATCGTGGAGGTCTCCGGCCGCACCTACCCCGTGGAGGTGCGCTACCGGCCGGTCGCCGAGGACGACGACCAGATCCAGGCGATCGGCAACGCCGTCGACGAGCTCTGCGCCGAGGGGCCCGGCGACATCCTGGTCTTCCTCAGCGGCGAGCGGGAGATCCGCGACACCGCCGAGGCGCTCTCCAAGCGCAAGGACGCCGAGATCCTGCCGCTGTACGCCCGGCTGTCCGCCGGGGAGCAGCACCGGGTCTTCCAGCGCCACACCGGCCGCCGGGTCGTGCTGGCCACCAACGTGGCCGAGACCTCGCTGACCGTGCCCGGCATCAAGTACGTCGTCGACCCCGGGTTCGCCCGCATCTCCCGTTACAGCCACCGCACCAAGGTTCAGCGCCTGCCCATCGAGGCGATCTCCCAGGCGTCGGCCAACCAGCGCAAGGGCCGCTGCGGCCGCGTCTCCGAAGGCGTCTGCATCCGGCTGTACGAGGAGGACGACTTCCTCACCCGGCCGGAGTTCACCGACCCGGAGATCCTGCGCACCAACCTCGCCTCCGTCATCCTGCAGATGACCTCGATCGGCCTGGGCGACATCGGGGCCTTCCCGTTCGTGGAGCCGCCCGACCAGCGCCAGGTCAGGGACGGCTACGACCTGCTGCTGGAACTGGGCGCCTTCGACCAGGCCAGGCAGATGACCCCGCTCGGCCGCAAGCTGGCCGGGCTGCCGGTGGACCCGCGCCTGGCCCGGATGGTGCTGGAGGCCGACCGCAACGGCTGCGTCCGCGAGGTCATGGTCATCGCCGCGGCCCTGTCGATCCAGGACCCGAGGGAGCGCCCGGCCGACAAGCAGCAGGCCGCCGACGAGAAACACCGCCGCTTCGCCGACAAGGAGTCGGACTTCGTCTCCTACCTGAACCTGTGGGAGTACCTCCAGGAACAGCAGAAGGAGCTCTCCTCCAGCGCGTTCCGGCGACTGTGCAAGGCCGAGTTCCTCAACTACATGCGCGTCCGCGAGTGGCAGGACGTCTACAGCCAGCTCCGTCAGACCGCGAAATCCCTCGGCGTCGTCCCCGGGACGGCCCCCGGGGACGAGCAGAAGATCCACATGTCCCTGCTGTCGGGGCTGCTCTCGCACGTCGGCGTCAAGGACATCGACAAGAAGACCGCCGACGCCGGGGGCGGGCGCCGTCCCCCGAACGAGCCGCGCAGGCCGATGACCGAGTACATCGGCGCCCGCAACGCCCGGTTCGCGATCTTCCCGGGCTCGGCGCTGGCCAAGAAGCAGCCGCTGTGGGTGATGTCCGCCGAGCTGGTGGAGACCTCCCGGCTCTGGGCCCGGGTCAACGCCAAGATCGAACCCGAGTGGGTCGAGCCGCTCGCCCAGCACCTGATCAAACGCACCTACTCCGAGCCGCACTGGGAGAAGAAGCAGGGCTCGGTGATGGCGTACGAGAAGGTCACCCTGTACGGGGTGCCGATCGTGGCCCAGCGCAAGGTCAACTACGGCCGCATCGACCCCGAGCTGAGCCGGGAGCTGTTCATCCGGCACGCCCTGGTCGAGGGCGACTGGGAGACCCACCACGCCTTCTTCGCCGAGAACCGCAGGCTGCTCGAGGAGGTCGAGGAACTGGAGGAGCGGGCCAGGCGCCGCGACATCCTCGTCGACGACGAGACGCTCTTCGACTTCTACGACCGGCGCGTCCCCGCCGACGTCGTCTCCGGGCGCCATTTCGACTCCTGGTGGAAGAAGACCAGGACCGACCAGCCCGACCTGCTGAGCTTCGAGAAGTCGATGCTGATCAGCGAGACGGCCGGGGACGTCAGCAAGCGCGACTACCCCGACGTCTGGCGCCAGGGCGGCCTGCGCTTCCCGCTCACCTACCAGTTCGAGCCCGGCACCGACGCCGACGGTGTCACCGCGCACATCCCGCTGGCACTGCTCAACCAGGTCAACGTGGAGGGCTTCGACTGGCAGATCCCCGGACTGCGCGAGGAACTGCTCACCGCGCTGATCCGGAGCCTGCCCAAGCAGATCCGACGCAACTTCGTGCCCGCGCCCAACTACGCCAAGCAGGTCCTCACCCGCGCCGAGCCCACCCGGGAGCCGCTGCTCGCGGTGCTGGAACGCGAGCTGCTGAACCTGACCGGCATCCAGGTGCCCCGCGAGGCCTGGCAGCCCGACCTGGTCCCCGACCACCTCAAGATCACCTTCCGGGTGGTCGACGGCCGGAAGAAGAAGCTCGCCGAGAGCAAGGACCTGGCCGACCTCAAGCGCCGGCTCGCCCCCAGGCTCCGCCAGACCCTCTCCCAGGCCGCCGACGGCCTGGAGAGGTCCGGCCTGACCGGCTGGGCCATGGACGCGCTGCCCAGGACGTTCGAGCAGGGCAGGATGAAGGCCTACCCGGCGCTCGCCGACGAGGGTGCCACCGTGGCCGTGCGGATGTTCGAGACCGAGGCCGAGCAGCGCCGCGCCATGTGGGAGGGGACCCGCAGGATGCTGCTGCTGAACATCCCGTCCCCGGCCAAGAGCATCCTGGGAAGCCTGGGCAACCAGTCCAAGCTCGCCCTCAGCCGCAGCCCGCACTCCGGGGCCGCCGCCCTGTTCGACGACTGCGTCACCTGCGCCGCCGACCGTCTCATGAGCGAGTACGGCGGCCCGGTCTGGGACAAGGCGGCCTACGCCGCCCTGCACGACAAGGTCCGCGCCGAGCTGTACGACACCACGGCCGAGGTCGTCGCCAGGGTCGAGAGCATCCTCAAGGTCTGGCACACCGTCTCGACGCTGCTGCCCGCCTCCCGCTCCACCCCCGCGGTCGAGGACATCCGCGAGCAGGTGGCCGGACTGGTCCACCCGGGGTTCGTCACCGAGACCGGCTACGCGCGCCTGCCCGACCTGCTGCGCTACCTCAAGGGGGCCCAGCGGCGGCTGGAGAAGGTGCACGACGACGCGTTCCGCGACCAGGAGCGGATGGACAGGATCCACGACATCGAGGACGAGTACCACGAGCTGGTCGAGAAGCTCCCCCCGGGCCGCCGCGGTGACGACGACGTCCGCCAGATCCGCTGGATGATCGAGGAGTTGCGGGTCAGCTACTTCGCCCAGACCCTCGGCACCCCGTACTCGATCTCCGACAAGCGCATCCGCAAGGCGATGGAGAAGCTCTGAGCCTCGCCCGGAAGGGCGGGGGCGTGCGAACCGGCGCCGCCGGGGGCGAGGGGATCGCGGTCAGAGGAAGATCGAGGTGTCGAGGTCGAAGCCGACGGGGGACGGCAGGTGGAGCGGCTTGCCGAGCTGGACGCGCGTGACGGCCTGGTAGGCGCCGCCCTCGGGGTCGCTGAGGACCGTGACCGTCGCGGGGGTGGCGATCGGATCCACGAGCAGCATGACCGGAACGCCGCCCGCCGCGTAGACGCGCGGCTTGTCGTCACGGTCGGCTCGGGCGCTCTCCGGGGAGACGATCTCGGCGACCATGATCAACCCGGAGGATCGCAGCTCCAGGGTGCCCCAGCGCGGGCAGTCGGCGGGGGCGAGCGCGAAGTCGGGGATGAGACTGTCCCTGGGGCCGTCGATGCAGACGTTCACCCCGCCCACGTGCGCGTGCCATTTCCGCTCCATGACGATCGGCTGCAGGGCGTAGGACAGCAGGGGTCGCGCTCCAGCTGTGCTCGGGGATGCCCACGGGGCTCATGATCAGGTTCCCGCCGATGATCTCGGCGCGGAAGCCGGGAGTGGAGGGCAGCGTCTCCAGGAGTTCCCGCGCCGTGCGCGCGGGGAGCGTCT
Source organism: Streptosporangium longisporum (assembly GCF_039534895.1). Lineage (NCBI taxonomy): Bacteria > Bacillati > Actinomycetota > Actinomycetes > Streptosporangiales > Streptosporangiaceae > Streptosporangium > Streptosporangium longisporum. The sequence goes on along the minus strand of NZ_BAAAWD010000011.1, from coordinate 72,876 downwards.
CCTTCGAAGGGGCGTGTCCGGAGGGACGCCCTCGTGCCGTCGTCACCATCGAGCCGTCTCCCTCCGTATCCGAAAAGGCACTCCGAGTGTCACATGCGGGGTCGTCCGGGCGGGGTGTGTACCGGCGTATACGATCGTGGGCCTGAACGAGGGGGAGATCGTGGTCCGGGCGCTGGTGTTCGACGTGGGCGAGACGCTGATCGACGAGACGCGCATCTGGTCGCGCTGGGCCGACCGGCTGGGGGTCACCCGGTTCACCATGCTCGGCGTGCTGGGCGGCATGGCCGCGCTCGACCGGTCGTTCGAGGACGCCTTCCGGCTGCTGCGGCCGGGGTTCGACGTCGAGGCCGAGCAGGAGGCGTGGAGGCGCGACGACCCGGACGGGCTGCGGGTGAACTTCGACGCCGACGACCTCTATCCGGACGTCCGTCCCGCGCTGGCGGCGCTGCGCGGCCTCGGCCACCAGCTGATCATCGCCGGCAACCAGCCGCCGCAGGCACGGGACGCGCTGCTGGCGATGGACCTGCCGGTCGACGCGATCCACACCTCCGACGGCTGGGGCGTCGCCAAGCCCGCCCCGGAGTTCTTCGCCCGCGTCGCCGAGGTGTCCGGGCGCGAACCCGGCGAGATCCTCTACGTGGGCGACCGGCTGGACAACGACGTCCTGCCCGCCCGCGCGGCGGGGATGCGGACCGCGCTGATCCGCAGGGGCCCGTGGGGACACCTGCACGCGGCCCGCCCCGGGGCCCGCGGGGCGGGCGGCGCGGATCACGTCGTCGACGACCTGCACGCCCTGGTCGCGATCCTCACCTGAGGGCCGCACCCGCGGGCGGTTCGCGGCGGTGTCCGCGGGCCGCTCCGCCCGCGGACGGTCCGGCGACGGTTACAGGTCGCTCCACTGCGCGCCGACGCCGGCACCCGAGCGCACCGACGCCGGGACGCCGGCCGGCGGGTCGACCGTGTACGCGTAGAAGGTGCGCGGCTCGACGACCGTCCCGGCCGTCTCGGGCGTCCCGGAGTTCACGAAGATGTTGTTGCGCTGCACCGCCCGGCCCGGCCCGCTGTCGGCGTAGCCGCTCGCCGAGTAGAGCGGGTGCGGCACATCCTGGAAGTAGTTGCCCTCCACGACCACGCCGGCGTTCTCGGTGGAGGCCACGCCGTACAGCTCGTTGCCCAGGAAGTAGTTGTTGAAGACGTGCACCGGCTCGCCGAAGCGGATGCGCGGGTGGCGCTGCCGGCTGTTGTCGAAGAAGTTGTGGTGGATCGTCACCTTCAGGTGGCCGATGTCGGTGCCCGCGGCGCCGTCGGAGTGGCTGATCAGCATGCTCTTGTCGGAGTGGTCGAAGTGGTTCCACGACACGGTGACGTAGTCGGCGCCGCGCACCACGTCGATGGAGCCGTCGACCGCGCCGGAGAAGGTGTTGTGGTCGATCCATACGTGGTGCGACTCCCGGCCGACGTTGATGGCGTCGTCCTCGGCCTCGGTGAAGCGGATGTTGCGCACGATCACGTTGTAGGACCGGTAGAAGTCCAGGCCGCCGCCGGTGATGTGACCGGAGGTGCCCACCCCGATGATGGTCTTGTTGGGCCGCACCCCCTGCTTGCTGGAGATCTCGATGGTGCCGGCCACCCGGATGATCAGGGTTTCCTTGCTGTCGATGTACTCCAGGAACGACGCGGCGTCGGTCACGGTGACCGTACGGCCTCCGGCGCCGCCGGTGGTGCCGTTCTGGCCCAGGGCGTTGACCGACGCGAAGCCGATCGGCGCCGCCGCCATGGCGGAGCCCGCGGCGGGGGCGGCGGAGGTGGCGCTCGCGCCGGCCGGCGCGGAGGAGAGGGCGGCGGCCAGGACGGCGCCGGCCGCGACGGCGCGCAGGGCCGCGCGCCGGGAGACGTGGCCGGTGAGGGGCTGGGGCATGACGTCTGCCTTTCGGGGGCGGGGAGGGGGGAGGCGCAGGGGAAGGTGGTGCGGAGGGGCCGCCGCCCGCCGGGGCGGGAGGCCGGGGGGTTCCGGGGGCGGCGGCCCGGCCCGTCAGCAGCCGATCTTTCCGACGCCCACGCCGGCGGACACCTTCGCCGGGACGGTCGCGGGGTCGTCAACGGTGTAGGAGTAGTACGTGCGCGGCTCGACGACCGTGCCGGCCGTCTGCGGGGTGCCCGAGCCGACGTAGAGGTTGTTGCGCTCGACCACCCGGCCGGGCCCGCTCTTGTCGTAGCCGACGTAGATCGGGTGGGCGACGTTCTGGAAGTAGTTGCCCTCGACGAGCAGGCCGGCGTTCTCGGTGGAGGCGATGCCGTACAGCGCGTTGTTCCGGTAGTAGTTGTTGAGGACGTGGACCGGCTCGGCGAAACGCACCCGGGGGTGGCGCTGGTCGGTGCCGTCGAAGAAGTTGTGGTGGTAGGTCACGCGGAGCTTGCCGATGTCTGCCGTGTAGCTGTCCGAGTGGCCCAGCAGCGCCGACTTGCTGTGGTCGTGGAAGTGGTTCCACGAGACCGTGACGAAGTCCGACTCCCGCTTGATGTCGAGCAGGCCGTCGTAGCCGTCGGAGAGGTCGTTGTGGTCGATCCACACGTGGTGCGCCTTGTTGGTGACGCTGATCGAGTCGTCCTCCGCGCCGCTGAACCGGATGTTCCTGATGATGACGTTGTTGCCCGGCCGGGTGGTCGAGCCGAGCTGGAGGCCGCCACCGGTGATCTCCGCGGTCGTGCCCACGCCCAGGATGCTCTTGTTCGCGACGACGGTCAGCATGCCGGAGACCTGGATCCGGCCGGAGACCTGGATGATGTACGGTCCCGGGCGGCCGACGTAGTCCTTCAGGGCGGCGGCCGTGTTCACGGTGACGACGGGGCCTCCGGCGCCGCCGGTGGTGCCGTTCTGGCCCAGGGCGTTGACCGACGCGAAGCCCCCGGGGGTGCCGGTGCAGGCCGCGGTGGTGGTGGCGTTCGTCGCCGCGCCGAACCCGGCGGCCCGCTCCGATCCGGAGACGTCGGCGTGGGCCGCGCCGCCCACACCGGCGAGCGCGGCGACCAGGAGGGCCGCGGCGGCGGTGGGACGGCGGCGCCTCGCGGCGGGACGGCCGAGGTGGTTGATGATCATTTTCGTCTCCATCAGATCTTCCCGACGCCGGCGCCGGCGGGCACGATGGTCGGCACCGCGGACGCCGGATCCGGGGCGTAGGAGTAGTAGGTGCGCGGCTCGGTCACCGTTCCCCGGGTCTCGATGGGGTGGTTGCAGTCGACCAGGATGTTGCCGCGCTCGACCAGGCGCCCGAGGTCGCCGCTGAACGCGACCCGGCCCGGGTTGTTGACGCTGTAGAAGTAGTTGTTCTCGACCAGCACCCCGGCGTTGTAGGTGGACGCGATGCCGTAGCTGTTGTCCCGGTAGTAGTTGTTGTAGACGTGCACGACGTCGGCGAAGCGGACCCGGGGGTGGCGCTGGTCGGAGGCGTCGAAGAAGTTGTGGTGGTAGGTGACGTGCAGCCTGCCGATGTCCTGCGGGCCGGCGTCCTCGTCGTGGGAGAGCAGCAGCGTCTTGTCGTGGTCGTGGAACCTGTTCCACGAGACGGTCACGAAGTCGGAGCCGCGCTTGATGTCGACCGCGCCGTCGTCCCCGTTGGAGAAGTCGTTGTGGTCGATCCAGATGTGGTGGCTGAACATCTGCACGTTGATCATGTCGTCGGAGGCGCCGGAGAACGCGATGTTGCGGATGATGATGTTGTGCACGGCGTTCGCCGGGGGCGAGGTGACGGAGTCGCTGACCGGCAGGCCGATGTTCAGCCCGCCGCCGACCAGCGCGGCGTTCGCGCCGACCCCGATGATCGTCTTGTCCGAGGCGACGTTGTACATGCCGTCGTTGGAGCCGGTGGGCAGCGTGATCCTGCCGCTCACCCGGATGACGTACGGCCCCGGCCGGGAGATGTAGTCGAGGAACTGCGCGGTGGTGGTCGCGGTGACCGTGGGCCCGCCGGCGCCGCCGGTGGTGCCGTTCTGGCCGAGGGCGTTGACGGTGGCGAAGCCGACCATGGCGTCGACCGGGTCGGCGAGCCGAGCTCCGGTCTGCGCGGTGGCGGTGGTGGTGCCGGTCAGCGCGGCGATCAGCAGGGCGATCGCGCCCAGGACGAGCGTCGTACGCGGACCGCGCCGGGAGGAGGGGGCGGCGGCCGGGGAGGAGCCGGTCGGTGCCGCCGGAGCGGGCCGCGGGGCCGGTGGGGGAGTGGCGGGGAGGGGCATGTGTTCTCTGCTCTCTGCAGGCCGCGGTCACGGCGGCATGCTGTCAGGCGGCGTCGGCCGGGAGAGGAGTACGGGGGCCGCGACGGGCGGCACGGGTGCGCGGGCCGCGACCGCGGGGAGTAGGGCGGAGACGGCGGGTGCACCGACGGTGAGGGGTGCGTCCGGCCAGGTGGCCGTGCTCGCCGACCGGGGCCGGTCGCCCGGGAGGTGAGACCGCGGTGTCGCGGGACGCGAGGCGGGAGTGGACACCGCGCTCGGGAGAGAAGAAGGTGCGGATCAGAGGGCGACCATGGCATCACCACCTCGTGGCGAGAGGACACCTCCGGGCGGATGCTCCGGAAAGCGCTTTCCGAACTGGGGTGAGTTTATGTTTCCCACAGGTTTCTGTCAACGATCCGGGTACGCGTATCGGTCGTCGGCGGGTGCTCCGGGGGCTCTCGCGTCACCCCGCCGGACGGGGTCCCCGGGAGGCGTTCCGCCGTCCCGGGCCGTTCATCGCCCTCGGGGACATGGGACGCCCCGGGACATGGAACGCCCCGGGCCGTGAAACACCCACGGACGTGAAACAGGCCGGGACGTGAAACAGGCCGGGACGTGAAACAGGCCGGGACGTGAAACAGGCCGGGCCGTGAAACAGGCTGGAACGTGAAGCACCCCCGGCCCCCGCCGGTGAAGGCGGGAGCCGGGGGTGCCGGGTTCACGACGTCCGACGCGGGATGGAACGTCCCGGTACTCGACGTCCGTCGCCGGATCAGACGTCCCGGTACTCGATGTCGGGCTCGATGTGCACGGCACGTTCCTCGGCGGACAGGTCGTCGTCGTCCGGGCCCACGTCCGTGGCGTACTCCTCGGCCGTCCGGTCCGGGCTGCCGCCCTCGTCGGGCGCCACCAGGCGGAAATCCTCGCGCGGAGGCCGCTCGTGGTCCGGCGCCTCCCGGCGGAGGCGTTCGTCAAGGGTGTCACGGTGCCGGTCGTCGTGTTCGACGACCTCGTGGTTGAGCCCGCGGTCGTCGGTCCACTCCGCGACCTCGATCGCCTGCTCGTCGCTCAGACCCTCGCGGTCTGGAGGTAGTTCGCTCATACCGCGGCCCTACCCGTTTGCCGTCGCTAATCACCAGGTCAGCCGTTCACCGGGAACGGCCGGTCGTCACGGGTCATTCGGCGGTCTCGTCGGAGCCGCCCGCCAGGTAGTGGGGGTGCCCGTCGGCCCTGGCCAGGCGTGCCGTGCGCAGGCGCGCGGAGGTGCTCGACGGCAGGAGCGCGATGCCCTCCTCCCAGGGGAGGAACGCCACCTCGTCCAGTTCCTCGGCCTGGACCCGTATCCGGGAGGGATCGGCCACGACGCCGCCGTCGAACAGGAAGTTGACCAGCGGCCGGGGACGTTCCCCGAGCGGTGGCGACCAGTGGACCACGAGGAGATCACCCGGCTCGACGGACAGGCCGAGCTCCTCGGCGATCTCGCGCGCGGCGCAGTCGTGGGGAGTCTCGTTCTCCTCGGCGATCCCCCCGGGGAAGTTCCAGCCGGGCCGGTAGTTGGGTTTGACCAGCAGTACCCGGTCGTCGGCGTCGGTGAGCAGCATGCTGGCCGAGATGAACGCGCTGGGCAGGGTGGCGAACCACGCGGCCGGTTCGAGGTAGGTCTCGCTCATTCGGATCACGCTACCGCCGCGGGCCCGGCGGCACGGGCAGGACAGGCCCCGCCCGTCCCGTCCTCGGTCCCGCTCGTCCCGTCCGTCCCGCCCGTTCGGCCTCGCCCGTCCGGTCCCGCTCGTCCGGTCCTCGGTCCCTTCCGGTCCTGTTCGTCCCGGTCAGTCGAGGGTCTTGACCAGCAGCTCGAACTCCAGGTCCTCGCGGGTCGGCACGCCGAAGCGCTCGTCGCCGTACGGGAAGGCGGACCTCTGGCCCGTGCGGGTGTAGCCGCGGCGCTCGTACCAGGCCAGCAGTTCCTCGCGGAGCGAGATCACCGTCATCCGCATCTCGGTCACGCCCCACTCGTCGCGGGCGAACCGCTCGGCGTGGGCCAGGAGCACCCTGCCGATGCCGCCGCCCTGCAGGGTGGGGCGTACGGCGAACATCCCGAAGTAGGCGTGTCCCTCCCTGCGTTCCAGCTGGCAGCAGGCGACGACCTCGCCGTCGGACTCCATGAGGAGCATGCGTCCGTCCGGCCCCCGCACCGCGTCCGCCACGCCCTCGGCGTCGGTCCGCTGCCCGTCCAGCAGGTCCGCCTCGGTGGTCCAGCCCGCCCGGCTCTGCTCCCCCCGGTACGCCGACTGGACCAGGGAGACCAGCGTGGGGACGTCCTTGTCGGTGGCGACGCGGACGGTGGGCCGCGTGACCTGGGAGGCGCCGTTCATGGGACTCGATCCTTCCGCCATGGGCGAGATCGTACGCGCGGACGTCGCACGGGCCGGAATCGGGCGGGGACGGTCCCGGCAGGACCGGGGACGACGACAGGGCCGACGACGACGGCGGGACCGGCGACGACGGCAGGATCGGCGACAACGGCAGAAGCGGGGACGACGGAGATCATAGGTCCTTCCAACGATTCTGTTAGGGTGACCGTTCGTGGAATCACCTCCGAGCCGCCTGTCCGCCAAGCCGAGCTGGCTGATCACCCAGCTGGCCGTGCACGCGCGGCGGCTGGTGTCCGCGGGATTCGCCGAGGCGGACGCGCGCGGGTACCACTACCGCCTGCTGGCCGCCCTGCACGAGTTCGGGCCGATGAGCCAGGCCGTGCTGGGACGCCGGTGCAGCGTCGACCGCAGCGACGTCGTGAACGCGATCAACGAGCTGACCGGGCAGGGATCCGTCGAGCGGGCCCCCGACCCCGCCGACCGCAGGCGCAACACGGTGACGATCACCGACGAGGGCCGGTCGCGGCTGCGCCGGATGGACGAGGTGCTCGACGGGGTGCAGGACGACCTGCTCGCCCCGCTCTCGGCCGACGAGCGGCGCCTGCTGGTCACGTTGCTCGGCCGGCTGCTGGACCACCACTCCGGGCAGGTCCCGGGCGGCGACGCCTGACCCGATCGGAGCGTCCCGCGGGGTGAGGCGTCCCGGCCGGGGTCAGGGGACGATGGGAAGGTCGCGGCGGGCCCGTTCCAGGTCGGTCTCCCAGATCCACAGGCGGCGGGCGGGCGGGATCCGGTGGTAGCCGTACAGCCCGGTCTCCCGCATGGTCCCCAGGTCCACGCACACCCGCTGGAACGCCTGCCGGATCGCCGCCCCGGGGCCGTCGCGGAGGTCGCCGGAGCCGAGCTTGACGCAGGCCCGGTACTCGTACCCCAGCAGCAGGTCCTCGCCGAACCGCGCCCACGCCCCGCGCCGCCCGGCCCAGGCCGCCTCCGCCTCGGCCAGCAGCAGGTTCAGGTCGGCGGTCGAGGGGAGGGAGGGGTAGATGAGGAAGGTCGCCGCCCAGCCGGAGGCGATCATGTCGAGGTTGAAGGTACGCCGGCGCGGGTCGTCGCGCGGCGGCAGCGGGTCGGCCGCGGTGCCGGTGAACCAGGGCGCGGTGTAGGCCAGCAGGCGGCCGTTGCCCTCGATGAGCTCCCCGGTGGCGATCACGGCCAGCTTGCGCTGCGAGCCGTCCGGCCGGGTCAGCCGGGCGGTCACCGCGGCCTGGTGCTCGGCCGCCGCCGCCTTGCCCGCGGCCTGGTGCCGCGCGGCCGCGTCGGGGGTGATCCTGGAGGCCAGGTAGGCGCGCAGGTCCTCGGGCAGGGCGTCGTAGGTGCCGTCCAGCAGCCGTACCCGGGCGCGCTCCAGGGCCGCCTGCGCGGTGGGAGGGCTGCCGCCGTACGCGCTCTCCGGGGTGTCGATCGACACCATCCGGATCGCCATCGCGATGGCAGGGGTGTCCCCGTCGGTGACACCGAGCGGCCGGTAGTCGTTGGCGGGCCTGCTCGCCCCGGCGAAACCAAGATCGACCATCATCGTCCTCCGGAACGGGAGCCCCTGAAGGAGCCGTCACGGACCCCGTACGCCGACGTCTTCGCGGGTCGAGCCGGGTCGCTGCGCGCGAGGACCGATCCGCCGGGAAAGTAACGACGAACTCACGTAAGTCGCTTATTTATCCTTTCCCGATTGTGACTATTTGTCACGCGATTCTTCGCGGGTATCTCGTGAAGACGATATGGAATGATATTTCCCTTAAAAGGCATAGATGTCGAGAATCCATCTAAAGTAGGTCGGGGGCCGTTCCTGCGGCCGATGCGGGCGCGCGTCGTCGCGGCCTAGCGTCGCTCCCATGACGGCGAACGTTCCCGACGACCGGCGGCAGGCGCCCCGGCCGGCGGACCCCGATCCTCGCCCCGGCACCGGTACCGGCCGGGAACCGGGCCTGGATCCCGGTCGTGACCCCGATCGCGACTCCGGCCCCGGCCCCGGCCCTGGTCGCGACCTCGGTCCTGCTCCTGACCCCGGCTCCGGCTCCGGCTCCGGCCCCGGCCGGGAGGCGGGCGGCGAGCCGGGGACGATAAGGCGCATCGCCCCCGCCCTCGGGCTGTTCCTGCTGTCCCCGCTGGTCGCCGAGTACCTGCTCGGCAACGTCCCCGCCTCCGAGCTCTGGGGCCTGATCCTCCTCGCGCCGATGTACGGCGGTGGCGCGATCATCATCCGCGAGACGGTACGGCGCACCGGGCGCGGCTGGACGGCGATCCTGCTGCTGGGAGGCGCCTACGGCCTGCTGGAGGCGGGCCTGATCGACCAGACCCTCTTCAACCCCGCCCCGCTGTACGAGGGCGACGCCGCGCACGCCACCTTCGTCCCGGCGCTGGGCATCAGCGGCAACAGCGCCGTCGGCTTCCTCGCCGGGCACGCGATCTGGAGCATCGGCGTCCCGATCGCCCTCGTCGAGAGCCTGGTGCCCCGTCGCGCGAGGGTTCCCTGGCTGGGCAGGTTCGGCCTCGCCGTCACCTCGGTCGTGTTCGTCCTGGGATCGCTGCTCATCTTCAGCGGCATTCACGACGAGAGCGGGTTCATGGCGTCGGCACCGCAGCGGATCACGACCGCCGTCGTCGTGACCCTTCTGGTCGTCGCCGCGTTCGCGACGGGACGACCCCGCGCGTCCGCCGGGCGTCCCGGTGCTCCCGGGGCTCCCGCTGCTCCCGGTGCTCCCGCAGGGCGTCCCCGCCCGGGGAGGCTCCTGCGGGCACCGGCTCCGTGGCAGGCCGGGACGGCGGTGTTCGTCACGTCCGCGGTGTTCGTCGCCCGGCCGGAGAACTGGTGGGGGATCGTCATGGGGATCGCGCTGCTCGCCGGGGCGACGGCAGTGATCGTCCGATGGTCGCGGGACCGGGACTGGGGCGCGGCGCACCGGCTCGCGTCGGCGGGCGGGGCCCTGCTGACCTACTCGTGCCTGGGCTTCCTGCTGCTGATGCTGCACGACATCGCGACCGTCACCAACCTGGTCGGCCAGGGGTTCCTCGTCCTCGGCGCGCTCGCCCTCTTCCTGACGGCTCGCGGGACCGTGCGCCGGGCGTCCGGTGCGGTGGCCCGGACGACCGGCGCGCCGTGAGCCCACCGGCGCCCGTCCCGGACTCCGGGACGGGCGCCGGCGGGCAGGGGGTCAGGGCCGGACGCGGAACGGCCCGGTCACCTCGTAGGTGATCCCGCCGGTGCCGGCCGAGGACCCGGAGGTGCCGCGCTGGGAGGAGAAGTACAGGCGCGAGCCGTCCGGGGAGAACGCCGGGCCGGTGATCTCCGAGGAGGACTGCCCGGGCAGCCGCAGGAACGGCGCCACGACCCCTTCGCCGGTGATGACGTTGATCTCCATGTTGCCGCCGTCCTCGGCGACGAACAGGTCGCGGCTGGTGGGCGCGCCGGTGATGTTGTCCACCCCGGTCAGCGGGGCGGTCCCGCCGGTCACCAGGGAGTCGTCGTAGGCCAGGTCGAGGCTGGAGGCGGCGGCGTCGTACGCCCAGACCCGGTTGTCGCCCTTGGTGGTGAAGTAGCAGACGCCCCGGTCGTACCAGCAGCCCTCGCCGCCGTCGAAGTGCTTGGCGGCGGAGACCTGCTTGCGCGTCGCGATCGGGAAACCGTCGCGGTCGGGGATGTCCTGCCAGGTCACCGGCCCGGTCACCTGCGCGGCCGGTGCGCAGAGCACCTGGAGCCTGCCGGTGCGCAGGTCACCCCAGGTGTCGGGGAGGAACCGGTAGAAGCAGCCGTCGCCCTCGTCCTCGGTGAGGTAGACGACCTGCCGCACCGGGTCGCAGGCCGCGGCCTCGTGCTTGAAGCGGCCCATCCGGGTGCGTTCCTCGGCGGAACGCCCGCCGGCGGGCCAGGTCTCGAAGACCCGGCCGAGCGGGACCTCCTCGCACGACAGCCAGGTGCCCCACGGAGTGGCGCCGCCCGCGCAGTTGACGTTGCTCCTGGACAGGATGCGGTAGGCCGAGGTGATGGAGCCGTCGGCGGCGAAGCGGACGGCCGAGGCCCCGCCGACGAGCGGGACCTCCGAGTTGGACACGTAGATCCAGCCGCTGCCGTCGGGGAAGCACGCCCCGCCGTCCGGTGCCGGGTGCCAGGTGTACCCGGCGACCCGCTGCCCGGAGCGGGCGATCACCCGGCTGGTGAACCCCGCGGGGAGCTCGACACCGTTCGCGTCCGCGGCCCGCAGGTCACCGTACGGGCTGGGTCCCGGCTGGGCGACGGCGCCGAACGCCTGTCCCCACAGCGCTCCGGAGAACGCGGCACCTCCCACTCCGACGACGGTCGCGCGTAGCAGCGTTCGACGATCCATCATTCCTCCGAGTCAGGCCGTAGGTCATCGAACGGAACGTAAAACGCCGAGGCTACCTTGACCACCCCCTCCGGCGTGAACGAGAGGTGATCTTTCAGGGCCCGCACCGCTCCGCGACCCGAGCGCCTCAGGGGGCACCGGGGCGGTCACCCGGTACGACCAGGCCGTCATCGCACCGAGGCGCGACCGGACGGCACTCCGTACGCCGGCGGCGCCGTCAGCACCGGCACCGCCTCAGGCCTTCGTGTCCGGCGGCAGATCATGTGGAGATCCGGCCCGCCCGCCTGCTCCGGCCACGTCGGGATCACCCTCGACCGCCCTGTCCGCAGGGGTGAGGCCCCCTGTCCCCGGCCTGCGTGGGACGCGAGGGAAGGCGATGGGCGGCGGCCGCGTCGTCGCGGTGTCAAGCGCTTTGACGGTCTTCGCTCTTGCTCGTACGGATCTGCTGGATCCGTTGCTTGCTCAAACCCAGCAACTCCCCGATGTCGGGGTCCGACAATCCGAGCCGGGCCAGCTGGTCGACGCGTGCCCTGGCCGTTCTGGTGTAGTCGTCGGCGATCGCGGCGGCCCGTCGCTGGAGCTCGGCGAAAGCGTTCAGGTCGTCCTCGGTGAGGCCGGGCAGGGTGTAGTGGAACACCGGAACGGGTGGTCGATCACGGTCGGAGAACAGGAAGGGCAATCCTTCGGCGACGTCGCCGTGCAGCTCTTTCAGGGAGCGTGCGGACATGCCCCCTGCCACGCCCTGCACGGTCGCGAGCCATAGCGCGCCGGTCTTGGTGACGTGAACGTCAACGTTGTCCTGAACGCCCATCAGTCCTCCAGCCAGTCGTCGCCGAACAAGGACGCGAGCCCTCGCTCGAGATTCTCCACAACGTGCGGTGTCTCGCCCGGATACAGCGGGACGATCGCACGCGCCACGACACGGCCCCCGGCATCCCACAGCAGCAGGAAGCGCTGCCTTCTGGTCGTCTCGGCCCAGTCGCAGCGCAACCCGTGGTCACGGGCGAGGACCGTGATCCGGTCACGGATCCCCGTGTAGTCGTCTCGTTCCACCACACGAGGCAGACTATATCCCTTGCCTGACATCGACAATGCCCCTTGTCGCCATGTTCGTCGTGGTGTGTCGTCCTTTGTGGCCGGTCATTTCGAGACGGGCCATCATCTTTTTCCGCAGGGCTTCGGCTGGGAGGGGCGGCGGGTGCGACCCGTCAGGTTGGATCGGAAGCAGCTGGGTCATCGGCCCGAGGACCCGTACAGGGACGGCCGGCCCGGCGTTCCCGTGACGGATCGCGACCCGGATCAGGCGGTGGTGAGGGAGCGGTCGCGGTTGACGAGGGCGGCGTAGGGGCCGTCGGAGGCGAGGAGCTCGTCGTGGGTGCCGCGTTCGACGACGCGGCCGTGGTCGAGGACCACGATCTGGTCGGCGTCGCGGATCGTGGACAGCCGGTGGGCGATCGTGATGGTGGTGCGCCCGCGCGACAGGGTGTCCAGGGCCTCCTGGACGGCGCGCTCGGTCTGGGTGTCGAGGGCGCTGGTGGCCTCGTCGAGGATGAGCACGGGCGGGTTGCGCAGCAGCGTCCTGGCGATGGCCAGGCGCTGCTTCTCCCCGCCGGAGAAGCGGTAGCCGCGCTCGCCCACCACGGTGTCGTACCCGTCGGGCAGCGACGCGATGTGGTCGTGGATCCTGGCGGCCCGCGCGGCGGCGACGAGTTCCTCGTCGGTGGCCGAGGGCCTGGCGAAGCGGAGGTTGTCGGCGATCGAGGAGTGGAACAGGTAGGTCTCCTGCGAGACCACGCCGACCGTCTCGGCCAGGGACTCGAAGGTCAGCTCGCGCACGTCCACGCCGTCGATGGTGATCCGCCCGCCGGTCACGTCGTACAGGCGGGGGAGAAGGTAGCTCAGGGTGGTCTTGCCCGAGCCGGTCTCGCCGACCACGGCCAGGGTGGTGCCGGCCGGGACGGTGAGGTCCACGTCCGACAGGGCCGGGGTCTCGCCGTAGGAGAAGTCGACGTGCTCGAAGCGGATCTCGCCGCGCACGCTCTCCGGCGTACGGGTGCCGGGGTGGATGTCCACCTCCAGGTCCAGGTACTCGAAGATCCGGGCGAACAGCGCCAGCGAGCTCTGCACGTCGACGCCGAGCCGCAGCAGCGACACGGAGGGCCGGAACAGGCCCGTCTGCAGGGTGGTGAAGGCGACCACGGTGCCGATGGAGACGGCCGAGGTCAGCCCGGTGGACCAGTAGATCACCGCGGGCATGGCCGCCATGATGATCTGGATGGTGGACTGCCGCCAGCGCCCGGCCATGCTGGAGCGGACCTCCAGGTCGGCCAGCTCGTCGGAGGCGACGGAGAAGCGGCCGGCCAGCTCGGGGCCGCGGCCCATCGTCCGGCCGAGCAGGATGCCGCTGATCGACAGCGACTCCTGGACCATCGACGACAGGGCGGCCATCTTCCGCTGCCGTTCGGAGGTGATCCTGCGGCGCTCCCGGCCGACCCTGCGGCTGATCGCCACGAAGACGGGGAGCAGCGCCAGCGAGATGAGGGTCAGCCGCCAGTCCAGCACCAGCATCGCGATGATCGTCGCCACCACGGTGGTCAGGTTGGAGACGATCGAGGCGGCGGTGGAGGTGACCACCTGCTGCATGCCGCCGATGTCGCTGGCGATGCGCGACTGCACCTCGCCGGTACGGGTGCGGGTGAAGAAGGCCAGGGACATGCGCTGCAGGTGGCCGTAGACCGCGGTGCGCAGGTCGTGCATGACGCGCTGGCCGACCCCGGTGGAGACCATCGTCTGGATCACGTCGAGCACGCTGGTGACGACGGCCACCGTGACCATGCCGAGCGCGAGCAGCGTCAGCAGGCCGGTCCTGCCGTTGGGGATGGCGTCGTCGAGCACCTCGCGGAGCATGAACGGCGAGGCCAGCGAGACGAGCGAGGAGACCCCGATGAGGGCGCCGACGACGGCCAGCCGTCCCCGGTAGGGGCGGAACAGGCCGACGACGCGCCGCAGGGGAGCGCGGGGTTCGTCGTGCATACGTGGTGTTTCGTGCCGTAGGGCACTCCCGGTTGGTTCCGTCATGGAACTCCTTTCTGATGTTTACTCAAACAGAGGTTACCTCTCATTCATTCCCGGACGCGCTGGGATAGGTTCGGCGCTGTGGAGACGGAACTGGCCGATCTGGTGCACGGCGTCGGCCGCCGGCTGCGGCGCGGGTACGGCGAGCGGCTGGGCCCGCTCGGTCTGAGCCCCGGCCAGGCGCGGGCACTGAGGGTGATCGTCGAGTCCGAGCCGCCGCTCCGGATGGTGCAGCTCGCCGAGAGGCTGCGGATCGTGCCGCGCTCGGTGACCCCGGTGGTCGACGCCCTGGAGGAGGCCGGCCTGGTCCGCCGCGAGGTCGATCCGGCCAACCGCCGCTCCACCCTGCTGGTGGTGACGCCCGGGGGACGGGAGCTGTACGAGCGGGTACGCGAGGAGCGCAGGCGGGTGGCCGAGGAGCTGTTCTCGGTCCTCACCGCCGAGCAGCGCGACCGGCTCAGGGAACTGCTCGGCACGGTGGACGCCCAGTCCGCCTGACCGGCCGGGCACGCCGGCGCGCACCACCGTTCCCGCTCACGCCGTTCCCGGTCGTGGCGGTCCCGCTCACGCCGGTCCCGGGGGTGCGGCTCCCGCGGGCTCCGGTTCTCAGTCGGTACGTTTGAAGCGGGCGACGGCCAGGGCGAGCATGAGCAGGCCCGCGCCTCCGACCAGGAGCAGCTCCAGCGCCATGGGGACGGGCCAGCCCGACCAGCGCACCCCGGCGCCGTACACGGCCCGCACCTCGGGCGGGACCGTCAGATGGGCGAAGACGACCTGACGCGTCGGGTCGACCGCGTACGTCAGGGGGTTGAGCAACGTCAGGGTGTTCATCCAGCCGGGCAGGTTGGTGAGCGGGAACAGCGCTCCCGACAGGTACATCAGGGGCATGATCGCCATCTGCGCGATCCCCTGGAACGACTCCATGCTGGTCATCCGCGCGGCGACCAGCACTCCGAAGGCCGACATGGTGAAGCCGGTCAGGAACATCACGCCGACGAGCCCGGCGATCATGACCGGGTCGTAGGGGACGCCGACCAGCCCGGCCATGGCCACGATCACCAGGCTCTGCAACGTCGCGACCAGCGCGCCGCCGAGGACCTTGCCGAACACGATCGCGGTACGGCTCACCGGCGCGACCAGCATCTCCCGCAGGAAGCCGAACTCGCGGTCCCAGACGATCGAGGACGCGCAGAACATCGCGGTCAGGATCACCGTCATCGAGATGACGCCGGGGAACATGAAGGTCTTCAGGTCGACGCCGTCGGGGACCCCCGGCATCAGGGAGCCGAACCCGCTGCCGATGATGAAGATCCACATGAAGGCCTGGAAGAGCATGGCCGTGATCCGCTTGCCGTCGGTGGCGAAGCGGATCATCTCCCTGCGGAGCACCACCCGTACCGCGCGGAGGTTGTGGGCGGCGCCGCGCAGCGGGACGCGGGCCGGGGGAGTCTCAATCGCGGCCATGGGCCCTCACCTCTTCGCCACGGACGTCACCGGGGTCTTCGCCGGGGACGTCATCACGGACGTCATCACGGACGTCATCACGGACGTCATCACGGACGTCATCACGGACGTCATCACGGACGTCATCACGGACGTCATCACGGACGTCATCACGGACGTCATCACGGACGTCACCGGAGTCGGCGGCCGCGCCGTTCACGCCGTTCACGCCTTTTACACCGTTCGCGTCGTTCACGTGTTCTCCGCCCTCCGCTTCCCCGCCCTCCGCGCCGTCGTCCCCGGTCCGCCCGCCGTCCTGGGCGTCGCGGATGGTCGAGCCGGTGTAGGCGAGGAAGACGTCGTCCAGCGAGGGCCTGGTCATCTGCACCGACCTGATCGGCACGCCGAGCCCGGAGAACAGGCGGGGCACGAACTCCTCGCCGCTGGGCACGGAGAGGACGAGCCCGCCGTCGCGCTGCGCGACCTCCACCAGGAAGCGTTCCCGCAGCGCCGCGGCGGCGGCCTCGTCGTCGTCGGTGTGGATGCGGATCCGGTCTCTGCCCACCGTGGCCTTCAGCGCCTCCGGGGTGTCCAGCGCCACGACGGAACCGTGATCGATGATCGCGATGCGGTCGCAGTACTCGGCCTCCTCCAGGTAGTGCGTCGTCATGAAGACCGTGATCTTCTCCAGCTCGCGCAGCTCGGCGATGTAGCCCCAGATGGCCACCCGGGTCTGCGGGTCGAGCCCGACCGTGGGCTCGTCCAGGAACAGTACGCGGGGGGAGTGCAGCAGGCCCCGGGCGATCTCCAGCCGCCGCCGCATGCCGCCGGAGTAGGTGTGCACGCGGTCGTCGCGGCGCTTCCACAGGCCGACGATGTCCAGGACCCGTCTCATCCGGTCCCCGATGACGTCCTTGGGCAGGCCGTACAGCTCGGCGTGGAAGCTCAGGTTCTGCGCGCCGGTGAGGTAACCGTCGACGGTCGGTTCCTGGAAGACCAGCCCGATGTCGCGCCTGACCTCGTCGCGCTGCCGCACGATGTCGTGCCCGCCGACGGTGGCGCTGCCGCCGGTCGGCCGGACCAGCGTGCACAGCATGTTGATCGTGGTGCTCTTGCCCGCCCCGTTGGGGCCCAGCAGGCCGAACACCTCCCCGGGCGCCACGTCGAAGTCGACGCCCTTGACGGCCTCGATCCGCCCGTACTCCTTGCGCAGTCCCCTGACGGACACCGCCGCTCCGTCGTCCATCTCAACGCCTCCCTCGGGGGGAGAAGAACGGCAGGAAGGACGTCCCGGTCCCGGCGGCCTGTGACATGGCGAGCAGCACGCCCGCCCCGCCCGTCGCCAGGTCCATGGAGAGCCGGAAGCCGTTGGTGCCGGGGAAGGCGAGGTGCCCCCGGAAGGAGACGGCGTGCCGGCACATCTCCCGTAACCGGCGGTCCAGCGCCTCCTCGTCGTCGGCGCCGCCCCGGGCCAGCGCGGCCACGTGACCGGCCGTACCGCGGAACAGGTCGCACTGCAGCGCGACGCGCGTCCGGCAGGCGCGCAGCAGTCCCGGCAGGCTCGCGCGGAGCCTGTCGTCCTCGCGGTGGGCGAGGAACTCGTCGATGACCAGGGCGATGCCCGCGCTGCCGACGTCGAGGTAGGGCATCGTGCGCACCCCCGCCTCCTGGGCCACGAGCCAGCCGTCGGCGGTCGTCACGCACCGGTCGAGGTCGAGCCCCACGGCCAGCGCGGCGTGGTCGAGGTGGCCGGGGTCGCCGGTCCGCTCGAACAGCCGGACGAGGAACAGGGCCACCCCGCACCAGCCCCGCATCAGGCCGGGTTCCACGGGGCGGGTGGGGGCCGGCAGCCCCGGGCCGCGGGCCGTACCGGGATCGCCGCGCCGTACGGCGTCCGCCAGCCGGTCGGCGACGGCCAGCGCGGCGGTCAGGTGGCCGCTCTCGCCCGCCGTGCCGTCCCGCTCCCGCGACAGGTGGGTCAGCATCGCCCCGATGCCCGCGAACCCGGAGAACATCGAGATGTTCGCGCGATCCGGGACCGGATGCCGGTCGAGCAGCTCGGCCGCCTCGTCCGGGTGTCCCAGGTGGTCGAGGGCGTGGACGAGGCCGGCCGTGCCGTCGTAGAAACCCGGGCGGCGCGGGGGGGTGCGTCGTATCGCGTCGATCAGCCAGCGCTCGTGCTCCGGGTGGCGGCCGTGGCCGGTCACCTCCAGGGCCCACAGCACCCCGGCCGCGCCGTAGGCGAAACCGAGACCGCCGGACAGGAACTGGTGCACGTCGCCGGGGAACAGGCGGTCCTCCCGCTCGGGGGTCGCGGAGGCGAGGATCCCCTTCGCCAGGTCCTCGCGCACCGCCGACCAGTCCATGACCGGCTCGTCCAGACCGGCGAGCCCCCCGTCCGGCCGCCACGTCCCGGGGGAGGCCGGAGCGACCGGGGAAGCCGGGCCGCCCGAAGAGGCCGGGGCGTCGGGGGAGAGCGGGGGTAGGGCCCCGGCGGGGGGAGACAGGTGGGACAGGATCGTCCCCGCCCAGTCCTCGGGCACCGGGAACTCGTCGCACATCAACCGCACGAACTCGCGGACCTTGTCCGGCTGAAGCGCGGTGATCTTGCTGTACGGCACGAACATGGCCAGGCGCACCGCCGCCAGGGCGTGCAGGTCGCGGTCGGTCCCGCTCTTGTGGCGGCTGCCGAACCCCGTCGCGGTGAGTCCCGGCCGCCACTCGGCGTCCGTCGCGTCGAACGCCAGTTCGAAATCGACCAGGGCCACCGACTCGTCCGGCCTGACGATGACGTTCCCCAGGTGCAGGTCGCCGAACACCACGCCGCGCGCGTGCACGGCGGCGATCAGCTCCTCGATCCGCTCGGCGATGCGCACCGCCCTGCGGGTGTAGGACGCGATCTCCTCCTCGGTCGGCTCCGCCCTGACGACCCCGGGATGGTGGATCCCGCACCACACGTTCAGCGGCTGGCCGTCCATGTACTCCTCGACGAGGAAGCGGTGCCCGGCCACGTCGAGCTCGTCGTAGAGCTCGGGGATGCCCGGGATGCCCTGCAGGGCGGTGAGCGCCCAGCTCTCGCGCGCCATCCTGGTGACCGCGTCATGGTGGTTGGCGTCCACCGCCGTGTGCGGGCGCGCCTCCTTGAGCACGACCTCCCTGCCGTCGGTGCGCCGGGTGGCCAGGTAGACGCCCCCGGCGTTGGAGAAGTGCAGGGCCCGCCGTACCAGGTAGGGGTGCTCGGCGCCCGCGCCGTCACGGCGGGAGTCCAGGTGCGGCCGGAGGAACTCGGGCAGGTCCACCCACTTGGGCGGGTCGAAGACCGGCCTGCGCCGGTCGGGCAGGAGCGTGCCGTCCGGATGCCGGATCGCCAGCGTGGTCTCGCCGTGCTCGTCGACGCACAGCATCTCGGTGAAGCCGCCGTAGCGGACGAACAGCGGGCCCGCGCCCCAGCGCAGGTCGCTGAGGATGTACGGGCCCGGCTCGCCCTCCAGCTCGGCCGAGAGCGCGGTCAGCACCTCCCGCAGCTCGTCCTCGTCGCGCGGGTAGACGGTGACCAGCTTCCCGCTGGAGCCGCGGGGGGAGTACTTGGCGTTGAAGACGAGCAGCATGTTGCGGTCGCGCAGGTGCTTGAACGGGATGCCGCGCTCGACGCAGTGGTCCCAGACGGCCGAGCAGAGCCGGTCGGCGTTGTCCAGCGTCGCCGACAGGTGGACCTTCCACCCCTGTTCGGCGCCGACCTGGCCGGCCGGCCGCAGCGAGACCCAGATGCCGCGTTCCCCGCGCACCCAGCCCTCGGGGACGGCCGCGCCCGACACGGTGAACCCGGCGTCGCCGATGAAGCCCACCCCGCCGGCCCAGCGCGTGGGCTCCTCGAAGAAGAGCGGGTCGGCCAGGGTGTAGATCTGCATCATGTCGTGCATGTGTGGTGCTCCCTATCATGTGCCCGCTGCCGTGCCGCCCCGGCGTGCCCGCCGGTCCCGGCCGCGTCGCCGGAGCCGGTGAATCCCGCGCGGCCCCGGCGGGGCCGCGCGGCTCAGACCGCCTCGGCCGCCGGTGACCCCTCGCCGGACAGGGAGACGCGCAGTTCCTCCAGCATTGCGATCAGTGTCGAGAGCGGGGGCGCCCCCGCGGCGTCGCGCCGCCCGGTGGTCAGGCTCGGCACCGCCTGCACGGGGGAGACCACGACGTTGCGCCGCTCGGCCAGGGTCGCCAGGTGCCGTTGCAGGATCGGGTTGTCCAGCGCGCCCGGCGGCAGCGAGGGGGCGACCGCGATGGGCGCCGAGGTGCACTGCAGGGTCAGCAGCGCGGGGGTGTCGGCCAGCCCGAGGGCCAGCCGGGAGATGAAGTTCACGCACGCCGGGTAGACGACGACGCTGTCGCTCCACTCGGTCAGCCGCACGTGCAGCGCGTCCGGTCTCGCCTCCTCGGGCCACCGGTCGGGGACGACCTCGCGGCGGACGAGCACGCTCAGCGCCTCGCCGCTGACGAAGCGCTCCGCGCTCGTGGTGAGGACGACCTGCACCTCGAGGTCCCGGTACGCCGTGGTCAGCCAGTTGAGCCAGAACGGCAGGTACATCACGGCGATGGCGCCGGTGCCGACCACGAGGAGCCGCTCGCCGCCGAACTCGGGGGGCCTGCGGCCGGCCGGGGTGTCGCTCACCGCGCGTACTCCTTGGGCCTCGTGACGAGCTTCCTGAGGTGACGGACGAACGCGCGCAGGCCCTTCGGGCGGACGGCGCCGGGCCCCGCGACCAGCCGGTTGAGGACGTCGGCCCCCTGTTTCTCCCACATCCGCCGGTAGATGGCGTAGAAGTGCACGTCCCACAGGCATCCCTGGAAGAACATGTGCTGCGGGAGGGTCGCCTCCTTGGGAATGAGGCCGCCCACCCAGCCGAGCCGGTCGATGCTGGCGTCCGTGGTGACGAAATATACTTTCCTGACGTTCTCCCAGGTGGCGAACGCGTAATTGACGAGAAGCATCATCGCCTCGCCGCCGAGACCGTACCGCGCCTTGTCCGTGTCGGTGAATATGCCGACCTGGATGTGCCCGGCGGGGTCCATCTCGTGCAGGGTCCCGAATCCCACCGTCTCCCCGGTGTGCCGCAGCCTGATGGCGAAGAGCGCGGAGATGTTCTGCTTCTTTATCTGCTCCAGGAACACCTTGAGCGGGGGCATGCTGTGCAGTCCCAGGCCGAGGAGGAGCTCGTACAGGGCGACGCCGTCCGACAGGTCCGCGATCGCGAGCGTCGTCCGCTGAGTCTCGACATGGGGAATGAGCACGATTCTGTCACCTTGAATTCTCTCGGCGGCGATGGGCCCGGGACGCAATGATCCCGTCCGGTCGAACCGTCGGATCTCGCTGACGGTTGGACATTAGGTTTGGGGTTCCTGGATAGTCAACGTCGTTATCCATGCTCGGGGAAAAGCGATACACGGCCGGAAACAGGTCCTCTTTCGGGTCCGCTGCCGGGCGCTGTCTCGCCGGCGGGACGGTGCAGCCAGCCGAGCTCCTGGGCGCGCAGCGCGAGCTGGAACCTGCTGGTCGCGCCCGCGGCCTGCATCAGCCCGTTCACCTCGCGCCGGACGGTGCGTTCGGCGATGCCGAGCCGGGCCGCCACGGCGTTGTCGGTCAGCCCCTCCGCGAGGAGGTCGAGCACGGCCCGGCAGCGCCCCTGGGGCCTGCCGCCCGGGGAGGTGCCCTCGGTGGGCGGCGAGGTGTACGCGCTGCTCCACAGGTGGTCGAACACGGACAGCAGGGTGGAGACATGGCCGGGCCGCGTCACCAGTACGATCGGGCCGGCCTCCTCGCCCGGCGGGGTCCGCAGGCTCAGCAACGCCGTCCGCCGGTCGGTGACGAGCATCGAGAGCGGCAGCGAGGGCAGCGTCCGGACACGGGGGCGATCCGCGGGGGAGTCGGGCTCCGCGCCGGCGGTCCCGGCGCGGACGACGGAGAGCGAGCGGCTCTCGTCGGCGCCGAGCTCACCCACCCGCTCGGACAGGAACCGGCCCAGCGTGTCCCCGGAGAGAACCGCGAGGACCTCCCGGCACCGGCTCTCCGCCATCCGGTGAAAAATGTCGTGCAGTTCCTGGAGCGTGATTACCCGATCCCCGCTGGCATTCGGCTCGGCGTGGTGCATGAAAATATAATGTCACGGCTAAAGCCTGGGGCCCCGGACGTTTTCACCTTATGGAAACACGGACCGGATGGCCGTTTTAGGACAGGCCGTTGCGCATTCCGGGGTTCCATAACTATGTTTCGTCGCGGAGCGGCCGGGATTGACGCCTCGATGGCTCTTTCGTTCGTCATCGCTTTTCGGTGGAGGTGTCACGGTGCGGTTTCCGTGAAAGCCGTGGAATACCAGCGGTGCACCTTCCGGAGCCGGCGAGGACGACGGCGTGCCGAAGGGGAAGACCCGGCCGGTCCGGGGCCGCCACATGGCCGGTCTGACTTTCGAGCCCTCGAAGGAGGTGTCTTATGGATCTGTCCAACATTCTCGAGCTGCAGGAGATCGACGTAGCGCCCGAGTACTCCGAGCTGCCCCACAGCACGCTCAGCAACAGCACCTGCTGATTCCTCCGCGTTCGCGGGGGGCGGCCTCGCGCCTCCCCCCGCGTTCGCGGTCCCCCGCGTGCGCCGGGCGACCGGGCCGTCCCGTCCGGACCCGTGCCGGGAGCCTTTTCCACGCAGGCGGGCGTGCCGTGCGGCGGCGAACGCCGCAGAATATTCGCGGCCGTGCCGCAAAGCCTTCCGTGGTCCTTCTCCGTATCTTGTGCGGTGAGAACGGGACGTGTTGAATCAGGCCGTATGAGCGACAGCATTCTGGTGTGCGAAGGACTCCGTAAACGTTATGGCCAGATAGTCGCGGTCGACGGCATCGGTTTTTTCCATCGCCGAGGGCGAGGTTTACGGCCTCATCGGGCCGAATGGCGCCGGAAAGAGCACGACGATTTCCATGATTGTCGGCGTCGTCGAGCGCGACGAGGGCACCGTCGTCATCGACGGCCGGCCGCACGACGCGCGGAACACGAAGACCAAGGCGCTGATCGGCTACGTACCCCAGGAACTCGCGCTCTACCAGGACCTCACGGCACGTCAGAACCTGTGGTTCTTCGCGCAGCTGCACGGCCTGCGGGGCCGCCAGGGCAAGAGCAAGGTGAGCGAGGTGCTGGAGACGATCGGGCTGGCCGACCGCGCCGACGAGGCGGTCTCCGGCTACTCCGGGGGCATGGCCCGCCGCCTGAACATCGGCATCGGGCTGCTGAACCGTCCACGCCTGCTGATCCTGGACGAACCCACCGCGGGAGTCGACCCGCAGAGCCGCAACTCCATCCTGGAGAGCGTGCAGCGCCTGGCCGCCGAGGGGGTGGCCGTGCTCTACACCACGCACTACATGGAGGAGGCCGAACGCCTCTGCGACAGGGTCGGCATCGTCGACCTGGGTCAGATGAAGGCCGAGGGCACCCGCCGCGAACTGGTGGACATGGTCGGCGAGAACGACCAGGTGCTGCTGCAGGTGGACGGTGACCTGGACCGCGTGCGGCGGGCGCTCGCCGACGCGCCGCAGGTGCGCCAGGTGTCCGGCGAGGGCTCCCGGGTCGACCTGCTCGTGGAGGGGGCCAGGGCGGTGCTGCCGCGACTGTTCGAGGTCGTGGCGGGCGCGGGCGCGGCGGTCCGCTCGGCGGAGGTGCGCGAACCCGACCTGGAGGCCGTCTTCCTGCACCTCACCGGCAAGGCGCTCCGGGACTGACAGGGACTGACAGCGACTGACAGGGACCGGCGGGAACTGAGGGAACGGAGGCCCACGGTGCGCGGAATGATCACCATACTCGTGAAGGACCTGCGACAGCGGGCCAAGGACAGCACGCTGATCGTCTTCGCGATCGTGCTGCCGCTCGGCATGGCCTTCATCCTCAACGCCGTCCTGGGCGGCGCGGGCGAGGACTTCAAGGCCCGGTACGCCGTGGTCGACGCCGACCGCGGGGCCGGGAACGCGGGCTTCGTCGGCCAGGTCCTGGAGCCCATGCGCCGGTCGGGCGTCGTGACCCTGCGGCCGGCGTCCACCGTCGAGGAGGCCCGCGCGCTGACCCAGCGGGGCGAGGTGGAGGCGACCTTCGTCGTCCCCGCGAACTTCTCCGCCGACGCGCGCTCCGGGCGGCCCACCACCCTGGAGATCATCGGCAACGTCGGCGCCCCGGTCGCGGTCCAGGTCGCCCGGGAGGTCGCGCAGTCCTACGCCGCCGGGCTGCGCTCGGTCCAGCTGGCCGTCGCCGTGGCGGCCCCCCCGGGGACGGCGCCCGGTGACGAACGGGCCGCCGCGCTGGCCGGACGGGCCGGCGCGTCCCCCATGCCGGTCTCGCTGCGCGAGGACGCCTCCGCGCTGCGGCGCCAGCTGGACGTCACCACCTACTACTCGGCCGGCATGGCCATGTTCTTTCTGTTCTTCGCCGTGGTCTTCAGCATCACCAGCATCTTCGACGAGCGCAGGGCCGGCACGCTGACCCGCATGCTGGCCGCGCCGATCTCCCGGCCCGCGATCGTGATGGGCAAGCTGCTCAGCGGCGTCCTGGTGGGCATCGTGAGCATGGCGATCCTCGTCGTGGTCACCACGCTGGTCATCGGCGCCCGCTGGGGCGACCCGCTCGGCGTGGCCGCGCTGGTGGTCTCGGGCGTGCTCGCCGCCACCGGGCTGATGACCGCGCTGGCCACCTTCGCCCGTACCGCCGAGCAGGCGTCGAACTGGCAGTCGGTGGTGGCGATGCTGCTGGGCATCTTCGGCGGGGTGTTCTTCCCCAGCGCGCAGCTGGGCGGGTTCACCGTGCTCGGCTACCTCACCCCGCACAAGTGGTTCATGCAGGGCCTGGGCGACCTGGCCGGCGGGGGATCGCTGCAGGCCGTGGCGGTCCCGGTCGCCGCCCTGCTCGGCTTCGCCGCCCTGGGAGGCGCCCTGGCCCTGTTCCGCGTCGGAAGGATGGTGCACGCGTGAAGGCCCTCGCGATAGCAATGGTCAACCTCCGCCGGGTCTTCAGCGACCGCACCAACATCTTCTTCGTGATCGTCGCGCCGTTCCTGATGGTCTTCGTGCTCGGGCAGCTGTTCGGCGGCAGCCAGCAGCTGACGCTGGGCGTGGTGAGCGGTTCCGGGCCGCTGTCGGAGCAGCTGGTCCAGGCCCTGGGCTCGGGCAAGCGCATCGCGGTCGAGCGGGTCGCCGACGAGTCCGCGCTGCGGACCGCGGTGGAGCGCGGCAGGCTGCGGACCGGCGTGATCGTCCCGGCCGACTACGACGCCAGGGTGCGCGGCGGAGGGCAGGTCGAGCTGCGTTACCTGACCCGCCAGGAGGACCCGGGCGCGGCCGAGATCGGCACCTGGATCCGCTCCGTCGTCCCCCAGCAGGCCGCGCTGCTGCGCGCCGCCCGCTTCGGGCAGCAGGAGGGGAGCGGGACCTTCGAGGAGAACCTCGCGAAAGCCGCCCGGGTGGACGTCGGGACCGTCCAGGTGCGCGTCACCACCACGGGCCGCAGCCTGTTCCCCGAGGGGTTCAACCCGTTCGGCGCCTCGGCCCCGCCCCTGCTGCTGCTGTTCACCTTCCTGACCTCGATGACCGCGGCGATCGGGCTCGTCGAGACCCGGCTGCTCGGGGTGGCGCGCCGGATGTACGCGGCCCCGGTCACGGCACGCGCCATCGTCGCGGGCGAGGCCCTCGGCCGGCTGGTCATCGCGCTCGTCCAGGCGCTGCTGATCATGATCGGCTCGGCCCTGATCTTCGGGGTCGACTGGGGGAACCTGTTCGCGGCCGGTGCCCTGATCCTGGTGTTCTCCCTGGTCGGGAGCGGCGCCGCGATGCTGCTGGGGTCGGCGTTCAAGACCCCCGGGGCGGCGATCTCCGTCGCGATGGTCCTCGGCCTGGGGCTCGGCGCCCTCGGCGGCTCCATGGTCGCCCTGGAGTCCTTCAGCCCCACCATGCAGACCATCGCGCACGTGACGCCGCACGCCTGGGCCTACGAGGCCTTCGCCGAACTGGTCAGGAACGGCGGCACCATCGTCGACGTCCTGCCCCAGTTCGGCATCCTGAGCTGCTACGCCGCCGTCCTGTTCGCCCTCGGCGTCTGGCGCCTGCGTCGTGTCCTCACCCGGTAAAGCCAGACCTTTGGAGATGACATGCGTTTCCTGCCAGAGCGGGAGAACATCACGGCCGCGGTTCTCGGCCTGGGATACGTCGGGTCGTGCGTGGCCGCGGTCCTGGCCGACCGGGGCGTGAACGTGATCGGGGTCGACACCGACCCCGTGCTCGTCGAGGAGCTGAACGCCGGCCACTGCCGGTTCAGCGAGGCCGGCCTGCCCGAGCTGGTGGCCCGCCACGCGGGCGACCGGCTGCGCGTCACCACGAGCTACGAGAGCGTCTCCGAGGCGGACGTGGTCATCGTCGCGGTCGGCACGCCCACCGGCGAGCGCGGCGTCATGAAGGAGAGCCAGCTCCGCGGCGCCTGCGAGGAGCTCGGCAGGCACATCCGTCCCGGCCAGCTGCTGGTCTTCAAGAGCACCGTCCCGCCGGGGGTGACCCGCTCCCTGGCGCTGCCGCTGCTGGAGCGCGGCGGCCTGGTCTGCGGCGAGGACTTCGGGCTCGCCTTCTGCCCCGAACGCCTCTCCGAGGGCACCGCCCTGCGCGAGCTGCGCAGCTTCCCCATCATCGTCGGCGGCTGGTGCGCCGACTCCTCGGCCGCGGCGGTGGAGTTCTGGCGCCGGGCGATCGGCGTCGAGGTGATCCCGGTGGCCTCCCTGGAGGCGGCCGAGATGGTCAAGCTCGCCGACAACTGGTGGATCGACCACAACATCGCCCTGGCCAACGAGCTGGCCCGGGTCTGCGCGGCGCTGGACGTCGACGTCCTCGACATCATCTCCGCGGCCAACTCCATCCCCAAGGGCAACGGCAACGTCAACATCCTGCTGCCGAGCGTGGGCGTGGGCGGCTCCTGCCTGACCAAGGACCCCTGGATGGTCTGGCGCTCCGCCCGCGAGCACGGCATCGACCTGCTGACGATCCCCGCGGCCCGCGAGGTCAACGACTCCATGCCGCACTACACCCGCGACCTCATCGTGGAGGAGCTGGCCAGGACGGGCCGCTCCCCGGTGGGCGCGAAGGTGACGGTCCTCGGGCTGGCCTTCAAGAACAACACCGGCGACCTGCGCGAGACACCGGTCAGGCCGGTCGTGGAGGAGCTGCTCAAGGCCGGCGTGGAGGTCACCCTGTACGACCCGCTGGTCGACGCCGACGAGGCCGAGAAGCTCTTCGGGCTGCCGCAGGCCGCCTCGCTGGAGGAGGCGGTGCGCGGCGCCGACTGCCTGGCCGTCCTCGCCTGGCACCGGGAGTTCCACGACATCGACTTCGCCGCGCTCCGCGAGCACGTCGCCCCGAGGTGCGCGGTCGTCGACGGCCGCGCCTACTACCCGCGCGAGACCATAGACCTGTTGCGCGAGTCCGGGTACGCCTACCGCGGGATCGGGAGGTAGGGGACATGGGAAGCAACGCCGCGAAGGTCGTCGTCACCGGCGGCCTCGGCTTCCTCGGCAGCCACCTCGTCGAGGCCCTGGTCCGGCGCGGGGACGAGGTCACGGTCTTCGACGGCGGGCCGCCCCCGCCCGGCCTGGACGGCGGGGCGGGGCCGCGGTACGTCGGCGGCGACATCAGGGACCCCGAGGCGCTCGCCGATGTGATCACCGGCGACGTCGACACCGTCTACCACCTGGCGGCCGTCGTCGGCGTCGACCGCTACATCGACCGTCCCCTCGACGTCATCGACATCAACCTCATGGGCACGAGGAACGTGCTGGAGCTCACCGAGCGGGCCGGCGCCCGGCTGGTGCTGGCCAGCACCAGCGAGGTGTTCGGCAAGAACCCGGCCGTGCCGTGGGCCGAGGACGACGACCGCGTCCTCGGCAGCACCGCCACCGACCGGTGGAGCTACTCCTCCAGCAAGGCGCTGGCCGAGCACCTGACGTTCGCCTACATGCGCCAGCGCGGGCTCGACGCCACCATCGTGCGCTACTTCAACGTCTACGGGCCCCGCCAGCGGCCGGGCTTCGTGGTCAGCCGCAGCATCCACCGCGCCCTGCGCGGCCTGCCGCCGGTCCTGTACGACGACGGCGGGCAGACGCGCTGCTTCACCTTCGTCGACGACGCGATCGCCGCCACCGTCGAGGCCGGCACCGCCGACGTGGCGCTGGGGGAGTGCTTCAACATCGGCAGCTCGGTCGAGACGACCGTCCGCGAGCTCATCGAGCTCGTGGTGGAGCTGACCGACGGGGACAAGGCGGTCGCGGTGGACCCGCGCGACGGCTTCGGCTCCGCCTACCAGGACCTGTCGCGCCGCGTCCCCGACACCTCCAAGGCGCTCGCCGTGCTCGGCTGGCGCACCACCACCGACCTGCGGGACGGCCTGTCCAGGACGATCGAGTGGGCACGGGCCAACCCCTGGTGGCTGGAACAGCCCGACAGCGGCTCGGCCGCCTGACGGCCCGGCGGGACCGGACGGCCGTCCGGTCCCGTCAGGCGAAGGCCTCGCGCGTCGCGGCCACGACCGCGTCCACCGCGTCGTCGTCCAGGTGGGGGCCCATCGGCAGGCTCAGCACCTCGTCGGCGAGCCGTTCGGCCAGCGGCAGCGATCCTGGCGCGTACCCGTGGCCGGCGTAGGCCGGGGAGCGGTGCACCGCGACCGGGTAGTGGACCAGCGTGCCGATCCCCGCGGCGGCCAGCCGTTCCTGCAGCTCCCGCCGGCGCGCGGTGCGCACCACGAACAGGTGCCAGACCGGCTCGGCCCACGGCGCGGGCACGGGCAGGACCAGGTCGCCCACGCCCTTGAGCCCGTCCAGGTAGCGCGCGGCCACGGCCCTGCGGCGCTCGTTCCACTCGTCCAGCCGCGTGAGCTTGACCCGCAGCACGGCGGCCTGCAGCTCGTCCAGCCGGGAGTTGGCCGCCACGACCTCGTGCACGTACTTCTCGCGGGAGCCGACGTTGCGCAGCAGCCGCAGCCGCTCGGCCAGCTCGGCGTCGTCCGTCACCACGGCGCCGCCGTCGCCGAGGGCGCCGAGGTTCTTGCCGGGGTAGAAGCTGAACGCGGACGTGGAGCGCGACCCGATCCGGCGGCCGTGCTCGGCGGCGCCGTGGGCCTGGGCGGCGTCCTGCAGGATCCGCAGGCCGTGCCGGGCGGCGACGTCCTCGACGGCCCGCAGGTCGGCGGGGTGGCCGTACAGGTGCACCGGCATGATCACCTTGGTGCGGGGCGTGACGGCCGCCTCGATCCGCGCGGGGTCGAGGGTGCAGGTCCGCTCGTCCGGCTCCACCGGCACCGGCCGCGCGCCGCTCCTGGAGACCGCCACCCAGCTCGCGAAGAACGTGTGCGAGGGGACGATCACCTCGTCCCCTTCTCCGACGCCCATCGCGCGCAGGGACAGCTCCAGCGCGTCGCAGCCGCTGCCCACCGCCACGCAGTGCGCGTTGCCGCACCAGGCCGCGAACTCCGCCTCGAACGCCTCCAGCTCGGGCCCCATCAGGTACCAGCCCGAGCTCAGCACCCGCTGCAGGGCCGCGTCGATCTCGCCGCGCAGCTCCCCGTACGGGGCTCGCAGGTCCAGGAAGGGGACGCTCACGCCCCGCTCCGCGCGTCCCGCAGGAACTCGTCGTAGTCGCGGTAGTAGTCGGACTCGTCGTAGGTCTCGGAGACCAGCCACAGGCCGACCGTCCCGGGCGCGAAGTCGACCATGTCCCGCCAGACCATCGGGGTCATGTACAGCCCCCGCCGGGGGTGGTCGAGCACGAAGGTGCGCCTGCTGAAACCGTCGTCCACGTCGACCTTGAAGCTTCCGTGCACCGCTATGATCAGCTGCCGCAGGCGGCGGTGGCCGTGCCCGCCGCGGCGGGTCTCCGGCGGCATGCCGAACATGTAGTAGGCCCGCTTCACGTCGAAGTCGATCTCCTTGCCGGACTCGACCACGCACAGGCTGCCCCGGGGGTCGACGATCTCCGGGAGCTCGACGATGCGGCACGGTTCGACCCTGCCGACCATGACGTCCCCGCCGCCGTTCGCAGAAGAACTCATCGGGCTGCCACCCTCCCTCGGACGAGGGGTCGCTCCGCCCCGTTCCGTCTCGCCAGCGGGACAAACGCTATTTTCAGAAAACCCGGCGGTCAAGCGATTCCCGGCGCCCCGGATCCGTACCGGAAGAACGAATGCAATGGACTAACGGGATTTATATAATTACTCTCCGGCGAAGGCCGTGCGATCCAAAGACCGGAGGGTCGGAACATGACCAGCCTCCCCCAGATATCACATTCTCTGCGCCGGGAGAATAATGAGTTCAGAACCCGCCTGACGAAATCGGCCATGGCCAGGGACAGTGCCGTCCTTCCGCTCGCCGAGTTCAGGGAGTGGTTCGCCGAGCGCCACCGCACCGAGCGCGCCGAGGTCACCCGGATCCCCTTCGCGGACCTGGACGGCTGGAGCTTCGCGCCGGGCAGCGGCAACCTGGTCCACCGCAGCGGGCGGTTCTTCTCCGTGGAGGGGCTGCGGGTCAGCACCCGTTCCGACCCGGCGGCGAGCTGGTCGCAGCCGATCATCAACCAGTCCGAGATCGGCATCCTCGGCATCCTCGCCAAGGAGATCGACGGCGTCGTCCACTTCCTCATGCAGGCCAAGATGGAGCCGGGCAACGTCAACTCCGTGCAGCTGTCGCCCACCGTGCAGGCCACGCACAGCAACTACGTCGGCGTGCACCGCGGCGCGGGCGTGCCCTACCTGGAGTACTTCACCCGGCCCCGGCCCGGCGGCGTGCTCGTCGACGTGCTGCAGTCCGAGCACGGGTCGTGGTTCTGGTGCAAGCGCAACCGCAACATGGTCGTCGAGGTGACCGAGGACGTCGAGGTCCGCGACGGCTTCTGCTGGCTCACCATCGGCCAGCTCCAGGAGCTGCTGCGCGTCGACAACCTCGTCAACATGGACTCCCGCACCGTGCTGGCGTGCGTCCCGTTCGACGGCACGGTCCTGGGCGGCGACGAGCGCGACGACTTCTGCGGGGCGCTGCGCCGCTCGGTGGTAGGCGGCGGGGCCGCCCTGCACACCACCTCCGGCCTGCTGAGCTGGTTCACCGCGGCCAGGAGCACCAAGCTGGTCGACCGCTGGTGCATCAACCTGGAGCAGGTCACCCACTGGAAGCGCTCCCGCGACGAGATCGCCCACGAGGAGGGCAAGTACTTCACGGTCGCCGCGGTCGCGGTGAGCGGGGCCGGCCGGGAGGTCGGCTCGTGGAGCCAGCCCCTGTTCGTGCCGGTCGGCCAGGGCGTGGTCGCCTTCGTGGTCAAACGGATCCACGGCGTGCTGCACGTGCTGGTCCACGCCCGGATGGAGGGCGGCCTGCCGGACATGGTCGAGCTGGCCGCCACCCTGCAGTGCGCGCCCGAGAGCTACGAGGGCGTGCCCGCAGAGCGGCGCCCGCGTTTCATGGAGTACGTGCTGAACGCCGACCCGTCCCGGATCCGCTTCGAGGCGATGCTGTCGGAGGAGGGAGGACGCTTCATGGGAGCGGTCATCAGGTACCTGGTGATCGAGGCCGAGGACGACTTCCCCGTCGACGTGCCCGAGGACTACGCCTGGGTCACCGTCGGCCAGCTGTCCGGGCTGCTGCGGCACAGCTACTACATCAACGTCCAGGCCCGCACCCTGGTCGCCTGCCTGCAGGGCCTGTGGGGAGGAGAGCGTTGACGGTCGCACCGGTGCGCATGGGAGTGCTCTCGTGCGCGGACATCGCCTGGCGGCGGATGCTGCCCGCGATGACCGCCAGCCCGGCCGTGCTGCCGGTGGCGGTCGCCAGCCGCGAGACGGCCAAGGCCGAGACCTTCGCGGGGCGCTTCGGCTGCGACGCCGTCACCGGGTACGCGGCCCTTCTGGAACGCCCCGACGTGGAGGCGGTGTACATCCCGCTGCCCACCGGGCTGCGCGCCGAGTGGGTCGGCCGCGCGCTGCGGGCCGGAAAGCACGTGCTGGCCGAGAAACCCCTGGCCACCAGCCGCGAGGAGGCCGAGGGGCTGCTCTCCCTGGCCGAGCGCAGCGGGCTGCTGCTGGTGGAGAACCTCGTCTTCCCCCACCACTCCCAGCACGAGGAGGTACGGCGGCTGCTCGGTGAGGGGGCCATCGGCGAGCTGCGCTCCTTCGCCGGGGACTTCGGCATCCCGCCGCGCGACCCCGGCGACTTCCGCTACCGGCCGCAGCTCGGTGGCGGGGCCCTGTTCGAGGTCGGCGTCTACCCGATCCGCGCCGCACAGCTCTTCCTGGGCGGTGACCTGGAGGTCTGCGGCGCGTTCCTGCGCTACGACGCCGCCACCGGGGTGGACGTCGACGGCGGCGCGCTGCTGTGCTCGCCCCGGGGCGTCTCCGCGCAGATCAGGTTCGGGTTCGAGCACTCCTACCGCAGCTCGTACTCGCTGTGGGGGTCACTGGGGTCGATCTTCCTGGACCGCGCCTACACCTCGCCCGACTCGATGCGCCCGGTCGTGCGCCTGGAGCGGCAGGACCACGTCGAGGAGCGGACGCTTCCCGCCGACCGGCAGTTCGTCAACATCCTGGAGTCGTTCGCGCGCTCGGTCAGGCAGGGCGAGAGCCAGGCCGTCCACACCGTCCAGGCCCTCGCCCAGGCCGGGCTCGTCGACGAGATACGCCGGACGGCACGGCGGATAACGATATGACAATGAAATGCCGGAAAAGTGGCGGCCGGGGGCGTCCGGGCATCCTGAACAAACGCTCCCGGCTTCCTTTCTTCGGCATGCCCGAAGCGAATCTCCCCATGATTTCCCGTTGATTCACCCCGCCCGTGCACATCGAATCGAGGAGCCGAGTATGTCTTCCCAGTCGCGCTGTCGTGTCTGCGCCGGTCCCCTTGCCGAATTCTTCGACTTCGGGCGCCAGCCGCTCTCCGACGCGTTCGTCCGTCCCGAGGATTTCGCGGACGAATTCTTCGTGCGGCTCGCCGTCGGGATATGCGAGTCCTGCACGATGGTGCAGCTCATGGAGGAGATCCCCCGCGACCGCATGTTCCACGAGGACTACCCGTACGTGTCGTCGGGCTCGGCGGTCATGCGCGAGCACTTCGAGAAGCTCGCGCGGCGCCTGCTCGCCACCGAGCTGACCGGCGACGACCCGTTCGTCGTCGAGCTGGGCTGCAACGACGGGGTGATGCTCAAGGCGATCGCCGAGGCCGGGGTCCGGCACCTGGGCGTGGAGCCGTCCGGCGGGGTGGCCGCGATGGCCCACGCCAAGGGCATCCGGGTGCGCACGTCCTTCTTCGAGGAGGAGACCGCCCGCGACATCCTCGCCACCGACGGGCGGGCGGACGTCATCTACGCCGCCAACACCCTCTGCCACATCCCGTACATGGAGTCCATCCTGCGCGGGGTGACCGCGCTGCTGGCCCCCACCGGCGTCTTCGTCTTCGAGGACCCCTACTTCTCCGAGATCGTCGAGCGCACCTCCTTCGACCAGATCTACGACGAGCACTTCTACTTCTTCACCGTCCGCTCCGTCCAGGCCATGGCCGCCCGCTTCGACCTGGAGCTCGTCGACGTCGAGCGGCTCCCGGTGCACGGCGGCGAGGTCCGCTACACGCTGGCCCACGCCGGCGCGAGGACCCCGTCCGAGGCCGTGGCCGAGCTGCTGGAGGACGAGAACAAGCGCAACCTCGCGGCCATGCCCACGCTCAAGGGCTTCGCCCGCAACGTCGAGCGGATCCGCGACGACCTCACCGCCCTGCTGCGCGACCTGCGCAACGACGGCAAGCGGGTCGTGGGCTACGGGGCGACCGCGAAGAGCGCCACCGTGACCAACTACTGCGGCATCGGCCCTGACCTGGTCCCGTTCATCTGCGACACCACCGTCGCCAAGCAGGGCAGGCTCACCCCGGGCTCGCACATCCCGGTGCGGGAGCCGGCCGCGTTCGCCGACCCCTACCCCGACTACGCGCTGCTGTTCGCCTGGAACCACGCCGAGGAGATCATGGCCAAGGAGCGCGCCTTCCGCGAGGCGGGCGGCAGGTGGATCCTGTACGTGCCCGAGGTGCACGTCGTCTGATCCCCGGGCCGCCCCCGGTCCCGCTTCCGGCCCACCGCACCGCCCGGCTCACCGCACTCCGCGGTGCTGGGCGGTGAGTCGTTCCAGTTCGGGGACGAGTTGGTTGGGGCCGGGGGTGGTGAGGGTTTCCTGGCGGAGTTTCTGGGCGGCTTGGGTGAAGGAGGGTTCGTTCAGCAGGCGCAGGAGGTGTTCGCGGACGCGGGGTCCGGTGGCCTGGCTGCTGTGCAGGGTGAGGCCGGCGCCTTGGTGGGCGAGGAGGCGGCCTTTGAGGGGGGCGTCGAACATGTCGGCGAGGATGAGCTGGGGGACGGCGTTGACGACGCTGGTGGAGAAGGATCCTCCGCCGCCGTGGTGGATCATGGCCGAGCAGGTGGGGGCCAGGACGTGCAGGGGGACGAAGGAGACCAGGCGGACGTTGCCGGGGACGTGGCTGAGTTCGGCCTGTTGTTTTTCCGGGAGGGTGGCGACCACTTCGATGTCGAGGTCGCCGAGGTGGGTGATGATGTCCTGGACGTCGAGGGAGTAGCCGTCGAGGCGTTCGGTGGCGGAGGTGCCCAGGGTGAGGCAGACGCGGGGTTTGGTGGGCGGGGTGTGCAGCCAGGGCGGGACGACGGCGGTGCCGTTGTAGGGGATGTAGCGCAGTGGCACGTAGGTGTGCGGCAGGTCCAGCCTCAGTGAGGTGGGCGTGTAGTCGATGGTGAAGTGCCCGGTCGTCATCTCCTCGCAGAAGACCGTGCCGGTCTTGGCGGCCCACCCCCCGAGCCACTGGGCGAGCACGTCCTTGCGGTCACCGGGCGGCTGCTCCTCCATGACGCGCAGGTAGTGGCCGCGCATCCGGGCGGTCAGGTCGAGCCCCCACATGAAGCGGGCGTGCGCGGCACCGCTGGCGGTGGCCGCGATCGAGCCCGCGTAGGTCAAAGGCTCCCAGATCACCAGATCCGGCTTCCACCGGCGGCAGTACTCGGTCAGCTCCCCGATCATCGGGTCGTTCACCACCCGCCACCACCACGGCACCACCCCGCCGTACCCCCAGGTCAGGTACTCCCAGGTGAGCACCTCGGGCCGGTCCTCCGCCATGTCGAAGACCGGGGCACCGGGCTCCACCTTCTTCATGACCTTGGACAGGCGCCGCAACTCGTGATCCCTGCCGACGGGGACGGCGGTGAGGCCGGCGCCGGTGATGACGTCGGTCAGCTCGGGCTGGCTGGCCACCCGGACCTCGTGACCGGCGTTGCGCAGTGCCCACGCCAGCGGCACCATCCCCAGGAAATGGCTCTTCTCGGCGTGCGACGTGAACAGGACCCGCATGGTCCTTCCTTCCTGTGGCCGCGTCGTTCAGTGTGCGGTGCCGGCGCGGTGCTGGGCGGTGAGTCGTTCCAGTTCGGGGACGAGCTGGTTGGGGCCGGGGGTGGCGAGGGTTTCCTGGCGGAGTTTCTGGGCGGCTTGGGTGAAGGAGGGTTCGTTCAGCAGGCGCAGGAGGTGTTCGCGGACGCGGGGTCCGGTGGCCTGGCTGCTGTGCAGGGTGAGGCCGGCGCCTTGGTGGGCGAGGAGGCGGCCTTTGAGGGGGGCGTCGAACATGTCGGCGAGGATGAGCTGGGGGACGGCGTTGACGACGCTGGTGGAGAAGGATCCTCCGCCGCCGTGGTGGATCATGGCCGAGCAGGTGGGGGCCAGGACGTGCAGGGGGACGAAGGAGACCAGGCGGACGTTGCCGGGGACGTGGCTGAGTTCGGCCTGTTGTTTTTCCGGGAGGGTGGCGACCACTTCGATGTCGAGGTCGCCGAGGTGGGTGATGATGTCCTGGACGTCGAGGGAGTAGCCATCCAGGCGTTCGGTGGCGGAGGTGCCCAGGGTGAGGCAGACGCGGGGTTTGGTGGGCGGGGTGTGCAGCCAGGGCGGGACGACGGCGGTGCCGTTGTAGGGGATGTAGCGCAGCGGCACGTAGGTGTGCGGCAGGTCCAGCCTCAGTGAGGTGGGCGTGTAGTCGATGGTGAAGTGCCCGGTCGTCATCTCCTCGGAGAACGGGACGTTCCAGCGCTTGGCGCGCAGCCCCAGCCACTGGGCGAGCGCGTCGGTGCTGACGCCCTGCTCCTGGCGGGCCCGCAGGTAGTGGCCGCGCATCTGCGCGGTCAGGTCGAGCCCCCACATGAAGCGGGCGTGCGCGGCACCGCTGGCGGTGGCCGCGATCGAGCCCGCGTAGGTCAAAGGCTCCCAGATCACCAGATCCGGCTTCCACTGACGGCAGTACT
This sequence comes from Streptosporangium longisporum, assembly GCF_039534895.1. NCBI lineage: Bacteria > Bacillati > Actinomycetota > Actinomycetes > Streptosporangiales > Streptosporangiaceae > Streptosporangium > Streptosporangium longisporum. The sequence goes on along the minus strand of NZ_BAAAWD010000011.1, from coordinate 37,038 downwards.
CGGTCAGCTCCCCGATCATCGGGTCGTTCACCACCCGGCACCACCACATGACGTGCCCCTGGTAGCCGGCCTTGATCTGCTGCCAGGTGAGCATCTCGGGCCGGTCCTCGGCCATGTCGAAATCCTTCTCCTGGCCGGTGTCCTTGGCGAGCTGCAGGAGCCTGCCCAGACCGTGGTTCGTGCCGACGGGGACGGCGGTGAGGCCGGCGCCGGTGATGACGTCGGTCAGCTCGGGCTGGCTGGCCACCCGGACCTCGTGACCGGCGTTGCGCAGTGCCCACGCCAGCGGCACCATCCCCAGGAAATGGCTCTTCTCGGCGTACGACGTGAACAGGACCCGCATGGTCTTTCCTTCCTGTGGCCGCGCCGCTCAGCTCACGACGGTGCCGCGGTGTTCGGCGGTGAGCCTCTCCAGCTCTCCGACGAGCTCGTTGGGGGTGGGCATGGCCTCCATCTCCGCCTGCAACCGTCCTGCGGCCTCGGCGAAGGAGGGCTCGCCCAGCAGGCGCAGCAGGTGCTCGCGCACCCGCGGGCCGTCGGCGTCGCCCGCGTGCAGGACCAGCCCGGCGCCTCGCGCGGCCAGGTTCTCGGCCAGCACCGGCTCGTCGAACAGCTTCGGGATCATGAGCTGCGGCACGCCGTGGGAGGCCACCGTGAACACCGTGCCCGGTCCGCCGTGGTCGATCACGGCCGAGCAGGTGGGGGCCAGGGCGTGCAGCGGGACGAAGGAGACCAGGCGGACGTTGCCGGGGACGTGGCTGAGTTCGGCCTGCTGTTTCTCCGGGAGGGTGGCGACCACCTCGATGTCGAGGTCGCCGAGGTGGGTGACGATGTCCTGGACGTCGACGGAGTAGCCGTCCAGGCGTTCGGTGGCGGAGGTGCCCAGGGTGAGGCAGACGCGGGGCCTCGACGGCGCCGACGGCGGGGTGTGCAACCAGGAGGGGACGACCGCGGTGCCGTTGTAGGGGACGTAGCGCAGCGGCACGTAGGTGTGCGGCAGGTCCAGCCTCAGCGAGGTGGGCGTGTGGTCGATCGTGAACTGCCCGGTCGTCATGTCCTCGGAGAAGGCCACGCCGGCCTTGGCGCCGCGGGCCCCGAGCCACTCGGCCAGCGCGTCGCGCTCGTGCGGGGCCTGCTCCTGACGAACCCGCAGGTAGTGGCCGCGCATCCGGGCGAACAGGTCCAGGCTCCACAGCATCCGGGCGTGCGCGGCCCCGCACGCCTTGGCCGCGAGAGCACCCGCGTAGGTGGCCGGTTCCCAGATCACCAGGTCCGGCCTCCAGTGCCGGCAGAACGCGGTCAGCTCCCCGATCATCGGGTCGTTCACCACCCGCCACCACCACGGCACCAGCTCGTCGTGGTACCCCCGGCGCAGGTACTCCCAGGTCAGCCTCTCCGGCCGGTTCTCCGCCATGTCGAACGGCGGCGGCCCGTCCGGATCGAGACCGTTGGCGTGCGTGATCAGCTGCTGCAGCATGTGGTCGCCGCCCACCGGCACGGCGGTCAGGCCCGCGCCGGTGATGACGCCGGTCAGCTCCGGCTGGCTGGCCACCCGGACCTCGTGACCCGCGGTGCGCAGCGCCCACGCCAGCGGCACCATCCCCAGGAAATGCGTCTTCTCCGCGTGGCTGACGAACAGCACCCGCATGGGACGGCTCCTCCCGCGCTCCGTCACAGGGCCGCCAGCACCTTGAGCAGCGACTCGACCACCATCGTCTGGTCGCTCTCGGTCAGCGACGGGTACATCGGCAGCGAGAAGATCTCCTTGGCCGCCGCCTCGGTGACGGGCAGGCTCCCGGTGCGGTACCCGAGCTTCGCGAACCCCGACATCGTGTGCACCGGCCACGGATAGCTGATGTTGAGCGACACGCCGTGGGCCTTGAGCGCCTCGATGATGTCGTCCCGCCGCGGGTGGCGGACCACGTAGACGTAGTACGAGTGCTCGTTGCCCGGGGCGACCGCGGGCACGACGACGTCGGTGCCGGCCAGCGCCTCGGCGTAGCGCGCGGCCACGGCCCTGCGGGCCGCGACGTAGCCGTCCAGCCGGGTCAGCTTGCGGCGCAGGATCTCGGCGTGCACCTCGTCCAGCCGGCTGTTGTGCCCCGGCGTCCGTTCGACGTAGTAGCGCTCCTTCATGCCGTAGTAGCGCAGCTGCCGCAGCGCCGCGTCCACCTGCGGGTCAGAGGTGATCGTCGCCCCGCCGTCGCCGTAGGTCCCCAGCACCTTGGTCGGGTAGAAGGAGAACGCGGCGGCCTCGCCCATCGAGCCCGCGATCCGGCCGTGGTGGCGGGCCGCGTGCGCCTGCGCGCAGTCCTCCAGGATCACCAGGTCGTGCCGGTCGGCGATCTCCCGCAGCGGCTCCATGTCGACGCACTGGCCGTACAGGTGCACCGGCAGCAGGCAGCGGGTCCGCTCGGTGACCGCCGCCTCCACCTGCCCGACGTCCATGAGGTAGGTGTCCTCGTGCACGTCGACGAAGACCGGGGTGGCGCCGGTGGCGTCGATGGCCACGACCGTGGGCGCCGCCGTGTTCGACACGGTGATCACCTCGTCGCCCGGCCCGACGCCCAGCGCCTGCAGGGCCAGCACGATCGCGTTCGTCCCGTTGTCCACGCCCACGCAGTGGGAGACGCCGTGGTAGGAGGCGAAGTCCGCCTCGAAGTCCCGCACGGCGCGGCCGAGCACGAGCTGGCCCGAGCGGAACACGGTGTCGACCGCGTCGAGGATGTCCTCCCGCTCGTTCTCGTACTCCTGCAGATAGTCCCAGACGTAAAGGGGCCTGGCCATACATCACCTCCGGATGGGAAGCCACTTCGGCTCAGTGGGCGAGTTCCCCGCGGAGGTACTGCTCGCGGCAGGCACCACGGCGGATCTTCCCACTGGTCGTCCGCGGCAGGGTGCCGCGCCGTACGAGGACGAGGTCGTGCGCGGCCAGGCCGTGATGACGGGTGATCTCCTGGCGCAGGTCGCGCAGGATCACCTCCACCTCCGGCCCTGCGGCCGACAGGAGCGCGGGATCGGCCTCGACGAGGACGACGAGCCGTTCCTCGCCGTCGATCGCGGCGGAGAACGCGGCCGCCGACCCCTCGGAGGCGGTTCCGGCGACGGCCCTGGAGGCGCTGTCCCGCGCGGCCTGCACGGTCGCCTCGATGTCGTCGGGGTAGTGGTTCCGGCCACGGACGATGATCATGTCCTTGGCCCTGCCGACCACGTGCACGCGACCCTGGAGCAGGAAGCCGAGGTCGCCCGTGCGCAGCCAGGGGCCGGGGAGCAGGTCGCCGTCCGCCTCGACGAGGTGCTTGGCGAAGACGGCGGCCGAGCGGTCGGGCCGGTTCCAGTAGCCGTCGGCCACGTTGGGCCCGCTCACCCAGATCTCACCCACCCGGCCGTCCGGCAGCGCTCCGGTGTCCTCCGGGTGCCGGATCCGCACCGACACCCCGAGGCTCGGCGTCCCGCAGGAGACGATGCGCACGGTGTTCGGGCTGCCGGGCGGGAGCTCGCGGGCCACGCCCGCGGCCAGGGCGTCGCGGTCGAAGCACCGGTCGGTCATGCCCTCGCCCACCGGCGGCGCGCTGACCGGCAGGGTCGCCTCGGCCAGGCCGTAGCAGGGGGTCGGGGCGGTGGGCGACAGGCCACCGGCCGCGAACGCCGAGGTGAACGCCTCGGTGGACTCGGCGTAGACCGGCTCCGCGGCGATCGTCAGCAGCCTCAGCGAGCTCAGGTCGAGCTCGCTCCTGCGCTCCCCGGTCACCCTCCGCACGCACTGCACCAGGCTGGAGCTCGGCGTGACGCTCCAGTCGGCCCGGTAGTCGGAGATCATCCTCAGCCAGCGGTAGGGGTCCTGCACGAAGGCCATCGGGCTGAGGTTGACCGAGTGCGCGCCCGCGCCCAGCGGGTTGGTGATCCCGCAGACGAGGCCGAAGTCGTGGAAGAACGGCACCCAGGAGGCGATCACCGACGACGGCCAGTGCGCCCTGATCTGGTGGTTGGTGACGGCCAGGTTCAGGTGCGTGACGCGGACGCCCGCCGGGGCGCCGGTCGAGCCCGACGTGTACTGCAGGTACGCCACGTCGTCCGGCGCCATGCGCGGCCTGCGCCAGTTCCCGGCCTCGTCCGCGGCGACCTCGTCGACGCAGACCAGGTCCGGGACGCCGTCCGCGTCGCCGGTGTCGTCGGTGCCGCCGGTGCCTCGCATCTCGTCCAGCAGCCGCTGGACGGAGGAGCGCACCGCGGAGGTGGTGAGCACGCACCGCGGCGCGCAGTCCCCCATCACCGAGCGCAACCGCTCGTTGCTGCGCAGCGCCTCGGGCGCGTACAGCGGCACCGCGACGAGACCCGCGTACAGGCAGGCGAGGAAGGCCACGACGTAACCGGGCTCGTGCGGGCAGAGCACCGCCACCCGGTCGCCCGGCTCGTAGCGCCGTTGCAGGACCGCCGCGACCGAACGGACCCGCTCGTCCAGCTCGGCGTAGCCCATCGTCCGGTCGCTCTTCTCCCGGCGGCCGGTGTCACGGCGCATCCCGTACTCCACGAAGGTGATCGCGGGGGAGGAGCCGGCCGTCCGGGCGAAGAGGCGGACGCTGTCGGGAAGGTAGCGGAGGCGGAGGGGTTCCGATCCCCGGACGGTGCCGACGGCGGTCTCGATGACGTCCTCGGAAGGCTCGCCGGGATCGGGGCTCAAGCTGACTTCTCCGTCCGGTGGGCAGGCCCTCGTGGGGCCCGGGGGGATCAGGCGGACTGGGGGAGCGCGTCCGACCGGGCGGCGGCCTCCCTGGCCTCCAGGGCCGCCAGCGCCGCACGGTCCAGGTTGGAGACCATCCACACGAGCAGGTCCTGCTCGGTGCTCTCGGCGGCCTCCTGCCAGCGCTTCTTCTGCTCGGCGATGACGTTCATCTGGATGTGGGTGACCTCGTCGGCGACCCCGCCGTTGCGCTCGGCCTTGATGCGCCGCCGCAGCTCGTTCCGGGACCAGGCACCCTTCTCCGCGCGGTTGAGCCAGATGTCCTGCTCCGGCTCGGGCAGGCTGGCCACCTCCGCGTGGTGCTGGAAGCTCAGCTTCTCCCGGCGCCGGGACAGGCTGAACTGCCGGGCCACCCACGCGTAGTTCCGCAGGGTCTGGTAGTCCAGCGAGGTCTCGGCGATCGCCCGCTTGTAGCGGTCGGGATACTGCGCCTGGCCGTAGATCAGCCAGTCGCCCAGCCACCAGGCGGACGAGTCGGAGATGATGAAGATCTGCCGGCCCAGGCGGCTCCAGGCGGTCAGAGACATGTTCGGTGGGAGAGAGAGGGCGGTTCTCCTGGTCATCCCCGGTGCGTCCAGTGCCATTCGCGCGTTGTGGGCGGGTCTGGTCTGTCCGTGATGTGTGGTCGCAAGACTCGGGTAGCCGTTCACGTCTGTCGTCACGTCTGTCACACCCTTTCGCCTCGACGGATCCGTCGATGGCTGAGAGTTTGCCCTAGAGGCCACGGGAGAGTTCTAGACGAGATCTAGACGGCGTGTGGGGAGGGTGACGGGCGCCAGGTCAACGCCGTTTTTCCCGCTCACCGGCACCGTGCCCCGCCCCGTCGCTATCCCTGGCCGTCGGCGCGCCCGGGGAGCCGCTCGACGACGAAGTCCGCCAGGTCGTCGAAGTTCTTGCCGCCGAAGCCGGCCATGTCGTCCAGGAGCGGGACACCGTAGGCGTCCTCCAGGGCGAGGATCAGGAGGATGATGGAGAAGGAGTCGAGGTTGCCCAGGTCGCTGGGCTCGGTGATCTCCCCCAGGTCGGTCAGCTCGGGGATGGCGAGTTCGTCGGAGCCGAACAACACGATCTTCAGCGCCTCGCGCTCGATGCGCTCGCGCACGTCCTTCTTCTGCTCGGAAACGAACATCTCGGTCAACTCTTCTCTCCTGACGGCATCTCGGCGGAATCGGCGGGCGCCGCGTTCCGGCGTTCGAGCGGGGTCTTCACGAGCTTATTGAGGAGATCGGCGCCGTGCTCCTCCCAATACTCGCGGTAGACGGCGTAGATATGCACGTCCCGCAGCTCGCCCCGGTCGTAAAGATGCTCGGGAAGAGTCGCCTCTTTGTGATCAGTGTCGAAGGTCGTGTGCAGAATCTGGAAATCCGGCTCGGCGGTCCAGAAATATATCTTCCTGACGTTCCACATCGCGAAGGCGTAGTTGATCGTCAGCAGCATGACCTCGGCGCCGACGCCGGTGCCCGCGGTGGCGGGGTCGGTGAAGAAGCTCGCCCGCACGTGCCGGCCCGACAGGTCCAGGTGGTGGAAGGAGACGTACCCCACGACCTGCTCGGTGTCCTGTCGCTCCACGGTGAACTGCGCCGACACCTCCTTGGTGTACAGCGCGCCGAACACCTCGGCCGAGGGCAGGTCGTTCAGCCCGGCCTTGAGCAGAAGGTCGTGCGCCGTGACGCCCTCCGGAGGGTTGACGTGGCGCAGCAGCGTCCTTCTGGTCTTGGTATGGGGAAAGAGCACGTTCTTCCACCTTCGACTCGGCGTCGCGGCTGAATGGGATTACCCGGAGGCTTATTCGAAGCGGCCGGGCGGTCGTCCCCTACTGCTAAAGCGACGGGCCCGTCTCGCCAGCGGGACAGATGCTAGTTCCGGGTGATCGGTGGGTCAAGTTATTCGCGGCGGTTACGACGGTCATCCGAATGGCCTTTTTCGAGGGCGCGGATAATTTACCTGTTGCTTTCTTCGGTCGCGCGCGGAAAAGTCGTTAACGGTGCATGCGAAGGCAGTGGGCCGACGTGCGAACGAGGGGAAGCGGGATGGGCCGATGACAGTGCACACCGAGGACGCCGCGATGCATGGAGAACTCCTCGAGCCGATCACGCCCGAGGGCCGCGAGCTGCTCCGCCTCATCGAGACGCACCGGCCGGCGATCGCGGAGGCCGCCCCGGGCAACGACAGGAACGGGACGTTCCCCCATGACGTCTTCGACGGCCTGCGCAAGGACGGCGTCCTCGGCGCCACCGTGCCCTCCGCGCTCGGCGGGCTGGGCGTCGAGCGCCTGCACGACGTCGCCCTGGCGCTGCTGAAGGTCGCCGAGGCCGACGCCTCCACGGCGCTCGCCCTGCACATGCAGCTCAGCCGGGCGCTGACGCTGACCTACGAGTGGCGGACCGGCCCGGCCCACGCGCGGGCGCTCGCCGAACGGCTGCTGCGCGGCATGGGCTCCGGCGATTCCGTGGTCCCCACCGGCGTCAAGGACATCCCGCGCGACCGGCGCCTCACCACGCTGACGCCGGACGACGACGGCGGCTGGCTGCTGACGGGCGGCAAGACGCTGGTGAGCCTGGCGCCCATCGCCACCGACTTCGCGGTGTACGCGCAGACGCGCGTCCCCGGGGAACGCTCCCGGTACGCGATGGCGGTCCTCACCCGGGACACCCCGGGCCTGACCGTGATGGACAACTGGGACGGGCTCGGCATGCGGGCCTCGGGCACCGTGGACATCCTGTTCGAGAACTGCCGCATCGCCCCCGAGGACGTGGTGCTGCGCGGCCTCGCCGGGGAGCAGGACCTCGCCATGCTCGCGGGCCAGACGGTGAGCTCCATCACGATGCTCGGCATCTACACGGGCATCGCCCGGTCGGCGCGCGAGATCGCCGTCTCGACGATCCTGAGCAGGGGGACGGCCGGCGCGGCCGCGGCCCGCACGCTGGTGGCCGAGATGGACGCCCGGCTGTTCACGATGAGGTCGGCGGTCGCGGCGGCCCTGGCCACGTCCGACCGGCTCGCCTACGACGACACCGGCGACCCGCAGGAGCGCGGGCCGGCCATGATGACGCCGTTCCAGTGCGCGAAGATGATGGTGAACCAGATGGCACCCTCCATCGTCTTCGACGCCCAGACCCTGATCGGCGGCTCCTCCTTCGTCGCCTCCCACCCGCTGGCGCGGCTCTACCGCGACGTGCGCGCGGGCGGCTTCATGCAGCCGTACACCTTCGTCGACGCGGTCGACTACCTGAGCGCGCAGGCGCTGGGGCCCGTCAGTAACGGTTAGGGGAGTCATGCGCGTTCTCTTCACGTCGTACGCGGAGAAGACCCATTTTCTGGGGATGGTGCCGCTGGCGTGGGCGCTGCGCACCGCGGGTCACGAGGTCCGGGTGGCCAGCCAGCCGGAGCTGACCGGCGTCATCACCGGCGCGGGCCTGACCGCCGTGCCGGTCGGCACGGACCACATCCTGCACCGGCTGGTGGAGCGGACGAAGGACGGGCCGTCGGCGGGGCCGCCCTCCTACGACCCGGCCGAGAACCGGCCCGAGGTGCTCACCTGGGAGTACCTGAAGAACGGGTACGGGGCACAGTTCGTGCCGTGGTGGGCCCGGGTGGTGAACGACTCCATGATCGGGGAGCTGACCGCGTTCTGCCGGCACTGGAAGCCGGACCTGGTGATCTGGGAGCCGGTCACCTACGCGGGGGGCGATCGCGGCCAAGGCGTGCGGGGCCGCGCACGCCCGGATGCTGTGGAGCCTGGACCTGTTCGCCCGGATGCGCGGCCACTACCTGCGCGCCCTCCGGGAGCACGCCCCCGGCGAGCGCGACGCCATGGCCGCCTGGATGGGCGCCCGCGCCGCCAAGGTCGGCACGGACTTCTCCGAGGAGATGACCAGCGGGCACTTCACCATCGACCCGACCCCGGGCTCGCTGAGGCTGGACCTGCCGCACACCTACGTGCCGCTGCGCTACATCCCCTACAACGGCACCGCGATCGTCCCGCCCTGGCTGCACGTCCCGCCCACCAAGCCCCGCGTCTGCCTCACCCTGGGCACCTCCGCCACCGAACGCCTGGACGGCTACTCGGTGAGCGTGCAGGACGTCCTGACCAGTCTCGCCGACCTCGACATCGAGCTCGTGGCCACGCTGCCGGAGAAGCAGCAGGCCGAGCTGACCCACGTCCCCGACAACGTCCGCCTGGTCTCCTTCGTCCCGCTCCAGGCCCTGGCCCCCACCTGCTCGGCCGTGATCAGCCACGGCGGCAGCGGCACGTTCCTCACCATGGCGGGACAGGGGGTCCCGCAGCTCATCGAGCCGTTCATGTTCGACGACGAGCTGCGGGCCGAGCGGCTGGCCGAGCAGGGGGCGGGGCTCGTCCTGCACGGCCGTGACACCAGCGGCCCGCGGGTGCGCGAGCACCTGCTGCGCCTGCTGGGCGAGCCCTCCTTCGCCGAGGCCGCGGGAAAGCTGCGGGCGGAGATGGAGGCCATGCCCACCCCCAACGAGCTCGTCGGAGAGCTGGAGCGGCTCACCGCCGAACACCGCGGCACCGTCGCGAGCTGAGAACACCGTCCTCCGGGGGACGGGACGACGCGGTGTCCCGTCCGTTCCCGGTCGTTCCCGGCCCCCGGAGGACGGCCGGGGACCGGGAACGCGGGGTCAGGCCGGGGCCGTGTGCGGAAGGAGCGCCGAGGTCAGGCCGCGGACGCTCTTGAAGGCCCGCGGGTCGATCGTCTCGAACGCCACGTCGATCCCCATCTCGTCGCGGATGTGGGCCACCAGCAGCGCGGTGTTGAGCGAGTTGAGGATCCCCCACTCCAGCAGCGGCGAGTCCTCGTCGAGCTCCCCGGCGGGGTCACCCGACAGGAACCGCTCCCGGATGAAGGCGATCAGCCGATCCGATATCTCCCGCTCGGACAGGACGGTGCTCATAGGGTCGTCTCCTTCACAGCTGGCCGTACGGCGTGGTCCCGGAGCTCAGGGCGGCCCGGTCGATCTTTCCGTTGCGGGTCCTGGGCAGCTCGCTCACGAGCCGGATCTCGTCGGCGATCATGTAGGGCGGCAGCCGTTCCGCGCTGTGCCGCTTGAGGGTCAGCACGCCCGGCGCGGCACCCGGCGCGGGCAGCACGAACGCGCGCAGCCGCGCGTCGGCGCCCTCGCCGCTGACTACCACGGCGACGCCGGCCACCTGGGGGTGGCTGCCGAGGACGGCCTCGACCTCGCCGAGCTCCACCCGGTAGCCGCGCACCTTCACCATCTGGTCGCGGCGGCCGAGGTAGTCCAGCGACCCGCCGGGCAGGACCCGCACGATGTCCCCGGTGCGGTACGGCCCCGTCTGCGGCTCGTGTCCCCAGTAGCCGAGCATCACCGTGGGCCCCTCCACGACCAGCTCGCCCTCCTCGCCGACCCCGGCCACCCGCCCGTCGGGCCGCATCACCCGTACGACGTCGCCGCAGGACGCGCGGCCGATCGGCACGGAGCGGTCGCGCGCCAGGTCGTCCGGGACGACCTCGTGGAAGGTGCAGACGTTGGTCTCGGTCGGGCCGTAGAGGTTGAGCAGCCGGGCACCGGTCCAGGCCGCCAGGTCGCGCACCCCCGCGATCGGGAAGGGCTCGCCCGCGAAGAGCACCGCCCGCAGCGCGTCCGGCGCGGGCCGCTCCAGCAGGCCCCCGTCGCGCATCATCAGGGTCAGCGCGGACGGGACCGAGTACCAGACGCTGATGCGCTCGCGGTGCAGGAACTCCACCATCCGGGCGGGCGCGTAGGCCAGCTCGGCCGGGACCGGGCAGACCGCCGCCCCGGCGGAGAAGGCCGCGTACAGGTCGAGCACCGACAGGTCGAAGGTGAACGGCGCGTGGTTGGCGAACCGGTCGCCCGGCCGGGCGTCCAGCTCGGCCGCGGCCCAGTCCACGAAGGCGCGGGCACCGCCGTGGCTGACGCTGACGCCCTTGGGGACACCGGTCGAGCCGGAGGTGTAGAGCACGTACGCGAGATCGCCGTCGGCGACCTGACGGTCGACCGGGACGGGCCGCGGGCCGGCCGGGAGCTCACGGTGCCCGTCGAGGTCCACCGTGCCGCCGATGCCACCGATGCCGGTGCCACCGTCGCCGTCGCCGTCGCCGTCGCCGTCGCCGTCGCCGCTCGCCCGGATCGCCTCGAGCGCCGTCAGGCGGTCGCCGTCGGCGCAGACGACGCGGGGGCGGCAGTCGCGGATCAGGGCGGCCACCCGGGCCGCGGGCGCGCTCTCCCCGGCCGGCACGTAGGCGGCTCCCAGGCGGAGCACGGCCTGCATCGCCACGACGGCGAGCGGTGTCTTCCCCTCCCAGATCACCACGCGGTCCCCGGGGCGTACGCCCTCGCCGGACAGCACGTGCGCCAGCGCGTCGGCGCGCAGGTCGAGCTCCCGGTAGGTCATCTCACCGGCCGGGCCCGCCAGGGCGAGGTTGTCCGGGAAACGGGCGGCGGCGTCGATGAGGAGCCGGTGCAGGCTCACAGTCCCAGCCCCCTGGCGACGAGCTCCCGCTGGATCTCCGTGGTCCCGGAGAAGATCGTGCCGGGCACGGCGTCGCGCAGCTGCCGCTCGACGCCCGCGGAGCCGAGGTAGCCGGTCGCGCCGAAGACCTGGATCGCGTCCAGGCTGTTGGCCACGGCCGCCTCCGACACCGCGATCTTCGACAGGGCGGCGTGGGTGGCGGCGTCGGCGTCCTGCTCGTCCAGCGACCAGCACGCCCGGTAGAGCAGCAGCCGCGCGCTCTCCAGCCGCTGCTTCATCGCGACCAGCTTGTGCGAGACGGCCTGGAAGTCGCCCAGGGCACGGCCGAACTGGCGGCGCCCGCGCGCGTGCTCCACGGCGCGGCCGAGCTGCTCCTCCATCATCCCGAGGTAGACGGCGGGCAGGCAGGCCCGCTCCCAGGCCATCGAGCCCTGGAAGACGGCACTGCCGCGTCCCTCGGCGCCGAGCCTGAACCGGGCGGGGACCCGGCAGCCGGAGAACTCCACCCGGCCGGCCGGGCAGCCGTCCAGGCCCATCTTCGCCATCGGCTCGCTCACCGTGACGCCCGGCAGGCCGCGGGGGACCGCGAAGGCGGTCACGCCGAGGAAGCCGAGGGCGGGGTCGACGGTGGCGTAGGTGACGATCAGGTCGGCCGCGGGCGCGTTGCTGGCGAACGACTTCACGCCGTCGAGCACGTAGTGGTCGCCGTCGGCCCGGGCGACGGTGGCGAGCCTGCTCACGTCGGAGCCCGCCCCGTCCTCGGTCATGGCGTTGGCCGCGACCAGCGCCCCGGAGGCCAGGCCCGGGAGCAGTTCCGCGCGCGTGTCCTCGTCCGCGTTGTCACGGATCGCGACGCAGCACGCCAGCAGGTGCGCCGAGACCGCGAACGCCAGGGCGGTGTCGCCGCCGCCCCGGGAGAACGCCTCCAGCGACAGTGCGGTGTCCAGGGCGCCCAGGCCGCCGCCGCCGTACTCGGGGGGCAGGCACAGGCCGGTGGCGCCCAGCTCCGCGGCGGCCCGCCAGCGGTCCCGCGTGAACGGCTCCCGCGGCGGGCCGGACTCCTCGTACAGGCTCTTGCGCGCGCCGTCGAACATCGCGTCGCGCCGCTCGCCGCGCGCGCCGCCGAGACCGAACTCCATGGGACGTGCCCCTTCCGACGAGGTGTCCTAGACCCACGAGGGGGTGTCGAGGATCTTCAGGACGGCGCACGAGATGGTGACGCCGGGGCCGATGCCGCCCAGCAGCACGTGGTCGCCGGGACCGAGCTCACCGGTCGACAGCAGGTGGTCCAGGGAGACCAGGTGGTCGCTGGCGCCGAGATGGCCGACGGTCCTGGCGAAGTCCCAGCTCGACTTCGACATCGGCATGCGCAGCACCGCCATCCACCGGTGCTCGACGGCCTCGGGGGAGAGGCTGGTGAAGATGGTGCGGGTGACGTCCGCCACCTTGATCTCCGCCTCGGCCAGGGTCCGGCTGAGGACCTGCATCATCCGCTGCTGCACGATGACCCAGGCGAGCGCGAGGTCGGTGTCGGCCGAGCACATCCGGCCGAACTCCTCGGCCCGCGCGCTGAAGTCGACGGCCTCGCCGGTGGTGGCGCTCGGCGGGAAGAGCGGGGTGCCCGCGCGGTGCAGCTCCTCGGCCTCGGGCACGGAGATCGAGCTCACCGAGAGCAGCCGGGCGAAGCCGGGCTCGCGGGAGAGCACCAGCGCGCTCCCGGCGTCGCCGAGCACGAAGTCCGGCCCCGAGCACCAGCGGTCCATCCGGGCGGTGCCGAAGTTGTCCGCCGTGACGATCAGCGCGTCACGGCCCCGCGGGTCGCCCGCCATGAACCCGCCGGCCAGCTCCAGGGCGCTCAGCACGCCGTTGCAGCCCTGGCGCAGCTCGACGGCCAGCAGGTCGCCGCCGACGAGGTGGTGCTGCAGGTAGTACTGCGGCGACCACCCGTCGGGGCCCTGGTGCCAGACGTCGGCGTACAGCATCAGTCCCAGGGCACCGGTGCCGCCCCCGCCGCGCGTGATCGCCTCCCGCGCGGCCCGCAGCGCCATCTCGGGGGCCGGGATGTCGCCCGCCACCGCCGCGCCGAGCATGTCGTGGACCTTGGCGTGCTCGGGCGTGCACAGTCCCTGCGCGACGGCCGACTCCACGCTGACCGTCGGCGGGACGAACGTGCCGATTCCCCGGACGAAGACCTCTGGTGTGCGCACTGCCCTGCCTCTCTGCTCGCCTGTGGCCCGGCCGTCAGGCTCGGCCGGACGCGGGACCGGCGTGCTGTGATCCCGCCGATCCCGCCGACCCCGCCGGACCTGCCGGTTCCGGTGACCCCGGTGATCCCGACGGCTCCGGCGTCGCGTTCCCCAGCTGGGAGGTCGCCTCCAGGTAGCGGTCGATCACGACCCGGTGGTAGCCGGGGCCGAAGCCCATGTCGGCGACCGCGGGCACCAGCCGCCGGAGCTTCTCCACGCAGATGTGGTGGGACGTCCCCTCGTCGATGATCTGCCTGCGGGCCGTGATGCCCAGCCGCATCTCCAGGTGGTCGACGATCAGCGCGATCGGCACGGACTCGCCGGTGGCCACGTTCACCACCTCCTGGGTGGTGCCGGTGGCCAGCAGCAGGTCGATGACCTTTATCCAGTCGGTGATGTCGATGATGTCCCTGCGCGCGCTGCGGTACATCGTGAGGTTGTCGGAGCGGATCTGCTCGATGAGGGAGGGGATCAACCGGTTCGCCGGCACGTGCGGGCCCACGACGTAGCCGAGCCGCAGGATCAGGTGCCGCACCCCGGAGTCCTGGACGCGCCGCTCCAGCGCGAGCTTGTGCCAGCCGTAGGGGGTGACGGGCTCCACGGGCTCGTCCTCACGGCCCCGGCAACCGGCCCCGCCGTACATGCTCATCGACGCGGTCGAGAGGAAAACGAGGGTCCGGTCCTGGCGGAGGCTCTTCTCGATCGTCTCGTCCACCAGCGCGGTTTCCCGCTCGTAGTCGGAATCGGAATTCTTCCACAGCGACACACCGGCGGCGAGAATCGTCACCTCCGGATGCGCGTCGTCGATCGACCGCAGGTGCCTCGCGAGAAAGCCATTTCCGATGATCTCCATTCCCAGCACCGCTTTCCAGCTCTGGAGGTTAACGTATCGGTTCCGCCCGTCACCATATAGCGGCGTTCGGAATAAGAAAGCGCCCGCGGCCCGGGGCCGGAAGGCCGTTTGTCCCGCCAGCGAGACAGGTGTGCGTTCTCCGGCGCTTTCTCCGCCGGACGGCGGTAATTACGGCGGGTCACACGCCGGCCGGCGTCCCGGCGCCGGCCCCCGGGATCGCGGAGCCCGCGGGGCTTCCGGAGCCCGAGGGGCCTTCAGGGCCTTCGGCGCCTTCGAGGGCGGCCTGCCCCTTCTTCAGCGGCTCCCACCAGCTGCGGTTCTCGGCGTACCAGCGGGCCGTGGCCGCCAGGCCGTCGGCGAAGGGGACCCGGGGCCGGTAGCCCAGCTCGGCGGAGATCTTGGAGCTGTCGACGGAGTAGCGGCGGTCGTGACCGGGCCGGTCCTCCACCGGCAGCACCATGGACCAGTCCGCCCCGGCGATGTCGAGCAGCGCCGTGGTCAGCTCACGGTTCGTCAGCTCGGCGTTGCCCCCGATGTTGTAGACCTCGCCGGGCCTGCCCCGCCAGGCGACCAGGGCGATGCCGCGGCAGTGGTCGTCGACGTGTGCCCACTCGCGCACGTGCAGGCCGTCGCCGTACAGCGGCACCCGTTCCCCGTCCAGCAGGTTGGTGACGAACAAAGGGATGACCTTCTCGGGGAACTGGTAGGGCCCGTAGTTGTTGGGGCACCGGGTGATCGAGACGGGGAAGCGGTAGGTGCGCGAGAACGCCCGCGCCAGCAGGTCGGCCGCGGCCTTGGAGGCCGAGTACGGGGAGTTGGGTTCCAGCGGGTGGCCCTCCACCCACGAGCCCGTCTCGATGGACCCGTACACCTCGTCCGTGGAGACCAGGACGAACTTCCCGACGCCGCCGCCCAGCGAGGCCTCCAGCAGCGTCTGGGTGCCGACCACGTTGGTGGTGACGAAGTCGGCCCCGCTGTCGATCGACCGGTCCACGTGGGTCTCGGCCGCGAAGTGCACGACCAGGGAGGCGCCCCTGGTCAGCCTGGACATCAGCGAGGCGTCACAGATGTCGCCCTGGACGAACTCCAGCCGCGGGTCGTCGATGACCGACGCCAGGCTCTCCATGGTCCCGGCGTACGTCAGCTTGTCCACGACGACGACCCGGGCGTCCTCGAACCCCTCGTAGGCGCCGGAGAGCGTGCGCCGCACGAAGTTCGAGCCGATGAACCCGGCACCGCCGGTGACCAGGATCCGCATTTGGCTGCACCTTTGCTGTCAGTCACGCGAGTGATCGAGCGATGTCCATGACGTATCGGCCGTACACCGACTGGCTCATCTCGGTGCCCCGCCGGTAGCAGGCGTCGGCGTCGATGAACCCCATGCGCAGGGCGATCTCCTCCAGGCAGGCGACCCGTACCCCCTGGCGGCGTTCGAGGATCTGCACGTACTGGCTCGCCTCCAGCAGGGACTGGTGCGTCCCGGCGTCCAGCCAGGTGAAGCCGCGGCCCAGCGGGACCAGGTTCGCCTTGCCCTGCTCCAGGTAGACCCGGTTCACGTCGGTGATCTCCAGCTCGCCGCGGGCCGAGGGCCGCTGCTCCCTGGCGATGTCCACGACCTGCTTGTCGTAGAAGTACAGGCCCGTGATGGCCTGGTCGGAGCGGGGCAGGGCCGGCTTCTCCTCGATCGAGATCAGCCGGCCCTCGGCGTCCAGCTCCCCGATGCCGTAGCGCTCCGGGTCGCTCACCGGGTAGCCGAACATCACGCAGCCGTCCAGCTCCTCGCGGGCCCTGCGCAGCAGGTCGGGGAAGCCCGCGCCGTGGAAGAGGTTGTCGCCCAGCACCAGCGCGCACGGGTCCCCGTCGATGTGCGCGTCCCCCAGCAGGAACGCCTCGGCGATCCCGCGCGGCTCCGGCTGCGGCACGTAGCTGAAGTTCACGCCCAGATGGGATCCGTCACCCAGAAGCGCCTGCAGCGACGGAAGGGTGTCCGGCGTGGAAATAATGAGGATGTCACGGATGTGTGCCAGCATCAGCACCGAGATCGGGTAGTAAATCATCGGCTTGTCGTAGATGGGAAGCAACTGCTTGGAGGTCGCGAGGGTCAGCGGATGTAAACGCGTCCCGTTTCCTCCGGCAAGGACTATGCCTTTCATCGGAGCTCCTGCGTTTTCGTCTGCGGCGGTGCCTGAGACTACTGTTCGGGCTCATCGGGAAATCAACCCCCAGCGCCCCGCGAAACGGTATTGCCTTTCGGCGGAGCCAATGTGATAGGGCTTGGGACGTGTCCCGGTCGCGACCGGCCTCGTCGGGGCCGACAGGGGTGCGGCCGCGCCGTGCCCCGCACCCCGCGTCAGCACGCCCGGAAGGACGGCAAGGACGACCATGCGTATTCTGTTCGCCACCTATGCGGAGAAGTCCCATTTCCTGGTCATGGTCCCGCTGGCGTGGGCGCTGCAGGCCGAGGGGCACGAGGTCCGCGTCGCCAGCCAGCCCGACCTGACCGACGTGATCACGCGCTCGGGGCTGACCGCGGTGCCGGTGGGCAGGGACCACAGCCTCTGGCGGGCCAACAGGGCGTTCGGCTTCTTCGACCCCCGCAAGAAGCACAAGAGGGCGGTGCCCTTCTTCGACATGGCGGACGACCACCCCGAGCTGCTCGACTGGGAGACCTACAAGCGGGGATATGCCCAGTTCGTCCCCTGGTGGTGCCGTCTGGTGAACGAGCCCATGATCGACGGGCTGACCGAGTTCTGCCGGAAGTGGGAACCCGACCTGGTCATCTGGGAGCCGGTCACCTACGCCGGGCCGATCGCCGCCAAGGCGTGCGGCGCGGTGCACGCGCGGTTCATGTGGAGCCTGGACCTCTTCGGCCGGATGCGCGGCCACTACCTGCGGATGAAGGAGCTGCAGCCTCCGCAGGACCGCGAGGACATGCTGCAGGCGTGGATCACCGCGCACGGCCGCAGGCACGGCGTGGAGTTCTCCGAGGAGATGACCACCGGGCACTTCACCGTCGACTACACGCCGCCCTCCCTGCAGCTGCCGCCCGACCCGGTCGCGGGCCCGGAACCGCACCGCGTCCCGCTGCGGTTCGTCCCGTACAACGACCGCGCGGTGATCCCGCCCTGGCTGCGCGTCCCGCCCGAGCGGCCCCGCGTCTGCCTGACGCTGGGGACCACCTCGGCGGAGAACCTGGACGGCTACCTGGTGCCGGTCCAGGACATCCTCGACGGGCTGGCCGACCTGGACGTGGAGATCGTCGCCACCCTGCCCGAACAGCACCAGGCGCAGCTGGAGCGCGTGCCGGACAACGTCAGGCTGGTCAGCTTCGTGCCGCTGCACGCGCTGCTGCCGACCTGCACGGCGGTGATCGACCACGGCGGGAGCGGCACGTTCTTCACGGCCCTGGCCGGCGGCGCGCCCCAGCTCGTCCTGCCCAACCTGTTCGACGAGCCGCTGCGGGCGCGCTACCTCGCCGAGCAGGGCGCGGGCCTGACGATGCACAGCAGCGAGGCCACCGGGGCCCTGGTCAGGCAGGCCCTGCTGCGGCTGCTGGCGGAGCCGTCCTTCACCCGGGAGGCACGCAGGATCCGTGACGAGATGAACGCCATGCCCGCCCCCGCAGAGGTGGCCGCGAGCATCGCCGGCCTCGTCGACACCTACCGCGCCCGCGCCGCCGTCCCGGCCGCGGCCCGCTGAGAGGCAGGACCATGTACGAGGCCGAGCTGGCGGACGTCTACGACGCGATCTACGCCGGGCGCGGCAAGGACTACGAGGCCGAGGCGGCGACCGTCGCCGAGCTGGTCCGCGCGCGGCTGCCCGGGGCGTCGTCCCTGCTGGACGTGGCCTGCGGGACCGGGTCCCACCTGAGGCACTTCGCCGGGCTCTTCGGCCACGTCGAGGGGCTGGAGCTGTCGGCGGACATGCTGGCCGTGGCCAGGACGCGGATGCCCGGGGTGCCCGCCCACGAGGGCGACATGCGCGACTTCGCCCTCGGGCGCACCTTCGACGCGGTCACCTGCATGTTCAGCTCCATCGCCTACATGCGCGACGAGCGGGAGCTGGCGGCGGCCGTCGGGACGATGGCCGCCCACCTGGTCCCCGGGGGCGTCCTGGTCATCGAGCCGTGGTGGTTCCCCGAGTCGTTCCTGCCCGGCTACGTGGCCGGGGACGTGGTCACCGTGGACGGCCGCACCCTGGCCCGGGTCTCGCGCACGGTCCGGGAGGGCGGCGCGAGCGTCATGGAGGTCCACTACGTGGTGGCCGACGCCGCCTCGCCCGCCCGTCACTTCACCGTCACCCACGTGAACACCCTGTTCACCCGGGAGCAGTACGAGACCGCGTTCACCGGGGCCGGACTGAAGGTGGACTACATCGAGGGCGGCCCCTCGGGGCGGGGGCTGTTCGCCGGGACGCTCGGCTGACCCTCCGACCGGCCGCGCAGGAAGCTCTGGATGAGGGACGGCAGGCGCTCCCTGACCGGGCACACGCCGTACGCGCCCGCCTGGCGCACGGCCGCGCTCAGGTTGGGCAACTCCCTCTCGAACCAGGTCCTGGCCTGCTCGGCGCTGCCGAAGCGCAGGGTCGCCACCCCGTCGGGTGCCAGCGGGGGCGGCGGGAGGGGGTAGCGCGCCGGGTACAGCAGGCGGATCGCGGCGTCCGCGGTGCGCAGGTAGTGGGTGACCAGCCGGGAGACGGCCGCCCGCCGCGTCCGGTAGGACATCTCGGCCATGGCGCGGTCCTTGGCGTACGCGCGCAGCATGTCGTCGTGGAACCTGAGCCGGTTGCACGGCGTGATCCGCAGCAGGTGCCCGCTCAGCAGGAAGTCGACCGTCCGCCTGGCGCGGTCGTGGTCCACGTCCGCCATGATCGCGGCCGTCACCAGGTCGAACGTCGAGCCGCCGTGCAGGCCCATCAGGCGGAACATCTCCGCGGCCTCGGCGGGCAGCGCGCGGTAGGAGGAGGAGAACACCGACCGCATCGACGACTGCTCGTCGCACTCGGTGTCGGCGCTCTCCAGCAGCTCCTCCCGCTCCGGGATCGTCCGGGTGGCGACGGCGATCCCGCCGTGGAACCGGCTGGTCATCCGCTCCGCCGCGATCCGCAGCGCGATCGGGAGGTAGTCGCCCACCTGGCAGAGCCGGTCGACCAGGGGACGCTCGGCCTCCCCGCTGGCCTGCCTGATGACGTTCTTCACCAGCGTGACCGCGTCGTCCTGGGGCATCAGGTCCAGGGTCACGCGCAATGCCCCGTCGCGGGTGGTCAGCCCCGACAGCCTGTTCCTGCTCGTGACCAGCACCAGGCACGACGGGTCGCCGGGCAGCAGGGGCCGCACCTGCTCGGCCGACCTGGCGTTGTCCAGCACGATCAGGATCCGCCGGCCCGTCACCAGGCTCCGGTAGCGGGACGAGAGGGCCTGCAGGTCCTCGGACGGGTCGGGGACGCTGCCGAGCCCGGCGAGCAGGTGGCGCAGCGCCTCGGCCGGTTCCATCGGCTCGGCCTCGTTGGAGAAGCCCCGCAGGTCCAGGTGGAGCTGGCCGCCCTGGAACCGGTCGGTGAGCCCGCGGGCGAAGCGCACGGCCAGTGCCGACTTGCCCACGCCGGGGGCGCCGCTGACCAGGATGACCCCGGCCTCGCCGAGGACCTCGGCCGCCGAGACGAACTCCTCCAGCCGTCGCAGCTCCTCGCGCCGCCCGGTGAACCCCGGGACGTCACGGGGGAGCTGGGCGGGCACCACGAACACCGGGAAGCCGCCGCTGCCGTGGGGGGTCAGCGTCGGGAAGCCGCCGCTGCCCTGGGAGGTCAGCGTCGCCGGGGAGTCGGCGGGCACGGGCGAGCTCAGGGTGCCGTTCAGGATCTGGTCGTGACACCTGCGCAGGTCCTCGCCCGGTTCGATGCCCAGCTCCCTGATGAGCAGGCGCCGCACGCTGTGGAACTGCTTCAGCGCGTCGGCCCGCCGCCCGCAGCGGTAGTGGGCCACCATGAGCAGGTAGTGCAGCCGTTCCCGCAGCGGGTGGGTGCGGACCAGGCCGGACAGGTCACCGATGATCTCGCCCGCGCGGTCGGCCTCCAGCAGGAGCTGGGCGCGGTCCTCGATGGCCGTGAAGCGCAGCTCCTCCAGCCGGGTCCGCTCGGCGTCCGCCAGCGGGCCGACCACGCCGCCCAGCGCCGGTCCGCGCCACAGCGACAGCGCGGTGTCCAGCCTCTCGACCACCTGGGGCCAGGGACCGAAGCGCTGCAGGTGCCGGACGCTGTCCAGGTGCTGTTCGAAGATCTGGGCGTCGATGCTGCGCGGGTCGAGCGCGAGCATGTAGCCCGTGCCGTCGCCCACCAGCATCTCGGAGGGCGCCCTCGGCGGCCTCAATGGTTCAAAAATGCGCCTTAGACGTGCTATGTATGTATAAATGCTGCTTTCAACAGTTGTGGGGGCATTTCCTCCCCAGACGGCGTTGATCAGTTCCTGCCGGCTCACCGAGGTTCCCGGACGTGTCGCCAGCGCCACGAAGAGGCTACGCTGCGTAGGCGATCCCAGGTCGAGCTCATGATCGCCTCTCATCGCGCGCACGGGCCCGAGGAGACGTACCTGCACCTGGTCGTTCAACGACGCTCTCCCAATCTCAGCCCGAGCAGAGATGCGGTGGAAGGACACCTGAGCGCGCGCTCAGGATCAAATGCTCGGACCTACGCATATAGCCATACCCATGGCAACGAACCAGGAGCAAGTCAGGTTCCTTGGGTGACGTTATTGTTATCTCCGTCACGGGAACCCCACCCGTCCCCCCGGTTCACCGGTGAGGGGGTGTCTCGCTGGCGGGACACCCCGTGCCCGGCGACGGGACACCGGGCCGCCGCGCCCCGGGTGGGTGCCGGACGGCCGGACGCGGGTGCCCCGCGGGCCGCTCCGGAGCACCCCTGAAGATCACCCCGGCCGGTACGCGGACGGCGCCGGGGGCCGTCCCGGGGTCCGCGCCGGGACCGCCCCGGCCGGTCGCGCGCACCCCGTCCCGGACCTGCCCGGGACCCGTCCCGGACGGTGGCGCGGACCCGCTCGGGCGGGCCGCCACGGCCACCGCCCGAAAGCGCGGGAAAAACACGGGAAATCAACGGGAAGGCCACCGGGCAGGAGCACGGTGACGAAGGCCGGAGCACCGGGAAAACCGGCGCGACCCTTGTGAACCGGTGCCCGCATGTAATAGAAGATCTGTTCCCGGCTCGTACGGAAAAGCGTATCCGAGCCGGTGACGAACCCCCTGGCCCTCGGTTACCGTCGAGCCCGGCATGGGATTCCCGAACTTCCCGGTGAGGCGCTGGTGGCCATCGACGACATTGATTCTCCGCGAGGTGCTCCGCCCAGGAGGGTGGTCGTCACCGGCTATGGGGTCGTCTCGCCCTTCGGGGTGGGCTGGGAAACCACGTGGTCCAATCTGATTCAGGGCACCAGCGCCATTCGCGAGATTTCCGGAATGGACGTCTCCGGTCTTCCCGTCAGAATCGGCGGCCAGATCGTGGATTTCGACCCCGAGGAGTGGCTGCCGGCCTCCCTGGTGCGGCGCACCACCAGACCGGCGCACCTGGCCCTGGTGGCCGCGGTGCTCGCGCTCAAGGACGCCGGCCTGGAGGTCGACGCCGCCCTCGCGCCCGCGGTGGGGGTGACGGTGGGCAGCGCCTGCGGCGCGAGCAGCGTGCTCGTCGACGCGGGGGCCGCGTTCGCCGCACGCGGCTTCATGGCGCTGAGCCCCTACACCTTCACCTCGACGGGTGTGGTCACGGTCGCCTCCGAGGTCGCCCTGCACGTCGGCGCCCAGGGCCCCTCCGCCTGCATCACGACCGCCTGCGCCACCGGGGCGACCTGCGTCGGCGAGGCCATGAGACTGATCCGGAGGGGCGAGGCGGACGTCGTCCTGGCCGGCGGGGCCGACGACGCCCTGACCCCCTTCGACCTGGCCGCCGCGGCCAGGGCCAGGGCGCTCTCCCGGCGCAACGACGACCCGGGCGCCGCCAGCAGGCCCTTCGACACCGGCCGCGACGGGTTCGTGATGAGCGCGGGCTCCGGGGTCCTGGTGCTGGAGAGCGAGGAGCACGCCGCGGCGCGCGGGGCCCGGGTGTACGGGGAGGTGGCCGGGTACGGCGCCAGCACCGACGCCTACAACCTGACCAGCCCGCATCCGGAGGGGACCGCCGTGGAGCGGGCCGTGCGCCTGGCCCTGAAGGACGCCGGCGTCACCCCGGACGAGGTCGGATACGTCAACGCGCACGGCACCGGCACCCGGATGAACGACACCGCCGAGATCAAGGTGATCCGCCGGGTGTTCGGCGAGCGGGCCACGTCGATGCCGGTGAGCTCGACCAAGAGCATGACGGGCCACATGCTCGGGGCGGCCGGCGCCGTCGAGGCGATGGTCGCCCTGGAGGCCGTCCGCACCGGGATCGCGCCGCCCACGGTCAACTGCGACGACCCCGAGGACCCGGAGATGAACTTCGTGGCGCACCGAGCCCAGGAACACACGGCGGACGTGGCCGTCAGCAATTCCTTCGGATTCGGCGGCCACAACGCGGTCCTGGTGCTGCGCCGCCCGCGGGATGTGTCACCCTGACCGGCACGGAAAGTCGGGAAAGCCGTCCAATGTGATCGTGAAGGGATATCGGAAAATGTCCGCAGAGCAACAGGAAATGCTTTCCAGCCTGGCCGAGATCGTGGAGAGGGTGGCGGGCGTGCCCGCAGAGAGGGTATTGCCGGAGAAATCATTCACCGACGACCTGGCCCTCGATTCCCTGGCCGTCGTGGAGGTCGCCTTCTCCATGCAGGAGCACACCGGCATTGACATTCCGGAAGAGGACCTGGCACGTATAAGAACGGTCCAGGACTTCCTCGACCTCGTCGAGCACTCCGCGGAGCGGAATTGACCTCCCAGTGCGTTCCCGAACACGGCGGCGTGGCCTCCTCCCACGCCGCCGACGTCTACACCGAGGTGTCGCCGCAGGAGCTGCTCGGCTCCGGGTTCGCGGCACCGCGGATCAACGACGACCCCTGGCTGGTCCGCTGGGACCTGCTCGGCCCCGGCACCGACGTCGACGCGTTCGTCCTGGACCGCCTGGCCGCGACCGTGGACCTGGAGACCTCGGGCAGCACCGGCCCGAGCCGGTGCTGGCGGCGGACGCGCGAGCAGATGTGGGCCGAGGCGGGCCTGCTGGCCGCGCTGGTCGAGCGGGACCGCCCGCAGGCGCTGCTGTCCTTCGCGCCGCCCAAGCACGTGTACGGCGCGCTCGCGAGCGTGCTCGTGCCCGCCCGCCTGCGCCTGCCCGCCTGGTACCGCCCCCGCTACTTCGGCGCCATGCCGGCCCCGCAGGACCTGCGCTGGGCGATCGTGGCGGTGCCCTGGACCTTCTCCATCCTGCGCAGGCACGCCTCCTGGGTCGGCGGGACCGAGCACCTGAGCGTGCTGCACAGCACCGCGACCCTCCCGCTGGCGGCCGAGTCCCTTGTCGAGGAGACCGGGCGCGAGCGGATACGCGTCGTGGAGGTCTTCGGCTCGACCGAGGCCGGTGGCATCGCCTCCCGCACCTGGGGCCCGGACCGGCCGCCGTGGGAGCTGTTCGCGGACGTCGAGTTCGCCCCCCGCGCCGAGACCCCCGCCGAGACCCCCGCCGAGACCCCCGCCGCTTCCGGAGACGCGTCCGCCGCCACGCCGGGCGACGTGACCACGGGCGCCCACGACGGCGACATCGACGGCCCCGACGGCGACGTCGACGGCGCTCCCGGCGAGGAGACGCCGCTGGTGGTGCGCAGCCCCCGGCTGGCGTTCCGGCCGGGCGAGGCCCCCGCCGACGTCTGGCGGACCGACGACTACGTACGGCGGCTCGACGCGCGCCGGTTCCGTTTCGACGGGCGGCGCGACCGGCTCGTGAAGATCAACGGCCGCCGGGTCGACCTCGACCGGCTGGAGGAGTCGGTCAGATCGGTGCTGCGCTGCGCGGACCTGGCCTTCCTCCCGGTCACCGACGCCTTCAGCGGCGAGAACTTCGACCTGCTCGTGGTCCCGGAGGGCGAGGGAGCCCTGTCCGTCACGGAGGTGCGCGCGGCCGTGGGACGGTTCGACGCCCGCCCCCGGCAGGTGCGCCTGGTCGATCGGATCGACCGTTCCGACACCGGCAAGCTCCGGCGACTACAGCGACCTTCCCTTTCCGACGCGGGAGCAGACACGTGACAGCCTTGATCGACGGACGTTCCACCGACAACCTGGCCTCGATCGTCAGGAGCACGCGCTGGGACGCGCGGATGGAGCCCTGCGACCACGAGGAGGTCCGCCGCATGCGGGCCAGCGTGGACCTGCTGGCCGAGCGGCTCTCCGGCGACGAGTCGGTGTACGGGGTCACCCACGGCTTCGGCCCCCTGGTGGCGTTCTCCGCGTCCGACTCCCCGATGGAGCAGGGCGCCGGGCTGATCGCCCACCTGGGCTCCGCCCAGGGCAGGCCGCTGGATCCCGAGGTGTGCCGCCTGATCGTCTGGCTCCGTCTCAGCAGCATGCGCAAGGGGCACTCGGCCGTGTCGCCGGACTTCTGGCAGACCCTGGCCGACCTGTGGAACGACGGCTTCACGCCGTCGATCCCGCGCGACGGCACGGTGAGTGCCAGCGGGGACCTGCAGCCGCTCGCCCACGCGGCGCTGGCCCACGCGGGCAATGGGGAGGCATGGGTGCGCGGTGACGACGGCTGGTCGGTGGTGCCCGCCTCGCGGGCCCTGGCCGACATGGACGCCAAACCCGTCGAGTGGTCGGCCCGGGAGGCGCTGGCCTTCGTCAACGGGACCAGCGTCAGCCTGGCGGTGTGCATCCTGAACCACCAGGCGGTGCTCAGGCTGGTACGGGCCGTCGGCATCCTCACGGCGAGGATCGCCGACATCCTGGGCTCCAACCCGGAGGCCTACCACGCCGGGATAGGCCGGGTCCGGGGCCAGACGGGGCAGCTCACCGTGGCCCGGTGGATCCGCGAGGACCTTCCGGCCGACATGGAGCGCAACCCCCTGCGGCCGCTGCAGGAGCCCTACAGCCTCCGGTGCGCCCCGCAGGTCCTCGGCGCGGTGCTCGACCAGCTCTACGGGGCCGAGGAGATCCTCGTCCGCGAGGCCATGGGCTGCACGGACAACCCCGTCTTCTACGAGGGCGAGCTGCTGCACGGCGGCAACTTCCACGCCATGCCGGTCGGCCTGTGCTCCGACCAGATCGGCCTGTGCCTGCAGCAGGTGGCCTTCCTCGCCGAACGGCAGCTCGCCCTGCTGTGCGATCCGTCCTACAACGGCGGCGCGCCGCCGATGCTCACCCCCCGTCCCGGGGCGGGGAGCGGCCTGGCCGGGGTGCAGCTCAGCGCCACCTCGTTCGTCTCCAGGATCAGGCAGCTCGCCTACCCGGCCTCCCTGACCGCGCTGCCGACGAACGGCGGCAACCAGGACCACGTGCCGATGGCGCTCAACGGGGCCAACTCCGTGGCCGAGGCCGTGGAGCTGGCGTGGCTGGTCGTCGGCTCCCTCGCGCTTGGCGTGGCCCAGCGGGGAGCGCTCGCGGGGCGGAACGAGACGGCCACCGGCCTGTGGGCCGACCTGGCCCGCGTGTCGCCTCCGCTGCAGGCCGACCGGCCGCTCGCGGCCGAGGTGCGCGCCGCCAGCCGCCTGCTGCAGGAGGCCGCGGAGAACCTGCTCGCCCGCGAGGAATGACATCCTCGCGAGGACCGGTCCTTTCGGGAGCCGGAATTCCCGGGAAATCCCGGCTCCCGCGCGGGACGCGATTCCCCGGGACCTGGCTCCCGCGGGAAAAGAAGGACGCCGGGGCTCGCCCCGGCGGCGGAAAGGCGTTCCTCCCCCCGGGGGAACGCTCATGAGAACGTGAAATTCGAAAGGTCTGGTAAATACGGTGGCCAAAGCAACACGCCGTGGATTCCTGGAAGTGATGGCCGTCGCGGGAGGGGCGGCCGTCGGGCTGGCCGCCGGTGACTCGGAGGCGAGCGCCACCGCGGGGAGGACCTCCGCCGGCTGCCCGCCGACGCCGGGCGCGGCGACGATCGGCCCGGACGACCCGCGCTACGCCGAGCTCGTCACGAGGGGCTACAACGCGCGCTTCATGGCGCAGCCGGAGTCGGTCCGCGTCGTCCACTCCGCCCAGCAGATCGTGCAGGTGGTCAACGAGGCCGTACGCGCGAACAAGAAGATCGTCGTGCGCAGCGGCGGCCACTGCTTCGAGAACTTCGTGGACGACCCCTCGGTGTCGATCATCATCGACATCTCGGAGATGAACGACGTCTACTTCGACCCCCACCACAAGGCGTTCGCGATCGAGGCCGGTGCCACGCTCGGCAAGGCGTACCGCTCGCTCTACCTCGGCTGGGGCGTCACGGTCCCGGCCGGCGGCTGCCCGAGCGTCGGCGCGGGAGGCCACATCGCCGGCGGCGGGTACGGCCCCCAGTCGCGCAGGCACGGGCTGGTGATCGACCACCTCTACGGCGTGGAGGTCGTCGTGGTCGACCGCTCGGGCCGGGCCCGGATCGTCGTCGCCACCCGCGAGGCCCGCGACCCCAACCGGGACCTGTGGTGGGCGCACGCCGGAGGCGGCGGCGGGAACTTCGGCATCGTCACCCGCTACCTGATGCGCTCCCCGAATGTCAGGGGCAACGACCCCTCGACCCTGCTGCCCAAGCCCCCCGCGCGGCAGTACGTGGTCTCGGCCAGCTGGAGCTGGGAGAACATGACCGAGGAGTCGCTCTCCCGGCTGGCCGACAACTACGCCCGCTGGCAGCAGCAGAACCACGCCGAGCCCACCTTCGAGAGCATGGACAGCTCGCTGACCATGTACCACCGCTCCAGCGGGAAGATCGAGCTGTTCGCGGCCATGGACGGCGACGTCCCCGGCGCGGACGGCATCCTGTGGACGCTGGTGCAGACCGTCGGCGAGGGCGTCGGCATCGAGCCGACCTTCGACTACTTCAGCGTGGCGCCGTGGATGAAGGTGACCCTGTCCTACGACTCCGGGGCCGGCGCGTACGCGCTCATGTTCAAGTCGAAGGCCGCCTACCTGAAGAAGCCCTGGACCCCGGCGCAGCTGAAGGTCATCTACAGGTTCCTGACCGAGGGCGAGGGCGACGTCGGCGCGTCGGTCTACCTGATGTCGCTCGGCGGGAAGATCAACGCCGTGGATCCCGCGGCCACGGCCAACCCGCACCGGGTCGCACCGCTCATCGGCTTCTTCGACATCGGCTGGTGGGACCCGGCCGAGGAGGAGAAGTGGCTGACGTCGATCCGCGAGGTCTACCGGGAGGTGCACGCGGACACCGGAGGCGTCCCCGTGCCCGGCGACGCCTATGACGGCGCGTACATCAACTACCCCGACAACGACCTCGCCGACCCGGCGCTGAACACCTCCGGGGTGCCCTGGCACACGCTGTACTACAAGGACAACTACCCGAAGCTGCAGCAGGTCAAGGCCAAGTGGGACCCCAAGAACGTGTTCAACCACGCGTTGTCGGTCCGGCTCCCGGGAGCCTCGCACTCCCTGCCCCCGCAGCCCCGCCCGGACGCCTCCCGCAGGTCGGCGAGGACCGAGCCCAAGAAGTACCCGGCCAGGGTGTCGCCGAGGCACGCGAACAACCTGCGCTCGCTCGGCGAGCCGGGCTGATCGAAGGGGCCGCCCGCCGTGCCCTCCGGCCCGGCGGGCGGCCCCGTGCGCGGGTCCCTAGCGCGGCGTCAGGTAGATGACCCCGAGGTTGCGCCGCCGGATCGCCTCGGCCAGCTCCTCGCGGGTCGGCATGCGGTCGACGTGGACGACGATGCCGAGCCGCTGGTTCGCCTCCTTGAGCCCGATCTTCCTGACCAGGCCCTCCATCTCGGTGGCCATGGCGTCGGGGTCGTCCATCAGCTCGGCGCGCATGGGGGTGCGCCTGCCCATGTCCGTCACCTCGACGTCGGCGCCGCCGCGCAGGTTCACCTTCCACCGGGCCTCGGTGTAGACGCACAGCCTGCCGTCCTCGTCCTGCTTCATGACGGGAACCTCGTACCGCTTTCCGGTCTTTCTCCCGGTGAAATGAAGAAGGATCACGCCGCCGACGGAGCGTGCTTTCCCCTTGCGCACCTGCACGCGCATCAGGGGATTGAAGAGGCGCATCATGAATTTCATCATGATGGGCGTTTCCTTGATGGTCACCGCATGAGCCGTGTTTTCCGCCATGACCCATTGTTTCATCTTCGCGATGATTTAAAAAAGGGCGGCGCCCGATCCGGCCGGGGGACGGTTCACCGGCGGCGAAACATGGGATGATCGGATGTATGTTCGGACAGAGGAGGGCGGACGGCGCCGGCCGGTGGGCGGCGCGGAGCACGGAGCGGGTTCAGAGCGGGTTCAGGCGAGGCGTCTGCTCCTCGCGTCGGCGTCCCCGGCGTCCCCGGCGTCACGGGCGCCCCCGCCCCCGCGGGTGCCTCCGGTACTTCCGGTGCTTCCGGTCGCCCCGGAATGACCGGTGTCGCGGGCGGTCTCGCCGGGGCGCCGGCTCGCCCTGCCGCCCACGAACGTGGCCACGCACCGGCCCGGCCCCTCGTGCAGCAGGACCGTGTACGGGTCCCGCTCGCCGGCCTCCACCGCGAAGACCGCGAAGTCGGCGCGCCCGCCCCGGTCCAGGCAGCCCAGGCGGCCGGGGCCCTCGTCCATGCCCAGCGCCCGCGCGCCGCCCCGCGTCACGGCCTCGACCAGGAGCCGGTCGTGCTCGGGCGCGCGGGAGAGGGCACGGGCGACGGCCAGCGGGTCGCCGCCGGTACGGGTGCCGATCGCGATCGCGCTCTCGCCGTCGAGCAGCCCGTCGGCGGCGAACGGCGACGAGATGGCGACGACCGTGCCGCGGGCCCGCAGGAGCTTGCGGTCGGCCTCGTCCAGCGGGCGGGAGATCGCGATGTGACAGCCGGCGTCGAGCGCGCCGACCTCGTCGAGGAAGGCGACGGTGTGGCGTCCGGGCTCGACGTGCAGCCGCAGGCCGAACGTCCTGGACAGGACGGTCAGGTCCTCCATCACGACCGGATCGGAGGAGTGGGCGGCGATGCCGATGACGCCCGGATGGTCGACCTCGCGGATCGCGGTGATCAGCCGGTCGCGTGCCTCGTCCTCCCAGCGGTCCTCGTCCTCGCAGCGGGTCTCCAGGTAGGTGACGCCGCCCAGCCCGGCCTCGCCGAGGGTGGAGGCCGCGTCGAGGTCGGCGGCGATGCCCCCGGCGGCGGTGACGCCGTACGCCGAGACCGGGGCCGCGGCGCGGTCGAGCCGCAGATGCGCGTCGATCAGGCCCGGCACGATCATTCCCGGCCAGTGGACCGGGGTGAGCAGGGGATGGGCGGCCACGATCTCGGCGCGCGGGCCGACCCGGGCGATCCGGTCGTTCCGCACGACGATCGCGCCGTCCCTGACCGGCGGGCCGCAGACGGGGAGCACGATGGGGGCGCAGTGGACGGAGACGGTGGCCCTGGCGCGCGTGCCGATGGTCCGACCGGCACGGGTGGGCATAGGCGCTCCTGTGTGTTCGTCCCCTTCGGAGAGGTTAAGGGGAGTGGCCCCCGATCTCAAATGGGTCTCCGGCGGGTCTCGCCTCCATGCTTCCTGACAGCGGGTTGTTGATCCCGCTGTAAGCGATCTATAGCGTCATTTATCGTGACTCGTCCCCCTAGGCTGATGAAAGCATCGATCGCCACGGTCATGCTGATTCTCGCCGGTCTCGCCACCTCCCTCCCCGCCGCCGCCGACCCCGCACCGGACCCCGAGCACCCCTGGCGCCTGGAGCAGTGGCCCAGGACCCAGCCCTGGCAGCAGGACGCCCCCGCCACCCCCGACGCCGACACCGCGCGCCGCGCCGAACCGGGCGCCCCCGCCCCGATCGACCCGCAGAACTGGAAGAACCCGGACCACATGACGTGGGCCGACTACCGCAAGCCCCCCGGCACGAACTGGGCCGACCCCGCGGTCAAGGGCTCCAAGCGGACCTTCCGCGGCGCGCTCGTCCTGGCCGACTACCCCGGCCGGCCGTTCGTGGTCACCCAGCCCAAGGGGTCCACGGTCTTCGGAAACCCCAGCGCCGAGGCCCACGACATCCCCCGCGACCAGGTCGCCGGCTTCTACCGGGACTTCCTCAACACCCCCGGCGCCCTCAACCGGGGCCACACCATCCACGAGTACTGGATGGAGGACTCCGGGGGCCGCTACGGCGTGGAGCTGACCGCGTTCGGGCCGTACGAGATGCCCGGCAAGTCGCACGAGTACGCCATGGAGTTCCAGGGCGGCACGGCCTGCCCGGCCGGTGACACCTGCAACCGCAACCTGCGCACCGACGCGCGGGCCGCCTGGACCGGCGCGGCGGGCCCCGAGGTGCCCGCGGGCTTCGACTTCGTCTTCTACCTGAGCGCGGGCCAGGACGAGTCGGCCACCTGGCAGGAGTTCGGCCCGATCAAGTTCCCGACCAAGGAGGCGGTGACCGACGCCTTCGGCCCGCCCGACGAGAGCCTGCCCAACTGGGCCAGGACCCGCTACGTGGAGTGGACCTCCTGGGCCTCGGCCTCCTCGATCTGGCCCAACGCCGGGGGCGGCTCCTCCACCCAGGCCGAGAGCTCCGGGCAGGGCGTCTACGCCCACGAGCTCAGCCACATCCTCGGCATCGGCGACAACTACAACAACCCGTTCGGGGTGCCGCCGCGCCGGGCCTACACCGGCATCTGGGAGATGCTCAGCCGGGGCAGCTTCAACGGCCCCGGCGGCCCGCACAGCCGCTGGCTGATCCCGCCCACCGCGGGCGCCTCGATGGGCGCCCAGCACATGCTCCGCAACAAGATCAAGCTGGAGATGGTGGACGAGGCCAACGTGCTGCGCCTGTCCAGGGACGCGCTGGCCGAGTCCGGTCTCGTCGTGGCCAAGGTGACCGCCCGGGTCGTCAAGCCGGGGGCCGAGGACCTGTCCGGCGTCAACATCGCCTTCACCGGCGGCGACCGCGCCCCGGCCTGCGACGTGAGCACCGACCCGTTCTGCGACGGCGGCGGCTACGACAACTACACGATCGAGGTCGTGGACCGGATGGGCGCCGACTCCTTCACGCCCGACTCCGGCGTGCTGCTGGCCAAGACCAAGAACGTCGACCAGGCCCCCTTCGAGTGGGTGGTCGACGCCAACCCGCAGGACATCGGCATGACCGACTACGTCCTGCCGGACGGCACCGCCGTGCCCATCACGATCGGCGACTACCGCCAGCTCTCGGACGCGCTGTTCCACGCCGGCACCGGCTCGGGATCGGAGTTCGAGTACGTGGACCGGGCCAACCGGCTGCACTTCTACGTGCTGGACCTCAAGCGCGACCGCAAGGGCGTGCTCTCCTACACCGTGGCGGTCCGCTCCCTGGACGGCGCCGGGCCGAGCAGGCGCGGGGTGAAGGTGCTGCCCACCCTGGGCCTGCCGTCCCGGGACGGCCGCTCGACGTGCCGCTTCCCGCTGTTCAACACCGGTAGGACCGCCCCGGCCCAGGGGACGCACCCCGAGGACGTGAGCGCCCACCTCTCCGGTGACGTCTACCGGCTCTCGGCGACGGTCACGGGACGGGGCTGGACGGTCTCGCTGCCCAACGAGCTCGCCACCGCCGACGCCGGCCGGAGCACCCGGGTCACGGTCGACGCCCGCAGGGCCTCCACGGGCGCCCGCCTCGGCACGGTGACCCTGACCGCGGTCTCCGAGAGCGACCCGTCCAGGACGGCCACGGCGACCTGCCACGTGCTGGGCCGCTGAGGGCCCGCGTCACCCGGGCCGGATGCCCGGGTGACGCGGCGCCGCGGGTGGACGTCTGATTCAATCTCCAGGAATCGAAGGACATGCCGGTCGGCGGGGGCCGCGGGCGTGCCGTGGTCCTCGTGCGAGGGGTGTGGATGACCGGGGCGCCGAACGTGCCTGATCAGCCCGACCTGCGGTCGCCCGCCCGGCGGCCGGGACGCCGGATCCGGCTCGCCGCGCCCGCGGCGGCCGGGCTGGCCGCCGCCATGGCCAGCGTCCTGGCCACCTCGCTGGACGTGTGGGAGCTTCCCCTGCAGGCCAAGGTCGGCGTCACCGCGCTCGCCGGCCTGCTGGTCGGCCTGCTCACCTGGGCGACGGCCGGCAGCCGCGGTCCCGAGGAGCGGGGCGCCTCGGCCGGGACGGTGTGGCGCCCGCCCGACCAGTGGCCGCCGGTCACCGCGCACTTCACCGGCCGCACCGGGTCGCTGGCCGAGCTGCGCGAGGTCTTCGCCGCGCGCCGCCGCTCCCGCGACCACGCCGACGCCGCCCCCCTGGTCGTCTCGGTGTACGGCAGGGGCGGGGTCGGCAAGTCCGCGCTCATCGCCCGGTTCGGCAACGAGATCGCCGACGACTTCCCCGACGGCCGCCTGTACGCCGACCTGCGCGGCCAGGTGGAGGCCCCGGTCGACCCCGCCGAGGTGCTGATCGGGTTCCTGCGCGCGCTCGGCGTGCGGCTCACCACCGACCCC
Source organism: Streptosporangium longisporum (assembly GCF_039534895.1). Taxonomy (NCBI): domain Bacteria; kingdom Bacillati; phylum Actinomycetota; class Actinomycetes; order Streptosporangiales; family Streptosporangiaceae; genus Streptosporangium; species Streptosporangium longisporum. The sequence continues at coordinate 4,212 of NZ_BAAAWD010000011.1, read as the reverse complement.
GGCGGGCTGGCCGAGCTGCGCACCCTCTGGCTGACCTGGACCAAGGGCAGGCGCATCCTGATCTTCCTGGACAACGCCCGCGACGGCGACCAGGTCAAGTCCCTGATCCCGGCCGAGCCCGGCTGCGCGGTCATGGTTACCTCCCGGCAGCCGCTCTTCCTGCTCAACACCTACGACAAGCAGCTGTCGGTGTTCGACGAGGCGCAGGGCGTGGAACTGCTGGCCAGGCTGGCCGGGAACGACCGGGTCTCCGCCGACCCGGAGGCGGCCCGGGAGATCGTACGGATGTGCGACCACCTGCCGCTGGCCATCGGCATCTGCGGCGGACGCCTGGCCACCAGGGAGAACTGGACCCTGCGCCGGCTCGCCGACCGGCTGCTGGACGAGCGCAGGCGGCTGGACCAGCTGGAGATCGCCCGCAGCCTCGACAAGAGCGTGCGCGCCTCCCTGCAGCTCAGCTACGACGACTGCACCGGCCTGCAACGCCGCCTGCTGCGCCTGCTCAGCCTGGTCGCCGCCCCGGACGTGCCCGGCTGGGTGGCCGGTGAGCTGCTGGCCACCTCCGAGGTGGAGGGGGCCGACCAGCTGGAGGCGCTCATCGACGCCCAGCTCGCCGAGTGCTCGGGGACCGACCTGTCGGGGGTGATGCGCTACCGGCTGCACGACCTGGTGAAGATCTTCGCCCGCGAGCCGGCGCTCACCGACGACGAGGCCCGCCGCCGGGCCGCCATCGAGCGGGTCCTGTCCGGCTACCGCCGCCGGGCCGAGGCCGCGGCCGTGGCGCGCTGGCCCCAGGACTGGGGACGCGTCAGGCCCGCCGGGCAGGACCCGGGGCCGGAGCCGGTGACGCGGGCCGAGGTCTCGGCGGCCGACTGGCTCAACGCCGAGCGCCTGACCCTGGTCGCGGTCATCGGCCAGGCCAGGAGCATGGAGATGTGGGAGCTGGCCCTGGGGCCTGGGCAGGGCCTTCTGCTCGCTGTGCCACTCGCTGCGGGCCTACTGGTCGGACTGGCGGGCGGTCGCCGAGATCCTGTGCGAGGCCGCGGAGCGGACGGGCGACCCGCGGGCCCTGGCCATCGCGCTGCTGGACCGGGCGGCGGTGGCGGGCGGGCAGGGCGATCACCGCGCCGCCCTGCGGGACGCCGAGCGGGCGCTGGAGGTCTTCGACGGGCTCGGCGAGTCCTGGTGGGCGGCGCGGGCGATGCGCGCGGTCGGCATGACGCTGTTCAACGACGGCAACCTCGACCGGGGGCAGGGCCACCTGATCGACGCGATCACCGTCTTCACCGACGAGGACGACCGGTGGTGGGCGGCCAGGACCCGGCGCAACCTCGCCGAGCTCCGGCTGGCCCAGCGCAGGCCCGCCGAGGCGCGGGAGCTGCTGGAGGACGCGCTGCGGGTGTTCGAGCGCGACCGCAAACCGCTACTCCGAGGCGCAGACGCTGCGCGCCTACGGCGAGGTGCTCGGCGCGACGGCCAGGGCGCTGCGCGCCGCGGGTGACGACCGCGCCGCCGGGGACGACTTCGCCAGGGCCGGTTTCAGTCTCGACCGGGCCGCGGAGATGTTCCGGCTCCGCGGCGAGCTGTGGGAGGAGGCCCGGTGCCTGCGCGCGGCCGGCGAGGTCGGCGACCCGGCCAACGCGCTGCGCGAGCTCACCTACGTGCGCCGGGCCGACGAGATCCTGGTCGCGCTCGGCGACACGTGGGGGGTCGCCAGGACCGAGCTGTCGGCCGGACGCGCCCTGGGCAGGCTGGGCCGTACGCGCGAGGCGCGCGCCAGTCTGGGACGGGCCCGTGCGCGCCTTCGAGGAGCTGGGCGACCGCTGGTGGATGGCCAGGAGCCTGCGCTACCTGGGGGAGGCGCACCTGGAGGCGGGGGACGACCGGGCCGCGGTGGACGTCCTGCGGCGAGCGCAGGACATCTACCGCAGCCTGGGCAACCGGTCCGGCATGAACCGCACCCTGGAACTGCTGCGCCGCGCGGGAGGCTGAGCCCCGCCCGCCGTACCGGGCCGGGGCGTGCCGGTCCGGAGGCCGCGCCGGGGTGCCTGGCCGGGGTCCGGGTGGGGGTGCCGCGCCGGGGCCGCGCGGGGTCGCGCGGAGTCGGGGACCGGTGGCCGGGGTCAGGGGCCGGCGGCCGGCAGCAGGTGGCGGGCGGTCAGGCGGGCCTCGTCGATGCTCTCCTGGAAGAGCCGCTCCACCTGCCGGGCCTGCTCGGTCAGCTGGCCGAGCCCGGGGGCGGCGAGCGCGTCCTCGGTGGTCTCGGCGACCAGCGCCTCGTAGCGCGGGGCCTGCTCGGCGAGCTCCTGGAGCCGCCGGTGGGCGCGGTAGACGTCGTCGGCCCTGCGGACCTGCCCGGCGTACTCCTCCAGCGTGCGGATCCGCGCGTCCAGCGAGCGCTCGGCGGTCTCCAGGGCCGCGGTGTAGGGGGCGAAGGCGTCGGCGATCCGGGCGGGAGCGGGTCGCGGCATCAGCCGCCGGTGGTCGGCCCTCAGCTCCGAGAGCCGCTTCAGCTTCGAGGCGATCTGCCAGGTCTGGTCGGGCAGCGTCACCGCGTTGTCGATCGTGTCGAGCAGGTCGCTTGTTGACCTCGGAGTCGAGCACCGTCTCGGTGGCCTCCTGCGTGCGGCGGAGCAGGTCGCCGCAGTCGGGGTCGAGATCCTCGGGCAGGATGTACCGGTCGCGGTGGCGCATGGCCGTGCGGAAGCGGCGCCATGCCCGGTGGCCCTTGACGTCGCCGCTCAACCGGACATCGAGGACAGGAAGATCGCGATGCTGATGACGATGAGGCCCGCGGTGAGACTCAGCCCCATCAGGAACAGCAGGAACAGCAGGGTCGCGCACACCCTGGGGGTGCTGGCAGCTTGGGCGGGGGAGCATGCCCCCCTCCGGGCCGCGCGCAGCGCCGTCGCGTCGGCGCGCAGCGCCGACGCCACGGTGGGGCGGCAGGGAGGGATCGATCAGAAGGTGAGGGGGACGTCTCCTCGGACTCACGCGACCTCCTCGCGGCGAAGCACGGCCGGCCCCTTCCACGGGCCTCATATGAGTTAAGACGAATTTGTCCGGCAACGTTCAAATATGACGGTAATTACGGAAGCAACCGCCTCCCGTTAACGGCCTGTACGTAAGCGGCGTATAACTCGGGAGCGATGAGAGACTTCACGCGTTGGATCGAACTCGAAGGTGCCGTCAACGTCCGTGACCTGGGCGGGCTCGCCACCGTGGACGGTGGCACCACACGCTTCGGCGGATCTACCGGGCCGACAACCTCCAGGGACTGACCGAGCGGGACGTGCGCGTGCTCGTCTGGCGAGCGCGAAACATCCGCCACGTCGTCGACCTGCGCTCCGGGCGGAGGTGCGCCTGGAGGGCCCGGGGCCGCTCACCGCGTGCCGAGGTGAGCATCCACCACCTCACGCTCTTCGCCGAGGGCGCCGGTACACGACGTCGAGGCCGACACCATCGAGGCCGACAGTGCTGCCCTGGACCGGGCGGGACGACGAGCGCACGGCCGAGCTGCGGGTGACCGGCTACTACTACGGCTACGTCCGCGACCGTCCCGACTCGGTGCTGGCGGCGCTGCGGGCCATGGCCCGCGACGACGGCGCGTGATCGTGCACTGCGCCGCGGGCAAGGACCGCACCGGCGTGCTCAGCGCCCTGGCGCTGGAGGTCGCCGGGGCCACCCGGGAGGCGATCGTCGACGACTACGTCGCCCACGGGCGACCGCCTGGAGCCATCCTCGTCCGGCTGCGCGCCAGCGAGACCTAACCGCGCGCCGACCTCGACACCCGGCCGGCCGACGACCACCGGCCCAGGGCCGAGTACATGGAGCAGTTCCTGCGCGTCATGGACGAGCGCTTCGGGGGGCCGTTGAGCTGCTCACCTCGCAGGGCTGGACCGAGTCCGACTCCCGGCTGCTGCGCGCCCGCCTGCGCGACTGACCAGCCTGACCCGGCCGATCCGCCGATCCGGGTTTCTCCGGAGGGCGGGCGCCGTCAGGGAGCGGCCGGCTCCGGGAGGGCCGCAGACCCCGGAGGCCCGGGTCTCCGGCCGCCGCGGGAGGCGGCCGGTCTCACAGGGTGACGAACCCGGCGTTCGGCGCCGAGAGCCGGCGGCCTCCAGGACGACCAGCGCCCGGACGACCTCCTCCGGCTCGACCGGCGGCGGGGCGCCGTCGCGCAGGCAGGCCAGCACGCCGGGTAGAAACCGG
>NZ_BAAAWD010000010.1:0-412056 GCF_039534895.1 Streptosporangium longisporum | reverse complement strand
AGTGATGTTTAAACTCTTATAGTAGCCACTTTAAATTAAGAGCTCAATATTAATAGATATAGCGCGCTTTATCTAGAACATTACTTATTACTATCAGTAACTTATATAACTATTAACGCCGCTAAGGGTCTACTCCGGACCGTCTCTTAATTATAGATCGCTTTTAGTCATAATCTAATAGATTTGTATAATAGACCTACCGCGGCTAAAGAGAGGACCCGCGTACCTAATAGTATTACTAACTAGCTATCTACAGTATATATAGCTCGAGGTAATATATCTATAGAGACGTACAGCTCTATGCTAGCGCTTTAAGTATTGAGCCTAATAGATGTTCTATAGCTTCTAACTATATTATTCTAATCAGAGGCCTCGAATTAAGTTAGGTACTTTTCAGACTATACTCTATAATATAAGTAGGCATGTAATAAACTACTCCATCTATCGCCTACCTACCCTTAGATAGATAGCGGAATAGAATAGATAAACTAGGACAGTATAGGCGACCTATATGATTATAATTTATTCTCCTACTACATTCGACTAGGCAGGCTATTGCCCTACTTACTAGCTCGCGCTTAATAATAGGGAATCGTCTTTTTTCTATAACTCAGTATGAAGCCAAACCGCCGCCTTATGTATAGATCGATATCGATTTAATCTAGCGCATGCTAGACTACACTCGTGTATCTACTATATCGCTAAAGGGGCGAAGGCGTCCGCGTTCGTATAGTACTTAGGAGGGCATAGACCTCGCGCATGCCGCTATTATATATGGCAAGTAGAGAATATGCAAGACTATCTACGAATATATCTAGATAGCCTAGCTAAATAATTCCATAATCGGCGATAATATTTAACTCGATATAACATCTAATATTATAGTTAAACTAGCCCTCGTAAAGCCTCGACTACCTTAAGGCTAAATACAAAGTTATCGGGGTCCCTAATCCCCTAAATATATTACTTTAGACTACGCTATATAGCCTCGTATCCTACCTTCTATATATAGACTAGATTAAGTAGCCATACGCGACTACTCATTAGTATAATGTACTAGTAAATACTCAGGCTAGACTTATTACTATGCCTAGGCAACTATAACCCCGACCTAGAGAAGTATAAATAAAAGAGATCCTCGTAGCGAAGAATACACTGGGGCTATAAAAAGAGGCAAACGTCTATTAAATAAAGAGGCATATGTTACGCTAACTTAAGAACTATTCTAGATGAGTAGATAAGATACGGAAGCCCCTTAGCTATTACGCAGAGTAAGTAGGGAGATATATACTATATATAATAGGCCGAATTATAGTATAAATGTTTCATTTAGGTAGCTACGCAGACTACCGATAATACCTATAATAAAAAGAGGAAAATACTACTATCTAGGCAGGCTCTAGGCTAGTTTCCCTCTACTTAGGGGGAGCGCTTATCTACGTTCTTTTTTATCCTTGAGCGTCCTTATTATTAATAAACATTCGTAAGCGCTAGGGCGCGTAGCAAGGGCGGTAGCGCGGCATAGAGGGTTAATAAGTCGCGGCGAACAACTAGACGCGATGCCCTAATGCGATGAGGGGAGCGCGTAGGGATAGACTATCTACGGTAGGGGCAGAACCTACGCGAGCGCAGATTAAGGCCGCGAGATAGCTATATTACCTAGCGCTATTCCGCGCAGGTCCTCCTCCTACGCGGCTAGGATAGCCGCTAGCTCTCTTCCTAGTATACTAGCGATGCCTCACTAGCGCTAGGCGAATGGCATTTAGCCGCCGACGACCTGATACCTATTACTATTAGCTGACTAGTACTATAGCGTAGCTGGACGTCTCGGAGCTAGTAATTACAGATGTACCGCGGCGGATAGGAGTAGAGCGCGGTAGGGCGCGCGAGCCGGGCGCGACGATAGCGGCGAGGCGTGACAATAAGGTATTATATCGCGTAGCGGCGGGCGACGCGGGGAAAAATCATCCTAGATAGGGCTAGGGGCGAGCGCGGCGCGGCGTCTAGGCGCTGCGTAGATAGCGTGACTAGACGCATATAAATAGCCGCCCGTTAACCTAGGCGCGTTAGCCAGGGTACCCGACAATACGCTAGATAGCAGGCACCGCAGATAAGGCATTATTCGCGGCTATATTATAGTATATCGTCGCACTCTAAGAGGCGCCATAGATACGGGGTATTAGCGAATAAGTACTACGACCGTAAAAGTACCTATATCGCTTTTCGCAATACGTAGTATATAGTATCTCCCAGCGACCGAGCTCGCAAGAGGCCGCGCTATATATAATAAGTCGTATTTAATATAAGACGCGTCATATATAGATATACGATTTCCTAGGCCCGGTATTATCTACGTGTTTATTAGAACAACCCCGAGTAATAATATATATACTAATAGCAAAAAAAAAAAGACAAACACAAATCAATAAGCTAGGGCGGAGTAGAGGGAGTAGTAGATAAGCGTCGGTAGATATATTAGCATAATTTAGGGAGAGCTGGCAGCGGCCGGCGCGAGACAAGGAGTCGGTATAGGCAGGGGCGCGGGGTGAAAGGGAGGCGTAGTTATAACTATAACTCTAGAGTAATTATTAGAGTTAGGCTACTGAGACAAAGTACGCGTATAGTGGCCGAGAAGGGCAAGCGCGATTATTTACTAATCAGCTATACGGGTAAGCTCGAGGTAGTATAATCGCGGTAGAAACATGCCCTCGTAAGTCAGGACTAACTTTTCCGCACGAGTAAGGGGGTATATTATAGACTCAAGCTTAGCCTATATATCTATCTAGTCACGTACTGCCGCTGTCAGGCGCGGGCGCAGGCGCGGCTGGCCCTTTATAGCCTACTAGAGTCACGTGCGCTAAACGCGCATGATATATGTCCCGCGCCTAGCCGGCGCGCGCGCACATGCCCCACCATTTTTCCTTCTATATATCTATTATTACTATACTACAAACGCTACAAGCGTAGACGCCTGAGTGCCAGTTTCATTTACAGCATTATAAGACGAGGATGGTATATTTAGTTAATATCTTAACGAGCTAGAAAAGGCGCTATATATTAATAGCATATTAAAGAGGTGTCTTTATTTAGCTATATAAAGAGACCTAGCTCGACCTCTATACAGAAAAGCTCGTGTAAGGCCTAGGTACGAGTAATAGCGCTTATTTGTTAGTAATATTATTACCCACTCCGAGTCGCGGGTATATATACCTTACTTAGGAGTTATCTTAGACCAAGTCCTATATTAGACTCTTCGGGGCCTAGAAGGCAATTAAGCTAGCCTCTACTTAATTACTTACTAAGCTACGACGCTAACTAGGCTTAAGTAGTAAGTATAGATACTAATTAAGCTACCTAGGCTATTATATGCTACTATATATAGCTAGGATATCTTATAGGCTTTACGGAAGGTCATAGTATAGTAGAAGCTCTTTCGAGAGAGGATATAGAGCGATCTCCCTAGCCTAATATAGGCACCTCTCTCGGTCTTAAGGTCTCCTTACGCTTGATATAGATCTAGTCTCGTAATAGACTAGATGTTGCCCCTATTTTAAAAGCTATACTACTTCTATATATATTAGTATCGTTTACACCCGGGGTAGCGGCGACTCTCATTTATTATAGAGCCTCGATCGACGGTTAATTAATAACTACTAATTTATAATACTATAGTTATCGACTCTAGCGCAAGCCTTTATATATTCGAGAAGAGTCTAGGGCATGCCTTAATGGCTAATAGCATGCTGCCTGATTATAGTAAATATTATTAATAGGCATAAGATAACGCTAAGTCTGCCCCCTTACGTTATTTAGGTGAGCTCCATATAAACCGAGTGAGAGGTAATACAGTAGTGAATGATATAGACTATAGAGCATTACAGAGCTTAATAGTAATTATAGCGTAGTAGCATCGACTATAGAGAAACTTAGAGATTTACATAGCATATAGCATCATTGGTAGCGACTGGCGGCATCAGACTGTAGAGACTATAGAGATTGCATAGTTCAATAGTAATACACTAGCGCTCGTAGCATATGACTATGGAGACTATAGAGACTATAGGTAGATGCATAGTTATCATAGTAAAAATCATAGCGCGTCAGTAGCATAGGGCACTATAGAGACTATAGAGATTGCATATAGTAATAGTAATTGTGTACTCATGTATTGCAGCGCTACGCGGCATAGGACTATAGAGACTATAGAGGTATTCATAGTAGAACTGAACCTACGAGCTAGATTTCATTAAAGATATATCTATAGCAAGAGAGGCGTAGTATAAGCATAGAGCCTCGCGGCACGTATAAGACGAATTAGTAATATCCGAAACGGCAATGGGCCTAAGACTATAGTATAGTGAAAGACGGAAATAATTCGTACCTCGATGTAGCAAGTAAATAACTAAAGCGCGCTACGTAATAGTAATAGGCTTAAGGGAGTAGACGAGCAGAAGAGAGATATAGTCGTTTACTTAAACTACGAGAGAAGGTAAAAGATAAACGCGTTTACTACCTGAGATAGCTAATAAGTATATGCATAGCACCCCTTTCTTAGTAGAGAGGCACAACTATTTACGATATAGGCAGTAGGTAAGATTAATTTAGAAGAAAAGTAGAATTGTAATTTAGGTAGATAGGCCCTTAGCTTTTTACTCCTTTCCTTCGGCTTCCAGGGGGGGTGTGGGGGTCACAAACGGGCCACAGGACAACGCCACATTTCGCGGGGGGGGGGGCGGGGCCGGAGGGGGGGGGGGTGGGTGGGGGGCGGGGGGGGGCCACATGGTCGGGGGGGGCATTTGAAAACATGGCCTGGGCCGGGGCGAACGTTATCGCGCCGTCGCCTGGGGGTGGGCGTGGTCTTCGGCGTCGGCCCTGGTGCTGTAGGCGGCGCTGTACCTGGCACTCGCGCGCGCGATCCGGTCCACGCCGGAAACGCAACGACGAATGGACCGGGCGCCTGGCCCGGCGTGAGGGAGCACGCGCATGACGACTACGATCGAACCTGGAAACCGCCCTGTGGAAGTCCTATCGCCTCGCTGCGGCGGCGCGGGCCCCCTAGGCAGCGGCTCTTCATACCTGGCCCCTGGTGGACTGTACCGGCGGGCGTACGGACGGCGGGCGGCCCGGGACGGGCGGGAGCGGCCTGCCTCCTGTCGTGGCCCCGGCATCGCCCGTCGGTCTCTCGTCAGCTCCGGTATGACCGCGCCGTCCCGGGAGCACGCCGGCGCCCGCCACCACGGGTGCCGGCACCGTGCCCGAAACCGGGCGGGGGTTCCCGGGTGGACGGCTCCGGGACGAGGCGAGGTGTCACCCGGACCGGCCGGTGCCGGCGGCCCGGTCAGCCGGTCGCCGCGGCCGGGGTGCGCGCCGCCATCCGCCGTTCGAACCACACCGAGGTGAACGGCGGCAACAGCGCACCAGCCAGGCCGAGCGCCACCGTTCACGCTCCCAGCCCGCCTCCACCCCGCGCCGAAGAGCACCACCCGGCCGCTATACAGCACGAACATGCGCCGTGATCGTCCACACCTTCACCCCGAGGTCGCCCGGTCGCGGCCACGTACTTGAAAGACATCCCGACCGCACCCCACAGACACCGCCTCGGCCACCGCCACGACCCGAAACCAGCGCAGCATGCCTCACCCCTCCCACTCCGAATGATCACGCATACTCTACAAGCCTGTAGAGCACGGTCCGAGAGGTAGGGGCCGAGGCGCCGTCGCCGTCCGCCCGTGGTGCGCGGGCCCGATCCCCCGCAAGATCACGGAAACCGTTAGGACCATCCGGTCCCGCGCCACCCCGGGATCTAAGCTGTTTTCATGACCGCCATCGGAGTCGTTCCCGTCGTCGCCCGAGCGGCCCGAGCACCGAACCATCTCGGAGATCGCCGAGCGGGCGCGGTGTCGGTCTCGACGGTGTCCAAGTCGTCACGGCAGGCCGAGGTCCCCCGGGCACCCGGACGGCCGTCGAGAGGATCATCGAGGGTACGCTACCCCCCCCCCCCCCCCCCCCCGCCGTCGCGCAGCCCGCGACCGATCGGCGATGATCAGGCGGCTTCCACGAGATGGAAACCGGCGTCCGGCTACGCACAGATGGAGAACCATCAAGCGGGTCCGAGCAAACCGGTCACGCGACGGCACGCTGTCCCTGGTGCTCTCTCAATAGAGCCCAACCACAACCCAAACCACACCCACAAACACACAAAACCCAAAAAAAAAAAAAAAACCAACAGAGGACGCAGGCGCGGAACCCACGCCCCCCCACACCAAAAAATGTTTCCGAGGGCCCTTCTGCACCTGCGCACCTACCGGGTGATCGCCGTGTCCTCCGGGTTCACCCCGCCGCCCCAGACGGAACAGCTGCGCAGCCGAGATCCCCCCTGGTCCTCGTGGATCCGACGGGCGAAACCCTCCCCCACTAGGTCCCGTCGGTGGCGAGCCTGCCAACTGAAAGCGAGGGCTGACGGCCACACCCGTCACCATGCTGGAACTTGGACAAAACCGCCGTATCGCGATCATCGCCGGCCCGCCGCCACCTGCTCTCGGCACGCTGCCCCGGCTCGACTGCTAACCAGCGCGGCGATGGACCAGCGGGAGTACCAGGGGACACCGCTCCTTCGTACGCGGGACAGTTATCCGTTCGAGGACGGCGTCGAGCACGCGACTGCCCTGCCACCCTTCCGGAACCAACCGACAGCGATCCTCGCTTCACGACCGGCCTGGCCATGGGATCTACCTGCGGCCGCGAGGATGGCATGCGCGTCCCCGGCGCGTCAGCCGTGGTGGCTTCGACGATCTGGACGCCCGCTCGCCCATTGGGTCGCCCGCCCTGACCCCGTCCGCCAGCCGCTGCGGGACATGGGCATGGCCGGTGCGTCCATGGTGGGGGGCCTGACCAACGGCGAGTCCCCGGTCCAGAAACCGCCTCATCCTGAGCACCGATCTGATCGTCCGGGGAAGCAGCAAGCACGCGCCTGCCGGGAGACGTCCGGTGACCGGTGCGATAAGCGGGACCCGTGTCCCACGGTGGAACTGGTGGGCCCCGGGCGCGGTGATCGCTCTCTCCCCCGCCACGGGGCCGGTTCAGTGGTGGACCCGGCAGAAGGCCGGATCGGTGTGAGTCAGAGTCGTCAGCGCTGGAGGGTCACAGGGCCCGGCCGGTAGGGCAGGAGGCCGTATTCGGGGTTACGTTGGGGTCGCGGCCCCTGGTAGAGCACTGCAGTTGCAGGGGTCGACTGTCATGGTCTTGGTCGGCCAACTGGTGCGCAGCAGCTCAACGTGGCTGATGTCCGTTTGGTCCAGGTTGGCGCCGCTGTTGGCCTTGCCCGCGAACGGGTTGGACTCGGTGGCGGCCTGCGGGGTCCCCGAACCGTTTCAGGCTGGTGGGGTGAAGGAGCGGAAGTAGCGGCCCCGCGCGCCCCATGGCCTCGACGATCATGAGGTAGCGGTTCTGGTTCTGCAGCTTGTAGACCTGCACGAAAGCCTCGAACAGGTTCTCCTTCGTGTCGCTCATGATGACGGTCGACGGGAGCCGAAGTTCCGGGGAAGTTTACCGATCCGGCATGCTGGTCCGGTAGATCTTGCGTTGTCGCCGGCGGAAGAACAGGTACTGTTCGTGCCGTTCGCGATGACGGTCTGGTCGTGGGGCCGGTGTCGAGCCGTGATGCTGCCGGTGAACATGACCTGCTGGCCGACAGCCGTTGGGTTGGTGGGTTGTGGAGGTGCCGTTAGAAGAAAGGCGGCTCCGCCGCCCCACTGGTAGGTTCAGCACCCAGATTGTTCTTGGGGGCGAAGTAGAACAGCGAGGGGGCCACCGCGCCGCGGCGGACATCGCGTTCTGGCTGCCGAGGCCATCTGCGACCAGTTGGTGAACAGGCCGAAGTTCATCGAGCCCCAGTCTTGCCGAAGTCGTGGGGTCGTGCGTAGACGAGCTGCTTGCCCTCGTAGGGGGCGACGGTGAAGTCCCTTGAGCGAGACCCAGACCCGACCTCGGTTGGCCAGCACGCCCCGTCGAGCTCCAGCGGTACGTCGAGGGAAGGTCGCACCTACCGCCGGTCGGCGTCGCGTTCGGGGGGGGGGGGTCGTCGTCGACATATAGCGCGCAAGATGTGTTGTCTCCTGATCTCGTCTTTCCATTCGTCTTTTCACTAACGTAAAAAACAGAAAACAAAAACACACGGAGGAGGAAGTAAAAGAAGAGAGATTACCACGTCCCGTAGAGAGTACAGGGACTTTGGAAAAACACTCGCCGCATATATCTACTCCGACACCGAACCGTGTTTAACCGCCTAACTCGTCTGTTAGTTGCTACCTTCCCTCGACTTAACTCGTGCGTCTGTCTGTCCCATATTGGACTTAAGTTTAGCTCGAACTTGGCTTGTTCTTTTTCATCAAGCCCATGGTCGCGGGGCTGATGGGTCTCGCTCAAGGACCTTTCACCGTTGCGCCACTCCGTCGCACCCTCGTGGCAAGCAGCTCGTCCTCAACGACACCAATCGGACGAAAATTTAGCAGTAGAGACCCCACGACTGTTTATGTCCCCTCGTTGTTTTTAATATCCGCCCTACAGCACGCAGTCGTCGTCTTCCCTCGCGGCAAGACCTGGGTCTCGATGAAACTTCGGCCTGTTTCCACGCAACAACTAACGTGTCGCAAGATGGCCTCCGGCCACAGCCAAATAAACCGGCGATAAAATGTTCCGCCGCCGCGGTGGGCACCACTCCCTCTCTGTTCTAATCTTCCGCCGACCCAAGAACATCTGGTGTGTGGTTGGGCCCCCCCTGACCTACTACATGGGAGGAGCGGGCGAGGCCGCCGTCGCTTCTAGAACCGCACCCTCACCCAACGCCCACCGACCCCAACGCTGGGTCGGGGCGGGTGGCCCATGCCCCAAAGGGGGTCATGTTCGAACAACCGGCAGCAAACCATAATACACAACGTCGTAGTTCCGACGCAAAGCTACCGGCCTCCATCGACCATAAACCGTCATCGCCGACGTGGCACCGAACATGTAACTCCTTCTGTTTCCTTTTTACCAGGAATTTTATGAGTAATTTTGACCTAGTTTATTGCTCCCCTTTTTTGTTGTTTTAATCAGAGTTCCCCCATTATATTAGGCAGTGTTACATTCGCTGGTAAAAGCGGACCCTCTTGCGGCCGGCGACACGTCAGAAGATCTCGTCTACCCGGAAAACCCACAGGGCATTGCCCGACTTCGGTTAAATCTTATCCTACCCTCTGGTCAACTTCCGTGCGTGCGGCTCGAGGTCTCGACCGATCAAATGATCGGGTTGGACGCAAATATCGCAATAGCATTAATGGCGGAGCTCCCGTAGCCCAATCCCGATAAAAAAAAATATGATACGAGATTTACTGTTATGAAATAAAAGAAAGTCCCTGCCGTGTACTAGTACCATGAGCATAGAACACGATAAAGGAGAGGAACCTGTTCGTTCGAAAAGAAGGCCGTGCGAATCACGGTCGTCTCGTGGCCCCCATGGTTACCAACGTAAGGTCTACAACTGCAGGGAAAAAAAACAAGGAATATGTAACCCCAGAAATCCTAAAAACCGCTAAACCGTCTACATTGGGTTATAATCCGGTTGGTCCGGATAAGTTAAAGGTACCCTAATGTGGGCGCAGGCGGGGGGATATACCTGTCCGACCGGGGGTTTCCGCTATACTTACAACATTTTTCTTCACGTTCACGACGACAAGACAAAATACCACTGAGTGCCTCAGGTAAAAAAAAAACGATAAAAATGAAAATAAAGAAAATAAAATAAGTAAAAAAAAAAAAAAAAAAAAAGAAAAATAAGAGAAAAAAAGATAAAGTGAAAAAAAAAATTAATAAACAGAGGTAAAGACTAAAATAAAGAAAAAAAAAAATTACACAATATTAAGGAAAAAAAAATACGATAAATACACTGTAATAAAAAAAAAGATAAATATAATGCATTAAAAAAACCCTTTGGAGAAAAAACATAGTAAAAAAAAAGTGTACTATGTTAAAAATAAGAAAAAATAAACTTATAGTACGATGAACTAAAAAAGAAATATATCACTAAACTAATACTTTAATATAATTAGAATAAATGTAAATTAAGTCATCATACAAAAAAGCAGAAAAAAGAAAGTAAAAAGAAAAAAAGTTAATATTATGATAAAAGGGCAACTTTGTTTAATCGTGGACACCCTCGTCACCTCTCAGAGGGAGGAAAGCTAGATGGTCTGGCCGCGTCGCCCACAAAGACCGAGGTCCGCCCAACCGTTCTGCGTGTGCAAGGCCAACAGCTGGTGCCCTGGTTCTTACCCAGTGATATTGGGCCAACTTCTGGAACGCAACGAAACAATCAGCCAACGGTGAGTAGCCTTCTGTAGCGGGCGCCACTGGTCGAGCAGAGTGCCGACCAGACCATGACCGTCGACCCCTGCAACCTGCAGCTGCTCTACCAGGGCCGCGACCCCAACGTCAACCCCGAATACGGCCTCCTGCCCTACCGGCCGGGCCTGCTGACCCTCCAGCGCTGACGACCTGACACCGATCCGGCCTTCTGCCGGGTCACCACTGAACCGGCCCCGGGCGCGGGGAGAGAGCGATCACCGCGCCCGGGGCCCACCAGTTCCCCCGTGGGACACGGGTCCCGCCTCTCATCGCACCGGTACCGGACGTCTCCCGGCAGGCGCCGTGCTGCTTCCCCGGACGATCAGCTCGGTGCTCAGGATGAGGCGGTTCTGGACCGGGGACTCGCCGTTGGTCAGGCCCACCACCATGGACGCACCGGCCATGCCCATGTCCCGCAGCGGCTGGCGGACGGTGGTCAGGGGCGGGCTGACCCACTGGGCGGGCGTCAGATCGTCGAAGCCCACCACGCTCACGTCGCCGGGGACGCGCATGCCCATCCTCGCGGCCGCCTGGTAGATCCCCATGGCCAGGCCGTCGTTGGAAGCGAAGATCGCGGTCGGTGGTTCCGGAAGGGTGAGCAGGGCCAGCGCGTGCTCGACGCCGTCCTCGAACAGGAAACTGTCCCCGCGTACGAGGCGCGGGTCCACCGGTACGCCCGCCTGGTCCATCGCCGCGCGGTAGCCGTCGAGCCGGGCCCGTGCCGAGAGCAGGTGCGGCGGGCCGGCGATGATCGCGATACGGCGGTGTCCCAGTTCCAGCAGGTGACGGGTGGCCGTCAGCCCTCCGCTCCAGTTGCCGGCGCCCACCGACGGGACCTCGTGGGAGGGTTCGCCCGTCGGATCCACGAGGACCAGGGGGATCTCGCGCTTGCGCAGCTGTTCCGTCTGGGCGGCGGTGAACCCGGAGAACACGGCGATCACCCCGGAGGGGCGCCGGTGCAGAAGGCCCTCGAACCAGGCGGGGTCCGCGACCTGCCGTCCCTGCAGCTGCGAGAGCACCAGGGACAGCCGGTGCCGTCGCGTGACCTGCTCGACCCCGCTGATGATCTCCATCGCGTAGCCGGACGCCGGTTCCAGCTCGTGGAAGACCAGCTCGATCATCGCCGAGCGGCTCGCGGGCCTGCGCTGACGGCGGTAGCCGTACTCCTCGATGATCCTCTCGACGGCCGTCCGGGTGCCCGGGGAGACCTCGGCCCTGCCGTTGACGACCTTGGACACCGTCGAGACCGACACCGCGGCCCGCTCGGCGATCTCCGCGATGGTCAGGGGCTCGGGCCGCTCGGGCGACGACGGGAACGACTCCCGTGAGGCGGTCATGAAAACAGCTTAGATCCCGGGGTGGCGCGACCGGATGGTCCTCACGGTTTCCGTGATCTTGCGGGGGATCGGGCCCGCGCACCACCGGGCGGACGGCGAGGCGCCTCGGCCCCTCCCCTCTCGGGACCGTGCTCTACAGCCTGTAGAGTATGCGTGATCATTCGGAGTGGAGGGGTGAGGCATGCTGCGCTGGTTCCGGGTCGTGGCGGTGGCCGAGGCGTGCTCATGGGCGGGTCTGCTGGTCGGGATGTTCTTCAAGTACGTGGCCGCGACCGGCGACCTCGGGGTGAAGGTGTTCGGACCGATCCACGGCGCACTGTTCGTGCTGTACGCGGCCGGGGTGGTGCTCTCGGCGCGGGAGGCGGGCTGGAGCCGGGGCACGGTGGCGCTCGGCCTGGCGTGCGCGGTGCCGCCGTTCACCTCGGTGTGGTTCGAACGGCGGATGGCGGCGCGCACCCCGGCCCGGCGACCCGCCTGACCGGCCCGCCGGCACCGGCCGGTCCGGGTGACACCTCGCCTCGTCCCCGGAGCCGTCCACCCGGACCCCCGCCCGGATGTCGGGCACGGTGCCGGCACCCGTGGGGGCCGGGCGCCCGGCGTGCTCCCGGGACGGCGCGGTCATCCCGCGAGCATGACGTAGAGACCGACGGCGATGCCGGCGGCCACGACCAGGAGGCAGAGCCCGGCTCCCGCCCGCCCGGCCGCCCGCCCGGCCGTACGCCCGCCGGACAGGCCCACCAGGGCCAGGGAGAAGACCGCGGCCAGGCCCGCGCCCGCCAGCAGCGAGGCGAGCAGGACCTTCCACAGGGCGTCCAGGTCGACGTAGTCGCTCATGCCGCGTGCTCCCTCATCGCCGGGGCCAGGCGCCCGGTCCATTCGTCGTTGACGTTCCCGGCGTGGACCGGCTCGCGCCGCGAGGCCAGGTACAGCGCCGCCGACAGCACCAGGGCGACGCCGAAGACCACGCCCACCCCCAGCGCGCCGCCGATCACGTTCGCCCCCGCCCAGGCCAGTGCCCCGACCAGGGCCGCGGCCGGAAGGGTGACCAGCCACGCGACGGCCATCTTGGCCGCGACGCCCCAGCGGACCTCGGCCAGGTGCTTGCCGATGCCCGAGCCGATCACCGAGCCGGTGCACACGTGCGTGGTCGACAGCGGGAACCCGAAGTGCGAGGAGGCGAAGATCACGGCCGCCGAGGAGCTCTCGGCCGCGAACCCCTGCGGGGTCTCGATGTCGGTCAGCCCCTTGCCCAGGGTGCGGATCACCCGCCAGCCGCCCAGGTAGGTCCCCAGCGCGATCGCGGTCGCGCTGGCCAGGATCACCCAGAACGGGGTCTGCGCGTCCTTACCGATCACCCCGGCCGCGATCATCGCCAGCGTGATGACGCCCATCGTCTTCTGCGCGTCGTTGGTGCCGTGGGCGAGCGAGACCAGTGACGCCGAACCGATCTGGCCGTAGCGGAACCCGCGGCCCCGGGTGCCCTCGGGCACGTTACGGGTGATGACGTAGACCAGGTAGGTGCCGACGGCGGCCACCAGGATCGCCGCCAGCGGCGCCAGGACGGCCGGGATCAGCACCTTGGACACGATCTCCGCCCCCTTGACGGCCGAGGCGCCCGCCGCGATCAGCGTCGCCCCGACCACCCCGCCGATCAGCGCGTGCGAGGAACTGGAGGGGATGCCGAAGTACCAGGTCAGCAGGTTCCAGGCCAGGCCGCCGATCAGGCCGGCGAAGACCACCGTCAACGTGATCGCGCCGGTGTCCACGATGCCGGTCGCGATGGTGGCCGCGACCTTCAGCGACAGGAACGCCCCGGCGAAGTTCAGCACCGCCGACAGCGCGACCGCGATCTTCGGCCGCAGCGCCCCGGTGGCGATCGAGGTCGCCATCGCGTTGGCGGTGTCGTGGAAGCCGTTGGTGAAGTCGAAGGACAGCGCGGTCACGATCACTATCGCGAGCAATACGAGGTTCGCATCCATAACCGCACATATGACACCTTGGGGGGTCTCTAACCGTCTGTTGCCGTTTCCTAGCGGAGAGTTCACGCTCCCGACAACCGGAGGTCGCGTTCCCGGCGCCGGAGGAGACCGGGGCATCGAGGCCGGGACGCCAGGACCGGTGTGTCGAGGCCGGGGCTCAGAGCCAGTCGTGCTCACGCGCGTAGCGGGCCGCCTCGTGCCGGGTCCGGGTCTGGGTCTTCTGCATCGCGTTCGAGAGGTAGTTGCGCACCGTGCCCTCCGCCAGGTGGAGGCGGGCGGCGATGTCGGCGGCCGAGTAGCCCTCGCCGGTGGCCCGCAGCACGTCGATCTCGCGGTCGGTGAGCGGGCAGTCGTCGACGATGGCGAGGGCCGAGACGTCCGGGTCGATCCATCGCCTGCCCTCGTGCAGGGTCGCGATGACCGAGACGATGTGCGCCGGTTCCGCGGACTTGCTGACGAAGCCCTGGACCCCGAGCCTCAGTGCCCTGCGGAGCACCCCGGGCCTGGCGTGGCGGGTCAGCATGAGGATCACCTGCTCGGGGAGGGCGCGGCGGATCTCCGCGACGGCCTCCAGCCCGTCCATGCCGGGCATCTCCAGATCGATGACGAGCACGTCGGGCCGGTGCCGCAACGTGGCCCGGACGGCCTCCCGCCCCTCCTCCGCCTCGGCGAGCACGGTGATCTCGCCCTCCAGCGGGAGCAACGCCGCCAGTGCCTTGCGCAGGAGCGCCTCGTCGTCGGCGAGCACCACGGTGGTCATCGGCCGTCCCTTCCCGCTCTCACAGGGCGGCGCCCGAACGACCGTGCGGGAACGCCGCGGCCGTCAGGAAACGCCCGTCCTTCTGCTCCACCGTCAGCTCGCCTCCGTTGCCCGCGACGCGTTCCCCGAGCGTGGCGAGCCCTCGCAGCTCGGGAGGCGGGGCCTCCCGCGCGCCGTCGTTGACGATGGTGATGCCCGTCCCCGTCAGGGTGATGCGCACCTGCCCGGCCTGCGCGTGCCGCAGGATGTTGGTCGTCGTCTCCCGCAGCACCTGGCCGAGCAGCTCGCCGACGTGCGGGTCGACCTCGGCCTCGCGGTCGACGCGCACGCGGATGCCCGCGGCCTCGAAGAGGTTCTTGGCGTTCTCCAGTTCCGCGGACAGGTTGAGCCGCCGCTGCGCGTAGGCGAGCTCCTTGGTCCGGGCGATGGTGTCGCCGACCAGGGCGTGCACCTCCCGCAGTTCCTGCTCGACCCGTTCGGCGTCGCTGTGCACCAGCTTCCTGGCCAGCGCGATCTTCAGCTTCACCACGTGCAGCGTGTGGCCCTGGATGTCGTGCAGGTCACTGGCGAAGCGCATGCGCTCCCGGACGACGGCCAGCTCCGCCTCGCGTTCCCGCG
This sequence comes from Streptosporangium longisporum, assembly GCF_039534895.1. NCBI lineage: Bacteria > Bacillati > Actinomycetota > Actinomycetes > Streptosporangiales > Streptosporangiaceae > Streptosporangium > Streptosporangium longisporum. Next base: position 396,982 of record NZ_BAAAWD010000010.1, on the reverse strand, counting down.
CCTCCTCCAGCTCCGCGACGAGGCCGTAGAACCTCTGGTTGGGGAACATGAGGCCGATCACCACCGCCGTGACGCCCGCGGGGAGGATGACGTACGCGATCAGGACGCCCGGGACGTCCTCCCGGGTGACCAGCAGCCTCGCCGCGCCCACCGCGGCGACATAGAAGACCAGCCCGATGACCGCCAGGCCTCGGTGGCGCGGCAGCCGGGGGACGGCGAGAGAGCCCACGATCAAGATGCCGTAGAAGGCCGTGCCGGTGCCCATCACCAGCGCTCCGAGGGCCCACACGGCCGCGGTGACGGCCAGGCAGGGGATCGCGACGCGGGAGGTGTCACGCGCCGCCCACCGCACGAAGAACACCAGGGCCGCGGCCACGCCCAGCCCCAGGACGAGCGCCTGCCACCAGGTCCGGGCGTCCATCGCCACCAGCAGCAGCCCGACGACGGTGAGCAGCGGGAGGAACATGACGAGGTTGAGCCTGCGCAGCCGTCCCCGCGTCGTCCCCGCGGGCTCGGGGACTGTGCGCGTCCCCGGCCGGTCCGGCCCTGCGGCCCTCACCCGGCCGCCGAGCCGCCGGGCCGGGCGGCGGCCCCGGCCGGAGCGTTCGTCACGGCCGGGACCGCGGCCGTCCGCGCCGGCCACCGGCCGCTCCCCGGCCGTGACCGCGCGCCGTCGGACGAAAGCCCGGCACCGGGGCGGGACCGGGGGAACACCGCACGGACCGCGCGGACCGCGCAGGGAGCGGTCATGCGGGCCGTCGGCGGAACGCGCGAGGCGTCGGTGTCCATGGGTGACCGGTCCTCCGGAGTCGAACGGCGGGGGTCCGCCCAGTATCCATCCGGTTCCGCGCCGGCGGCACTGACGCAGCGTCACACGTCGGCCCGGGAGATGTCATGGAGAGGTCATGACGCGGTCGCACCACCCGGCGCCCCGGCACCCCCGGTGACCGTCCACGCCGTCCACGCCGTCCACGCCGTCGACGACACGGCCCCGCCGTCGTTCGCGCCGATCTCCGGGGCCACCGGGCCCCGCCGAGGCCCGTGCATGTCGAGAACGCGCGGCCGGCTCCGTCCCGGCTCGTGAACGCGTCCGGCCGGGCGCGTCGGAGCGTGAGGGAGACGGGCATGAACCGACAGGACGTCGCCGAGGTGCTGGCCAGGCCGATCTCGCGGGAGCTGCTGGGGTCGTCGATCCCGGCAAGGCTGGCCTACACCGGTGTCGACGGCGCACCCCGGGCGATCCCGATGGGGTTCCTGTGGACCGGCGGGCAGCTGGTCATGGCCACCGTGCCGAAGGCGGCGAAGGTCCGGGCGCTGCGGCAGAACCCCCGGGTGGCGCTCACCGTCGACACCCAGGACCGGTGGCCCCCGCGGGCGCTGCTGATCCGCGGCACGGCGCGGGTCGAGCCGGTCGAGGGGGTGCCGGACGCCTACGTCGAGGCGTCCCGGAAGGTGGTCCCGGCCGAGCACTTCGAGGACTGGCAGCAGGGGGTGCGGGCCCTGTACGAGCGGATGGTCCTCATCACCGTCGAGCCGGACTGGGCGAAGCTGCTGGACTTCGAGACCACCGTCCCCAAGGCCGTCGAGGACCTGGTGCTGGCGTACCGGGGCGGTCGCCGGTGACGGGCGACGCGTCCCGGGTCATCGGCGGGGCCGAGCGGCGCCTCGCAGGTGTGCTCCACGTCCCGGCCGGTCGGCGGCCTGCCGTCGGGGAGCTCCGGCCCCTCCTTCGGAGCGAGGACGTTCATCACGTGCACATGATTCGCAACGGGCCGGAGTGGCCCCCTTCCCGTGTCACCGGTGATCGCTCGTGCCACCGGCGGCGTCAGGAGGGGGTCCGCCCGGGAAGCGCACGGTGACGGACAGGCCGCCTTCGGGACGTGCGGCGGCGGTGAGGGTGGCGTGGTGGGCCCGCGTGACGGCGTCGACGATGGCGAGCCCGAGGCCGTGGCCGTCGTGGCGGCCGTGACGTTCGGGCGCCAGCCTCTGGAAGGGGTGGAAGAGGCGCCGGATCTGGTCGGCGGGGACGACCGGCCCGCTGTTGACGACCGTGAGGGTCGCCCGCGCGCCCGAGGTCCGGGTGGTGACCTCCACGTGCCCGCCCGCGTGGTTGTGGCGGACGGCGTTGTCGACGAGGTTGGCGACGAGACTCTCGACCAGCCTCGGGTCCCCGGCCGTCACCGCGGGTGCCAGGTGCCCGGTGAGGTCGACGCCCGCCTCCGCGGCCCGGTCGCGGCGGGAGCCGAGGACGTCCCCGGCGATGCGGGCGAGGTCGAGGGCGTCCCGCCGGGTGACGCCGCGCTCGCCGGTGGCCAGGGCGAGCAGTGCCCGGACGAGCCGCTCCTGGTGCTCGCCCAGGGTCAGGGCCTCCTCGCAGGCCGAGCGCAGGCTGCGGGTGTCGGCGCCGGGGTCGGCGAGGGCGACCTCGAGAAGGGTGCGCAGACCGGCGAGAGGGGTGAGCAGCTCGTGGGAGGCGTTGGCGACGAAGTGGCGCTGGGCGTCGAAGGAGGCGTGCAGGCGGGCGAACAGGTCGTCGAGGGTGTGGCCGAGCTCGGTCAGCTCGTCCGCGGGCTCGCCGAGGTCCAGGCGCCGGTGGAGGTTCCCGGCGGAGATCATCTGAGCGGTGGCGGTGATGGCGCGCAGCGGTCGCAGGAACCGGCCGGCGACGAACCAGCCCAGGGCCAGGGCGACCGGGACCAGAAGGACCAGGGCGGCGGCGGATCCCGCCAGGAGGTGCGGCGGGCCGATCCCGGGAGCGGTTCCGGTGACGGCGCCCGGCGAGAGGCCACCCTTCGGGGTGGCCGCCTCGACCGTGGTGAGCGGGACGGCGACGAACACGAGCACCAGGACCCCGGCCGCGTAGACGCCCGCCGCGTAGGCGAGCGCGAGCCGCGTCTGCAGCGACCTCCTGGCCTGCGCGCGGAAGGTCACGACGGCCCGATGCGGTAGCCGCCCTCACGGACGGTCTCGATCACGGGCGGGTCGCCGAGCTTGGCCCGCAGCCGGTGCACGGTGTGCTTGACGGCGCTGCTGAAGGGGTCGGCGGCCTCGTCCCAGACACGTTCGAGCAGTTCCTCGGCGGAGATCACCAGGCCGGGCACGGCGAGCAGGCATTCGAGCAGGGCGAACTCACGAGGGCTCAGCTCCAGGCGACGCCCGGCCCGGAACGCGACCCGGCGGGCCGGGTCGAGGGTGACGTCCCCGCACGCCAGGGTGGGCGGCAGCGGCGGGGTGGCGCGCCGGGCCAGGGCACGGACGCGGGCCACCAGCTCGGCGAACGCGAACGGCTTGGGCAGGTAGTCGTCGGCGCCGAGACCGAGCCCGTCGACGCGGTCCTCGATCGTGCCGGAGGCGGTCAGCATCAGGACGCGGGTCTCGCAGCGGCCGTGGGCGAGGCGCCGGCAGATCTCGTCCCCGTGGACACCAGGCAGGTCGCGGTCGAGGATCACCACGTCGTAGCGGGTGGCGGCCAGGCGGTCGAGGGCGGCGGTCCCGTCCAGGACGACGTCGACGGCCATGCCCTCGCGGCGCAGCCCGGTTCCGACGGAGCGGGCGAGGATCTCGAAGTCCTCGACGACGAGGACCCTCATCGCCGCTCGTCGCCGGTCGTCATGCGGGCGGACCGGCCGGACCGGTCGCCGGGTGGGGGTGCCATGGCCCAACGATCCCAGATCCCCGGTTCCGGCCGGGTCGCGACGGCCGCGACCCGGCCGGGACCGGGTGCCGCGTACAACCGTCGCCATGAGTTCATCGACACCTGACCGATCCGCCCGGCGCGCCGGGCGGGACGCCTTCTCCCGGTCGCTGCGCGCGCAGTGGGCCGCGTTCCGCTCCTCGCGCGGCCGGGTGCTCGCCATGGCGGCCTCCGTGCTGATCACCGTCTCGATCGGGCTGCTGATCGCCGGAGGCGCCCGCAGCACCTGCGTGACCTCGAAGGGCGAGGGCGTCTGCCCCGCGCCGCTGACCGGGCCCGACGGCACGGCGGTGAGGGACAGGTACTACTTCGTGCACCAGCCGCTCACCGGGAACGGCGTCATCACCGCCCGGGTGTCGGACATGACCGGGCAGATGCGGCTGCCGGACGCCGTCCCCGGGGTGCGCAACGTCAAGGAGGGGGTGGTGCCGTGGGCCAAGGCCGGGCTCCTGGTCCGGCAGAGCCTCACGCAGGGCACACCGTACGCCGCCGTCATGATCACCGGTGGTCACGGCGTGCGGATGCAGCACAACTTCGTCCACGACGTGGCGGGCGGTCCCGTACGAGGGCCCGTGTGGCTGCGGCTGACCAGGACGGGCGACACCGTCACCGGCCACGAGTCACCCGACGGCAGGCGCTGGACCGAGGTCGGCACGGTCACGCTGCCCGGCCTGCCCCGGACGGTCGAGATCGGGATGTTCACCACCTCGCCGGGGGTGCTGTGGCAGACGGCGAAGGCCTTCGCCCAGGCCACGGCCACCTTCGACCGGATCGAGCTGCGGGGCGCGAACGGTTCGTGGCGGCGTGACGACGTCGGCGTCTCCCTGGGCCCCGACGGCAGGACCCCGCATCACCCGGGCGGGGTCGCCGAGTCCGGTGACAGGCTCGTCGTGACCGGGAGCGGTGACATCGGGCCCGCCACGGTGGAGGGCGGTCTGCGCGCCGACCTCATGCTGGCCGGTGGGGCCCTGGGGCTGGTCCCGGTGCTCGTGGCGATGGTCTCGTTCATCGCGGCGGGACACCCGCGCGGACCGGCCGGGACCGGCCCGGAGGCCGGGTCGCGTCCGGCGCGCCTGCCGGCGGCCAAGGTCGTGGTGGCCGGTGCGGTCGCGTTCGTGACGGGGCTGGTGGCCTCGGGGGTCGTGGTCCCCGTCGGCCTGGCGCTGTTGCGCGCCAACCGGAACCCGGTCCAGCCGATCACCATGGGTACCGGGCTGCGGGTGGTCATCGGTCATGCGGCGCTGACCGCGGCCGTCGCCGTGCTGGCCCTGGGCCTGGCCGCGCTGGCCGGGCGGCGCGTCGTGGCCGCCGGGCTGGCCGTCGCCCTGGTCGTCGTGCCCCACCTGGTCGCGGCCGCGGGCCTGGCGCCATGGCTGCCGGCGGTCACCCCGGCCGCCGGGTTCGCGATCACGCAGAGCGTTCCCTCGTTCGCGCACGTGGACGTGAACCGGTCACTGCTCGGCGGTCACCACCCGCTCCCGCCCTGGGCGGGCCTGGCCGTGACCTGCGCGTACGCCGCCCTCATCCTGGTCCTCGGCGCGGCGGCGGCCGCGCGCCGCGGGAGGGCGTCCCGCTAGGTCCGGCTCCGCCGAGGGCGGCGAGACCGGTGAGCTTCGGCCCGGGCTGGAGGCCGGGCACGAGTCGATCGTGCTGCTCGCCATGATCGAGGGCCTGGCCTCCGACATCCTGTTCGGCGTGCGCGACCCCGGCCAGGCCATGGCGAGCGTGCTCTACCACCTGGACGGACTGGCCCGTCCGCACATGTGATCCACGACACTTCATAATATGAAACATTGCAGAATATGAAAGTTCTTCCCTACTGTTGGCACCGTGACCACCGCAGAGAGCGCCTACGAGCTCGGCCGTAGGGATCGGAAGAAGCTCGAGACCCGCGCGGCCCTGGAGCACGCCGCCCTCACGCTGGTGGCAGAGCGCGGTCTGGCGGGTGTCACGGTGGAGGACATTGCCGAGGCGGTGGACCTCTCCTCGCGGACGTTCTTCAACTACTTCCCGTCCAAGGAGGACGCGCTCGTCGGCGCGGGCCCGGCGTCCGCCGACGAGCTGCGCGAGAAGCTGGACGCGGTGCCCGCGGATGTGCCCGTCCTGGAGGCGCTGCGCCTGGTGTGGCGGGCCGAGGCCGAGTGCGTCCAGAAAGAGCGCGAGCGGTGGCTGCTGCGGCTGAAGGTGTTCGAGCAGAACCCGTCGCTGCTGCCCCGGCTGGTCGCGGGCGGCACCGAGACCGAGCGCGTCGTCTCGGCCGCCGTCGCGCGCCGGACGGGGGTGGAACCCGGTACGAGCGGCTACCCCGAGCTGGTCACCGCGGTGACCTTGGCGGCCTTCCGGGTGGCGATGATGCGCTGGAGCGCCGCGGACGGCCGCCCGGCGCTGGCCGACCTGGTCGACGACGCCTTCGCCCGGCTCGCCGCCGGACTGCCCGATCCGTGACCGTCCCGGTGACCGCCCGGGTCACCGTCCCGCTCCCACCGTCCCGCTCCGATCATCCCGCTCCGGCCGTCCCGCCGACGCCGGTCCCCACCTGAGAAAATCGAGGAAAGATGACATCCACCAGCGCGCAGCCCGAGTCCGTGGCCGCGGCGCCCGCCTCCAGGAGAAAGGTCCTGCAGGCACTGTCGGGGCTGATGGTGGGCATGTTCGTGTCCATCCTGGCCTCGACCGTCGTGGCCAACGCCCTGCCCCGCATCATCACCGACCTGCGGGGCTCGCAGACCGTCTACACCTGGATCGTCACCTCGGAGCTGCTGGCCATGACGGCCACGGTGCCGCTCTGGGGCAAGATGGCCGACCTCTACAGCAAGAAGCTGCTGATCCAGCTCTCGCTGGGACTGTTCGTGGTGGGCTCGCTGATCGCGGGCCTCACGCCGAACGTGGAGATCCTCATCGTCAGCCGCGTCGTGCAGGGCATCGGCGCCGGAGGCATGACCGCGCTCGCGATGATCGTGATGGCGGCCCTGATCCCGCCGCGTGAGCTGGGCCGCTACGCCGGCATCTTCGGTGCGGTGTTCGGTGTCGGAACGGTGGCGGGCCCGCTCATCGGCGGCCTGCTCGTGGACACCTCCTGGCTCGGCTGGCGCTGGTGCTTCCTCATCGGCGTGCCGTTCACGATCCTGGCCATCGTCCTGCTGCAGCGCACGCTCGACCTGCCGGTGGTCCGCAGGGACGTCAAGGTCGACTACCTGGGCGCCCTGCTGATCACGGTGGGCGTGTCCACGCTGCTGATCTGGTCGTCGCTGGCGGGCAACCAGTTCGAGTGGGGCTCCTGGTGGACCGTCGTCCTGGTGGGCGCCGCCGTGGTCGTCCTCGCGCTGGCCGTCCGGGTGGAGTCGCGCGCGGCCGAGCCGATCATCCCCCTGTACATCCTCAGGAACCGCACCGTCGCCCTGGCCACCGTGGCCAGCGCCCTGGTCGGCGTGGCCATGTTCGGCGGCACGGTCTTCCTGTCGCAGTACTTCCAGGTGGCGCTCGGCAAGTCGCCGACGATCGCCGGCCTGATGAGCCTGCCGATGGTGTTCGGCCTGCTGATCTCCTCCACCGTGGCCGGCCAGCTCATCACCAAGTGGGGCCGGTGGAAGGGCTTCCTGGTGGCCGGCGGCGTCGTCATGCTCGCCGGGATGGGCCTGCTCAGCACCATCGACGGCCAGACCGGCACGCTGCTGCTCGGGATCTACATGGCGGTGCTCGGCGTCGGCGTCGGCATGCTCATGCAGAACCTGGTCCTCGCCGCCCAGAACGACGTGCCCGCCCATGACCTGGGGGTCACCACCTCGGTGCTGACCTTCTTCCGCAGCATGGGCGGTGCCGTCGGCGTCAGCGCCCTGGGAGCGGTGCTGGCCGCGCGGATCACCACGCTCATGACGGAGAAGCTCGGCCCGATGGCCACCGCGGGCGGCGGCGACGCCGTACCCGACATCTCCGCACTGCCCGCTCCCGTCGTCCGCGTCGTCCAGGACGTGTACGCGACCGCCACCGCCGACCTGTTCCTCATCGGCGTGCCGCTCACCGCGCTCGCGCTGCTGGCGGTCCTGTTCATCAAGGAGAAGCCGCTCAACACGCTGTCGGGCGAGGAGAGGCTGGCCCGGGAGCAGGCCGCGTCCGCCGGTCACTGAGCGGGAGGGCGTCCCTCACCCCTCCGCGGCCCTGGCGACCGCGGCGGCGTGCTCGTCGGCCGTCATGCCACGGTCCGGGAAGTTCCGGTTGAGGTCGTACTGGTCGTCGGCCCACCGCCGGTAGTCCCGCCGGACGGTCGTCTCGTCGGAGTCGGTGACGCGGGCGACGTCGGCCCAGGTGACCCCGGCCAGCAGCGCGTGGTGGACGTTGGAGGGGTGGCGCACGGTGCGCGCGATGCTCTCCGCCAGCGCCAGCAGCTCGATGTGCTCGGCCACGGTGAGCGCGGGCCGGTCCCCGGCCCCGTGCCGGGCGGGATCGTAGATCCCCCGGGCCACCAGCTCGATCCGGGCGCGGGACGAGGCGTCCCTGGCGGCCAGCTCGTCGTAGCGCTCCAGCTGCCGGCCGACGGGCATGTCGTAGCGGGCGTCGCGCCAGGTCGTGCCGTGCTCGGGCGTGGTCATGACGGTCTCTCCGGGGGGGCGGGGCGGCGGCCGGGACCTCCGGAGCCCCGGCGACGGCCCGGTCGGGCGCGTCGCCGGCCCTCCGGCCGGGCCGGCAGGGTGAGGATATCCCAGCGTCCCCCCGTACGCGTACCGACGCCACGGGGCCGCGTCGCCGACGTGTCAACCCCGACGTTCGCTTGGTCCCGGATCCGACGTCCGGCAGAGGCGCGGGGGTGGGGTCCGCTCCTACGGTCCTGACCCATGACGACCGATCTGCGGAACGACGTCCGCACGAGGATGCTGTGGCCGGCCGCCCTGCTGGCCGCGGGAGCGGCCGCGGTGGGCCTGCTGTCCCCCGGCGGGCTGGGCACGCCCGAGCCGGTACGGGTCACCACCGGCGCCTCCGCCGAGGCGTACCGGTGGGTTCACGAGGCGATGGGCGGCGTGCCCGGGTGGCTGGAGGTCGCCTCCGGCGGCCCGCTGGTGCTGCTCGGGCTGATCCTCGCCCTGACGTGCTGGAACGCGGTGCGGCGGCGGGAGGCGTACGGCGTCGCGGGAACGATCGTGACCGGCGCCGGCACCGTGGCCGCGTACGCGCTCAGCGAGGCGCTGAAGCTGGCCGTGGACGAGGAGCGGCCGTGCCGGGCGGTGACGGCGATCGCGGGCTGCCCCTCGCCGGGAGACTGGTCGTTCCCCAGCAACCACGCCACCCTGGCCGCCGGGATCGCGGCCGGGCTGGGCGTGTTGCGGCCGAGGCTGGCCGTCCTGACCGTGCCGGTGGCCGTGGCGGCGGGGGCGCTGCGCGTGCTGGCGGGCGCCCACTACCCGCACGACGTGCTGGCGGGAGCCGTCCTCGGCGCCTGCGTCGCGGTGGCGGCGCTCCTGGCGATCACCCCGGCCGTGGCGCGCCCGGTGTCAGCGCTGCTCGGCGACGACGCCCGCCTCGTGCGCCACGACGGCCGCCGCCGCCCGGTTGTCCACGCCCAGCCGCGTCAGGATCGAGCTGACGTGCGCCTTGACGGTGCCCTCGGCGACCCCCAGCCGGCGCGCGATCTGCCCGTTGGACAGGCCGGTCCCCAGGAACCCCAGCACCTCGCGTTCCCTGGCGGTCAGCGTGTCGACCCGGGCGCGGGCGGCGCGGCGGCGGCCGGCCAGGGCCCCGGCGTCACCGGCGGCGAGGTGCGCGACCACCCGGGCCGCGACCCTCGGTGACAGGTACGCCGCGCCGTCGGCCACCGCCCGGACGCCCGCGATCAGTTCCTCCGGGTCACCGGACTTGACCAGGAACCCCGCCGCTCCCCCGCCGAGCGCCCGCAGGATGTAGTCGTCCTCGCCGAACGTGGTCAGGATCACCACACCGGTGGCGGGAACCGTCCTGCGGATCTCGGCCGACGCCTCGATGCCGTCGCCTCCCGGCATGCGGACGTCGAGCACGGCCACGTCGGGGCGGTGCCGCCGGGCCAGGTCCACGGCCTCGCGGCCGCCGGCGGCCTCGGCCACGACGGCGATGCCGGGGTCGGTGGACAGGATCGCCCGCACCCCGGCCCGGATCATGGGCTCGTCGTCGGCGACGAGCACCCGGATCATCTCTCCACCAGGGTGTCGGAGGACACCAGCAGGCCGCCGCGGAAGCACAGGCGGTAGGCGTCCCCGTACCGGTCGTCGAGGAGGTCGGCGGTCATCGCGTAATACTCGCACGTCGCCCCCTGCCCGGCCGGCTCGGGAACGTCCGGGCGGCGCCCGGCCTGCCGTTCCGGCAGCAGGCGCGCCAGCTCCGAGCGCGGCCGGCCGAGGTGCAGGGCGGCGTGGTCCTGCGGCGACAGCACCGACCAGCGGGCGGTCCGCGCCTCCCACAGGCGCAGGCCGCCGCCGATCAGCGCGGCCGTCACGAGGGGCAGCAGGAGGGCGGAGGCGACCGTACGGCGCACGGTGCCGCGGGCCCGCCGGTGCTCCCGCGGCACGGCGGCGTCCCCGGGGAGGCCCGCGGGCACGGCCCGGTCGCGCGGGAGGCGGGCCGAGACGGTGAAGCCCCCGCCGGCAGGACCGTGGGCGAGGATCCCGCCGGCCAGCCGGACGCGTTCGTCCAGCCCGATGAGCCCTCGGCCGCCCGAGGCGACGACCGGGGCGGGACCGGCCGGGGGCCCGTTCTCCACCTCGACCCGCGTCTCCGCCCCGGTGTGCCGTACCCGCACCGACACCGGCGCGCCGGGCGCGTGCCTGGCCGCGTTGGTCAGCGCCTCCTGGACGACGCGGTACGCCGCGCGTCCGGCCACCGGCGCCAGGCCGTCCGCGGTGCCCTCGACGCGCAGGGTGACCGCGAGCCCCGCCGCCGAGGCCCGCTCGACCAGCTCGGTCACGTCCGTGCCCGACGGCCGGACCGGCCCGTCCTCCTCCCGCAGGAGACCGACGACCTCGCCCAGCCGCTCCACGGCCGTCCCGGCCCGCTCCCTGATGTCCTGCGCGCTCGCCCGGTGCTCAGGCGCCAGGCCGGGGGCGAGTTTCAACGCCCCGGCCGACAGCGCGATCAGGCTGAGCTCGTGGCCCAGGACGTCGTGCATGTCCTGGGCGATCCGGGTCCGCTCGCGCAGCCGCGCCTGCTCGGCGACCAGCCGCTGCTCGCGTTCCAGATGCGCGGCCCGCTCCCAGCCCGCCCGTACGAGCGCACGGTACTGCCGGAGGAAACGCCCGGCGAACCAGGCCGTCATGGCGGCGGCCACCACCGCCACGAACCCGTCCCCCAGCGCCGTCCACGCCGGGACCGCGCAGACCGCGAGCACACCGGCCGACACCACCGCGACCAGCGCGAACGCCGCGTTCCTGGCAGGTCCGGGACGCGTCCCGGCCAGGAACGCGGCCGGCACGGCCAGTACCGCCCACCACGGGGTGGCGAGGCCCAGACCGGCGCCTGCCGCGGCCAGCCCGAGCGGCCATCCCGCCGAGACCGCAGGCCACCACCCGTCGCCGTCGCCGTCTGCGCTTCCGACCGGCATCACGGACGTTCTCCCCATGCAACCGCACAATAGGAGAAGACCCTTCGACACTCATATCGGACAGGCCACCCCCTCGTGCGGACGAGCCCCGCCGGGTCGTCGTGTCCGAGCGGGGACATGGGCCGCGTCCGGCCTGCACCACGACGTCCCCTCCGGCAGGCACTCCCCGCCCCCCCGCGCCCGGCACGCGCCGATGACCCGGGCCGCCCGCGGGACACGACCTGCTACTCGGTGATACTGTATAGTGGTACTCGGTGCCACCGGATACCGGGAGAGCGAAGAGGACCACGATGGACGACCTGACGGAGATGCTGAAGGGCACGCTCGAGGGCTGCGTACTGGAGATCATCGGCAGCGAGGAGACCTACGGGTACGCCATCACGCGCCGGCTGAACGAGCTCGGCTTCGCCGACGTCGTCGAGGGGACGGTGTACACCATCCTGCTGCGACTGGAGAGGAACGGGCTCGTCCAGGTGACGAAACGACCGTCCGAGCTCGGCCCGCCGCGCAAGTTCTACGTGCTCAACGACGCGGGACGCGACAAGCTCGCGACGTTCTGGGCGAAATGGGAGTACATCACATCGCGGCTCGAGAAGCTCAGGGAGGGCGGGAGATGAACGTCTGGGAGACCATCACGGGCAGCGATCTCACCAGGGAGTGGAAGGCGTTCGAGGTCCGGGCCCAGGCGTTGCCGGCCGGCCACCGGGCGGCGTGGGAGGAGATCAAGGGTCACCTCTCCCCCTACGCGGACTTCACCGGCCGGAACCTGATGCCGATCCTCGACAACGCCCTCGGGCTGCTCGAGGAGACGGCGGCCGACGGGCAGAGCGTTCACGAGGTGCTGGGGGACGACATCGAGGGCTTCTGCGCGGCGCTGGCCGGCGAGGAAAGGGGCCGGAGCCATCGCGACCGGTGGCGCCGGCAGCTGAACAGGAACGTCGCGAGGAAACTCGACCGGCTGGGAGGCTGACGTGGGCATCCAGGACATCATCGAGGGCAAGAGGCGGTGGCGGGCGCACACGGCGCGGGTCAGGGCGCTCCCGCCGGACTACCGGATCGTCTACACGGAGATCCAGAGGTACCTCTTCAAGGTCGGGCCGGTCGGCCTGCCCGACGGGCCCCTGTTGCCGGGGATCGTCGACTTCTTCGAGGAGGGCGTCGCGGCCGGTACGGGGGTGCGGGAACTTCTCGGCGACGACGTCGCGGCCTTCTGCGACGACCTGATCAAGGACTCGCGCACCCACGCGGACGTCTACCAGGAGTCCGCAGGCGGGAGACCCGGCACGGCCGGGACGTGACCGATCATGAAGCGGCCGGTCACGACGCGGCCGGGGGGTGCGGCGCCTCCCTTGCGGGGGGCGGCGGAGCGGGGTGGCCGGGCGCGCATGTGGTCGCGTACCCGGGTCATGATGTCGCCGAGGTGGTGCAGGTCGTCGTCGGTCAGGGGGTCGAACAGCAGCCGGCGGGTGACCTGGACGTGGCCGGGCAGGACGCGGTCGACGAGCTCCCGGCCGTCGTCGGTGACGGTGACCGCGGTGGCCCGCTCGTCGTCGGGGCTGGGACCGCGGGTGATGAGACCGGCCTTCTCCAGAAGGCCGGCCTGGTAGGTCAGGCCGCTGCGGCTGTAGACGACGCCGTCGGCCAGCTCGGTCATGGTCAGCGGGCCCTGGACGTGGGCGAGGCGCGCCAGCAGCTGGAACTGGACATAGGTGATGCCGCCCTCGGCGCGCAGCTGCTGTTCGACCTGGTACTGGAGCAGGCTGACGGCCTCCATGAGCACGAAGTAGGCGCCCAGCTGGGCGGGGTCGAGCGGCTGGACGCCCTCGGTGTCGGGACGGCTGTCGGTCATGCCCTCACGGTACATGTTGCGAATTCAAAGCGTCACGACGAGCGTCGCCCCTCGGGGCCACAGCTTCGGCGTCACACCCCCTCGCCACGCCCCGGGATCACTTACGCCGGAAGGTCTCCACCGGGTGGCCGGGACGCCAGAGGCGGACGACGAGCTCGTCGCCCTCGACCGCGGTGATCACCGCCTCGTGGACGTCCAGGCGGAACACGTGGGAACCGGCGGGCGACTCCGAACCGGTGGCACGGTCCTGCTCGGGACCGGTCACCTCGACCGCGACCCCGGCCACCTTGGCGTCACCGCCCCGGTACGGGTGGGCGTGGATCGCACACCGGCCGTCCCGCCGGAGGTCCAGGGCCTTGACCGCGTTCGCCATCGAGCCGAACAGCAGGTCCGGGCCCCGGAAACCGACCTCGCTCCCGCTCACCCGAGGTGAGCCGTCCCTGCGCAACGTCGCCAGCACGTGGGTCTCGGCCGCCTCGAACCGGGCCTTCACCGCCGACGCGAGGTCGGCGGCCTCGCTCTCGAACCTCTCCCATGTCGTCATCCCGCCAGTCTCACCGCGAGGACCGACAGAACGAGGCGCGCCGGTCACCGCCGGACGCGGCCCGGACGGATCCGCCCGCCCGGGAGAGGCGCCACCGCGGGCACGCCCGCGTGCCCCTCCAGAACCGTCGACGCGCGCCGCACATTCGCGCGGATCGTAGTAGCGTCGGAGCCGGTCCGCCTGAGCGGCGACGTCGTTCCGGTCCTGTTCCATCGTGCGTGAAGTCGGAGGTGATCACGGTGCATCCGGTCTTGTGACGGCCCCATCCCGGGGTGTCACGGAGCCGAAAGGTGACCGTATGAGCAAGACCGACAAGACCCGGCCCTGGTGGGTGCGGATGGCGGACACACCGATGGTGACCTGCCTGCCCGTTCACGACCACCGGTTCGGGCCCTGCACGCTGCCCGAGGAGATCACCGCCGACAGCGCGTCCCTGAGCCACCGCACGAGCGGTTGCCACTGGAGCGCCGGCACCCACGCCTACCACCTGTTCGGCTACGGCCACGGTGGCCGGGAGTGGTACCGCCTTCGTCGCGACGAGCGCCGCCGCGACCGTCACCGGGCCCGCCGCGAGCTCCGAGAGCTGCGTGAGCTCCGCGAACTCCGCGCCCGCCGGGACCGCAAGTGAGGGGACCGCTCAGCCGCGCAGCAGCACGTTGAGCCGCGCGGCCTGCCGCATGAGGTGGTCGCGTTCGGGGAGGTTGGGCGCCGATCTGGCGGCCTCGGCGTAGAGCCGTGCCGCGGTGACCGGGTCGCCGTCACGCTCGTGCAGGTACGCCGCGACGGCGGCGTGCCGGGGCAGGGCGGGGTCGAGCCGCGCCAGCGCGGCCAGGCCGGCCCGCGGGCCGTCCGCCTCGCCGACCGCGACGGCCCGGTTGAGCCGGGCCACCGGGCTGCCGGTGAGGCGCACCAGTTCGTCGTACCACTCGACGATCTGCACCCAGTCGGTCTCCCCGGCCGTCCGGGCGTCGGCGTGCAGCGCGGCGACGGCCGCCTGGGCCTGGAACTCGCCCAGGCGGTCGCGGGCCAGGGCCGCCTGGAGCACGTCGACGCCCTCGGTGATCAGACGGGTGTCCCACAGGCCGCGGTCCTGCTCGGCGAGCGGCACGAGCCTGCCGTCGGGGCCGGTCCGTGCCGGGCGCCGGGCGTGGTGGAGCAGCATGAGCGCGAGCAGGCCCGCGACCTCCTCGTGGTCGATCCCGGCGGCCAGCCGCCGGGTGAGCCGGATCGCCTCGCCGGCGAGGTCGACGTCACCGGAGTAGCCCTCGTTGAAGACCAGGTAGAGCACCCGCAGCACGGTGGCGACGTCACCGGGCCGGTCGAACCGGACACCCGAGACGGTCCGCTTGGCCCTGCTGATCCGCTGGGCCATGGTCGTCTCCGGCACGAGGTAGGCCTGCGCGATCTGACGTGTGGTCAGGCCGCCGACCGCGCGCAGCGTGAGCGCGACGGCCGAGGCCGGTGTCAGGGACGGGTGCGCGCACAGGAAGTACAGCCGGAGCGTGTCGTCGGCCGCCTCGCCCGGACCGGGAGCGGGCTCGGCCTCGGCGCGCACCTCGCGGTGCCGCCGGGAGGCGTCCGCGCGGGCGGCGTCGAGGAACTTGCGCCAGGCCACGGTGACCAGCCAGCCCTTGGGGTCCCGCGGCGGGTCGCCCGGCCACACCCGCACGGCCTCGACCAGGGCGTCCTGCACGGCGTCCTCGGCCGACGCGAAGTCGGCCCCGCGACGGACGAGGACGCCGATCACGGTGGGGGCGAGGGCCCGTAGCAACCTCTCGTCCACCGCGCGTCACTCCGTGATGGTCGGAAGCTCGGTCAGGAACGGGCGTACCTCCAGCCACTCGTGGATCGGCCTCCCGCCCGCCCCGGGGGCCGCGGACAGTTCGGCGGCCAGCTCGAGCGCCCGCCCGTGGCTCTCGACGTCGATCACCATCCAGCCGGCGATCAGGTCCTTGGTCTCCGCGAACGGGCCGTCGGTGACCGGCGGGCGCCCCTCGCCGTCGTAGCGGACGAACGTGCCCTCCGGGGAGAGCGCCTGGCCGTCGACGAACTCGCCGGTGCTCTCGAGCCGGGCGGCGAACTCCTGCATGTACCGCACGTGGGCCGAGACCTCCTCCGGCGTCCACCGGTCCATCGGCACGTCGTTGACCGGTGCCGGCGCGCCGCGGTAGTGCTTGAGCAGCAGGTACTTCGCCATCGTGTTCTCCTCGGTGCGGTACGGCTCCATTGTGGCCGTGTCCGCCCCGGGGACGGAGCAGCGGGCGGGTTCTCGACGTCCCGCCGCGACTTTTCTCCGCGGATCCCGAGGATTCCGCGTCCCGCAGGGGCCGTGGACGGCCACGGGAGCCGCTCGGTGTCCGGCCGCGGGCCGGTACCGGTCTGGTGCCGGTCCGGTGCCGGCCGGGTCCGGCGGGGCACCGGCCCGGACGGGTCAGGGCCGGTCACGGTGAAGGCGGCCGTTCGTCGCCGCCGATGCCGGCCAGGCCGATGTCTCCGTCGGGCAGTGGCCGGATGTCCGGGCGGGCGCGCAGGCCGCCCGCCGGGCGACCGGCCCACGGCACTCCCAGAACACGCGCTAGATGGCGTCCCGCTCCTCCAGCCACTTCAGAATCGCCTGGTTTGTTTCTTCCGGTTTTTCCTGCTGGATCCAGTGACCGCAATCCAGGCTGACCACTTCCGCGTTGGGCACGAAATCCGTCAGTCTCTCTGACTTCTGGACCGCGTCCCGGTCGCCGTAGATCATGAGCGTGGGCTGTTGGACGATCGGGTTCACGTCCGCCAGCAAGCGCCAGTTGCGGTCAAGGTTTCTGTACCAGTTGACACTGCCCGTGAACCCCGATGATTCGAAGGCGGAGACGAGAACGGCCAGTTCGCCGTCGCTCATCACGGGCTCACCGAGTGGTGTTTCCGCCCTGGCGAGATCGATCAACGCCATACCCGGCCGAGGCTCTGCGGGGGGCTGGTTCTTCCGGTACAGGTTGCGGAGGAACCGGAACGTGTTCTCTTCGAACACCGCGTCCGCGACGCCTGGCCGTCGGTTGAAATGGACGAAGTAGAAATCGCCGCCGAGCACGTCCTCCATGGACTCTATCCAGGGCTTTTCCCCGCGCTCCTGGTAGGGCAGGCTCAGGTTGATCACCTTTTTCACACGGTTCGGATGCAGCAGGGTCAGTCCCCAGACGACCATTGCGCCCCAGTCATGACCGACAAAGACGGCGTCTTCGTATCCGTAGTGATCGAGAAGCGCGATGAGATCACCCGACAGGTGTTCAATGTCGTAGTCCGTTACTTCGGCCGGACGGGACGAGTTTCCGTAACCCCGCTGATTCGGGACGATGACGTGGTAGCCCGCCGCGGCGAGGGCGGGCACCTGATGACGCCAGGAGAAGGCGTGCTCCGGCCAGCCGTGACAGAGCACGATGGGTTTTCCCGCGTTCTGCCGGCCGGCTTCGAAGACTTCGAGTTCCACACCGTTCACCGGGACAAGGGTGGGCTCGGGAAAATCGGCTGGGTCGAACATTGCATTTCCTCTTTGTCTTTTCGGGGTGATCAGGAGACGAAGGTGCCCGGGGACGGCGTCGGCGCCCCCTGGGAGACCGAGGGTCGATACGGTCCTGGGCAGGACTCGTCGGTGAGGTCGTGTCGCCATCTTGCCGACCGAAACCGGTCACCTCATGACCGGTTTCGTGTGAAAGTGTCGTCGGTGTGCGAACCGACCGGCTGGTGGCCGTCCTCCTCTTGCTGCAACGGCGCGAGCAGGTGACAGCGGCGGAGGTCGCCCGGGAACTGGAGATCTCCGAGCGCACCGCCCGTCGCGACCTCGACGCCCTGGCCATGGCCGGGGTGCCCGTGTACTCCATGCAGGGCCGAGGCGGCGGCTGGCGCCTCGTGGGCGGCGCTCGCACCGACCTGTCCGGGTTGACCGCGAGTGAGGCCCGCGCCCTGTTCCTGGTCGCCGGCCAGGCGTCGCCGGCGACGCCGGCCGTGAAAGCGGCTCTGCGCAAGCTCGTCCATGCCCTGCCGGAACCCTTCCGGGTGCAGGCCGAGGCGGCGGCGTCGTCGCTGGTCATGGACCCGCAACGATGGGGGTCGAGCCAGGTCGAGCGCCGGCCACCTCGCTTCCTCGACGAACTCCAGGACGCGGTGATCCGCGGCGTCCAGGTGCGGCTCGGCTACGTCGACCGCGGAGGCGCCGAAACCGAGAGGACCGTCCACCCGCTGGGCCTCGTCGCCAAAGGTCCGTCGTGGTACCTCGTCTCCGACACCGAGACCGGCCGGCGGACCTTCCGGATCGACCGCGTGTCGTCCGCCGACCCGACCGGCGATCCCGTGCACCGGCCCGAGGACTTCGACCTCGCCGAGAGCTGGCGCGAGATCGCCGACGAGGTCGACCGCAGACGAACACCGCTGGTGGTCCAGGCGGTCTGCGTTCCCCACGGGATCGGCATACTCCGGATGGGGCTCGGCGAGCGGCTCGAGGTGGGAGGTTCCACGCCCGACGGCCGCATCGAGGTCGTGATCCGCGGCCACGACGAGTACACGCTCGCCGGCGAGCTCGCCGGACTGGTCGAATGGCTCGAGGTGACCGGCCCTCCGGGTGTGCGGGACCACCTGGCCTCGATCGGCAGCGCGCTCGTCGAGCGATACGGCTGAGACCGGCACGAGCGTCTGCCGGCCGGTCCGCCCGCGAGCCGGCGCGACGTCCGGGAACGATCACCGCGTGGCCGGGCATCGCGGGTGGCAGGATTCGCCGTATGGGCGAAGGCGGATACTCGTTGAGGGC
Source organism: Streptosporangium longisporum (assembly GCF_039534895.1). Lineage (NCBI taxonomy): Bacteria > Bacillati > Actinomycetota > Actinomycetes > Streptosporangiales > Streptosporangiaceae > Streptosporangium > Streptosporangium longisporum. The sequence continues at coordinate 378,554 of NZ_BAAAWD010000010.1, read as the reverse complement.
GGCGACGGCCGGTGACGCGGACTTTCTCACGGACATGCTCGTGGCCGCCGTGAACTGGGATCCCGCCCGGGAGGCGGTCGGCCGCGACCGTGTCCTCGCGGACCACCGGACGGCTCACTACGTCGAGGGCTGGCCCCGGCCGGGCGATCTCGGAGTGGTCGCCGTCGAGGCGGGCGGGCGACCGGTCGGCGCGGCCTGGCTACGGCTTTTCGGCCCCGACGACCCCGGCTACGGGTTCGTGTCCGGGGACGTCCCGGAGCTCTCGGTGGGCGTCCTGCCGTCGTGGCGGGGCAGGGGGGTCGGACGAGCCCTGGTGGGCGAGGTCGCCCGCCGGGCGGCGGAAGCCGGTCTCACCCGCATCTGCCTGAGCGTCGAGCGGGCCAACCGCGCGCGCCGCCTCTACGCCGCCGAGGGGTTCACGACCGTCGGATCGGGGCCGGACTCCGACACCATGGTCATGGTCCTCCGCGGGCGATGACACCGGCCGGGCCGCGACGGCGAGCGCGGGACGCCCGTCTCTCCCGGACGGTGACCACCGGCCCCTGAGGGGTTCCGTCACCGCGTCACCGCGTCCCGGCGCCCCGGATCGGATCTCCCGCGAGGCCGCGAAGGCGCCCGCCGGACGGACAGGCGGCCCGGATCGGGGTACGGCGCGTTGCCTACATACCCCCCCTAGGTATATTGTGGGTGAATCGCCGGGAAGAGGCGCGAGCAGGGAGGCCGCGATGGCTGAGTCGACGGGATCCGGTGGTCACACCGGGCACGAGGAGCTTCACGGGCACGACCACCACGGTCACACCGGGCATGCCGGCCACACCGGGCATGCGCGGAAGGCCACCTGGGGAGTGGCGGCGTCGGCGACCCTGCACTGCCTGACCGGGTGCGCCATCGGCGAGGTGCTCGGCATGGTGATCGGCACGGCCCTGGGGTGGGCGAACGTGCCCACCATCGTCCTGGCCGTCGTACTGGCCTTCTTCTTCGGCTACGCGCTCACCCTGGTCGGGCTGCGCAGGGCGGGTGTCGACTGGCGCAAGGCCCTGCGGCTGGCACTGGCGGCCGACACCCTGTCCATCCTCGTCATGGAGATCGTCGACAACGGGGTGATGATCGCGGTTCCCGGCGCCATGGAGGCGGGCCTGACCTCCGGCCTGTTCTGGGGCGCCCTCGCCTTCGCCCTCCTGGTCGCCTTCCTGGTGACCACGCCCGTCAACAAGTGGATCATCGGCCGGGGCAGGGGGCACGCGGTCGTCCACGCCTACCACCACTGACCGGCACCCGCCGGGTGCCCGCCCGGCACCCGGCGGGTCAGTCGTGTGCCCGGCCGGTGGCGGCGCCGAACCACCTCGGCAGGCGTTCGAGCAGGTCCCGCTGGTCCTCGCCGGCCCACGCCACATGACCGTCCGGCCGCAGCAGCACCGCGGGCACGTCCAGCCCCCCGGCGTCCCCGGCGTCCTCGACGTCGTCGACCACGTGGTCGACCCGATCCGCCCAGCCCTCCACCGAGAGCCGGCCGGTCCGGTCGAGCAGCAGCCCGCGGCCGGCGTGCATCAGCCCGTACAGGTGCCCCCGCTTCAGCCTCACGTCCCGCATCCGCCGGCCGAGCAGTTCGTGCCCCTCTCCGACGTCGTAGCGGACCCCGATCGCGACGATCTTCTCGATCAGATGGCGGTTCACGTTCTCGAAGTCCATCAGTTCCGACAGCAGCCGGCGCACCGCCTGCGGTCCCGGCTCGGTGGACAGCAGCGTCATCTGCGCGCGGGTGTTGTCCAGCACGTCGGCGGCCACCGGGTGCCGTTCGGTGTGGTAGCTGTCCAGCAGTCCCTCCGGTGCCCAGCCGGCGACCTCGGCGGCCAGTTTCCAGCCCAGGTTGAAGGCGTCCTGGATGCCGAGGTTGAGTCCCTGCCCGCCGACCGGCGGGTGGACGTGCGCCGCGTCGCCGGCCAGCAGTACCCGGCCGATCCGGTAGCGCTCGGCCTGCCGGGTGGCGTCGCCGAAGCGGGAGAGCCAGCGCGGTGAGTGCGCGCCGAAGTCGGTGCCCGCGCAGTCCCGCAGCCGCCGCTTGAACTCCTCCAGCGTCGGCGGGACCGTACGGTCCTCGGCCACCCCCTCGGCGGGCACGACGACGCGGTACACCCCCTCCCCGAGGGGGCCGGCGCCGAACCGCAGCTGGGTCTTGCGGACCTCCGCGACGATCGCGCCGATCGTCGCCGGGTCCTCGGTCATCTCCATCTCGCCCAGCAGCGTCTCGACCCGGGTGGGCTCACCGGGGAAGCCGACGCCGAGCAGCCTGCGCACCGTGCTGCGGCCGCCGTCGCAGCCGACGAGGTAGCGCGAGCGCAACCGCGTGCCGTCGGCCAGCTCGACGGTCACCCCGTCCTCGTCCTGGCTCAGCCCGGCCAGTTCACGGCCGCGCCGGATCTCGGCGCCGGCCTCGGCGGCGTGCTCGGCCAGCAGCCGATCGGTGACGGTCTGCGGGATGCCGAGGACGTAGCCGTGCGCGGTGTCCAGCCGGTCGGGCGAGGGCTTGGCGAGGCCCGCGAAGAAACCGCCGACCGGGTGCCGCCTGCCGTGCGCGAGGAAACGCTCCAGCAGGCCGCGCTGGTCCATCACCTCGATGCTGCGCACGTGCAGGCCGAGCGCGCGGACGTACCCGGCCGGCTCCGTCTCCTTCTCCAGCACGACCACGCGCACGCCGTGCAGCCGCAGCTCACCGGCCAGCATCAGGCCGGTCGGCCCGGCACCGGCGATGATCACATCGATCATGAGGGTTCCCCGTTCGAGAAGGTCGCGTTCCGGCCGGTCGCACCGCGCGGTCCCGCGGTGCGCACATCCCGTACCTGCGCGCCGGGCCCGGCCCGTGGGTGTGACGACGAGAGATCACTCACGTCGGGGATCCCGGGTTCGCGCAGGTACCGGCCTCGGCCGATGATTCTGCAGCACGCCCGGGGTCTTGCCGCAAGCCCCCCGGTGCGCTATACGTTGAGAGTGGAGAGGAGTGAGCGACCTCCTCGTCTCCCGCCGGGATCCGGCACCGGCCGCCCGCGCACGATCACCGCGCCTCACCTCACCTCACCTCACCTCACCTCACCTCGCGTCGTCCTGATCGCGGAGCGCGCACCGCGGGCGTCGTCCCCGGACGTAAATGCGTTGGCGTCGCGGTCGCCGGGCGGGCTAGCGTTGCTCCCGTCATGGCCGGAGGGACGTGTCCCGTCCGCGCCCGTGAGCCGACGAATGGGAGACACGGGATGACCGCTCGGCTCGTCGCCCTCTGCTTCGATGCGAACGACCCGCTCCGTCTCGCCCGCTTCTGGGCCGGGGTCCTGGGCCGGGAGACGACCGACGACCCACGCGACGGCGTCACGCTCCTGCCGGACGACGACACCGGGTTCCTGATCCGGTGTCTTCCGACGCGGGAGAGGAAGACCGGCCCGAACCAGATGCACTTCGACCTGACGAGCACGTCCCTGGAGGACCAGCGGCGGACGGTGGAGAGGGCGCTCGGCCTCGGCGCGCGGCACATCGACGTCGGGCAGCTCCCGCAGGAGGGTCATGTGGTGCTCGCCGACCCCGAGGGCAACGAGTTCTGCGTCATCGAGCCGGGCAACGCGTTCCTCGCCGGGTGCGGGTTCATCGGAGCGCTCGCGAGCGACGGTTCGCAGGAGGTCGGGTACTTCTGGAGCGAGGCGCTGGGCTGGCCGCTGGTCTGGGACCGGGACCAGGAGACCGCGGTCCGCTCGCCGCACGGCGGCCCGAAGGTCACGTGGGGCGGTCCGCCGGTGGCGCCGAAGACCGGGAGGAACCGGCTGCACTTCGACCTCGCTCCCCCGGCGGACGGTGACCAGCAGGCCGAGGTCGACCGTCTCGTCTCCCTCGGAGCGACCCGGATCGACATCGACCCGCACGATCCCGGCCAGGTGACGATGGCCGACCCCGACGGCAACGAGTTCTGCGTGCTGACCCCCCGGTAGGGTGACCGGCGGGGCGCCGGTCAGCCGGTCGCGGCCGGTTCCACGTCCAGTACGGCCTTGCCCGCGACGCGCCTGTCCAGCAGCGCCTGGGCGGCCTCGGCGACGCGTTCCCAGGAACCGCGCCAGCCGACCTCCGGGGAGAGCCTCCCGGCCGCCGCGAACCCCAGCAGGGTGGCCAGATCCGGGCCGACCTCGCGGGCGTCGCCGAACACGCTCATCGTCCTGGACGGGCCGGCGGAGAACAGCGAGTACGGCGCGAGCACCGTCGGCTCACCCGACGCCCAGCCGATGCTCTGCACGTCCCCGCCCGGCGCGAGGAGCCGCCAGGCCTCGGCCAGCTGCGGGCCGCCCACGTTGTCGAGGACGAGGTCGACCGGCCGGTCGATGCCCTCCAGGCCGACCACCACCTCGTGGGCTCCCAGGCCGGCCAGACCCTCGGCGCGGGCCTGCGACCCGACCGAGGCGATGACATGGGCGCCGCCCAGGGCCGCCAGCTGGACCGCGTAACGGCCGACGCCGCCGGCCGCCCCGGTGACCAGCACGCGCCGGCCCAGGATGGGACGGGAACGCACCGTGCGCAGCGCGGTGACACCGGCCATCGGCAGCGCGGCGGCGTCGGCGAGGTCCACCCCGACGGGGACCTCGGCCACCGCGGTGGTGTCCACGGCCATCCGCTGCGCCCAGGCCCCGGCGCCCATGGCCGCGACCCTGGCGCCCACGGCGGGTCCTTCGCCGTCGGTCGCGGCGTGGACGACCACGCCGGCGGCGTCGTAACCGTGCACGGTTCCGGCCGGGCGTCCACCGGCGAAGACCACCTCGCCCCGGTTGAGCGAGACGTGCCGGACGTCGAGCACCAGCCGGCCGGGCCCGGGCCGGGGCTCTGCGGCCGTCCCCAGGCGCAGGAACCCCGGGGCGCCGGGATCGATGACGAGCGCGCGCATGGCCATGAAAGACTCCTTCGCGAACAGGCGAACAGGCGAACAGACGGACAGGCAAGCATGCGGACCGACGGTCCGCTTCACGAACGGTAACATACACGGACCGACGGTCCGCAACAGGAAGGCGGCTCGATGGCCCAGCAGCGCGCCGAGCGCGCCGACGCGACCCGCAACCGCCGCGCGGTGCTCGACGCCACCGAGCGGCTCCTGGCCGAGGGCGGCGGGGACCACGTGTCGCTCGACCGCGTCGCCGCCCTCGCCGGAGTCGGCAAGGGCACCGTGTTCCGTCGCTTCGGCAACCGCGCCGGGCTGCTGCAGGCACTGCTGGAGGAGAGGTCGCGCGAGCTGCGTGACGCGGTCGAGAACGGCCCCCCGCCCCTGGGCCCCGGGGCGCCTCCCCGGGAACGGATGCTCGCCTTCCTCGACGGTCTCGGCGCGATCGCCGAGGGCAACGCCGTCCTGCTCTCCGCGCACGATCAGGCGTGCGCGCAGGACAGGTACGACGATCCCAGTTACCGGTTCTGGCACCGGCATCTCGGCACCCTGTTCGCCGAGGGACGGCCCGATCTCGACGCCGGCTTCCTGGCCCACGCCCTGCTCGCCGTCTTCGACGGCGACCTGATCCGTCACATGACGCCGCCCGGCGACCCGCGCCGCTTCACCCGGTCGGTCCGTCAGATGGCCGCGGCGCTGCTCGATCGCGACGGCCCGCAGGGTACCGGCCCCTGAACAGGGTCACCCGAGGGTCTTCCGGCCGTCCGTCTCGGCCCGGCACCTTCACCGTCACGGCTGCGGAGGACGTGGCGGTGATCCACCCCCTCGTCACAGAGGGTCGCCGGCGAGCCTACGCCGCCGGGATCCGGAAACCGGCGGCCGCCGGAGCCGCACCCCGTCGTGCGGCTCTGTCGGGCTCGTCAGGCCGAGGGGTTGAAGGGGATGGCCGCGGGCTTGGCGCGCGAGAGGAGATCCGTGAACCTGCCGTCATTGATCTTGATGGTCGCGGAGCCGAAGCCGGCGCTCATCAGCCGGTCGCGCAGCGAGGTGCTGGGCCAGCCGTTCCAGTCCACCAGCGGGGGGTAGCGCCAGTTGTGGTAGTGGTTCTCCGGCGGCTCGTCGTTGCCGTTGGCGAGCCGGATGAAGTGCGTGGACACCCCGTCCTTGTGATAGACGACCTTGGGGTGCGACCCGTCGAAACGCACCTGCGAGCGCGTGTAGGTGACGACGTTGCTGTGCTGCGTGGTCGAGACGTACTCCACCTGGTTGGACGCCTGGTTGACCCAGGAGATGACGTGCTCCCAGTCGTGGCGGTGGCCGCCGAGGCTGATGCCCGGCAGCGCCTGGTCCTTCTCGAAGTAGCTGGCGTACACGATGGCGCACCAGCCGTTGTTGCACTTGGAACGGGCGTAGGTCTGCGAGTTGTCCAGGTCCGACTGGTCACGGCAGTTGCCGTTGACCGCGCCGGTCGGGTTCAGCCCGGTGGCGAGGGTCCCGTCCGGGCCGATGGCCGGGGTGGCGTAGCAGCCGTCGCCGTCGTAGTCGTAGGCCGGTGAGAACGACGTCTCGTACTGTCCGGCCGACTGGGGCAGGTTGCGCGGTGGGTCGGCATGGGCCGCCGACGCGGGGATCACGACCCCCAGGGCGGCGATGCCGAGCACGATCCCGAGCCGGGAACGCCTGTGCCTGAAGGATGTGCGGGAGGACGTGCTCCCCCCTGACACGGTCGCTGACTTCGATGCTCTCGCGGTGGACGTGAACGACGACAGCTTTCGCACTCTTCCGCCTTCTCGAAGGAATGGCTCATGACCTGACGGCGCGTCGGCGTGGTGGGGATCACGGGCATTCTCCACGCCGAAATGGGGATGCTTCACGCTTTTCCGGCACCACGGAATCACGGAACCGACGCTTGATCAAGGTCCTTGAATCACATGACGCGGACATGTATCGGCGACGGTCGACAGGTGAACCGGGCGTCAATGCTCATGAGCCGCGCCTTCCCGACGATGCGGGCGGCCGGTGGACGAGACCGAGGCCGTCCCGTCCGGACGGCCGTGGTCAGGCGTCGCGCTTGGTGATCGCCAGGATCGCCGCGAGGAGAAGGAGGGTGACGTGAACCGCCAGGACGGCGACGGCCGTGGAGGGGCCGAAGGCACCGGAGCCGGGGACCCCGGCCAGCTGCTCCGCCAGCGACGACAGCGTCAGGGAGGCCACCAGGTCGTTCCAGGGGGCGGGCAGGAAGCGCTCGACACCGGCCGGGACCAGCAGGAGGGCGACCAGCGCGACGAGCGCCCCCGGTGTCGAACGCAGGATCGTGGCCAGGCTCAGCCCCGTCACCGCGGCGACGGCACAGCAGACGCCCGCCGCCGGTATCTGGGTCAGGACGGCCGGTTCGGAGAGCGAGGCGCCGATCGGGCGCCCGCCCACCACCGCCTGCGCGGTCAGGTAGGTGGCGAACGCCAGCAGCTGGCCCGCGATCGCGGCGACGGCGGCGACCACGACGGCCTTGGCCGCCACGACGATCCATGGGCGCCGGACCGTGGTCAGGGTGAGCCGGATCATGCCGGTGCCGTACTCGCCGGAGATGGCGAGCACCCCCAGCACGCCGAACAGGACCGGGGGGATGTCGGCGCCGAGCGCGAGTCCGGTGCCGACGGGCTCGGTGCCGGGCCCCTTGGTGTCGAAGTACTTCGAGATCGAGAAGGCCGCGAAGCCGGTGAGCGCCAGGGCCGAGAGCGTGGAGGCCAGGACGTGGTAGGTGGATCGGAGCGAGCGCAGCTTGAGCCACTCCGACGCGACGGCGTCGATCATCGGGTCGTCTCCATGAAGGCCTCTTCCAGCGACGGCCGACGCGTCGCGAGTTCGTGGACGGCGCAGCCGTTCGCCAGGGCGATGTCCCCGGTGGCGGCCGCGGACAGGCCGGTCACCAGCAGTTCTCCCCCGGCTCCCGGGACGGGGGCGGACGCGGCGGGCGTGCCCTCTCCCGGCGCGCGGCGCACGGTCGCTCCCGCCGCCTCGAGCGCCGCGGCCAGGTGGTCCGCGTGAGGTGACCGGACCAGTACCTCGCCCTGGAAGCGGGCCAGCAGTGCCGCGGTCGTGGTGTCCTCGATGAGCCGGCCGCGGCCGATGATGACGAGCCGGTCGGCGGTGAGGGACATCTCGGTCATCAGATGGCTCGACAGCAGGACGGTCCGTCCCTCGGCGGCCAGGGATCTCAGCAGCGTCCTGAGCCAGCGGATGCCGTCGGGGTCGAGGCCGTTGACGGGCTCGTCGAGGATGAGGACCCCCGGGTCGCCGAGCAGTGCCGCCGCGATGCCGAGGCGCTGGCGCATCCCCTGGGAGAACCCGGCGATCCGCCTGCGCGCCGCCCCGGCCAGGCCGACCTCCTCGAGGACCTGGACGACCCTGCGCCGCGGGATCCCGCCGGCGTACGCCAGCGCCTGGAGGTGGGCGAGCGCGCTGCGCCCGCCCTGCACCTCGGCGGCGTCGAGCATGGCGCCGACCTCGCGCATGGGGTCCCGCAGGTCGCGCCTGCGGACGCCGTTGATCAGGGCCGTGCCCGAGGTGGGCGCGTGAAGGCCGAGGACCATGCGCATGGTGGTGGACTTGCCCGCCCCGTTGTGCCCGAGGAAGCCGGTGACCTGCCCGGGGACGACGTCGAACGTCAGGTGCGAGACCGCCCGCGTGGCGCCGTAGGTCTTCGTCAGTTCGATGACCTGGATCATTTTCCCACCCGGTGGATCCGTTCGGCCGGGCAGCGCGTGCCCGGCGCGGGCAGCGTCCCCGTCGTGAGGTAGGCGTGGACGTGCCGGCGCAGGCAGGTGTTGCCCGCCCAGGAGGCATGGCCGTCGCCGTGCCACAGGACGTGTGCGGAGGGGATCTGCCCGGCCACGTGCCGCTGCCCGAGATGGTTGGTGTTGTTGTCCAGCTCCCCGATCGCGAACAGGACCGGCGGGAGGTTCCCCACCCGCAGCGGGTGCGGCGCCCAGGACGCACCCCCGTCGCGTCCCCAGCACCGTCCGAGCTGGTGGCGTCCCTCGATCCAGCCGAACCTCGGTGCGATCTCGCGGAGCCCGGCCTCGATGACCTGGAACTCCTCGTACGTCGGGAGTTCGGGCATGAAGTCGTTGCACAGGGAGTCCCCACCCACCGACGAGCCGCCCGGATCCGGCGCGAGCTCGGTCAGGAAGGTCGCGGCGTCGCCGTCGAGGGCCTTGCGGACGGCGGTCGCGAACAGCGGCCACAGCGCCGGGTTCATGCCCCTGACCGCGCCCGCGTACAGCTGTCCCTCGTGCACCGTCCTGCCGGCCGACGCCGGCAGGGGCGCGCGGCGGGCCCGCGCGGCCAGCTCGTCCCAGGCCCTGCCCGCGTCCCTGCCGTGCAAGGCGCAGTCGCGGCGGCGGGCGCACCAGTCGCGGAAGAGGGTGAGGTGCCGTTCCTGGGTGAGCGCGTAGTTGCGCAGCCAGGGTTCGAGCCCGGGCTGGGTGTGGTCGGCGGTCCCGTCGAAGTACATCCGCTCCACCCGGTGCGGGAACAGCTCCAGGTAGGCCTGGGCGTAGACGGTCCCGTAGGAGTTGCCCGCGTAGCGGATCCGGTCCTGGCCGAGCGCGGCGCGCAGCGCGTCGAGGTCGTGCGCCACGTTCCACGACGTCAGCCCGTACCACGCCGACCTGGCCGTCGTGCGGCAGCTCGCCTGATGGGCCGCGTTCCGGGCCGCGTGGGCGTCCCAGTCCCGCCTCGTCCGCGCCGTGACCAGCCCGAAGGGGGAGGCCCCGGGCTCGGCGCAGCTCACCGCCCTGCCGCTCGCGGGCTCGGACATGCCGCGCGGGTCGACGGCGATGACGTCGAAGCGGGTGCGCAGCTCCTTGAGCAGGAGCGGCAGCTCGGCCGGGAAGTCCGGGTCGCCGGACGGCCTGAGCATCGACGTGCTGGTGCCGGGGCCGCCGAAGTTGACGATCAGCGGGCCGATGCTCTCGCCCGTCGCGGGCAGTTTGGCCACGTGCACCGAGGTCCTCGGTCCTGCCGGGTCGGCCCAGTTCACGGGGACCACCAGCTCCGCGCATCGCAGGCCGTCCCCGCAGTCCCTCCACAGCAGGTGGTACGCCCGCGCCGAGGCCACGGCCAGGCCGCCGAGCGACGCGACCAGGCAGACGGCCAGGCACAGCGCGATGAGTGTACGTCGGTTCATGCCGGCAACGATCCCGCCCGGCGACGGGCCCGCGCATCGGAGCCGGATCCGGTCCTGCCGGTCGGAGCGGGGTCGTACGGCGCGGGACGCGCGGCGGGAGGGTAGGACCGTGCTCCGACGGCTCGTGCTCCGATCCGCCCGCGGTCGCGGCCCGATACCGTCGGGACGTGAACCTGCTCGCCCGGCGGCCCCCGCGGTGGTCGCTCGTCCTGGCCGACACCGCCGTCGCGGTGCTGCTCGCGCTGGCGTCCACGACGGACCGGCCGGGACTGAACGTGAGCACCGCCTCGGCGCTGGTGTGCCTGCTGCCGGTGGCGGCGCGGCGGATGTGGCCGGTGCCCGCGTACTGCGGCGCGCTGCTGGCCGGTCCCCTGGTGCTCGCGTCGCCGGTGAACCGGATGGCCGTGATCGCGGTGGTGGCGCTGGCCCTCTACCCGGTGTCGGCCGCCCTGCCGGTGCGGCGGTCGGCGATCGCCCTGGGGGCGGGCCTGCTCGTCACCGGCGGCATGCTGCTGGTCTCGGTGACGAGCGCGCCGCCGCGGGTGGACGGCTGGCCCGACCCCGTCCTCATCGTCGGGACGGCCTGGCTGGTCGTGGGGGCGAGCTGGAGTCTCGGGTCGGCGGCGCGTACCCGCCGCGAGGCCGCCGCGCACGAGGCCGCCAGACGGGCCGAGCAGGCGGCGGCCGACGAGAGGCTGCGCATCGTGCGCGAGCTGCACGACGTCGTGGCGCATTCGATGAGCGTGATCACGGTCAGGGCGGGGGTCGCGGCCAAGGTGCTGGACAGGCACCCGGAGGAGGGGCGCGAGGCGTTGCGGGCCATCGAGGAGATCGGGCGCGGCTCGCTGGTGGAGATGCGCCGCTTCCTGGGCGTGCTGCGCTCGCCCGGCGGCACGGCCGAGAGCGCCCCGCCGCCCGGCCTCGCCGACCTGCCGTCCCTGGCGCGGCGTGCGGCCGAGGCCGGTGTGCGGGTCGACCTGTCGGTGAGCGGGGCCGTGCCCGGCGGCATGGAGCCGTCCGTCTACCGCATCGTCCAGGAGGCGATCACCAACGTCGTCAGGCACGCCGCTCCGGCCCGCTGCCGGGCCACCGTGTCGGTCACCGGCGGGAGGGTGCGGATCTCCGTGGTCGACGACGGGCCCGGCCGCCGGGTGCCACCGGGCGGGACGGGCGGGCACGGCCTGGTGGGGATGCGCGAACGGGTCATGATGTACGGCGGCGCCTTCGAGGCCGGGCCCCTGCCGGAGGGCGGGTTCGGCGTGCACGCCTCGTGGGAGGTCTCGTGATCCGGGTGCTCGTCGCCGACGACCAGGCGCTGCTGCGCGGCAGCTTCCGCCTGCTGATCGACTCGGAGGACGACCTCGTCGTGGTCGGGGAGGCGGCCGACGGACGGCAGGCGGTGTCGCTCGCGCGGACGCTGGCACCCGACGTGGTGCTCATGGACGTCAGGATGCCGGAGATGGACGGCATCACCGCGACCGGGCAGATCACCGGGGACACCCGGGTGCTCATCCTGACCACGTTCGACCTCGACGAGTACGTCTACGCGGCGCTGCGGGCGGGCGCCAGCGGGTTCCTGCTCAAGGACGCGCCGCCGGACGACCTGCTGCGGGCGATCCGGGTGGTCGCGTCGGGCGAGACGCTGCTCGCGCCGAGCGTCACCACACGGCTGATCGCGGAGTTCGTCCGGCGGCCGGCCCGGCAGGTCTTCCACGGGCTCGGCACGCTGACGGACCGGGAGCGCGAGGTGCTCACGCTCGTCGCCCAGGGGTTGTCCAACGCCGAGCTCGGCGCCCACCTGCGGTTGAGCCCGGGGACGGTGAAGACGCACATCGGCCGTCTGCTGTCCAAGCTGGGGGCCCGCGACCGGGCCCAGCTCGTCATCGCCGCCTACGAGGCCGGCCTGGTCACGCCGGAGTAGGACCCGCTCACCGGGCGGCGCGTCCGAAAGGCCCGACGACCGCCTTCCACTTGATCCACACGATTGGATTCATGATACTAGATTCATGAATCTAACCCGGTTGATGATCCTCGGCCTGATGGCGGCCCAGGGCCCGCTGCACGGTCACGAGATCAAACGGATCGCCGCGTACACCGACGTGTCGGAGTGGGGCGGGGTCGGCGTCGGCGCCATCAACCGCGAGCTGCGGCAGGCCGACGAGGCCGGGCTGATCCGGCAGGTCGCGGTGGAGCAGGTCGGGCGCAGGCCGGTGCGCACCGTGTACGAGATCACCGGCACCGGCCGCCGGGAGCTGGCGGCGTTGCGCGAGGCGGCGATCTGCGAGCTGCGCTTCGGCCCCGACGCGCTGGCGGTGGCCCTGCTGTTCGGCCGGGCGCAGGATCCGGCCGAGCTGGCCGGGCTGCTGGCCAGGCGCCGCGAGCAGCTCGCCTCCACGATCTCCGACCTCGACGCCGAACGTGCCCAGCTCCTCGGGGAGGGCCGCATCGGCACGCTGGACGCGGCACTGTTCCGGCGCCAGGCGACACTGCTCGAGGCGGAGATCCGCTGGCTGGACGAGCACGCCCCCGCCATCACCGCAGGCCCGGAGGAGCGATGAGCGCCGTCGGGGCCACGGGCTGGATCGAGCTGACCGGCGTGCGCACGCACAACCTGCGCGGCGTGGACGTCAGGGTCCCCCACAACGCCATCACCGCGTTCACCGGCGTCAGCGGGAGCGGCAAGAGCTCGCTGGTCATCGACACCCTGCACGCCGAGGCGCAGCTGCGGTACGTGGAGGGCTTCGACCCCTACGTCCGCAAGTTCCTCACGCCGCGCGACCGGCCCCGCATCGACCGGGTCCGCGGGCTGACCGCGACCCTGGCCGTCGACCAGCGCAACGGCAACCGCAACCCGAACTCCACGCTCGGCACGCTGACCGGCGTGGAGGCCTACCTCGGCCTGGTCTTCGCCAGGCTGGCGCCGCTGGCGGCCGGGAGCACCCGGACGGGCCCGCTGCACCCCGCCCAGTTCGACCCCTGGACCCGCGACGGCATCTGCCCGGCGTGCGTCGGGGCACGCGAGGTCGTCACGGCCCGGCCGGAGCTCGTCGTACCGGAGCCGGGGCTGCCGCTGACGCGGGGCGCCTCCCCCTGGTTCGGCGGGAACCTGTCCGGCGAGGCCGCGTTCCTCCCCTCGCTGGCCGCGCACCACGGCACCGACCCGGCCCTGCCCTGGAACGAGCAGCCCGAGGAGTTCCGGCGGGCCGTCCTGTACGGCACGGCGGGCGAGACCGTCGACGTGACCGTCACCGGCACGAACGCCAAGAAGGGCACCGAGTTCTCCTACCGGGCCAGGCGGGCGCTGGACGGGGCGATCGCCGAGATCGAGAAGGCCTATGCGGCGGCCGTCACCGACGAGGCCAAACGGCTCTACCACCCCTTCGTGGACAGGCACGCGTGCCCGGCCTGCGAGGGCACCGGGCTCGGCACGATCGCGCGCACCGTGAAACTGCGGCAGGAGACCTTCCGCGACGTGGTCCACAGCCAGGTGCGGCAGGTCCGCGCGTGGATCGACGCGGTCGAGGCCGACCTCGGCGAGGCCCAGCGGGAGGTCGGCGCGATCCTCGTCCCCGAGCTGCGCGACCGGCTCGACCTGCTGATCCGCCTCGGCCTCGGGCACGTGGAACTGTGGCGGAGCGCGCCGACCCTGTCGGGGGGAGAGCTGCAGCGGGCCCGGCTGTCGGCCCAGATCAGCACGGCGCTGACCGGCCTCACCTACGTCTTCGACGAGCCCGGCGCCGGGCTGCACCCGGCCGACAAGGACCACCTGTTCGAGATCCTGCGGGGGCTGCGCGACGCCGGGAACACCGTCCTGCTCGTGGAGCACGACCCCGACCTGGTCGCCCGCGCCGACTGGGTCGTCGACCTGGGTCCCGGCGGCGGGCGCGACGGCGGGCGGCTGGTCGCCGCCGGGACGCCCGCCGCGATCGCCGCGCACCCGCGCTCGGTGACCGGCCGCTACCTGCGCGAGCCCGGCTACCTGCTGGAACGCGCCGGACGGGCACCGGACGACGACACCGGCTGGCTGACGTTGCACAACGCGTCCGCCCACAACGTCACGGCCGACGAGATCCGCGTCCCGCTGAACCGGCTCACCTGCCTGACCGGCATCAGCGGCAGCGGCAAGAGCAGCCTGCTGAACCGGATCCTGGCCGACTCCGTGGCGGCCGGGCTGGCCGGCAGGCCGTTCACCACGGTGGAGAGGGTGTCGGGACTGGCCGCCCTGCGCTGGGTCACCGTCGTGGACCAGACCCCGATCGGCCGGACCCCGCGGTCGAACCCGGCGACGTACACCAAGGCGTTCGACCTGATCCGCAGGCTCTTCGCGGACACGGACGCCGCCGCGAGCCGGGGGCTCGGCGACCCGTCGGCCTTCTCCTTCAACTCCCCCGGCGGCCGGTGCGAGCCCTGCCAGGGCCTCGGCCGGATCAAGCTCGACATGCACTTCCTCGGCGACACCTACCTCACCTGCCGGACCTGCGACGGGCGCCGCTACACCCCGGAGGTCCTGGCGGTGACCTGTCACGGCCTCGCGATCGACGAGGTGCTGGGCCTCACGGTGGCCGAGGCCGCCCGGGTGTTCGACGGGCCGCGGACGCTGACGGCGCTGCTGGAGGCGATGGCCGGGATCGGGCTGGGTTACCTCACCCTCGGCGAGAGCGGCACCGCCCTGTCCGGCGGCGAGGCCCAGCGGATCAAGCTCGCCAAGGCCACCGTGCGCGGCCGCCGGGGCGACGAGCCGGGTCTCGTCGTCCTCGACGAGCCCGTCACCGGCCTGCACCCCGACGACGCGCAGCGGCTCGTGCGGGGCCTGGACCTGCTCCTGGAACGCGGTCACACCGTCGTGATCGCCGAGCACGACGTCCACGCGGCGGCCGGCGCGGACTGGATCATCGACATGGGCCCGGGGGCCGGGAAGGCCGGCGGCCGGATCGTCGACGCGGGCACCCCCGCGCACGTCGCGTCCGGGAACGGGCCCACCGCCCCGTTCCTGCGACGGCTCCTCACCTGACCCGCCCGGGGTGGGCCTCACCACCACGCGTGGCGGACCGTCAGCCGTCCCAGCCCCATGGTCCCGGAGACGCGGATCCTCGGCCCGCCGGGGCGGGGGCGGCGCCGGGCCCGATGAAGCGGCTGCCTCCACCCGGCGCGCAGGTCCTCCAGGTCGACGACCGCGTCGCGGGGCACCGTGATCGTGGCCCCGCCCGTGCCGAGGTGCACCTCGATGTCCACCACCGGATGCTCGACGACCGCCCGGGACAGGTCCAGGTGCACCCGCGCGAGCGGGGACTCGATCCTGAGGGTCCGGGGGACCCGCCACGCGCCGCGCCGCCGGATCCGCCCGCCGGCCGCGGTGATCGTGGACGTGGTGCCCGCGTCCCGTTCCGGCAGCGGGGCCAGGGCCGACGCGAGCTCGCCGCGCGTCGTGGCGGTGAGCACCCGGTGGAGACGTTCGTCCAGCTCCTCGTACGGGATCTGCCCCTGGGCGTACGCCTCCCGCACGCGCCGCACGGCCGCCTCGCGGTCGTCCTCGCCGGCCCGCAGGTGGTCCGGCCCGCCGGGCCGGGCACCCACAGCACCCACAGCGCTCACAGCACCCACAGTGCCCTCACCGTCCTCTGCGCCTGTAGGCGCGGACCGACAGCGGGACGAACACCACCAGCAGTCCGGCCGACCAGAGCAGGACGGTGACCACCGGATGGGCGAGCGGCCAGACCGGGTCCCCGGACGGCGCCCCCGGGTTGCCGAACAGCTCCCGGGAGGCGGCGGTGAGCGCGCTCACCGGGTTCCAGTCGGCCAGGAACCGCAGCCATCCCGGCATGCCGTCGGTCGGGACGAACGAGTTGGACAGCATCGTGAACGGCAGGAACAGCGGCACCAGCTGCGCGACGACCTGCTCGTTCCGCACCGCCAGGCCCACGTAGACGCCCACCCAGCTCAGCGCGTACCGCAGCACCGCCATCAGCAGGAACGCCTGGACCGTGGGGACGAGGCCGAGGTGCGGCCGCCAGCCCACCAGCAGGCCCACCCCCACCATGACGGCCATCAACGGCAGGCCGACCAGGGAGTCGGCGCCGGTCTGCCCGAACGGCACCGCCAGGCGCGCCATCGGCATGGAGCGGAACCGGTCCATCACCCCCAGGGAGGCGTCGGCGGCCACCCGCGTCATGACCCCCATCAGCGCCGAGAAGGTGACCATCGAGAACAACCCGGGCATGAGGTACTCGCGGTAGTCGCCGCCGCCCGGCACCTGGATCGCGCTGCCGAAGACGTACCCGAACAGCACCACCATGATGGCCGGGAAGACCAGCGCGGCGACGAGCTCCCCGGGGTCCTGCCGCAGCCGTCCCAGCTCGCGGCCGACCAGGGTCAGCCCGTCGGTGACCGTCCAGCGCAGGCGGGACGCAGGGGCCAGGGTCGTCATCGGACGGTCTCCTTCGGGTCGGTGAGGCGCAGGAACACCTCGTCGAGGGTGGGACGGCGCAGGCTCACGTCGGCCGCGGCGACCCCGGCGCGGTCGAGCTCGCGCACGACGCCGGCGAGCCGCAGGCCGCCGCCGGGCAGGGCGACGCTGAGCCGGTCGGCGCCCGTCACCGCGGGGCCGGTGCCGGCCAGGGACGTCAGCACGGCCGCCGCCGAGGACAGCGCGGCCGGGTCCTCGACGACGACGTCGAGGCGGTCCCCGATCGTGGCCTTCAGCTCGTCGGGGGTGCCCGTGGCGATCACCCGTCCCTGGTCGACGACGGCGATGTCGTCGGCCAGCCGGTCGGCCTCGTCCAGGTACTGCGTGGTGAGCAGCACCGTGGTGCCGTCCGCCACCAGCGCGCGGACGCCGTCCCAGATCTCGCCGCGGCTGCGCGGGTCCAGGCCGGTGGTCGGCTCGTCCAGGAAGAGCACCTGGGGACGCTGGATGAGGCAGGTGATCAGGTCGAGGCGGCGCCGCATGCCGCCGGAGTAGCCGGCGACCTGCCGATCGGCCGCGTCCGCCAGGCCGAAGCGTTCGAGCAGCTCGTCGGCCCGCGCGTGCGCCTCGCGCCGGGACAGGTGGCACAGGCGCCCGAACATGCGCAGGTTGCCGCGGCCGGTGAGCTTCTCGTCCACGGCGGCGTACTGGCCCGCGAGCCCGATCCTGGCCCACACCTCGCCCGCGTCGCGGACGACGTCGTATCCGGCGATGCGGGCGTGCCCGGCATCGGGATCGGACAGGGTCGCCAGGATGCGCACCGCGGTCGTCTTGCCCGCGCCGTTCGGCCCGAGCACGCCGCAGACCGTTCCCGCCGGGACGGCGAGATCCAGGCCCCGTAACGCGCGGGTCTCGCCGAAGGACTTGTGCAGCCCCTCGGCGAGCACGATCGGATCCGTCATGAACCCTCCACTGGGTACGTTGTACGCGGTTACGGCGGCCAGACTAGATTACTGGGTACCATGTACGCAAGTAGGGGGTGGAGCGGTGACCGACACCGAGTACGTGAACATCTGGATGCGGCCCGAGCGCCCGGCCCGCGGCCCGCGACCGGCCTACAGCCGCGCGCAGATCACCGAGGCGGCGGTCCGGATCGCCGACGCCGAGGGGCTGGAGGCCGCCACCATGCGGCGGATCGCCGCCGAGATCGGCGCGGGCGCCATGTCCCTCTACCGCTACGTCCCCAGCCGCGACGACCTCATAGAGCTCATGGCCGACCGGCTGATGGGCGAGATCGACGTCACGGGCCTGCCGTCGGGCGACTGGCGCGCCGACCTGACGCGCTACGCCGACGGCATGCGGGCGATGTGGCTGCGCCACCCGTGGATCGCCACCGTGCACCGGTCACTGCCCGGCTACGGCCCCAACCAGCTGCTCCTGATCGAACGGGTGATGGGGGTCCTCGACGCCCACGTCTCCATCGACGAGAACCTCGGCCTGCTGGCCATCCTCAACGGCTACGTCGAGGGCGCCGTCCGCGAGGAGGTCAGCCAGGCCCAGGAGGTCCGCCGCAGCGGGCTCAGTGAGTCGGAGTGGGCGGCGCGGAGCCTGCCGCGCATCCGGCAGGTGCTGGAGAGCGGGGAGTACCCCATCTTCACCAGGATCGCGATGGAGGCGCGCCAGCCGCGCCTCGGCCGCGACGACCGGTTCCGGTACGGGCTGGAGCGCGTCCTCGACTGCATCGCCGCCGCCCTCCCTCCGACGACCGGCCCCGCGGCGACGGCGCGCCGGGGAGGGCGGCAGGACCGCGCCGACCGGCCGCGGGAGGCCGGGACGTCCCGGTCACGCGCCGGGGCGTGACCGGACAACCGGCCCGCGGCGAGCCACAACGATCGGTTGTGCGCACCTAAGGTGAGCCGGTGGACACCGAGGCATTGCGATCGTTCGTCCGGGCGGCCGAGCTCGGGCAGTTGCGGCACGCGGCCGACGAGCTGGGCGTGACGCAGCAGGCCGTCTCCAAGCGGATCGCCGCCCTGGAGCGCGAGCTGGGGGTCCGCCTGTTCGCCCGTACCGCCCGGGGGGTCGAGCCGACGCCCGACGGACAGGCGTTCCTGCCGCACGCGCGGAGCATCGTCGCGGGTGTCGAGCGCGCCGTCGCCGCGGTCCGGCCGGGCTCCCGGGCCCTGCGGATCGACGTCCTCGGCCTGCGGAGCGCGCAGGCCGTCGTCCTGCACGACTACTGGCGGTCGCGTCCCGGAACCGCCCTCGACGTGGTGACCCTCCGGGTCGACGACCCGCGCGTGGCGGCCGCGGCCGTCGAGGCGGGCGACGTCGACGCCTCGTTCCGCACCGTCGTCGCCCCGGGCGCTGCGCGGCCCGGCCTGCGGACGGTCCGCGCGTTCGACTCCCCGCTGGAGCTGCTCGTCGGCCCCGCGCATCCGCTCGCCTCCGCGCGGGAACTGACGCCCGCGCAGCTGCGCAGGCACCGGATATGGGTTCCGGGCATCGCTCCCCGCAGCGAGTGGGCGGAGTTCTACGACCAGCTCGCCACCGCGTTCGACCTGCGCATCGACGCGGCGGGCCCGCACTTCGGCGACGAGGTGCTCCTGGACGTCCTCGCGGGCTCCGCGGACGTGGCCACCCTCGTCGGGGCACGCGACCGGTACGTCTGGCCGGCCGGGCACGACCTGCGCCGCATCCCCGTCGTGAACCCGGCCCTCGCCTACCCGCTCTCCCTCATCCTTCCCGGGACGAACCCGCATCCGGGACTCCGGGGAGTCATCGCCCACCTCGAAGGCCTGCCCGGGCTGCCGGGGAGGGTCTGGCTCCCGTCCTGGGCCACGACACCGCGGTGACCACCGCCGCCCGGCGGGTCCCGCCCGATCACCGGCACACCAGAGAAAGGACCACGGCATGTCCGGCGACCGTCTCATGCGCGTTCACAGCACCGAGTTCCAGAACATGGCCGCGAGGGTCCTGCGGGTCACCGAGCTCACCTCCCGCCTGAACGTCCTGCCCTTCGAGGACGAGGCGGGCAGGGCGGAGCTGTTCGAGAGGATCCTCGGCAGGCCACTGCCGGCGACGGTCACGATCTATCCGCCCTTCTACACCGACCACGGCCTTCGCCTCGACCTGGCGGAGCGCGTGTTCATCAACCAGAACTGCACGTTCCTGGACTACGCGGGCATCCGGCTCGGCGAGCGCGTGATGGTCGGGCCGAAGGTCACGTTCATCACTTCCGGCCACCCGGTCGACCCCGGGGAGCGACGGGAGTGGCTGAGCGGCGCGCCCATCGACGTGGCGGAGAACGTGTGGATCGGCGCCGGTGCCACGATCCTTCCCGGCGTCAGCATCGGCCGTGACGCCGTGGTCGCCGCCGGCGCGGTCGTGGCCGACGACGTTCCACCGGCGAGCCTGGTGACCGGCGGCAAGGCGGCCGTGCGGCGGCGGTGGTGACGGTGGTGACGACCTCTCCGGGGACGGGGACGCCCTCGGCGCGGCCCGCCGGCGTGGGCGCGAGGGTCAGGGCCGTTCGGACGCTCGCGGGACGAGCAGCCTCCGGTTGAACGCCTCGGTGACGGCCGCGGCGCGGTCGTTCACACCGAGCTTGGCGTAGATGTTCAGCAGGTGACTCTTGACCGTGGCCTCGGTGATGAACAGCCGGGCGGCCACCTCGCGGTTGGTGTTCCCGGCCGCCACGAGTTCGAGGACCTCCAGCTCCCGCCCGCTGAGCAGCTGCGGCGCGGGGGTCCTGACCCGGTTCATCAGCCGTGCCGCCACCGAGGGGGACAGCACGCTCTCGCCTCTGGCGGCGGCGCGCGCGGCACGCAGCAGGTCCTGCCGGGGGGAGTCCTTGAGCAGGTAGCCGGTCGCGCCCGCCTCGATGGCCGGGAGCACGTGGGTGTCGGTGTCGTAGGTCGTCAGGACCAGCACGCGCGCGTCGATCCCCAGCCTGGCGAGCTCGGTGATGGCGGTCAGCCCGTCCATGCCCGGCATGCGCAGGTCCATCAGGATCACGTCGGGCCGCAGCTCCCGGGCGAGCCGTACGGCCGCGGCGCCGTCAGCGGCCTCGCCCAGCACCTCGAATCCGGGGGCGGAGGCGAACATGCTGCTCAGCCCGTCCCTGACGATGGGATGGTCGTCCGCGATCAGCAACCGGATCGGGGGCTCGGCCGCGTGGTCGGCCGCGTGGTCGGTCATGTGCGGCTCCCGGCGGGCAGAAAAGGGTCGGTCATGTCCGGCTCCCGGCCGGCAGGAAGGGGTCGGTCATGTAAGGCTCCCGGCCGGCAGGAAGGGGAGGCAGGCCGAGATCCCGGTGCCGGCGCCGGGCTCGGACTCGATCCGCAGGCTCCCGGAGAGCCCTTCGATGCGCTGGCGCATGATGGTCAGGCCGAACCCGCCGTCGCGGGACGGCGGGTTCGGCTTACCATCCGCGGCCGTTCCGGCTTCGGGCCCCGCGAGGTCGAAACCCCTGCCGTCGTCGCGTACGTCCAGCGCCACCTCGTGTTCCAGGTAGGACAGCGTCACCCCGGCCCTGGTCGCGTGCGCGTGCCTGGCCACGTTGGCCAGGGCCTCCTGTGCCGTGCGCAGCAGCGCGAACTCGGCCTCCGGCGCCATCGGCCGTACCGTACCGGTCGTCGTCACCCGGACGGCGATCCCGTGCAGCTTCGACCACCGGTCGGCCACGTCGGCGAGCGCGTCGCTCAGGCGTGAGGTCTCCAGCGGCTCGGGCCGCAGCGCGTCGACCGAGCGCCGCGCCTCGGCCAGGCTCTCCCTGGCCAGGGTCTTGACGGCTCCGAAGGGCCGGCGCCACTGCTCCGGGACCTCGTGCATCTGCTCGGCCGCCTGGAGCTGCGCGATGATCCCGGTGAGCCCCTGGGCCAGGGTGTCGTGGATCTCGCGGGCCATCCGCTGGCGCTCGTCGAGGATCCCCGCCTCCCGGGCCTGGGCGAGCAGCTGGGCGTGCAGGCCGGCGTTCTCGGCGAGCGTCGCCTCCAGCAGCCGGTTCGTCCGGCTCAGCTCGGCGAGGGCCTGCTCGCGCTGCTCCTCCTCCCGCTCGGCGAGCCGGAGCACCCAGGCGGTGCCGCCCATGAGGACGACGTTGGCGACGACGATGGCCGCCGACAGCACCAGGCCGGACGTCGTCGTCCTGTCCACGCTGGAGGCCTGCGCGGCACCGGCCACGACCGCCACGGCGGCCACGCCCAGGAGCCGCCACGGCCAGCGCAGGACGGTGAAGGCGTAGATGTAGGGCACCGGGGTGAGCAGCCCGAAGGCGGGGTCCCGCACCACCAGGACCGCGGTGATCACCAGGATCCCGGCGAAGAACACCGCCATGAGCCGGGGCCGTTCCCACCGGTCGGGCCGCAGGGTGAACATGCCGAGCATCCACGCCGCGGCCAGCCCGCACAGGCCGAGGTCGATGAGCGGTGAGCCGCCCGCCCCGAGCTCCCTGACCGTCTTGAGGACGGCGAGAGCGGCCAGCAGCGTGTAGGGCACCGCGGTGACGAGGAGGAACGGTGGCCGTGTCCCCGCCGGGCGCCGGTACTCCGGCCGCCTCTGCCTGCTCACGATCTTCCTCCTTCGTACCGAGTCTATTGCCGGGGAACCCGCGGATCTATTCCCAGCGGAACCAGCGGACCGCGACGAGCGCGCACCCGGCCGCGTAGGCCGCCAGCGTCAGGAGGGGGACGGCGGACGGGAAGTGGCCCAGGTAGGCGTCCTGGAAGGCCTGCATGCCGGCGCCGAGCGGGGTGTAGTGGCTGATGGTCTGCAGCAGCGGCGGCATCTGCGTGATCGGCACCCAGAGCCCGGCGAAGAACATCATCGGGAAGAACAGCGCCGTGCCGGTCGCCGAGGCCGCGTTGCGTCCGGGTACCAGTGCGGTGACCAGCAGGCCGATGGCGAGCAGCGCGGCGGCGCCGAGCAGCCAGGCGACGGTGAAGCCGAACAGGTGCCTCGGCAGTTGCACGCCGAAGCCGAACCCGGCCACCGCGAGGAACAGGAGCATCGCGACGAGCGCGATGGCGAAGTTGGCCACGAGCTGGGCGGCGAGCAGGCGGACCGGACCGATCGGCGTGGTCCGCATGCGGCGCAGCACGCCGTTCTCCCGGTATCCCGCGAGCGTGGTCGGCAGGGCGGTCATGGCCAGGATGGCCAGGTTGAACAGGATCAGGACAGGCACGTAGAGGTCGAAGATCGTCAGTCCGCCGGCGGCCTCCTGGCGTTCCCGCAGGGCGGGGATGCTGCCGAGGATGATCAGCACGAGCAGCGGGCAGCCGACGCCCCAGATGGGGCCGACCTTGTCGCGGAGGCACAGCCTGCTCTCGGCCTTGATGAGCTTCCACGTTATGGAACCGCGCTTGGCGGTGACGGGGGCCGTGGCGGTGGTCAGAGCTGACATGGGGGGTTTCCTCTCGCTGGTCTTCGTCGGGCAGGTTCGGTGGGGGGTCGGGTCGAGTCGGTGCGGCTCGGTGCGGGTTGGTTCGGAGCGGTTCGCTGCGGTTCCCTGTGGTTCGCTGCGATTCGGGCCGGTCCGGGCCGCTCCGGACGAGCCGGCCCGGGTCAGGCGGTGGTGTCGAGGCGTTTGCCGGTCAGCTCGACGAACGCGTCCTCCAGGCTCGCCTGCTCGACGCGCAGCCGTTCGGCCACGATCTGGTTGCGGGCCAGCACGGCGGTGACGGCGTTGAGCGCGTTGTCGTTGCCGTTGACGACGACGAACTCCCCCCGGCGGGTGACGCGGGAGACGTCGGGCAGGTCCGCCAGCAGGCGCTCGTCCATCGGCCTGGAGGGGCAGAACTGGATGCGCTGCTCGATGCGGGCCCGTTCGGTGAGGCCGGCCGGGGTGTCCACCGCGACGACGCGGCCCGCGTCGATCAGCGCCAGCCGGTCGCACAACCGCTCGGCCTCCTCCATGAAGTGGGTGACCAGCACGATCGTCACCCCGCGGGAGCGCACGCCCTCGATCAGGTCCCAGGTGTCGCGCCGTGCCTGCGGGTCGAGGCCGGTGGTGAGCTCGTCGAGGATCGCCACCCGGGGGTTGCCGACGAGGGCCAGCGCGATCGACAGCCGCTGCTTCTGGCCACCGGACAGCTTGGCGTACCCGGTCTTCGCCTTGTCGGCCAGGCCGAGTCCGTCCATCAGCGCGCGCCAGTCGGCCGGCTCGGGATAGAAGGAGCTGTACAGCTCCAGGGCCTCGGCGACCTGAAGCCGGTCGGGGAGCTGGCCGGCCTGCAGCTGGACGCCCAGACGCCGGGTCAGCTCGGCGCGGTCCCGGTGGGGGTCGAGCCCGAGCACCCTGATCTCGCCCCGGTCCGGCGTGCGGA
This sequence comes from Streptosporangium longisporum, assembly GCF_039534895.1. Lineage (NCBI taxonomy): Bacteria > Bacillati > Actinomycetota > Actinomycetes > Streptosporangiales > Streptosporangiaceae > Streptosporangium > Streptosporangium longisporum. Next base: position 354,738 of record NZ_BAAAWD010000010.1, on the reverse strand, counting down.
GGCCCTCGATGCACTCCACGGTCGTCGTCTTGCCGGCGCCGTTGGGGCCGAGGATCCCGAAGATCTCGCCCTCCTGCACGGTGAGCGAGACGTCATCGACCGCGATCTTGTCGTCGTAGCGCTTGTGGAGGTTGCGTACCTCGATCACTGGCGGCATGCGGTGTCCTTCCGGGTTCGTCTCAGCGGGGGGATCGACTGCCTTCAGCCTGCTGGACCAGCCCTTTTTCCGGCACCGGCCAGGGGACGGGACCCGGCCGCCGAACGGTGGGGACGCCGAGTCAGCCGATCGGCTGATCGCCGGCCGGACGCGGGCATCGGCGTCGCGCGGCCGGACACGCCCGGCCGCGCGGTCACGCCGTCACCGCGTCGTCACGGGGCCGGGACGCGGTTCATCTCGGGGTGAGCAGGCCGCGCCGGTAGGCGCGGACCAGGGGGCGGGGCACCAGCAGCTCCCGTCCCTCGACGGTGATCGGCACCAGGTCGGGGGCGGTGGCCTTCCACTGCGATCGGCGGTGGCGGGTGTTGCTGCGCGACATCTTGCGCTTGGGGACGGCCACGGCTCACCAGCTCGCCTTCGTGATGCCGGGCAGCTCGCCGCGGTGGGCCATCTCGCGGAAGCGGATGCGCGACAGGCCGAACTTCGTCAGGTGGCCGCGGGGGCGGCCGTCGACGGTGTCGCGGTTGCGCACTCGGGTGGCGGAGGCGTCGCGCGGCTGGCGGGCCAGTGCCCGTACGGCCTGCTCGCGCTGTTCGGCGGTGCCGGTGCGGACGAGCTCCTTGAGCTCGGCCCGGCGCGCGGCGTGGCGGGCCACGACGGCCTTGCGGCGCTCGTTGGCGGCGATCTTGCTCTTCTTGGCCATCAGACCTTTCCTCCCCGGGCGCGGATGCGGGCCACGGCCGCCTCGACGCCGATCTTGTCGACGGTCTTGACCGCCCTGGCGCTGAGCGTGAGCCGTACGAAGCGGTTCTCGGTGGGCAGCCAGTAGCGGTGGTGCTGGATGTTGGGGTTCCAGCGGCGGCGGGTGCGCCGGTGGGAGTGGGAGACGTTGTTGCCGAAGACCGGCGCGGTGCCGGTGAGCTGGCAGTGGGCGGACATCAGTTCCTCCCGTAGCGCTGCTTGAAGCGCTCGACGCGGCCGGCGGTGTCCAGCACGCGGCTGCGGCCGGTGTAGAAGGGGTGGCCGGCCGAGGAGACGTCGACGTCGACGACGGGGTAGGTGTTGCCGTCCTCCCACTCGATGGTCTTGGTGCTGGTCATGGTGGATCGGGTCAGGAACGCGAAGCCCGCGCCGGGGTCGCGGAAGACCACGGGGCGGTAGTCGGGATGGACGCCCTTCTTCACGGGGTCATCGCTCCTCTCGGAAGAGCACGTGCCTGCGCAGGGTCGGGTCGTACTTGCGCAGGGTGAGGCGGTCGGGGTCGTTGCGCCGGTTCTTGCGGGTCACGTAGGTGTGGCCGGTGCCCTCGGTGGATCTGAGTTTGATCACGGGGCGGAGCTCGTTTCTGGCCATGGCGTTCCTCTCTGGCGGCCGAGGCATGCAATGATAACGGGAACGATTTTCATTTCGCACATCGGAGACCGGTGCCGCGAGACCGGGCACGAGACCGTGCCCGCACCCGGAAGGAGACCCGTGTCCACCCCCGTCGTCCTCGTCGCCGGCCTGCACGCGCCCGCCCGCACCGCCGCCGTCGACCGGCTGCTGCACGACCATCCCGGCTCCGTCGCCGTCCACCACGACCTGCGCTCGGTGGCCGGCGGCCGCGTCGAGCGCGTGGTCCGCGACCGCTCCGGCGTCCTCGACCTGGCCGAGGTACGGCTCGCGCACGGCTGCGTCACCTGCACCGTCCGCGAGGACCTGCTCCCCGAGCTCGTCCGGCGCGCCCCGGCCGCCTCCCTGCTGGTCGTGGACCTGTGGGACTCGGTCGAGCCCCGGCCGGTGGCCGAGGCGATCGACTGCGACGAGGCCCGTGACACGCTGCGCCTGACCGCCGTGCTCACCGCGCTGGACGCCGAGCACATGCCGGTCGACATCACCCGCGGCGACCGCCTCGCCGAGACCGGCCAGATCGCGGCCCTCGGCGACGAGCGCCACCTGGCCGAGGTGCTGGCCCGGCAGATCGAGTACGCCACCGGCCTGGTGCTGCACGGCGGTGACGCCGGGGACCCCGAGGACATCGAGCTGACCCGCGCCGTGCTCGGCCACCTGGCGCCCGTCACCCCGGTCTTCGACGCCGGCGCGCCTCCCGTGGTGACCGGCGCCGCCCTGTGCACCGTCACGCTGGCCGAGCGGGTCGACCCGGCCACCGCCCAGCTGCCCGTCGACGCCCGTACCGACGAGATCACCACCGTGGTCTGGCACCGGCTGCGCCCGCTGCACCCCGGGCGCCTGTTCGACGCCGTGGACGAGCTGGTCACCGGGTCGGTCCGCTCCCGCGGCCGGTTCTGGCTGGCCACCCGCCACGAGCGCCTGCTGGCCTGGGACGCGGTGGCCGGCGTCGTCTCGGTCGAGGACGCCGGGCCGTGGCTGGCCGCGCTTCCCGAGGCCGCCTGGGAGATGGTCTCCCCCGCCCGCCGCAGCGCGGCCACCCTCGACTGGAACGACATCACCGGCGACCGGGTGCAGCACCTGGTCTTCACCGGCCCCGACCTCGACCGCGAGCGCCTGCACGCCCTGCTCGACTCCTGCCTGCTCACCCAGGAGGAGAGCCTGGCCGGCTCCGACGTCTGGGCCGGCTACGACGACCCGTTCGCCCACCTCCTCGACCTGAGGGAGATCGCATGAGGACCCGCACCCCCCGTAAGAAGAGCAACCCGCTGCGCGGGGCGACCTACGTCGACTACAAGGACACCGACCTGCTGCGCAGGTTCATCTCCGACCGCGGCAAGATCCGCAGCCGCCGCGTCACCGGCGTCACCGTCCAGCAGCAACGACAGCTCGCCCGGGCCGTCAAGAACGCCCGGGAGATGGCCCTGCTGCCCTACGCCACCCGCCCCCGCGGCTGACGCCGCCCTCCGCTCCCCGCCACCGGCCGCGTGCGCGAGGGCGGACCCGGCGCACCTTCCCGAGGCTCCACCGCCCGGCGGCCTTGCCGGAGACGTTCGACACCTGTTATCTATTTAACAGGTGTCGCCATGGGAGGGCCGCGATGAGCGTTCGATATCGACCCCGCACGATCGGCTTTCACGGCGTCGAGCCGGTCGGCGGCGGGTGGGCGGTGAAGATGTACGGCATCGCCGCGCACGCCGAGGCCCCGCGTGCCGCCCTGCTGACCGCGACCGCGAAGATCGCGGCCTCGGCGCTGCCGAGGCGGGCGCACGGCGGCGGACGGCACGGCGTCGGCTTCGCCGTCGCGCACGACGCGGCCGACCTCTGCTTCGCGCTGATCGACTGGTGGTCCGGCGACAACGAGCTGCATCAGCGACTGTTCTCCTCACCGCTGGACCGGCCCTCGGAGCTGCGCCCCCATCCGGGCCGGGCCATCGGGTGCGTCTGGGAACTGGAGGCCACCGACTTCGAGCGGCGGGCCTGGCTGCGGCACGTGCTGGCCAATCCGGAGGGACCGGATCTGGACGCCTACATGGCGGACCACTTCGAAGGAAGGATCTGAGCGATGGGAATGACACCGGAGAGGCTGGCCGGATTCGGCGCGGCGTGGAGGAGGAAGGACCTCGACCTGCTCATGGACTTCATGACGGACGACTGCGTCTTCGTGGCCTCCGTCGGCGCCGAGCCCGGAACCACCTTCCGCGGGCGGGAGGAGGTACGGCGCGGCTTCGCGCTGATGCTCGCCCACGACGAGGGGTACGAGTCACGGGGCGGCGAGGCGTTCGTCGCCGGTGACCGCGGCGCCTCGACATGGTCCTACACGCGTACGGACGAGGACGGGCGGGTGCACGAGGTGCACGGCTGCGACCTCTTCGCGTTCGACGGTGACCGCATCCGGGTGAAGGACGCCTATCGCAGGGTGCGCGGGGACATCGGCGATGTTGCCACCGGCCACTCCTGAGGAGGTCACCGGCCTGCCCGACGCCGTCGCGCTGATCCACCGTTTCACCAACACCGACGACCGGCGCACCTTCGTCGTCCACGGCCGGCGCCTCGAGGCGAACGACCGCCTGGCCACACCCGCCGACCTGGAACGCTGGTTGCGCGAGCACGACCTGCCGGATCCCGGCGGTGCGGCCGGCCACACCGACCTCGCCCGTGCCCGCGACCTGCGCGCGGCCCTTCGCCGGGCCCTCGGGGAGCGGGGCGAGGTCCTGCTCGACCTCCCCGTGCGGGTCAGGCTGACCGCGCGCGGCGCCGAGCCGGTGGCCCTCGGCGACCCGGTGACCGTCGCGCTCGGCCGGATCGTCGCGGCGGCGGTCACCGCCACGGCGGACGGCACCTGGCGGCGGCTCGGCATCTGCCCCGCCCCCGACTGCCAGTGGGTCTTCTACGACCGGTCCCGTCCCGGCCGGGCCCGGTGGTGCTCACCGCACCTGTGCGGCAACCGCATGAAGACGCAGGCCTATCGCCGCCGGACCCCGGAGGAGACCTGACCCGGGCCCGACCCTGACCCCGGGCCCGCCCTGACCCTGACCCCGGCCCCGGCCCCGGCCCCGGCGCCCATGATCGGGCCGTGGAGGCCCGGGCCGGCGCCGGTCGCGTCCGGCCAGGTAAAAAATCCAGTTGTGACACGGGTGCATTGACCCTGTCACAACATCAGCGCATACTTTTCCTCATGGAGCCACAGAAGTCCACAGAAGTGGTCATCAGTGCTGCCCACTGAGCGGCACGCGCGGATCGGTGAGGCGCTCCGGGCCTCCCGGGTCGTCAGCACCGACGACCTCGCGCGCGAGCTGGGCGTGTCGGCGGAGACGATCCGCCGCGACCTCGTGCTGCTCGAACGCCGGGGCATGCTGGCGCGCGTCCACGGAGGGGCGACGATCGCGCTCGGGCAGGCCGCGGGCGAGGAGGCCCCGTTCGCCGAGCGCACCGGGACCGCCGCGGAGGCCAAGAGCCGCATCGGGCGTGCCGCGGCGGGGCTGGCGCGTCCCGGCCAGACGGTCGTGATCGACGTGGGGACCACCGCCGTGCAGGTCGCCCGGGCCCTGCCGCTGGACTTCTCCGGGATCGTCGCCACCTGTTCCCTGCTGGTCGCCGCGGAGCTGTCCGAGCGGCCGGGCGTCGAGGTCCTGGTCTGCGGGGGCAGGCTCAGGGCCGGGGATCTCGCGCTCTCGAACTCGCTCGCCCAGGCGTTCTTCGCCGACCTGAACCCGGACGTCGCCTTCCTCGGCTCCGGCGGCGTCGACGCGGTGGCCGGGCTGACCGACTACTACCTGGACGAGATCGCGACGCGGAGGATCATCCTCAGGAACGCGACGCGCTCGTACGCGCTCGCCGATTCGAGCAAGTTCGGGCTGGTCGCCCGGCACCGGGTCGCCGGCCTGGGAGAGCTCGCCGGGCTCGTCACCGAGACCGAACCGCCGTCCGCCGTCCGGGACGCCGTCACCCGCGAGGGAGGGGTGATCGTCCTGCCGTGACCGCCACCCGTCGACCATGAAGCTCTCCGGCAGCGAACGAGCGAGCCGGGCGGCGCGGCAACGCCACCCGGCTCGGATCACCACACCGATGCGCCATCTGACAGGAAACACAGGAGCTGGTAATCCATGACCCATTATTCACCCCCCGCGGGGGGAGATCGCGAAACCGGCGGAAACGTCGAGGAGTTCGGCTACCGGCAGGCGATGCAGCGCGGCACCGGGCGTTTCGCCTCGTTCGCGGTGGCGTTCGCCTTCGTCTCGATCGCCACCGGCATCTTCACCACGTACGGCGCGGTGCTGAACAGCTCGGGGCCGGCCGGTATCTGGACCTGGCCGATCGTGATCGTCGGGCAGCTCGCCGTCGCGTTCATCTTCGGCTCGCTGGCCGCGCGCATCCCGGTGACCGGGTACTCCTACCAGTGGATGTCCCGGCTGGCGAACCCCGTCCTCGGCTGGATCATCGGCTGGATCTCGTTCACGTTCCTGGCGATCGTGGTCGTGGCCGTGGACTACACGATCGCCTCCACCGTCATGCCCGTGCTGCTGGGGTACGAGGGGACGCCGCTGAACGCGTGGGTGATCACCAGCGTGGTCCTCCTGGCCCAGGCCGTCCTGGTGGCGCTGTCCACGAAGTGGACCGAGCGCGTCAACAACTTCGCGGTGACCGCCGAGCTCATCGGCATGATCGCCCTCGTCCTGCTGCTGCTGGGCGTCGGCTTCGTCGCCAAGGAGGTCAACGTCGCGAACCTGTTCAGCACCGGCGCCGTGTCGTCCGAGGGCTACCTCGGCTTCGGCACGCTGACCTCGGCCGGGCCGTGGATGCTGGGGTTCCTGCTGGGCGCGTTCACGATCGTCGGCTTCGAGTCGGCGGCCAACCTCGCCGAGGAGACCAAGGACCCCGCCCGCGTCGTCCCCCGCGCCATGTGGCAGGCGGTGCTCGCCTCCGGGGTGCTCGGCTTCCTGTTCCTGGTCGCGGTCACCCTGCTGGCCGGTGACCCGGTCGAGCTGGCGAAGTCCGGGACGCCGGTGGCGGACGTGATCAGCCGGGTTCTCGGCCCCGTCGTGGGCACGGCCCTGCTCGTGCTCGTGGTGATCGCGATCTTCGCCTGCGGGATGGTGATCCTGATGACCGGGGTGCGCCTGGTCTGGGCGATGTCCCGCGACCGGCGGTTCCCCGGCTGGCAGGCCCTGAGCCAGGTCTCGCCGCGCTTCGGCACGCCGCTGAAGGCCACCGTGTTCATGCTCGTCGTCGGCGAGCTGATCCTGGCGATCTTCTCCACCCGGACCGACGCCCTCTTCGGGCTGTTCGCCGCCGCCACCCTGCTGCCGGCGATCATCTACACCGGGACCGTCGTCATGTACGTGGTCAAGCGCAGGACGCTGCCGCCGAGCAAGGGCTTCGACCTGGGACGGTGGGAGATCCCGGTGATCGTCGTCGCCCTGGTCTGGCTCGTGTTCGAGCTGCTGCTGTTCCGCGACGCCTCGTTCGTGGAACCGTGGATCTACGTCCTCATCATGCTCGCCCTGGGGGCCGCGTACCTGGCCTACCTGCTCGCCACCAAGGGCGTCAGGGGCCTGGCGATGCCGGACATGCACTCCATCGACGCGGCGCTGACCGCGGACACGACCGGCACAGCGACCGGGACCGGGGCCGGGACCGCGGCCGAGAACGGGAGCGGGAGCGGGAGCGTCCGGGACGGACGCGCGGAGGGGAGACACCAGCGGTGACCACCGTACTGGCGATAGACCAGGGCACCTCCGCCACCAAGGCGATCGTCGTCGACGCCGGTGGCGAGGTGCTGGGCCTCGCCGAGCTGCCGGTCCGCCCCTCCTACCTGCCGGGGGGCGGGGTCGAGCAGGACCCGCGGGAACTGCTCGACTCGGTCCTCGACGCCGGCCGCCAGGCCGTCGCGCGGGCCGGGGTGCCGGTCGACGCCGTCACGCTGGCCAACCAGGGCGAGACCGTGCTGGCCTGGGACCCGGCGACGGGCACCCCCCTGTCCCCCGCCGTCGTCTGGCAGGACCGCAGGTCGGAGGGCATCTGCACGGAGCTGGGCGGGTCCGCGGAGCACATCGCCGCCACCACGGGCCTGGTCCTCGACCCGTACTTCTCCGCGCCGAAGATGGCCTGGCTGCGCCGGAACGTGACCCGGGAAGGGGTGGTCACCACCTCCGACTCCTGGATCGTGCACCACCTGACCGGGGAGTTCGTCACCGACGTCGCCACGGCGAGCCGGTCGCTGGTCACCCGGCTCGACGACGGCGAGTGGGATCCGGAGCTGCTGGAGCTGTTCGGCCTCGGCACCGAACCCCTGCCGCGGATCGTCTCCTCCGACGAGGTGGCCGGTCACACCTCCGCGTTCGGCGGGCACGTCCCCGTCGCCGGGCTGGTGGTCGACCAGCAGGCGGCGCTGCTCGCCGAGAACTGCCTGCGGGCCGGCGAGGCCAAGTGCACCTTCGGCACCGGTGCGTTCCTGCTCGCCAACACCGGCGCCTCGGCCGCGCGCTCCACCGCCGGGCTGGCCGCCTCGATCGCCTGGCGGGTCCGGGGCGAGACCTCGTACTGCTTCGACGGCCAGGTCTACACGGCCGCCTCGGCCGTGCGGTGGCTGCAGGACCTCGGCCTCGTCCGCACCGCCGCGGACCTGGACGCGGTCGCGGCCGGCGACGCCGAGGGGGTGCTGTGCGTCCCGGCGCTGGCGGGCCTGGCCGCCCCGTGGTGGCGTCCCGACGCCAGGGCCTCGTTCTCCGGGATGACCCTCTCCACCGGCCCGGGGCACCTCGTGCTGGCCGTCCTCGAAGGGATCGCGGCCCAGGTCGCCGAACTGGGCGACCTGGTCGCCGCGGACCTCGGGCGGCCGCTGACCCGGCTGCGGGTGGACGGCGGGCTCACCCGCAGCAGGGTCCTCATGCAGGCGGTCGCCGATCTGATGCGGATCCGGATCGACGTCTACCCCTCCCAGCACGCCACCCCGATGGGCGCGGTGGCACTGGCCCGCACCGCGCTCGACCCGTCGCTCTCCCTGCAGGACGCGGTGAACGCGTGGGAGCCCAGCACGACGTACGAACCCCGATGGTCCGCGGACCGGGCGGCGGACTTCCGCTCCCGCTGGAGGGACGCCGTCGCCACCGCCCTGACCCAGGAGGCAAGCCAGTGAACGACACCACGGGCACGACCACCGGTACGCCCACCGCCACGGACACCACCGTGTTCGACGTGGTGGTGATCGGCGCCGGCATCGTCGGCTCGGCCGTCGCCAGGAAGCTGGCGTCCTACGAGCTGAGCGTCGCGCTGCTGGACGCGCGGGACGACGTCGGTGACGGCACGAGCAAGGCGAACACCGCCATCCTGCACACCGGCTTCGACGCCACGCCCGGCACGCTCGAGTCCCGGCTGGTCCGCGAGGGCTACCACCTGCTGTCGGACTACGCGGAGCGGACCGGCATCCCCGTGGAGCGCACCGGGGCCGTGCTGGTGGCCTGGACCGACGAGGAGCTCGGCGCGCTGCCGGGCCTGCGGGAGAAGGCGGAACGGAACGGCTACGACCGGACGGAGATCATCGACTCCGCCGAGGTGTACCGGCAGCTCCCCCACCTCGGCGAGGGGGTCCTGGGAGGCCTCACCGTCCCCGACGAGTCCATCGTCTGCACCTGGACCACCAACCTCGCCCTGGCCACCGACGCCGTCGGCCGCGGGGTGACGCTGCTGCTGAACCGGGCGGTCCGCTCGGCCGAGGACCTCGGCGGCACGACCGTGCTGCACACCTCCTCCGGGGACGTGAACACCCGCTGGGTCGTCAACGCGGCCGGGCTCGGCGCCGACGTCGTCGACCGGCTGTTCGGCCACGACCGCTTCACCGTCACGCCGCGGCGCGGCGAGCTGGTGGTCTACGACAAGCTCGCCCGCCCGCTGGTCAGCAAGATCATCCTTCCGGTGCCCAGCTCCCGGGGCAAGGGCGTGCTGATCAGTCCCACCGTCTACGGCAACGTGCTGCTCGGCCCCACCGCCGAGGACCTCGTCGACCGCACCGACACCGGGACCTCGGAGAAGGGGCTGGAGTTCCTGATGGCCAAGGGCGAGAGGCTGATGCCCGACCTGTTGCGGGAGGAGGTCACCGCCACCTACGCCGGGCTGCGCGCGGCGAGCGACCACCCGGACTACCTCATCGAGGCCGACCCCGGGCGGCGCTACGTCCTGGTCGGCGGGATCCGCTCGACCGGCCTGACCGCGGGGATCGCCATCGCCGAGTACGTCGCCGACCTGGCCCGCGACGCCGGGCTGGCGCTCGTGTCCCGCGAGGACCTGCCGGAGCCGCCCCGCATGCCCAACCTCGGGGAGGCGTACCCGCGCCCGTACCAGGACGCCGCCCGGATCGCCGCCGACCCCGCGTACGGCAAGGTGGTCTGCTTCTGCGAGCGGGTGACCGCGGGCGAGATCCGCGACGCCTTCCGCTCCCCGATCCCACCGGTCGGCCTGGACGGGCTGCGCCGCCGCACCCGGGCGATGAACGGGCGCTGCCAGGGGTTCTACTGCGGCGCCGAGATCGGCGGGCTGCTGGAGCGCCGGGGCGAGATCCGCGACGGCGGGGACGAGAGCACCGGCGGACATCCCCGCGTACCGCTGGAGGCCCGGCGATGACGTCCACCGACCTGACCGGCGTCACCGTCCTGACCCCGTCCGTCGTCATCGTCGGCGGCGGACCGGCCGGGCTGAGCGCCGCCCGCGAGCTCGCGCCGAGGGTCGAGGGCGACGTGCTCGTCCTGGACCGGGAGAGCACGGCCGGGGGCATCCCCCGCCACAGTGACCACCCCGGCTACGGGATCAGGGACATGTGGCGCTTCATGAGCGGGCCCGCCTACGCCAGGAGGCTCGTGCGGGAGGCCGAGGCCGCCGGGGCGACGATCCGGACGGAGGCCACCGTGACGAACTGGGCCGGTGACCTCACGATCGAGGCCACCACCCCGCAGGGCCGCATCCGGGTGGAGGCGCGGGCCGTCGTGCTGGCCACCGGCGCCCGCGAGCGCCCGCGCCCGGCCCGTCTCATCCCCGGGGACCGCGCCCACGGCGTCTACACCACCGGCCACCTGCAGAACCTCGTCCACCTGCGGCACGGCAGGGTCGGCCGCAGGGCCGTCATCGTCGGCGCGGAGCTCGTCAGCTGGTCGGCCGCGCTGACGCTGCGCGAGGCCGGTTGCCGGACCGTCCTGATGACCACCGAGTACCCGCGGGCCGACTCCTACGCCCTGTTCAGCGTCCCCGGCAGGATCCTGTTCCGGACCCGGGTCGCCACCCGCACCCGCGTGACGAGGGTCATCGGCCGGCCGGAGCTCGAAGCGGTCGAGATCGAGAACGTCGACACCGGCGTGAGACGGGTCGTCGCGTGCGACACGCTCGTCCTCACCGGCGGCTGGATCCCCGACCACGAGCTGGCGCGCGCCGCGGGGATCACCCTGGACCCGGGCACGAACGGCCCCCTGGTCGACGGCGCCATGCGGACCGAACGGCCCGGGGTGTTCGCCGCGGGCAACCTGCTCCACCCGGTCGACACGGCCGACATCGCGGCGATCGACGGTGCCCACGTGGCCCGCTCGGTCGTCGCCTGGCTGGACGGCGTGACCCCACCGGCCGAGCAGGTACGGCTCCTCGCCGACGCGCCCTTCCGCTGGGTGTCGCCGGAGGTCTTCCGCCCCGGGGACCCCGCCCCGGCCCGCGACCGGCTCCTGCTGTGGAGCGACCGCTACATCCCCTTCCCCCGGATCGTCCTGCGGCAGGGGGGAAGGGTCGTCGCCCGCAGGCGGGTGTGGTGGCCCGCGGCCCCGGGCCGGGTGTTCCGCGTCCCGGCGGGCATCCTGGCCGCGATCGACCCCGACGACGGTCCCGTGCACATCGGCGTGGACTCCTGACGCCCACGGTATTTATGCCGCCTTGAACGTTCGCCGGGCCCTTCCGGCACGACACCCGTTTAGCGTGATCACCAGGGGCGGGGGAGGTGGGCGTGCGACGGTACTGGTCGCTGCGGACTCGGATGGCCGTGTGGTGCGGTGCCGTGATGGCGCTGGTGTGCGGGGGCTTCTGCGCGCTCACCCTGATGAACGCCCATCACCACGTCACCGAGGACCGGAGAGGCCGGATCCTGGCGACGCAGCTGGGGGTGGCCCCCCTCATCCCGGCCGACCGGCGGCTGCCGGCCGTGCTCCCCGGCTCGGGGATGCCGATCCTGCAGGTGGTGGACTCCCGGGGGCAGGTCGTCTCGGCGAGCAGGGAACTGGCCGGCAAGGCGCGCATCGCCTCCTTCCTGCCACCGGAGGACAACAGGTACGCGGACCGGACCGTCTGCGACGCGCCGGGCCTCGCCGGGACGTGCGTGATCGTGGTGGCCCTGCGGGTGCCCGAGGCCGGAGGGGACTGGATCGTCTACGGCGCCGACCACGCCGTCCCCTGGTACACCGACCTCCGGCTGCTGGCCGCCCTGCTGGCCGGTTCCGCCCTCCTGACCGGGCTCAGCGCGCTCGGCGCCTACCGCGCCGTCGCGAGCTCCCTCGACCCGGTGGAGGCGATCTGCGCGGAACTGGCCGAGATCACCGCGACCGACCTGGGCCGCCGGGTCCCCGTCCCCGCGTCCCCCGACGAGATCCAGAAGCTGGCGCGGACCGTGAACCAGACCCTGGACCGGCTGGAGGCGGCCGTCGAGCGGGAGCGGCGCTTCGCCGCCGACGCCTCGCACGACCTGCGCAGCCCCATCACCGCCATGCGCGTCCAGGTGGAGGAGGCGCTGCTGCACCCGCGGGAGACCGACTGGCCCGCCGTCTCGGCGGCCCTGCTCGCCGATCTCCACCGGCTGCAGGCCATCGTCACCGACCTGCTCACGCTCGCCCGCCTCGACGCGGACCTCGGGGGTTCCGACGGCACCGGGGACGGCACGGACCTGGGCGAGCTGGTCTCCTCCGAGCTCACCCACCGCGGCCATCAGGCGCGGATCACGGCGAACCTCGCGCCCGGCGTGACGGTCACCGGGGACCCGCTCCAGCTCACCCGGCTGCTCGGCAACCTCCTGGACAACGCCGAGCGGCACGCCGCCCACACGGTGACGGTCTCGGTCCGCGGCGAGGGCCCCGACGCCCTGCTGGAGGTGAGCGACGACGGCCCCGGAATCCCCGCCGACCAGCGGGAGGTCGTGTTCCAGCGTTTCACCCGGCTGGATTCGGCCCGCAGCAAGGACGAGGGCGGCACGGGCCTGGGCCTGGCGATCGCCAGGGGGATCGCCGAGCAGCACGGCGGGACGCTGACCGTGGAGGACTCCGAACGGGGCGCGCGGTTCGTGGCGAGGCTCCCCCTCCGCACGGCCGAGGAGGCGGGGCGGCGCCCCCCTCCCTGAGCTCCCGGCTCAGAAGGTGCGCGGGACCACCAGGCCGGACTCGTAGGCGAGGACCACGAGCTGGGCGCGGTCACGGGCGTGCAGCTTGGTCATGGCCCGGTTGACGTGGGTCTTCGCGGTCAGCGAGCTGATCACCATGCGGTCGGCGATCTGGTCGTTGGACAGGCCCTGCGCGACCAGGGCGACGGCCTCGCGTTCGCGGTTGGTCAGCTCCTTCAGCCCGGTGCCGGTGCCGGTGTGGAGCGGCCGGCTGACGTACCGGTCGATCAGCCTGCGGGTGATCGACGGTGCGAGCAGCGCGTCGCCGCGCGCGGCGACGCGGACGGCGTGCAGGAAGTCCTCCGGCACGATGTCCTTGACGAGGAACCCGGCCGCGCCGGCGCGCAGCGCGTCGAAGACGTGCTCGTCCAGGCCGTAGTTGGTCAGGATGACGACGTGCACCCCGGCCAGGGCCGGGTCCGCGGCGATGCGCCGGGTCGCCTCGATGCCGTCGACGACCGGCATCGAGATGTCGATGAGCGCGATGTCGGGCAGGTACCGCCTGGCCAGCTCCACGCCCTCACCGCCGTCGGCGGCCTCGGCCACCACCTCGATGTCGTCCTCGAGGTCGAGGAGCGCGCGGAACCCGCTGCGGATGAGCGCCTGGTCGTCGACCAGCAGGACGCGGATCACGGCGTCCGGTCCACGGGAAGCTCGGCGTGGACGGTGAAGCCGCCCTCGCTGCGCGGTGCCGCGCGCAGCCGCCCGCCCAGGGCGGTGACCCGCTCGCGCATCCCGAGAAGCCCGACGCCGGGCACCGGCACGGTGCCGGCCGCGGCCTCGCCGTCGTCGTCGACCCGTACGACCAGGGTGTCGGGACGGTAGTCGATGCTGACCGACGCCGTGGCCGCGGCGGCGTGACGGGCGACGTTGGTCAGCGACTCCTGGACGATCCGGTAGACGGTGCGGTCCACCGCGGCCGGGACGTCGTGCCGCTGTCCCTCGATCGTCAGCTTCGCGTCCAGGCCGGTCGTCCGGGCCCGTTCCACCAGCTCGGCGACGTGGTCGAGGCCGCGCCGCGGGGTCGTGTCGTCGTCGCGCAGCGCCTCCAGGGTCGCCCGCAGCTCCCGGGCCGCCTCGCGACCGGCCTCCCGGATCGCCAGCAGGGCCTCGGGCACCTGTTCCCCCCGCCTGCGGGCCACGTGGACGGCGACCTCGGCCTGCACCTTGATGATCGAGATCTGGTGGGTGAGCGAGTCGTGCAGTTCCCGCGCGATGTGCAGCCGCTCCTCGTCGGCGCGGCGCCGCGCGGTCTCCTCCCGGGTGCGCTCGGCCTCGTCGGCCCGCCGCTCGGCCTGGCGCAGCGCCTCCCCCGCGGCGCCGGCCGCGATCAGCCAGGCCAGCTCCAGGGCGCCCCGGGCCCGGGCGAACGCCTCACCGGTGTCGTGCAGGCCCGAGGCCATGGCCGCGAGGGGGAGAACGGCCAGCATGGCCACGCTCGCCGCCACCGTGACGGCGCGGTGGCCCGCCCGCACGGCCGCGTACACCGCGAACAGGTACGCGACCGCGGGCACGTCGAAACCGGCCGCCTGGTACCCCACCGCGCACAGCCCGGTGACGGCCAGGACGGCGACCGGTGCCCGGCGGCGCGCGGCCAGCGCCAGGCCGCCGACCGCCAGCAGCGCGTGGCCGAGCAGGTCCGGGTGGCTTCCGGGGTGCCTCCCGGACAGCCCGGTGACCAGCAGCGCCGCCGCCACGCCGGCGGCGATCGCCCAGTCCGTGACGCCCGCCCGGAGACCGGGCCGTCCTGTGCTCATGGGCGCACCCTAACCGGATGTGCGCCCGGGCGACTCCCGCGTACGGACGAGGGTCCGCCTACCGCGGCCGCGGTAGGCGCCCGGATCCTGCGGCGCCCGCGGTGGCCGGGGTCCGCCGCCGGTGGCAGCGCGAACCGTCCGCGCCCGGGGGACGACCCGGGGCCGGTCCGGCGGACATGATCGGGCCACGTCCATCCGCAGGGAGAAGGAGTACCCATGCCCGTCCGACATCTGCTCGCCACCGCCGCCGCGGCCGTCCTGCTCGCCGGTCTCGCGCTCGCCACACCGGCGGCCGCGCACGTCCTGGCCCAGCCGGAGCCCGTCGGGTCGTACACCCTGACCGCCGGGCGGGCCTGGTCCATGGTGGGCGGGGCGCTGGGGCTGGCCGGCGCGGTCGCCGGCGGGCTGGCGCTGGCCCGCTCCACCGGCCGGATCGGCAACGGCGACGGCAGGAGGGGGGCGATCGCGGCCCTGGTGGCGGGGCCGGCCGGCGTGGTCGTCGGCGGCCTGGTCGTGGCCGCCGCCGAGGGCGGTCCCGGCACCGGCTACGGGATCGTCGGGGGCTACATCTCGCTGGTGATCGGGCTGGTCGCCACGGCCCTGGGCGGGCTGGTCCTGGCCCGCTCCCGCCGCTCGTCCACGTCCTCCGGCGGCGGCACCGCCTGACCTCGCGCCCGCCCCGATCCGCCCCTGCTCCCGTGCCGGCGACACGATCGCGTCGCCGGCACGATCGCGCCGCGGGCGGGACGGTCCACGGGGGCCGGGGCGGGACGAACCAGGGGCGGGCCGGGGGCGGGACGGGCCGTCCTCAGTCGTCGAGCAGCCGCCACGCGGTGAGGGCGACCCTGGCCCGTACCAGCCCGGCGGGCTCGGTGAGGTCGAGGCCCAGCTCCCTCCCGAGCTGCTCGACGCGGCGGGCGACGCTGCTGTGGTGCAGGTGGAGAAGGTCGGCGGCCCGGCGCAGGGAGCCGGTCTCGCAGTAGGCCTCCAGGGTCTCCAGGTCCTCCGGGTTCGCGGCCGTCCGGGCGATCGCGGCCACGTCGGGATTGCCACGCACGACCTCCCGGGGGACCTGCGCGAGCAGCGCCATCGCACCCAGGTCGTCGTAGGGGACGACCGGCCTGCGCGGGGTGGTGAAGCGCAGGGCGGTGCGGGCCTCCCGCCACGACCGGTCGGGGCTCTCGGCGGCGCCGATGCCCGCGCGTACGTCCTCGGGGAAGCGGGCCGGGTCCACGGTGGTGGCCAGCAGCACGCCCGTGCCGGCGATCGACGCCGCCTTCACCAGGCGGGTCGGGCAGACCAGGCCGCCGATCCGGTCCAGCGGAAGCGGCGACCGTACGGCGACGACGCGGACCGGCAGGCCGGCGGCGAACCCGAGCAGCCGCAACGCGCGGGCCCTGGCGGCCTCGTCCCCTCCGGAGCTGATCACCAGCTCGATCAGGGCGGGGTCGGCCATGGTGGTACGGGCCGGGCCGTACCGCTCGACGACCGCCGCCGAGGCGATGGCGAGCCGGTCCAGCAGCAGGTCGTCCAGCGGGTTCGGCGGGCCGGGGCGTTCCAGCCACACCGTGCCGATCTCCTCCTCGTCGAGCGTGACCGGCGCCGCGCTGGACGCGGGGGACGCCGGGGCGGGGGCCTGCCCGCCGTCGGACGAGGCGCGGATCACCCGTCCCGTGCCGTGCAGCCGAATCCCGGCCACGCACTCGGCCAGGACCGCCGAGGCGCGGGCCAGCGCCGGCAGGTCCACCCGCCTGCGCATCAGGGTGTCGTAGAACATGATCACCCGGATCGCTCCCCCGGCCTGCGAGTCCAGGTGCGACAGCCGTACGGCCAGTGCCTCCATGCCAGGAGCATAGGACCGCGCGGGCCGCGGGGTGAGCGCCGATCGGTGCGTGAGCGGGGCGGGATGCCCGACGGATGGCGGATGCCCCGGGGGGTGGTGGCCGTGAGGATGGTCGGCATGGATCCCGAACTCGATGCCTTCGTCCCGCTGTTCCCGTCGACCGACCTGTCCGACCCGGTCTCCGCCCGCGCGAACTTCGCCGGGCTCGCCACCGCGATGCCCGTACCGGACACCTCGAACATGGAGATCGAGGACCGCACGGTACCCGCGGACCCGGACGTGGCCGTGCGGATCTACCGCCCGCACCCGGCGCAGGGGGCGATCGTCTGGATGCACGGCGGCGGGTTCGTCATGGGCGACCTGGACACCGAGCACCCGTGGGCCACGCGGCTGGCGGAGGCCTCCGGCGCGGTGGTGATCTCGGTGGACTACCGCCTGGCCCCCGAGAACCCGTTCCCTGCCGCCCTCGACGACGTCCACGCCGTGCTGACCTGGACGGCCCGGCACGCGGCCGGGCTCGGCGTCGACCCCGGGCGGATCGCGGTCGGGGGCCACAGCGCCGGCGCCGGGCTGGCGGCCGCGGTGGCGTTGCGGGCGCGGGACCTGCAGGGGCCGCCGATCTGTTTCCAGCTGCTCAACCAGCCCGGTCTCGACGACCGCCAGCAGACGTGGTCGGCGCGCAACTTCACCGACACGCCCTGGATGAACAGGGCCAAGACCACCCAGCTGTGGGGGCACTACCTGGGCTCCGCCCCCGCCTCGCCGTACGCCGCCCCGGCGCGGGCGACCGACCTGTCCGGCCTGCCGTCCGCCTACGTCGCCTCCGCGGAGTTCTGCCCGAACCGCGACGAGGACATCGACTACGCGCTGCGCATGCTGCAGGCGGGCGTGTCGGTCGAGCTGCACCAGTGGCCCGGCACCTTCCACGGGTCGCAGGCGATCCTGTCCGCCGAGGTGTCGCAGCGGCAGATCGCCGAGCTCGGTGCCGCCCTGCGCCGTGCCCTGGCCAGGTGATCCCGCCATGGCGAGGGAACAACGGTCCGCACCATCACCGGATGCCGGCCCCGCGGCGGGACGGGGTGCCGCGGGGTTGCTGCGTCCCCACCTGCGGGGTTTCGCCACCGTTGTGATCCTTCAGGTCGTCGGTGCCCTCGCGGGCCTGGCGCCGCTGCTGGCCGTCGTCGAGCTGGGCCGCGTCCTGCTGTCGCCCGGCCCCGTCGACCACGGTCATGTCCGGACGGTCGTCGTCGCGGGCGCGGCCGGCCTGTTCGTCCGGCTGCTGTTCACGGCCGCCTCGTCCGGGCTCGGGCACGTCCTCGACGCCCGGGTGCAGCTGGCGCTCCGGCGGCGGCTGGCGGCGCACCTGGGACGCGTGCCGATCGGCTGGTTCTCCCGGCGCCGGACCGGTGAGCTGGCCAAGGTGGTGGGCGAGGACGTCAGCGCCGTGCACCCGTTCATCGCGCACGCCCCCGGCGAGCTCGTCTCGGCGTTCGTGGTGCCGCTGGTGTCGCTGGTCTACCTGCTCACCATTGACTGGCGGCTGACGCTGATCACGCTGGTCCCGGTGGTGACGGCGGTGGCGCTGGTCCCCCCTGCTAATGCTCCCGGCCCGGCAGCGCGAGCAGGAGGAGTTCGACGCGGCCATGGGACGGATCGCGAGCTCCGTGGTCGAGTTCGTGCAGGGCATCGCGGTGGTCAAGGCGTTCGGCGGGTCCGAGCGCGCTCACCGCAGGTTCCTGGTGGCCGCCGACGACTTCGTGGCCGTCTTCTCCCGGTGGGTGCGCGGCATGTCCCTGGTCGCCGCCGGAATGCAACTGGCGCTGTCGCCGCCGTTCGTACTGCTGGTCGTGCTGACCGGCGGTGCGGTCCTGATCACCTCCGGCGGCCTGGCCCCGGCCGGCCTGCTGCCCTTCCTGCTGCTCGGGCCGGCCCTGACCGCTCCGGTGGCGGCCCTCGGCCACGGTTTCGACGACATGCAGGCCGCCCGGCGCGCGGTCGGGCGGATCAGGGAGGTGCTCGAGGTGGCGCCGCTTCCCGAACCCGGGCGTCCGGCCGTGCCACGGGGACACCGGGTGGAGCTGCGCGGCGTCCGGTTCGGTTACCAGGACGGCCACGAGGTGCTGCGCGGGGTCGACCTGGTGCTCGAACCGGGGACGGTCACCGCGATCGTGGGACCGTCAGGAGGCGGGAAGTCCACGCTGGTCCGGCTGCTGCCGCGCTTCTTCGACCCGACCGGCGGCTCGGTCGTCCTGGGCGGTGCCGACCTGCGCGACATCGACGAGCGGGAGCTGTACCGGACGGTCTCCTTCGTCTTCCAGGACGTCCGCCTGCTGCGCGCGTCGGTCGCGGACAACATCGCGCTGGCGGTGCCGCACGCCGGCCGCGAGGACGTGGTCCGCGCCGCCCGGCTGGCGAACGTCCACGACCGGATCCTGGAATTGCCGCGCGGGTACGAGACGGTGATCGGCGAGGAGGCCCGGCTGTCGGGCGGCGAGGCGCAGCGCGTCGCGCTGGCCCGCGCCCTGCTCGCCGACGCGCCCGTCCTGGTGCTCGACGAGGCGACCGCCTTCGCCGACCCGCGGACCGAGCAGGCGGTACGCCGGGCCCTGGCGACGCTGGGCGGCGACCGGACGGTCCTGGTCATCGCCCACCGCCTGGAGACGGTCGCGGGCGCCGATGTCGTGGCGGTGCTGGAGAACGGGACGATCACCGAGCGGGGCGGGCCCGCCGAACTGCTGGAACGGGACGGAAGGTTCGCCGCGTTCTGGCGGTCGCATCAGACTGCGGTCGGCGACGAGGCCGAGGCCCACGCCGGCGCACCGCGAGGAGGGGGGTCCCGATGATCCGGATGCTGCTGCGCGTGCTGGGGCGGGAGTACGCCCGCGCGATGCGCCGCACCGTCGTGCTGATGACGGTGACCGCGGTCGTCGAGGGCCTGTCGTACGCGCTGCTGGTCCCGGTGCTGCGGGCGCTGCTCGGGAACCGTCCCGGTGACGCCCGTCCGTGGCTGATCGCGTTCGGCGCGGCGGTCGCGCTTTATGCGGTGCTGCGCTACGTCAGCGACGTGTCCGGCATGCGGGTCGGGACCACGATGTTGCGCGGCATGTACCACCGGCTCGGCGAGCACCTGGCCCGGCTGCCCATCGGCTGGTACGGCGCCGACCGGGTCGGCGAGGTGTCCGTCATGGCCGGCCGCGGGCTCCTGCAGGCGATGGGCGTGGCGGCGCACCTGCTGGGACCGTTCGTCTCCGCCCTGGTGACCCCCCTGACGATCGTCGCGGTGATGCTCGCCTACGACCGGCGGCTGGGGCTGGCCGCGCTGGCCGCCGCCCCCGTCGTGGCGGCGATCCGGTACCGGACGGCGCGCTCGACGGCCGCCGCCGACGCCGAGCGCCACGAGCGCGACACGGAGGCCGGCGGGCGGGTCGTCGAGTTCCTCCAGGCCCAGCCGGTGCTGCGCGCCGGAGGCCGGACCGGTGAGCGCTTCGCGCTGCTCGACGACTCGCTGCGGGACGTCCGGCGCGCGTCGCGCCGGACCGTGCTGGCGGTGCTGCCCGGCGCGGTGGGCCTGACGCTCACGGTGCAGGCGGTCTTCACCGCGCTGCTGGCCCTGGGCGCCTACCTCGCGCTCGGCGGGAGCGTCGGCGCGGCCGAGCTCCTGACGATCCTGGTGCTCGCCGCCCGCTGCGCCGACCCGCTGCTGTCGCTGTCGGACATCGGCGGCAGGCTCCGCGCCGCGCGGTCGGAGCTGGACAGGCTGGACGCGGTGCTGCGCACCGAGCCGCTGCCGGAGGCGCCCGAGCCGATCCGGCCGGCACGCCACGACCTGGAGTTCGCGTCCGTCGTCTTCCGGCACGGCGACCGCACGGTGATCGACGACGTGTCGCTGTCCGTGCCCGAGGGGCGGCGGCTCGCGGTGGTCGGCCCTTCGGGGAGCGGCAAGACCACGTTGCTGCAGCTGATCGCGCGGTTCCACGACGTGGACGCGGGCGCGATGCGCATGGGGGGGCGTGGACGTACGCGAGATCGACCCGCGGGTGCTGATGGCGCGGATCGCCATCGTCTTCCAGGACGTCTACCTCTTCGACGGCACGATCGAGGAGAACGTGCGCCTGGGCCGTCCCGGCGCCGGTGATGCCGAGGTCCGGGCGGCGGCGACCGCGGCACGGCTGGACGAGGTGATCGAGCGGCTGCCCGGCGGATGGGCGGCGGACGTCGGCGAGGGCGGCGCGCTGCTGTCGGGCGGTGAGCGCCAGCGCGTCTCGATCGCGCGAGCGCTGCTGAAGGACGCGCCCGTCGTGCTGCTGGACGAGGTGACCTCGGCCCTGGACCCGGTGAACGAGGCGGCCGTCCACGCGGGGATCGAGCGCCTGATGGCGGGCCGGACGGTGGTGATGGTGGCGCACCGGATGCGGACCGTCCGGCGCGCCGACCGCGTCGTCTTCCTGGACGGCGGCCGGATCGTGGAGGAGGGCGGCCACGACGAGCTGCTGCGCCGCGGCGGCCGTTACGCCGACTTCTGGGACATCTCCATGACACCGGCGGGCGGATGAGCCGGCACGCCGCGGCCGGGGGCGCCGTCTGCGGCCCTCCCCCGCGGCCGTGGGGCCGCAGGTCGTGAGGGGCCCCGCGGGCGGGGCGTGCGCGTCCAAGCCCTGATCGACAGCCCTGATCAGCGTGCCCGGTCCGTCGTGGTCCCGCCCGGTTCCGCGACGAGGCCGGGCCTGCGGCCGTGAGGGTCGCCCGAGCGCCTGGTGTCCACGTTGGCGGTCATGGCCGTGAGGATGCCGGGCAGTTCCGCCACCGTCCCGGCGGGCAGGCCGGTCACGGTCTCCTCGGCCAGGACGCACCACATCCGCTTGACCTGCCCGGCCAGCTCCCTGCCGCTGTCGGTGAGCTCGACGATGCTGGCGCGCCTGTCGGAGGGGGCGGGCCTGCGGCGGATGTGGCCGGACGCCTCCAGCTTGCGGGTCATGAGCGTGACGCTGGGCGGCTCGCAGCCGAGCGCCTCGCTGAGCTGGGCCTGGATCATCGCGCCGTTGCGGTCGAGTTCGAGCAGGAGCGCCTCCTGGCCGGGGTGCAGGCCCAGCGGGGCCAGCATCGTCGCGGCCCTGGCCCGGTGGCGCAGGCTCAGCAGGCGGACGGCCTGGTTGATGGCGTCGGCGTGCTCGAAGTCCATGGGCTCTCCTTGACGAAATTAGTTACGCACATAATATTATGCGCGTAACTAATTCTACAGGACCCGTCAGGAGTCTGATATGACCAAGAAGAAGATGTCATGACCGGTACCGCGACCCGGCGGGCCGGAGCCCACGCGGGTCCCGCGTGGCTGGTCCTGTCGCTGGTGTGCGCCTGTCAGTTCATGGTGATCCTGGACGCGTCCATCGTGAACGTGGCCCTGCCCTCGGTCCGCCGGGATCTCGGCTTCACCTCCACCGGCCTGGCCTGGGTGGTGAACGGCTACCTGCTCACCTTCGCCGGCTTCATGCTGCTCGGTGGCCGCGCCGCCGACCTGTTCGGCCATCGCCGGATGCTGGTCGCCGGGCTGGCGGTGTTCTCCGCGGCGAGCCTGGCCGGTGGCCTGGCGACCACGCCGGAGGTCCTGGTGGCGGCCCGTCTCGTCCAGGGCGTGGGGGCCGCGATGCTGGCCCCGTCGACCCTGGCCGTGATCAACACCGGTTTCACCGGGGAGGGCGCGCGGGCCCGGGCGTTCGGCGCGTGGTCCGCCTCGGGCGGCGTGGGCGGGATGGCCGGCGCGATCGCGGGCGGCGCCATCACGACCGGCCTGTCGTGGCGGTGGGTCTTCCTGATCAACGTGCCGATCGGCGCGGTGCTGGTCGCGGTGGCCGTGGCGTCGCTGGCCGGTGCGCGGGCCGGCCGGCGCGAGCCGCTCGACCTCGCCGGCGCGGTCACCGGGACCGCCGGGCTGGCCGCGCTGATCTACGGGGTCATGCAGGGTGCCGACCACGGCTGGGCGTCCCCGCCGGTCGTCGTACCGGCCGGGGCGGGCCTGCTGCTGCTCGCCGTCTTCGTCGTGGTGGAGGCGCGGTTCGCCGCCCGGCCGATGATGCCCCCGCGGTTGTTCACGATCCGCCGGGTGGCCGTCGGCAACGGCATGCTGCTGCTGTTCGGGGGGATCGCCATGGCGATGTGGTACTTCACGTCGCTGTTCATGCAGAACGTCCTCGGCTACAGCGCGCTCCAGGCCGGGCTCGGCCAGACGCCCGCGGCGGTGGCGTTCGTGGTGATCGCGCGGTCGGCGTCCTCCCTGCTGCCGCGGACCGGCGCCCGTCTCCCGGTGGCGATCGGCTGCGCCTGCTTCGTGGCGGGTTTCGGCTGGCTCGCCCAGGCCCACGTCGGCACCGGCTACGTCGCGGGCGTGCTCGGGCCCACGCTGCTCGTCGCGGCCGGTATCGGGCTGACCTTCCCCACCCTCATGGCCGTGGCGACCTCCGGTGTTCCCGACGGCGACGCCGGGATCGTCGGCGGCCTGGCCAACACGTCCGTCCAGGTGGGCGGGGCGGTGGGCCTGGCGGTGCTCGCCACGGCCGCCGGTGCCAGGGCCGCGATGGAGGCCGACGGGAGTTCCCCGGCCGCCCTGGCCGCCGGTTACGACCTGGTCTTCCTCATGGCCGCCGGGTTGGGCCTGGCCGTCGCGCTGGCCGGCCTGCTGCTGCCCCGCGAACGCCGCCCCTGACCACGGTGACCTGCGGTGCGGCGTACGGGAGACTCACCGGGGTGCCGGGTGCGGGGTCACGGCACCGTCGTGAAGGTGATCTGGCCCGGCAGGGCGCTCAGGAGGATCAGGACCCCCGCTATCCCGACCATCCAGCGAATCGTCGAGCGCGACCCGGAGGAGAGCTTGTCCCGCCACCGTTCGAACCGTTCACGCATCCGTTCGCCCAGGACGGCCCACACGAGCAGGAGCAGGAGGCCCGGGAGCACCATGACGGTCACGTACGCGCCGAGGAGCGGTGACCACTGGGCGGCGGACAGGCCGGCCGAGGTCATGATGCCGATCGCGGCGAAGTACGGCACGGCGGTGGCGAACTCGAACAGCCAGGTCCCCAGCCCCAGCAGCAGCATCGCGCGCATGGTGAAGGACCGTTCCTGCCGGGCGGCCGCGCGTTCGGGGTCCTTGTCGGGGATGAAGTAGCTTCCCACGATGAGCGCCACACCGAGGACGCCCTGCACCCAGGCCCACACGGTGTCGTCGACGAGCGGCACGACGGCGCCCAGGCCGAGCATGAGCAGGACGCCCAGGACGAAGTACGCGATCGCCACCGACCCCAGGTACACGCCGAGCAGCGCGACCAGGCGGCGTGGCCTGGACAGCAGCAGGTAGAGCGTGACCCCGATCACGGTGGGGCTGAGCGTGTCGAGCACGGCGAGCCCGAGCACCGCCCCGATCGTCTCGATCGACAAACTCGTCTCCTTACGAGAGCCGGAAAGCCGTGACGACACGCCCGTGTCGACGAAGATCTTATACGCGCGCCGGGAACGTGGCGTCACGGCTCCGGTGATCCGGCGGGCTCCGCCGCCGGGACGTCGAGGAGGGACAGGAACGCCGCGGCCGCGGGAGAGGGGGGAAAAGCGGCTCCAGATGAGGTGCTCCATGCGGGCGGGGGCGTCGCGCACCCGCAGGACGGGCAGGTCGGGGAGCTCGGGGACGAAGGCGGCGGGCAGCATCCCGATGCCCAGTCCCTGACGGATCAGGCGGGCCATGAAGTCCATGTTCGTCACCTCGAAGGCGACCTCGCGCCGGACTCCGGCCGCCGTGAACGCCTCGTCCGTCTGGATCCGCGCGGCGGTGCCCGGGGGGAAGTCGACGAACGGCTCGTCCGACAGCTCGCGCAGGTCCACGCGTGCCCTGCCCGCCAGCGGGTGGCCGGGCGCCACGGCGGCGACGAGCTCGCCGCGCGCCAGCTCGTGGCCGCTGACTCCCCTGGGCCGTACGCCCACCGGCAGCCCCAGGAACGCGGCGTCCAGGGTGCCCTGCCGCACCCCCTCGATCAGCTCCTCGCTCGCCCCCGAACGGAGGCTGATCCGCACCTGCCGGTGCAGCAGGTGGAAGCGCTTCAGCGCGGTCGGGAGGTCGACCGCCGCGACGGTGGGGATGGCGCCGACGGCGAGCCGTCCCCGGATCTCCCCGGTGGCGGCCGCCACCTCGGCGCGGGCCCGGTCGGCGGCCTCCAGGGCCTGGCGGGCCGCGGGCAGGAACGCCGCGCCGGCGGGGGTCAGCCGGACGCGGCGGCTGGTGCGCTCGAACAGCTTGGCGCCCAGCTCGCGTTCCAGGCGGGCGATCTGGTGGCTCAGCGCGGACTGGACGACCAGGCACCGCTCGGCGGCGCGGGTGAAGTTGCTCGTCTCCGCGACGGCGACGACGTAGCGCATCTGCTGAAGCTCCATGGATCAATCGTGACGCGCGATCGGTCCGATGACAAACATGCGTTGGACTCATTGATCTTCTCTGGCCCAGGCTGGGGTCATGACGGTGACGACATCTCGTACCGGAAGCGGCCTGTCGCGCGGGCTGCTCCTGCTCATGTCGGTGGCGACCGGGTCGGCGGTCGCCGGGAACTACTTCGCGCAGCCGCTGCTCGACCTGATCGGCCGGGAGCTGGGGATCGGCCCCTCCCGGGCGGCGCTGGTGGTGACGGCCGCCCAGGGCGGGTACGCGCTGGGGCTGATCCTGCTCGTGCCGCTCGGCGACCTGATGGAGCGACGGCGGCTGGCGGTGTCGCTCTACGCGGCGACCGCGGTGTTCCTGCTGGTGTCGGCCACCGCCGCCGACGGCGCGGTGCTCCTGGCGGCCACCGCCCTGACCGCGCTGACCTCGGTGGGCGCGCAGGTGGTGGTGCCGTTCGCGGCGACGCTGGCCTCCCCGGCCGAGCGCGGCCGGGTGGTCGGCACGGTGATGACCGGGCTGATGCTCGGCCTGCTGCTGGCGCGTACCGCCTCCGGGGCGTTGTCGGAGCTGGGCGGGTGGCGGACGGTCTACTGGGTGCACGCGGCCCTGATGGCGCTGATGGCCGTGCTGCTGCGGGTCTTCCTGCCCCGGCTCGGCGGGGACGGCGGGCGCCTGTCCTACCCGGCGCTGCTGCGCTCGACGGTCGCGATGTTCCGGTACGAGCCGCTGCTGCGCTGGCGGGCGGGGATCGGCGCGCTGAGCCTTGCCTCGTTCAGCGTGCTGTGGACGGCGCTGACCTTCCTGCTGGCGGGCCCGCCCTACGGCTGGCCGGAGTCGGCCATCGGCCTGTTCGGGCTGGTCGGCGCCGTGGGCGCGCTGACCGCCACGGTGGCGGGACGGCTGGCCGACCGCGGGCACGTCCAGACCGTGACCGGCACAGGGACGGTCCTGCTGCTGGTGTCGTGGCCGGCGATCGCCGCGGGGGCGCACGGGCTGGTCTGGCTGCTCGCCGGCGTGCTCGTGCTGGACCTGGCGCACCAGGCGGTGCTCAACAGCAGCCAGAACGTCCTCTACGCGCTGCGGCCCGAGGCCCGCAACCGGATCAACTCGGCCTTCATGACCTGCCTGTTCCTCGGCGGCGCGGCGGGTTCCGCGCTGACGTCGCTGGCCTGGGTCGGCGGCGGCTGGACCGGCGTGTGCGTCCTGGGCGCCGTCCTGTCGGCCGGGACCGTCGTGCTCTGGGTCCTGGAGCGCGTCACCGGCCGCCGGCGCTCCTCCCGTTCCCCCCACTCCCCCGACTCCCCCGATTCCTGAAGGAGAACGAGCGTGTCACGTACCGTACTGATCACCGGGGCCACCGGGACCGTGTCCACCGCGCTGGCGAACGCACTGCGGGGGACCGGCGTGAAGCTCCGCGCCCTCGTTCGCGACCGGTCCGGGTCGGACGGCCCGGACGGGCAGGACCCCCGGCTCGCCGGGCTGGCCGAGGTCGCCGAGGTCGTCGCCGGTGACCTCGGCGACGCCCGGTCGCTGCCGCCCGCCTTCGAGGGCGTGCAGGACCTGTGGCTGCTCACCCCGAACGGCCCGCGCGCCCCGGAGAACAACATGAACGCCCTCTGGGCCGCACGCCAGGCCGGTGTGGAGCGCGTCGTGCGCCTGTCCGTCGTCGGCGCGGCGCACGACGCGCCCAACCGCAGCGGCAGGCTGCACGCGCTGTCGGACGGGGAGACCGAACGGTGCGGCATGCGCTGGACCGTCCTGCGCCCGCACTGGTTCATGCAGAACCTGCTGAACGAGGCGGGCGACATCTCCGCCACCGGCACGTTCTCGCTGAACATGTCCTCGGCGCGGATCGGCATGATCGACGTCCGCGACATCGCCGAGTGCGCCGCCCGCGTGCTGCTCGACGACCCCAGCCGCCACCACGGCCGGACCTACACCCTCACCGGCCCGCGCTCGCTGACCTTCGACGAGGTCGCCGGCCGGCTGGGGTCCGCCCTGGGCAGGCACGTCACGTACCGGCCGGTCGACGACGAGACCAGGCGCGGGACACTGCTGGGGTACGGGGTCCCGGTGTGGATCGTCGACATGCTGGAGGAGTACGCGCGGGCGTACGACTCCGGCTGGGGCGACCTGACCACCGGCACGGTCGCCGAGCTCCTCGGCCGCCCCCCGCGTGACGTCGCCGACTTCGCCCGCGACCACGCCGCGGCGTTCACCCCGGTCGGCGACCTCTGATCCCGCGTGCCGGGTCCCGGCCGGCCTGCCTGCCTGGACCCGGCCACCGGCCGCGGCCTTGCACCGGCCGAGGCGCGACACCGACCGGGCCGCGGGCATCGGCCGGGACGCGGGTGTCGACCGGGATGCGGGCATCGGCCGGGGTCAGACCGGTGAGGGGGCCTGGGCGGCGCGGCGGACGGGCATCCAGGTGGGCACGGGGGCACCGGTCAGGAAGTCACCGGCCAGCCGGGTGCACAGCTCGGGCTTCTCGTGCAGCAGGACGTGGGACGTCCCCGGGACGACGGCCAGCTGCGCGTCGGGCAGGCCCCGGTACAGCTCCAGGGTGTGCTCCAGCGTCACGATGTCGTCGTCGGCGGCCATGACCAGGGCCGGGCAGGTCACGGCACGAAGCTCGGCCGCCGCCAGGCCGGGTTCCTCGTTCACCGCCCGCACGACCTTGGCCACCACGACCGGGAGATGGCCGGCGCCGTCGGGCGACACCTCCGCGTAGGCCGCGACCACGGGCGGGGGCATCTCGCCCCCGGCGGAGGGCCGGACGAGCATCGCCTCCATGTCGAAGGCGCAGCTGATCAGGACGAGCCGGTCGACCAGGTCCGGGCGGCGCAGGGCCACCCACAGCGCCACGGTGGCACCGGCGCTGTAGCCGGCCAGCCGTACCGGCCCGCCGACGACCTCGTCCAGGAACGCGATCGTGTCCTGCGCCATCACCTCGACCGTGATCGGCCCCGGCACGTCGGCCGTGTGGCCGTGGCCGCGGCGCTCGGGCAGCAGCAGCCGGAACCGGTCCGCCAGCGCGCCGAGGTTGCCGTCGAAGTCCCTGCTGTCGGAGAAAC
Organism: Streptosporangium longisporum; assembly: GCF_039534895.1. Taxonomy (NCBI): domain Bacteria; kingdom Bacillati; phylum Actinomycetota; class Actinomycetes; order Streptosporangiales; family Streptosporangiaceae; genus Streptosporangium; species Streptosporangium longisporum. The sequence continues at coordinate 326,713 of NZ_BAAAWD010000010.1, read as the reverse complement.
CACCGTGCAGCAGCACCAGCGGCTCCCCTTCGCCGCGCTCGTCGTACCACATGCGCACACCGTTCACATCCGCGTAGTCCGCCATCGTGGCGCCGTCCCCTCGTTCCGCTCCCGGTGACCGTCACCGGGTACGCGGGTAGTACGAAGCGGGGCCCGCGAACTCATCGCCCGCGCGGGGAAATCTTCAGGACGTCCGCTCCGCCCCCGGTTCCAGGACGTCCGGCAGGCCGAACAGCGGGAACAGCCGCCCGGCGTCGAGGTAGGTCGTCACCTCGGCGACCAGCCCGTGCGAGAGCGTGAGGACCATCAGCGCGAACGGCTCCGGCCGGCCGCCCGGCCCGTCCGGCCGGTACTGGGCGAACGCGGGTGAGCCGTTGGCCGTGGTCGCCAGCAGGCGCGCACCCTCGCAGGGCCGCCCGGCCGCCAGCAGCACCTCGCGGATCGCGGCCCTGCCCCGCAGCCACCACGCGAACGGCGGCATGGACATCACGGCGTCCTCGTGCAGCAGCGCCACCATGGTCTCGACGTCGTACCGCTCGAAGGCGTCGCAGTACCGGGCCAGGAGCCGCCGCTGCGCGGTGTCCATGGGCCGGTACGGCTCGCCCGGATCGGCACGGACGGCCCTCAGCGTCGTCCGGGCGCGCTGCAGCGCGCTGGTGACGGACGCCACCGTGCACTCCAGCAGCCGGGCGACCTCGTCGGCCCTCCAGCACAGCACGTCGCGCAGGATCAGCACCGCCCGCTGACGGGGCGGCAGGTGCTGCAGCGCGGCGACGAACGCCAGGCGGACCGTGTCGCGCTGCGCGGCCAGCTCCGCCGGGTCACCTCCGGCGGGCAGCACGCGGCCGTCCGGGACCGGCTGGACGAAGGCGCTCTCCGGCAGCGGCGCGCCGAGACCGGGACCGGCCTGCGCCGACGGGCCGAGGTCGATCGCCGACGCCCGGCGCCGCGCGCCCCGCAGCATGTCGAGGCAGACGTTGGTGGCGATGGCGTGGAGCCACGACCGTAGCGGCGCGCGGCCCTCGTCGAACCGGTCGAGGCTCGACCAGGCGCGCACCAGGGTCTCCTGCACGGCGTCCTCCGCCTCGAACGGCGAGCCGAGCATCCGGTAGCAGTGACCGGTCAGGGCGATCCGGTGCGGCTCCAGCAGTTCCGCGCCACGCGGCGAGGACGGGCCCGTACCCTCCGGGGCGGCCCGGGGGCCCTCCGGGCGCGACGGCGCGCTCGTCCCGCCGTCGGCCCTCGCATGACCGGTCACGCACGCGAGGGTACCGTCCCCTCAGCCGGTGAGCCGCGCACTCCCCCGTGTCCCTGCCGGCAGCCGGTACGGCTCGCCGCAGAAGTAGTGGTTCAGCGCGTCGAGGACGGACAGCAGCATCGGCACGACCCCGGGGTCGTTGCGCTGCACGTTGACCGACACCGTCATCCGGCGAGTCCCGGTGGCGTCGGCGAAGCCGAAGGTCTGGTAGCCGGGGATCGAGCCGGTCGCCCCCCACATCGGGCCGCAGGTGAGCGCCACCGACTCCAGCCCGAGGCCGTACTCGGGGAAGATCGGCGCCTGCGGTGTGGTGACGCCGGTGCGCATCCGCGCCAGCAGCTCCGGCCCGACGAGCCGGCCGCCGAAGAGCGCCCGGTGGAAGCGGTTGACGTCGCGGGCGTCCGACACCACGCCGTAGGCCGCCCAGGCGAAGGAGGGGTTCAGCCGGGTGACGGGCCTGAGCGCGCCGGGCGCGGCGGGGTCGGCGCCCCGGGGCAGGTGGTAGCCGGTGGCGTGCGGGCCGCGGATGACGTCCGAGGTCACGGGCAGGTACGAGCGGGTCATCCCGGCCGGGCGGAAGATCCTCCGGTCGAGCTCCGCACTCAGGTCGCGGCCCGTCACCTTCTCCACCAGCAGCCCGAGCAGGATGTAGCCGGTGTTGGAGTAGGCGAAGCGGCCCCGCTCGGGGCGCGGCAGCCGCTCGGCCTCGGCGACGAGCCGCCCGGGGGTGTAGGTGCGCTCGCCGTACCGCTCGGGATCGGTGAACTCGGGGGCGGCGACGTAGTCGGCCAGGCCGCCCGTGTGGTTCAGCAGCTCCCGCACGGTGATCCGGTCGCCGTCGGCGACGTGGCCGGGCAGCCGCTCGCCGATCGGTTCCTCCAGCCTCACCCTCCCCTCCTGGACGAGCTGCAGGACGGCCGCCGACACCATGGTCTTGGTGAGGCTGGCGACGCGGAAGCGCGCCTGGCGCGGCACCGGTCCTCCCGTGCGCAGGTCGGCGGTCCCGGCGGTGCCGATCCAGGTGCCGCGGTCGTCGTCGATCCTGGCCAGCACGCCGGGCGCGCCGGCGGCCACGACGGCGTCCAGTGCCCGGCGTACCCCGGCGGGATTCTCGTGCCGGATGTGCACGACGGCGAGATTTTCGTGCCGGGTGTGCGCGACGGCCGGTGAGGCCTGCAGGAGTCCCGCGACGACGAGGGTCGCGGCCGCGATGCGACGGCCGTTCGCTGACGGCATGCGCGTCTTCCTTCCGATGGAGGGGTGGGTCGGTCTCCATCCTGGAAGCGCCGCCGGCCGCCCCCCTCCCCCATGGTGACGATCTTCGTCTGCGACGGCGGTCGCACCCGCGTACGACCGTGGGGGCGGGTGCGCGGGAGGCGGGCCGCGGGCCCGCGGGCGGCGAGGGGCGAAGGCTTCGAATCGTGTGCCGCCCATTGACGCGGGCCCGCCGCCGGGCTACTAATACGCCTACGCCCGCTTCACCACCCCCCTGTGATCGCCGTGAGATGTTAGCGTTAACAATCCGTGGAGGCCGTCGAATGCGTACCTGCCGAAGGGGCCTGGCCGCCCTGCTCGCCGCCTTCCTGGCCCTGGTCCTCACCCCGCCACCGGTCCACGCCTCCCTCACCGTGACCTCACCGCCGGCCTGACGAGACAAGGACGAATCGATGCCCCCCACCCCCGTGCGCCGCACGCTGGTGACCGCCCTGGTCACGCTGCTCGCCGTGATCGGCGGCCTGCTCCTGCCGGTGACGGCCCACGCCTCCCCGGCCGTCCAGTACACCAACCCGCTGGCCTCCCAGCGCGCCGACCCGCACATCTTCCGTCACACCGACGGCTACTACTACTTCACCGCCACCGTCCCCGAGTACGACCGCATCGTGCTGCGCCGCGCCACCACCGTCCAGGGCCTGTCCACCGCGCCGGAGACGGTCATCTGGCGCAGGCACACCAGCGGCGAGATGGGCGCCCACATCTGGGCCCCGGAGATCCACTTCATCAACGGCAAGTGGTACGTCTACTTCGCCGCCGGTCGCGCCGACGACATCTGGCGGATCCGGATGTACGTCCTGGAGAGCAGTGCCGCCAACCCGCTGACCGGCTCCTGGACCGAACGCGGCCGCATCACCACCCCGTGGGACACCTTCGCGCTGGACGCCTCGACGTTCGTCACGAACGGGGTCCGCTACCTCGTCTGGGCCCAGCAGGAGCCGGGCATCGCCACCAACTCCAACCTGTACATCGCCCGCATGGGCGCCAACCCCTGGACGATCACCGGCCCCACCACCCGGCTGACCGTGCCCACCCTGGCGTGGGAGACGCGTGGGTTCAAGGTGGCCGAGGGGCCCGCGGTGATCCAGCGCAACGGCCGGCTCTTCCTCACCTACTCGGCCAGCGCCACCGACGCCAACTACTGCCTGGGCATGCTGACCGCGTCGGCCTCGGCCGACCCGCTCAACGCCTCGTCCTGGACCAAGAGCGCGGGCCCCGTCTTCGCCAGCAACGCCTCCACCGGCCAGTACGGCCCCGGCCACAACTCCTTCACCGTCTCCGAGGACGGCCAGAGCGACATCCTCGTCTACCACGACCGCAACTACCGCGACATCACCGGTGACCCGCTCAACGACCCCAACCGCCGCACCCGCGTCCAGAAGGTTTACTGGAGGGCCGACGGCACCCCCGACTTCGGCATCCCCGTCCCCGACGGCGTGACCCCGGTGCGGCTGATGTCCCACGACACCCCCGGCTCCGCGGTACGCCACTGGGAGTACCGGGCCCGCCTGGAGGCGAACGTCTCGCCGCTGGCCGACTCCCAGTTCAAGCTCGTCACCGGCCTGTCCGGGTCGGGCACCGTGTCCCTGGAGTCCACCAACTTCCCCGGCTACTACCTGCGCCACCGCAACCACGAGGCCTGGGTGGAGCGCAGCGACGGCACCACCCTGTTCAGGGGCGACGCGAGCTTCACCCGCCGCGCCGGGCTCGCCGGTTCCGGCACGGTGTCGCTGGAGTCGGTCAACTTCCCCGGCTACTACCTGCGTCACCGCGCCGGTCAGGTGTGGGTGGAGCAGAACGACGGCACCGCCACCTTCCGGGGCAACGCGAGCTTCGTCCTGGAGTAGAACGCGCCCGGGGGCGTCCCCCGCGTCGGCCGGATCGGGACGCCCCGGCGCGTACCGGAACGCCGTCCGGTCTTCCCCGCATGGGAGCGCGGTCCGGTTCGCCGGCCGTGGGAAGGCCGGACGGCACCGCACCCTCCACGAGGACGTACCTCCTCGTGGAGGGTGCTCTTTGCTGCCGGGCACGACCCTGTCACGCTGATATCGCGGCTCTTGCTAGGAGATGCTCCATTGCTGGGCGTTGTTGCCGCTGCAGGTCCACTGCCGCACCTCCGAGCCGGCGGCCGTCCCCCAGTTGTAGTTGTCCAGGCACAGGCCGCTGTGCCGGTTGGTCAGGGTGGAGTAGCCGCCTGTCACCGAGGTGACGCGCCACTGCTGGACGGCCAGGCCGTTGCACGTCCACTGCTGGACCGGCGCCCCGGCCGCGGTGCCCCAATCCTTGTTGTCCAGGCACAGGCCGCTGTGCCGGTTGACGATCGTGGAGTATCCGTCGGCGGCCGGGATGATCTGCCAGTCCTGCAGCGCCAGGCCGTTGCAGGTCCACTGGCGTACCTCGGCGCCGGGGGTGGTCACCCCGTTGTAGTCGTCCAGGCACAGGGTGCTGTGGCGGTTGCGGATGCGCGCGTAGGCCGGGGCGACCTCACCGGACGGGCCCGCGATCACCGTGGAGGTCGAGACCGGCACCCCGAGGTCGGGGGTGCCGTCGGCGTTGAAGGAGATCTTCTGCACCCGGGTGGTGCGGGTGGTGCCGCAGCCCTGACCGGCCGAGGAGTTGGCGTGGTAGGCGATCCAGGTCTCGGTGCCGTCGGGTGAGGTGAAGAACGAGTGGTGGCCCGGGCCGTAGACGCCGGCCGCGTCGTTGCGCTGGAAGATCGGGGTGGGGAACTTGGTCCAGGAGCTGGCCGCCAGCGGGTCGCCGCCGCGATATTCGAGCATGCCGAGCTTGTAGTCGGGGCCGTTGCAGTGGCTGGCCGAGTAGGTCAGGAAGGTGCGGCCTCCGCGCTGCAGCGCGAAGGAGCCCTCGTTGACGGAGCCGCCCTGGCGCTCCCAGGCCAGGGTGGGGGCCGAGATCCGCCGCCCGTACGCGCTCGCGGTCCAGGGGTTCGACATCGGCGCGATGAACAGCGACTGCAGGTTGTCCTCGGGGGCGAACGCCGAGAAGGTCATGTAGAGATTGCCGTTGAGCTTGAGCAGGGCCGCGTCGATCGCCCACCCGTTGTTCGGCATCAGGTTGAGGATGCCGCGAACGGTGTAGGGGCCCATCGGGTCGGATCCGGCGCTCTCGGCGACGTGGGTGCGCCGGGGCAGGCCGCCTTGCTCCACCGAGTAGTACAGGTACCAGCGGGAGCCGACCATCTCCAGGTGCGGGGCCCACATCGTGGTGCCGCCGGTCCGCACGACGACCTGCTCCGGAGCGCCGCGCAGACCGGCGATCGTGGACGAGCGGCGCATCACGACGTCGGCCGACCAGGTGGTCGCGACGTAGTGGTAGAACCCGTTGTGGAAGACCAGCGTCGGATCGGCACTGTTCGGCACGCCGACGACGGGGTTGGTGAACGACGGCCCGGGTGCCGCCACGGCGCGAGCGGAGCCGGCGCCGGCCGCGGTGACGGTCGCAGTGTCGGTGCCGGTCGCGGTGCCGGTGCCGGTCGCGGTGCCGGTGCCGGTCGCGGTGCCGGTCGCGGCGGCGGCCGGGCCTGCGGCCACCGCCGACTGGCACAACGTGAGCAACACCACGACGGCCGCCGCGAACGCGGCACCGGCGTGACGGCGCACGGGCCGTGGGGAGGGACGTACGAACCTGGTCATGGGGGGCGCCTCTCGGGTGGACGAGCGGTCGGAGAGACGCGACGGATATTGTTAGCGCTAACACAACAATGCCGTACAGGGTGGGAGTGCATGCAGGTGATCGATGTGTTAGCGTTAACAAACAGTGGTCCGGAACGAGGACCGTTCGTCGCGTGTAACGCAGTCTTAACGCGGGCGGGCGGAAGGTGTCAACATCGTCCGGCCAGGATCCGTCCCGCCCGGACGGGCGTGCGGGCGCGACGGGGACCTCCGTCGCGCCGGTCTCGGGGCCCCTTCCCTGCGGGAACGGGGTCCACCGGAGCCGAGCGCGCCCGGCGGTCCTGTTAGCGTTGTCGCATGGGGAGTGAGCGTCTTTGAGGGCGAAGTCGAACGATGACCGGCCGTCCTCCAGACCTGCGGTGCTGGAGGACGTCGCCGCGCTCGCCGGAGTGTCGGCGATGACCGTGTCGAGAGCGCTGAACGCGCCCGAGCGGGTGCAGGTCGAGACCCGGGCGCGCGTGCTGGCCGCGGTGCGGGAGCTGGGCTACCGTCCCAACGCCGCCGCCCGCCAGCTCGTCACCGGCCGGTCCGGAGTGCTGGGGGTGGTCAGCATCGACACCCCCCTGTACGGTCCGGTCTCGACCCTCTACAGCATCGAACGCGCCGCCAGGCTCAACGACTACTCCGTGAGCATCGCCAGCCTGAGCACGCTCAACCGGCGCTCGATCGAGGAGAGCCTCCGCCAGCTGCAGTCCCAGCTGGTGGACGGCGTCATCATCGTCGCGCCGCACGAGTCGGCGGCCGACGGCCTGCGCCACCTGCGGTCGAAGATCCCCGTGGTCGCGGTCGACGCCGGTGCCGGTCTTCCCGTTCCCGTCGTCATGGTCGACCAGAGGGCGGGAGCCGCGCGGGCGACCAAGCACCTGCTCGACCTCGGCCACGGGACGGTGTGGCACCTGGCGGGCCCGGCCGACTGGATCGACGCCAACGGCCGGGTCGAGGGCTGGCGCGAGACGCTGGAGGCCGGGCGGCATCCGGTCCCCGAGGTGCTGCGCGGGGACTGGAGCTCGCGATCCGGCTACCAGCTCGGCCGTCACCTGGCACGGGACCCCGAGGTCACGGCCATCTTCGCGGGCAACGACCAGATGGCGCTGGGCGTGCTGCGGGCGCTGCGCGAGGCCGGGCGGCGCGTTCCCGAGGACGTCAGCGTGGTGGGCTTCGACGACATTCCGGAGTCCGCCTACTTCTGGCCCCCGCTCACGACGGTACGGCAGGATTTCGAGGAGGTCGGCAGGCACGCCTTCCACGTGCTGCTCGACCGGCTGGCGGGCAGGCCGAGCCAGATCCGCCGGCTGGTGGAGCCCGAGCTCATCGTCAGGGAGAGCACCGCGACCGCACCGCGCTGACGCCGGGCGGTCCGGGGCGGCCCGGCCGGTCACGTACGGCGCGGCGACGGCGGCCGTCACGGACGTGCGCCGACCGGCCGCTTCATCCCGGTCGTCCGGTATCGCCTATCATTTAGATACGTATCTAACCGTGGAGCCGCCGACATGAACGCCACCACCGCCTGCTGCGCGCCGATCGTCCGCGAGCCCATCTCCCCGGCCGACGCGGCCGAGCTCGCGGCGGCGCTCAAGGCGGTCGCCGACCCCGTCCGGCTGCGCCTGCTGTCGATGATCGGCTCCCACCCCGGTGGCGAGGCGTGCGTGTGCGACCTGACCGGCGCCTTCGACCTCAGCGCCCCCACCATCTCCCACCACCTCAAGACCCTGCGCGTGGCCGGACTGATCGACAGCGAGCGCCGCGGCACCTGGGTCTACTACCGCGTCGTCCCCTCGGCACTGGCCCGGCTGAACACCCTGTTCACCCCGCTGGCGGAGCCCGCGAACGTCTGATCCGGCACCCGGCCGCTCGGACACGCGGCCGGAGAAGGCGCGCGGCCGGTCCCGTGACGGCTCTGGTCGTTGCGGGTCCGGCCACGCCCGTACCGGTCGTACGGCGAGTGGTCATCGCACGGGCGGAGATCCCAGATCTTCCAGGTGTTGATCCTGGAGTCCCGGTGGTCGAGTAGCGCGACGCGGACGCGTCCGGAGAGGCGGCCCGGCAGGAGACGGAAGGCCCCCGCGATCGGTGATCGCGGGGGCCTTCGGCATGACCGGGCCGCCCAGGACTTCCATGAACCCCCAGGGGGTATGTTAAAGTCACACATCGAGATACCCCACGGGGGTACATGCGAGAGGAGATCCCATGTGCACGGCATGCGCGTGCGACACCGCGGGCACCGGCTCCGCGCGGGTGGAGACCGGCACCGGGAGCGTCTACCGGGTCAGCGGGATGACCTGCGGCCACTGCGTCTCGACGGTCTCCACCGAGATCGGCAAGGTCGGCGGCGTGACCGGCGTCCGGGTCGACCTGGCCACCGGAGCCGTCACCGTCGGCGGAAGCGGGTTCTCCGACGAGGAGATCCACGCGGCCGTGGACCGGGCGGGATACGCGCTCGCCGGGACCTTCCCGGTCGCCGCCCCCTAGAACGGCCCGCCCGGGCGGAGGAACGGCGGGCGCGCACCGGCCTGCGCGCCCGCCCGCGGAAGCCGCTCCCGGAACCCCGCGCCGGACCGCACCGATGACCTCGGCCTCCTCGGGAATACCATAGGGGGGTATCCTGTTGTGAGAGACGACGACGAAGGGCGGGGACATGCACGGCTACACCCACAACAAGCAGGACCACCTGCGGCGGCTGCGCCGCGTCGAGGGTCAGGTCCGCGGCCTGCAGCGGATGGTCGAGGAGGACACGTACTGCATCGACGTTCTCACCCAGGTCTCGGCGGCCAACCGGGCCCTGCAGTCCTTCGCGCTGTCCCTGCTGGAGGAGCACCTGGCGCACTGCGTGGCCGAGGCCACCGCCAAGGGCGGCGCCGAGGCCGAGGCGAAGGTCAAGGAGGCGTCCGACGCCATCGCCCGCCTCGTCCGCTCCTGATCGACGAGACCGACGAACAGAAGGAAGTGATCGTCATGACCACCACCACGTACACCGTCAAGGGTATGACCTGCGGCCACTGCGTCTCCTCCGTCAAGGAGGAGATCGGCGGGCTGCCCGGCGTCACCGGCGTCGACGTGGACCTGGCCGGCGGCCTGGTGACCGTACGCAGCGAGGACCCGATCGACGCGGCGCGCATCGCGGCCGCGGTCGAGGAGGCGGGATACGACGTGGTGACCTCATGAACACACCGGCCAGACTGGGCGTCTACGCCCTCGGACTCGCCGTGATCTTCGGCGGGGCCCTGGGGGCCGGCAACGCGGTGGGCTCGACCGGTCCCGCCCCCGTGGCGGACGCCCGCCCGGGCGCCTCCGCGAGCCCCGGGGACGGCCACGGAACCCACGCGGAACCGGCCCCCGGCACGACGGTGGCCGCGACGGCGGGCGGCGGACCCGTTCCCGGAGGCCTCCAGGTCTCCCAGGACGGTTACACCCTGCTCCCGGAGACCACCGTGGTCGAGCCGGGCGAGGCGACGGACTTCCGGTTCCGCGTGATCGGCCCCGACGGGAGGCCGGTCACCGGCTACCGTACGGAGCATGGCAAGAAGCTGCACTTCATCGTGGTCTCCCGCGACCTGGCCGACTTCCGGCACCTGCACCCCGAGCTGAGCGGTGACGGGGTGTGGTCGGTGAGGCTGGACCTGCCCGGGGCCGGCGCCTACCGGGCGTTCGCCGACTTCGTCCCCGAGGGGGGCGAGGCGATGACCCTGGGCACCGACCTGCAGGCCCCCGGCGATCACACCCCCGGGGCACCGCCCGCGGTGAGCCGTACGTCCACGGTCGACGGCTACACCGTCACCCTGGAAGGGGCCCTGACCCCCGGAGCCTCCAGCAGGCTCACCCTCACGGTCACCAAGGACGGCCGTCCCGTCACCGACCTGCAGCCCTACCTGGGCGCCTACGGGCACCTGGTCGCCCTGCGCGCCGGGGACCTGGCCTACCTGCACGTCCACCCCGACGGGGAACCGGGCGACGGCAGAACGGCCCCCGGCCCGGGGATCGTCTTCCACGCCGAGGTGCCCAGCCGCGGCGACTACCGCCTGTTCCTGGACTTCCAGCACGAGGGGACCGTGCGCACCGCCGACTTCACCCTCCGCGCCGGCGAACTCCCGGCACCGACGCCCACCTCGGGGCAGAAGCAGAAGCAGAAGCCGGAGCCGACGCCCTCCGCCTCGGGCTCGCACGACGACCACGACCACTGACCCTCGGCATGACGAGCGAAAGGAGCAGGTGATGTCCTCCCTCACCCACGACGGACCGCAGGGCACGGTCGAGCTCTCGATCGGCGGCATGACCTGCGCGTCCTGTGCCAACCGCATCGAGCGCAGGCTGAACAAGCTCGACGGTGTCACCGCGACCGTCAACTACGCCACCGAGAAGGCCAAGGTCACCTTCCCCGAGGACGTCGCCCCGACCGACCTCGTCGCCGAGGTGGAGAAGGCCGGTTACACCGCCGCGCTCCCCGCCGAGCCGAAGGACGACGCCGCGCGGGACGAGGCGGCGGGCGAGCCGGACGACGCCCTCGGGGCGCTGCGCCGGCGGCTGATCACCTCCGTGGTGCTCGCGGTGCCGGTGATCGCGATGGCGATGATCCCGGCGCTGCAGTTCACCAACTGGCAGTGGCTCTCGCTCACCCTGGCCGCACCCGTGGTGGTCTACGGGGGAGCGCCCTTCCACCGGGCCGCCTGGACGAACCTGCGTCACGGTGCCGCGACCATGGACACCCTGGTCTCGCTCGGCACGATCGCCGCGCTCGGCTGGTCGCTGTGGGCGCTGTTCCTCGGCACCGCGGGCACCCCCGGCATGATCCACCCGTTCGCGTTCACCATCGAGCGATCCGACGGTTCGGGCAACATCTACCTGGAGGCCGCCGCCGGGGTGACCGCGTTCATCCTGGCCGGACGCTACTTCGAGACCCGCTCCAAGCGCCGCGCGGGCGCCGCCCTGCGGGCGCTGATGGAGCTGGGGGCCAAGGACGTCGCCGTCCTGCGCGACGGCGCCGAGATCCGTGTCCCCTCCGGGGAGCTCACGATCGGCGACCGGTTCGTGGTCCGGCCCGGTGAGAAGATCGCCACCGACGGCGTGGTCGAGGAGGGCACCTCCGCCGTCGACGCCTCCATGCTCACCGGCGAGTCGGTCCCGGTGGAGGTGGGCGTCGGGGGACGCGGTGACCGGCGCGACCGTCAACGCCGGGGGCCGCCTGCTCGTCCGCGCCACCCGCGTCGGGTCCGACACCCGGCTCGCCCGGATGGCCAGGCTGGTCGAGGACGCCCAGAACGGCAAGGCTCGCATCCAGCGGCTCGCCGACCGCATCTCCGGTGTCTTCGTGCCGGTCGTGATCGCGCTGGCCGTCGGCACGCTCGGCTACTGGCTGGGCACCGGCGGCGGGGCCGGGGCGGCCTTCACCGCCGCGGTGGCCGTGCTGATCATCGCCTGCCCGTGCGCGCTGGGCCTGGCCACGCCGACCGCCCTGATGGTCGGCACCGGACGCGGCGCCCAGCTCGGCATCCTGATCAAGGGCCCGGAGGTGCTGGAGTCCACCCGCAGGGTCGACACCGTCGTGCTCGACAAGACCGGCACCGTCACCGAGGGCGCGATGACGCTGGTCGGCGTGCATCTGGCCGACGGCGAGGACGAGACCGAGGTGCTGCGCCTGGCCGGTGCCCTGGAGCACGCCTCGGAGCACCCCATCGCCCGGGCCGTCGCCCGGGGGGCGGCCGAGCGCGTGGGCGAGCTGCCCGCCGTCGAGGACTTCGCCGGCCTCGAAGGGCTCGGCGTGCAGGGTGTCGTCGACGGGCACGCCGTGCTGGTGGGCCGTCCCGCGCTGCTCGCCGAGTGGTCCCAGCACCTGCCCGCCGATCTGGAGGAGGCCCTCACCGCCGCACAGGCGGCCGGTCGTACGGCCGTCGCGGTCGGCTGGGACGGCCGGGCCCGCGCGGTCCTGACGGTGGCCGACACCGTCAAGCCCACCTCGGCCGAGGCGATCCGCAGGCTGCGCGCCCTGGGCCTGCGGCCGGTGCTGCTCACCGGCGACAACGAGAGCGTCGCGCGCTCGGTCGCGGCCGAGGTCGGCATCGACGAGGTCATCGCGGGCGTGCTGCCCGCCGACAAGGTCGACGTCGTCAAGCGCCTGCAGTCCGAGGGCAGGTCGGTGGCCATGGTCGGCGACGGCGTCAACGACGCCGCGGCCCTCGCTCAGGCCGATCTGGGGCTGGCCATGGGCACCGGCACCGACGCGGCCATCGAGGCCTCCGACCTCACCCTGGTCCGCGGGGACCTGCGGGTGGCCGCGGACGCCATCCGGTTGTCCCGTCGCACGCTGGCCACCATCAGGGGCAACCTGTTCTGGGCCTTCGCCTACAACGTGGCCGCCCTCCCGCTGGCCGCGCTCGGCCTGCTCAACCCGATGATCGCCGGGGCCGCCATGGCGTTCTCCTCGGTCTTCGTGGTCGGCAACAGCCTGCGCCTGCGCGGGTTCAGGTAGGAGACCGGGCACACCGCGAGGGCACCCGGCCTCGCGCGGGCACCGTGACGGCCTCCGGCACCACGCCGGAGGCCGTCGCTTTCCCCGCCTTTTCCCCGGGATCGCGCCACGAGAGCGAAAGGGCCACCGAAATAATTACGGAACCCTTTTACCGGCGAACCGGAAAAGCGTTCCCGTACGACGAAAACCCCACGTCCTGGCTCTATGTATTTTTACGCACAACGAAATCGGGGGGTGATGTTGAAAGAGCGGGTACGGCGGAACACACTCGGCGGTATCAGTCCCGTCCCGAGCCTTTGGAGCCGCAGTGGACCGAGCCGTGACCGGAATTCGCGGTCGTAGAGGAACGACGCTCCGGCGTCTCGTCGCCGTCGTCGTCGCGGCGCTCGCCGTGGCGTTCCTGGGCGCCCCGCCCGCCGGTGCCCTCGCGCCGCCGACCCCGAAGGACCTGACGGCCTTCCTCGACCTCGAATGCTTCAGGACCAGCCCGTACCAGCCGCCCGCCACCGCGCTCACGGTGCGGCACATCAACCCCGCGCTCGTCAACCTGCCGATCGAGACCGTCACCCTCGGCCCGCGTGAGCAGCTGTGCGTCCCGGTCGCCAAGAACAACCAGCTCCCGCCGTCGCCCGCGCTCGACGTCATCAGGTACATCGACCTGGCCTGCTACCGGATCTCCGGCACCACGGTGAACACGGGCCTGGTGCTCAGCCACCTGAACCCGCTGTTCCAGAACCTGCCGCGCACGCAGATCTCCATGAACACCCCGCAGCAGCTGTGCGTGCCGGTCATCAAGAACAACGTGGTCCCGCCCGCCGAGGTGCTGTCGATCGTCCGTCACATCGACCTCAAGTGCTACGCCATCACCCCCAACGCCCTGCTGAACCAGCAGGTGGGCCTGCGTCAGCTCAACCCCGTCCTGGTCGGGAAGATCCCCACGCACAGCGCTCAGGTCCGCCAGGCCCGCCAGCTGTGCGTCCCGGTGCAGAAGGCCGGTGACGCCATCCCGCCCGAGGTGTTCGCCCTCGTCCGGTGGATCGACCTGGAGAAGTTCGACATCGTCACCCCGACGGCGCTGCCCACGGTCACGCTGACCCTGCGGCACATCAACCCCGTCCTGGCCGGTCTCCCGGCCGAGCAGGCCGTCCTGTCCGGCGCGAGCCAGCTGGCGCTGCCGGTCGCCAAGAACGGCAACTTCCCGCCGGGCTGACCCCCGGCCCCGAGGCCCCCTTCCGGCCGTGCCGGGAGGGGGCTCCTGCGATCGGCCCTCCCCGAGAGGGGCTCCTCCGGTCGGGCCTCCCCGGGGCGGAGGACCGACTTTGGTCGGGCCCGGCCCCTACCGAAGCCCGATGGAAGCGGGACGGGCGAGTGGTTGGCTCTCGGTCATGACGGCACCCCTTCATCCGGGCCCGCGGGGCACCCGTGGCTGATCCGGCGACGGCGGACCCGTCCCGGCCGACGCCCCTGGCGGCGCGCGCCCCGGGACCCGACCTGGCGCGCGGTCTCATGCTGCTGTTCATCGCCCTGGCCAACACGCACTACTTCCTGCGGGGCCCGTCGGTGCTCGGCGGCTACCCGCGGGGCGGTTCGGGGGTCGACGCGGCCGTCGTCTGGTTCATCTCGACGTTCGTCGACGGACGGGCGTTCCCGATGTTCGGGGCCCTGTTCGGGTACGGCATCGCCCGGATCGCCGACCGGCAGCGGGAACGCGGCCCGCGGGCGGTGCGCCGGCTGCTGTGGCGGCGCGGCCTCGTGCTGGTGGCCGTGGGGTTCGCGCACGCGGTGCTGCTCTACGCCGGCGACATCCTGGCGGCGTACGGCGTGCTGCTGCTGGTGGGGGCGTGGGCGGTGCGCTGGAGGGACCGGTGGCTGCTCGCCGTGGCCCTGCTGTTCTTCGTGCTCACGGCGCTGCCGGGCGGGGCCTCGTCGACCGTGGGCACCGACCCGCCGGACGTCGCGATGCTCCCGCCGGACGTGCTCACGATGATCGCCGCCCGGGCCCGGACGTCCCTCTACGTCGCCCTCCTCGGCCCCCTCGGGTTCGTGTGCCCGTTCCTGATCGGGGTGTGGGCGGGACGCCGGCGCGTCCTGGAGCAGCCGGAGCTCCACCTGACGGCGCTGCGCGTCGCGGCGTCGGCCGGGATCGGCGCCGCGGTGCTCGGCGCCCAGCCGATCGCGCTGGTGCTCTCCGGCGTGGCGGCGGCCCCGGCCCGTCCGCTCCTGGAGTCGCTGGGCTCCCTGCACGACGCGACGGGGACCCTGGGCGGCCTCGGCTACGCCGCCGCGCTGGCGCTCGTCGCCGTCCGGCTCCGGGCCCGCACCCCCGGGCCGGTGCTCCTGGCGATCACCGCCGCCGGTCAGCGGTCGATGACCTGCTACCTGGCCCAGTCGGTCGTCTGGGCCCTCGTCTTCACCCCGTTCCTGCTCGATCTCTCCGGCACCCTGACGGTCGCCGCCACCGCGCTCCTGGCCGCCGGCACGTGGCTGATCACCGTGGTGCTCGCCGACCGGATGCGGCGGGCGGGGCACCGGGGGCCGTTCGAGGTGCTGGTACGGCGCGTCACCTACCGGTGACCGTCGCCGGTGAAGGCGGCGAGGGCGCCCGCGGCGGTAGTCTCGACACCGGATCCCCGGCGGGTCCGCGAACCGCTGCGCGACCGGGATCACCGCGGTCGCACATCGCGCCATGTCGACGGGCGCGTTTGTGCGATCCCGACATCTCCGGCCGCGAAACACGCTTCGTCCCCGCCATTCCGGTCCGCGGGGGACAACCGGGAGGATGTATCCCCGTCAGGGCGGGGACGACCGCCGTGTTCATCGCCTTCGAATGAAAGGCCGTTTCAGTTGTTCAGTCGTGTCGCCATCGTCAACCGCGGCGAAGCCGCCATGCGGCTCATCCACGCCGTTCGGGACCTAGCCGCAGAGACAGGGACACGGATCGAGACCGTCGCCCTCTACACGGACTCCGACCGGACGGCCACGTTCGTCCGCGAGGCCGACATCGCCTACGATCTGGGGCTCGCGGCCGACCGTCCCTACCTCGACCACGCGGTCCTGAGAAGGGCCCTGATCGAGACCGGCGCGGACGCCGCCTGGGTCGGCTGGGGCTTCGTGGCGGAGGATCCGGCGTTCGCCGAGCTGTGCGCCGAGATCGGCGTGACGTTCGTCGGCCCGGGCGCCGAGGCGATGCGCAGGCTGGGTGACAAGATCGGCTCGAAGCTGCTCGCCGAGGAGGTCGGCGTGCCCGTCGCGCCGTGGAGCCGCGGCCCGGTGGAGACGCTGGAGGAGGCGAAGGCGGCGGCCGAGCGGATCGGCTACCCGCTGATGCTGAAGGCGACCGCGGGCGGCGGTGGCCGCGGCATCCGGATGATCTCCGGCGCCGACGAGCTGACCCGGGCCTACGAGCTGACGCGCCAGGAGGCCGCGCGGGCGTTCGGCAGCGGCGTCGTGTTCCTGGAGCGCCTGGTGACCGGCGCCCGGCACGTCGAGGTGCAGGTCATCGCGGACGGGCAGGGCACCGCCTGGTCGCTGGGCGTGCGCGACTGCTCCGTGCAGCGGCGCAACCAGAAGATCATCGAGGAGTCCGCCTCCCCGGTCCTGGACGCCGCTCAGGTCGCCGAGCTGAAGGCGGCGGCCGAGCGGCTCGTGCTCGCCGTGGACTACCGGGGCGCGGGCACCGTCGAGTTCCTCTACCACCCCGGCGAGCGGCTGTTCGCGTTCCTGGAGGTCAACACGCGCCTGCAGGTCGAGCACCCGATCACCGAGATCACCACCGGTGTCGACCTGGTGAAGGCCCAGCTGCACGTCGCGGCGGGCGGCAGGCTCGAGGGGGACGTGCCCGCGGAGTGGGGTCACGCCGTCGAGGCCCGCCTCAACGCCGAGGACCCCGACCGCGACTTCGCCCCCTCCCCCGGCCGGATCGCGCGGCTGGCGCTGCCCAGCGGCCCGGGCGTCCGGGTGGACACCGGCTTCAGCGAGGGCGACACGATCCCCGCCGACTTCGACTCGATGATCGCGAAGATCATCGCGCACGGCCGGGACCGCGCCGAGGCGCTGGCCCGCCTGCGCCGCGCGATGACGCAGACGACCGTCATCATCGAGGGCGGCGTGACGAACAAGGGCTTCGTCCGCATGCTGCTCGACGAGCCCGCGGTGATCGACGGGTCCGCCGACACCGGCTGGATCGACCGCGTGCGCGCCCAGGGTGCCCTGGTGTCGCACCGGCACTCGGCGATCGCGCTGATCGTCGCCGCCATCGAGGCCTACGAGGACGAGGAGGCCGTGACGCGGCAGCGCTTCCTGTCCACCGCCCACGGCGGCCGCCCGCAGTCCCAGCACGAGAGCGGCCGCGCGCTGGAGCTCAAGCTCCGCGACGTCGGCTACCGCGTCCGCATCGCCCGCACCGGCGGCCACCGGTTCCGCATCGGCATCTCGGCGGGCGGGCCCGAGCACGCCGCCGACGTCGACATCGAGCGCTTCGACGAGCACAGCGGCCAGATCATCGTGAACGGCGTCCGCTTCAAGGTCGTCGCGAGCACCCACGGCCCGACCCACCTGGTCGAGGTCGACGGCGTCGCGCACCGGATCAGCCGCGACGAGGGCGGCATCGTGCGCTCCCCCGTGCCCGCGCTCGTGGTGGCCACGCCGCTGCAGCCGGGCGACGAGGTCGAGGCCGGTGCGCCGCTGCTCGTGGTCGAGAGCATGAAGATGGAGACCGTGCTGCGCGCGCCGTTCCGCGGTCGCGTACGGGAGCTCACGGTGTCGATCGGCAGCCAGGTGGAGGCGGGCGCGCGCCTGCTCAGCCTGGAGCCGCTGGGCGAGGGCGAGGAGACGGCCGCTCCCGCCGCCGCCACGGCGGACGTCGAGCTGGACCTGCCCTCCGAGCCGGTGGACGTGCCCGCCACCGAGCGGGCCGCGCGCGGCCTGCAGGACCTGCGCGGCCTGCTGCTGGGCTTCGACGTCGACTCGCGGGACGAGAAGCGCCTGCTGGCCGGCTACCTGGCCGCGCGCGCCGAACTCGTCGAGAGCGGCGAGCACGACCCGTCCGGCGAGATCGAGCTGCTGCGCCTGTTCGCCGACCTGAGCGAGCTGAGCCGCAACCGGCCCGTCGGCGAGGAGACCAAGTCCGCCTCGGCGGTGCACACCCCCCGCGAGTACTTCCACACCTACCTGCGCTACCTCGACCCGGACCGGGCCGGGCTGTCGGAGGGCTTCCGGCAGCGGCTCGCGCACGTGCTGTCCCGCTACGGCGTCGAGGGCCTGGACCGCACGCCCGGGCTGGAGGACGCGGTCTTCCGGATCTTCCTGGCCCAGCAGCGCGCGTCCACCGACGTCGCCGTGGTGACGACGCTGCTGCGCCTGTGGATGAAGGACGCCCCGCCCGCCCAGGCCGACCGCGTCACCGTCGGCCTGGCGCTGGAGCACCTGGTGGCCGCCACCCAGGTCCGGTTCCCGGCCGTCGCGGACCTGGCGCGCGGCGTCGTGTTCACCTGGTTCGCCCAGCCGCTGCTGCGCCGTACCCGCGCCAAGGTCTACACGGCCGTGCGCAGGCACCTGCGCCACCTCGACCAGCACCCGGACGCGCCCGACCGCGCCGAGCGGATCTCCTCGATGGTCGCCAGCGCCCAGCCGCTCGTCCGGCTGATCGGCCAGCGGATCGGCCGCGAGGGCGCCGACCCCGTACCGCTGCTGGAGGTGCTGAGCCGCCGCTACTACGGCAACCGCGCGCTCGGCGACATCCGGGTGAACACGGTGGCCGGCTGCACGTTCGTCGTCGCCGACCACCGCACCGCGAGCGGCGACGGCCGCGTCGTGACCACCGCGATCGACTTCCCCGCGCTGGCCCAGGCGGTCAAGGCGGTCGGCGAGTTCGTCGGCGACGGCGAGCTGGTGGCCGACGTCTACCTGACCTGGCGGGACGGTCCGGACGACCCCGACGAGATGGCCGCGCGGCTGCGCGAGGTCCTGGCCGCCCAGCAGCCGTCCAACCGGGTCGGCCGTATCACCACGACCGTCGCGGGCCACACCGGCGCCGCGATGCACCACCACTTCACCTTCCGGCCGTCCGCGGGCGGCTTCGTGGAGGAGCGGCTGCTGCGCGGCCTGCACCCGCGCATCGCCGAGCGCATGCAGCTGGAGCGGCTGCGCGACTTCGACCTCACCCGGCTGCCCTCGCCCGACGAGGAGGTCTACCTCTTCCGGGCCGTGGCACGGCAGAACCCGTCCGACGAGCGCCTGGTCGCCCTGGGCCAGGTCCGCGACCTGACCCCGCTGCGCGACGACGAGGGCAGGCTCGTGGCGCTGCCCGCGGCCGAGGACACGGTGGCCACCTGCCTGGACGCGATCCGCCGGGCCAAGAAGCCCGGCGCCAAGGCATCGGCCACCAACCGCATCGTCATCTACGTGTGGCCGCCCACCGACCTGTCGCCGACCGACCTGAACACCGTGGCCAAGCGCGTGCTGCCGACGACGGCGGGCGCGGGCCTGGAGGAGGTGCTGTTCCTCGGCAGGCGCCGCGACGGCGCCACCGGCGAGCTCGTCGACTTCGCCGTCCGGGTCGACTACGACGTGAACTCCGGCATGCGGGTGTCGGTGGTGCCGCCGCCGACCGAGCCCATCGAGCCGCTGGACGACTACCGCCAGGAGGTGCTGCGCGCGCACGGCCGCGGCACGCACCACCCGTACGAGCTGACCGGCATGCTCGCCGGCCCCCTCGGTTCGTTCACCGAGTACGACCTGGACGAGAACTCCACGCTGGTGCCGGTGAACCGGCCCAAGGGGCGCAACACCGCGGCGCTGGTGACGGGTGTCGTCAGCACGCCCACGCCGCGCCACCCGGAGGGCATGACCCGCGTCGTGCTGCTGGGCGACCCCACCAAGGCGCTCGGCGCGCTGTCCGAGCCCGAATGCGCGCGGGTGATCGCCGCGCTCGACCTGGCCGAGCGGATGCGGGTGCCGCTGGAGTGGTTCGCGCTGTCGGCCGGTGCCCGGATCTCGATGTCGTCCGGCACCGAGAACATGGACTGGGTGGCGGCGGCGCTGAAGCGGATCGTGACCTTCACCCAGGACGGCGGCGAGATCAACGTCGTGGTCGCGGGCATCAACGTCGGCGCCCAGCCGTACTGGAACGCCGAGGCCACGATGCTCATGCACACCAAGGGCATCCTGGTGATGACGCCGGACTCGGCGATGGTGCTGACGGGCAAGCAGTCGCTCGACTTCTCCGGTGGCGTGTCGGCCGAGGACAACCACGGCATCGGCGGGTACGACCGGATCATGGGGCCGAACGGCCAGGCGCAGTACTGGGCACCGGACATCCGCGCCGCGCGGGAGGTCCTGATGTCGCACTACGACCACAGCTACGTGGCCCCGGGAGAGAGCCGGCCGCGCAGGACGGTCACCGGCGACCCGGCCGACCGCGACGTGTCGACGTTCCCGCACACCGTGGCGGGCAGCGACTTCACGACGGTGGGCCAGATCTTCTCCGCCGAGTCCAACCCGGACCGCAAGAAGCCCTTCGACATCCGCACGGTCATGCGCGCGCTGTCCGACCAGGACCACCCGGTGCTGGAGCGGTGGGCGGGCATGGCCGACGCGGACACCGCCGTGGTCCAGGACGTGCACCTCGGTGGCCTGCCGGTGTGCCTGCTGGGCATCGAGTCGCGGTCCGTGCCGCGCCGCGGGTTCCCCCCCACCGACGGCCCCGACACCTACACCGCGGGCACCCTGTTCCCGCAGTCGTCCAAGAAGGCCGCCCGGGCCATCAACGCCGCGAGCGGGAACCGGCCGCTGGTCGTGCTGGCCAACCTGTCGGGCTTCGACGGCTCGCCCGAGTCGATGCGCAAGCTCCAGCTGGAGTACGGCGCGGAGATCGGCCGCGCGGTGGTGAACTTCCGGGGCCCCATCGTGTTCTGCGTGATCTCGCGGTACCACGGCGGCGCGTTCGTGGTGTTCTCCAAGGCGCTCAACCCGAACATGACCGTGCTGGCGGTCGAGGGCTCGTTCGCCTCGGTGCTCGGCGGTGCCCCGGCCGCCGCGGTGGTCTTCGCGC
This sequence comes from Streptosporangium longisporum, assembly GCF_039534895.1. Lineage (NCBI taxonomy): Bacteria > Bacillati > Actinomycetota > Actinomycetes > Streptosporangiales > Streptosporangiaceae > Streptosporangium > Streptosporangium longisporum. The sequence goes on along the minus strand of NZ_BAAAWD010000010.1, from coordinate 305,981 downwards.
GCGACGTCGACAAGCGGACCGGCAACGACCCGCGCGTGCTCGCGCTCGCCGCCCGTGTCGCCGAGGCGCCCGCCGCCGCGCGCACCGCGCTGGCCGCCGAGCTGGCCGAGCTGCGCTCGTCGGTACGGGCCGAGAAGCTCACCGAGGTGGCCACGGAGTTCGACCGCGTGCACAGCATCCAGCGGGCGGTCGACGTCGGCTCGGTGGACGCGATCATCAGCTGCGCCGAGCTGCGGCCGCGGATCATCGAGGCGGTCGAGAAGGGCCTCGCCCGCCGGGACTGACCCGGACACGCGCCGACGCAGCGCGAGGCCGGGCCGGTCCGGGGACCGGCCCGGTTCGGGCGAGGTGGAGCGGGTCGGGGCGGGGCGGGCCACGGTGGGACGGAGCGCTCGGTTCGGGGCGAGGCGGAACAGGTCGGGGTAAAGCAGGGCGAGCCGGGCTGAGGTGTCCACTACCGGACACGCGGGGTTGCCGGGCGGTGACGCGGAAACACCGGTGGGCGTCCTTCGAACCATGACGGAACACCGGAACCGATGAGGAACACCATGGTCTCCCCCCGCACCGCCCTCGCCCGCGCCGCCGTCGTCCTCGGCGTCCTGGCCGCACCGCTCCTCGCCCCCGCCACGGCGCACGCGGACGCCTCGTACACCTGCACCGGCGGGTACGCGTTCCTGTCGCCCATCCCGGTGATCGGCCCCTACGAGGTCAGCGGCACCGGCTGCACCGGCTCGGGAGCGGGCGAGCCGGGGACCATCACCATCCCGTCGGGCACCTACGGCTGCGGCAGGGTGTGGGAGCTGCCCGGCGGGAACTTCCGGGGCATCCAGTGTGAGGGGTAGCGGGACACGGTGCGGGCCCCGCCCTTCGGGGCGGGGCCCGCACCGTGTCCCGCCGGGATGACGATCCACCCCGGTGGAGCCGGGAGCGGAGGTCAGCCGGGCATCAGCACGGTGTCGATGATGTAGACGGTGGCGTTGCGCGTGGGCACGTTGCCGCAGACGACCTTGGCGTCGCCCGCGGTGAGGGCCTCACCCGAGCCGCCGGTGGTGAGCGTGCCGCCCTGCAGCGTGGTCAGGGTGCCCTTCTCCAGGTCGGCGGGGGTCTTGCGGCCCGGTACCACGTGGTAGGTGAGGATGGAGGTCAGCATCTTCTTGTCGGCCAGGACCTTGTCCAGCGTCTTCTTGGGAAGTTTGGCGAAGGCGTCGTTGGTGGGCGCGAACACGGTGATGTCGTCGGTGGAGTTGAGCGTGTCGACCAGGTCGGCCTTCGTGACGGCGGCCACCAGGGTGGACAGCGCGGGGTTGTTGGAGGCGGCGGTGGCCACGGCGTCGTCGGCCATACCGGCGACGCTGCCCTCACCGGAGGTGGGCAGGGTCGCGCAGGCGGCGCCGAACGGCGCGGCGGCCATGGTGGGCTGAGCCGACTCCATCGGCGTTTCGGTGGCCGGGGCGGCGCCGGTCGCCGCCGCGGTGGGGTCACCGGCGGCTGCGGTGGTGTCGCCGCCGCCACAGGCGGCGCTCAGGGACAGGGCGACGGCGAGAACGGACGCTGCGGCGAATCGGGTCTTCATGGGGATTCCTTCGCGATGGTCGTGCGTCGGGTGAACGGAGGTATGGGTGGTGGTCACCCGGAGCGGCGTTCCGGTCCGGGTGGCACCGATGTCAGGTGCCCGGGCCCGGCGCGGCCGCTTCGGCCGGTGGGCCGCAAGGTGCCGCTGCGTCGTGACGAGGTCGCCCGGTGGTGATGCTCACACCGGGGCTTCGGAGCCGACGGCGGGGTGGATGGGTCGCGACGGAGAAAACTTCCCGGCCGGTCGCGGACGAGGACCGGCCCGGGGTCAGGCCAGGGTCAGACCGAGGCCGGAGCGGCATCAGGCCAGGGTCAGACCGAGGACATGCCGGGGGCAGGCCGGGACCCGACCGAGGGCAGGCCAGGGGCAGGCCGGGACCGAGGCCGGGTCGAGGTCAGGCCGGGTCGGGCCGGGGTCAGGCCGGGGGGAGGTTCAGCACGAGCAGCGGAGTGGAGGTGGGCTGGGCGGAGCCGCCCGCGGGCTCGATCGTGACGCCCACCTGAGCGGTCTGCGCGATGTCGTCGATGACCACCGCGGACGCGCCCTCGCCGGGACGCATGGTCCCGGCGGAGGTGGTCCTCGCGGACCCCATCCTCCACATCTGGTACGTCCTGTCCTCGGGCAGGCCGGCCAGTCCGGACGGGACGACCACCAGCCGGTCCTGTGACCGGGAGACGACCACCAGTGTGCCGGCGCCCTGCGGACCGCCGGAGACCCGGATCGAGCGGGCATCCGGCGCGGCCAGCACGGTGGCGATCTGCCGGTTGGCGGCCTCCTGCCGTTCCAGCAGGTCCCGGGTACGGACGTTCACGACGCCCAGGGCCACGGCGGCGACCAGGCACGCGGCCGCCAGCCCGGCGACCGCCCGTGGCCACCACGCCCCCGGACGTGTCCCCGGGCGCGTCCCCGGCGACCCTTCCGCGGCACGGCGGTGCCTCTCACCGGCCTTCCTGCCGGCGATGCCGCTGATGCCGGTGATGCCGGTGTCCCCGGGGACGAGCGGGGGCACCTGGCGGACCTGGCCGATCTCGGCCATCACCCGCGCGCGCAGCCCCTCGGGCGGCTCGGCCGCCAGCACCCGGCCCATCCGGGCCGCCGTCTCGGCCAGGCCGCGTACCTCCTCGGCGCATTCGGCGCATCGGCTCAGATGCTCCTCGAACCGCAGCCGATCACCCTCGTCGACGGCGTTCAGCGCGTACGCCCCGGCCAGGGTGTGCGGGTCGTGCTCGCCGGGTGCGTCGTTCATCGTTCCACCCCCAGGCAGTCGCGCATCCGGATCAGCCCGTCGCGCATGCGTGTCTTGACCGTCGCCAGCGGGACCTTCAGGAACTCGGCGACCTCACGATAGGAGTAACCGCCGTAATAGGCGAATGTCACCGATTCGCGTTGCAGCTCGGTCAGCCCGCCCAGGCACCGGCGCAGCCGTTCCTGCTCCAGGCTCCGCTCCACCGACTCGGCCACCTCGTCATAGGGCCGGTCCACCTGAAGGCGGGCCGCGCGTTCCTCGCGGTCGGTGCCGGCCTGGGCCGAGCGCACCCGGTCGATCGCGCGCCGATGGGCGATCGTCATCACCCAGGCCATCGCGGTCCCCCGGGCCGGGTCGAAGCGCGCAGCGCCGCGCCACACCTCCACCAGCACCTCCTGGGCGACCTCCTCGGCCTGGGCCCGGTCGCGCAGCACCCGCAGGATCAGCCCGTACACCGGGGCCGCCGCAAGATGGTAGACCCGCTCGAACGCCGCCTGGTCCCCACGCGCGACCCGTCCGAGCAGCTCCTTCAGCCCTCCATGATCCTCGTGATCACCACGATGGTCCCGGCCCGGCCCGGGCACGCGTTCAGATCCCATGGTCTCTTCCTGCTCGCCCTGGACACGCACACCCTGCTCTTCGCAGCGGAACGCCCGGCGGATGGGTCGTCGGCGGCGCTTTTCTCCCGATCGACGACCGATCGGCGATCGGCGGGCGTCCGGTGGGCGCCGGTAGGCGTTCGATCGGTGCCGGCGGGCGTCCGATCTGCGTCCGGTGGCCGTTCGATCGGTGGCCGGTGGCGCCGGGGCGGGCCGGGGAGCGGGCCGCTACCGCCGGTCTCCGGACCCGGTCCCCTCGAAGACCTTCGCCAGGGTGTCGAGGATCGTCTCGATCACCGCCTGACGGTGGTCGGCCACGAAGAAGTGGCCCCCGGAGAAGACACGGAGGTCGAAGTCGCCGGTGGTGACCTCGCTCCAGGCCCGCGCGTCGTCGACACTCGTCAGCGGGTCGGCGTCGCCGGTGAGCGCGACGATCGGGCAGCTCAGCGGTGTCAGATCCGCGGGCCGGTAGGTCTCGATGGCCCGGTAGTCGCTGCGGATCACCGGGAGCACCAGTTCCCGGATCTCCTCGTCCTCCAAGAAGGCCGCCTCCGCGCCGTTCACGTCCTGCAGGTGGGCGATCAGGCCGTTCTCGCCGAGCAGGTGCACGGTCTCCAGGCGATCCCTGGAAGGCGCGCGCCGCCCGGACGCGAACAGCAGCCCGGGCCCCCGGTCGCCGAGACGCCTGGCCACCTCGAAGGCGATGATGGCTCCCATGCTGTGCCCGAAGAAGGCGCGTGGCCGCTCCTCCTCCCGCAGCAGCACCTCGGCGATGCGGTCGGCGAGCGGGTGGATGCCGCGGAACAGCGGCTCGCCGCGCCGGTCCTGCCTGCCCGGGTACTGAACGGCGAGCACCTCGGCGGACGGGGCCAGGGTCGCCGAGAGCGGATGGTAGTAGCTGGCCGACCCTCCGGCGTGCGGGAAGCAGACCACCTGCACGGCACCGCGCGGTGAGGGGTGATAACGCCGGAGCCACAGGTCGGTCGCCGTCACGGATGTCTCTCCTTCGCCGGGGGTCACGCCTTCGCGGGGATCACGACGTCGCGGGCGTCACGACGCCGCAGGGGGTACGGCCTCGCCGAGGAATCATAACTTCGCGGGAAGTCGTGACGTTCCCGGGACCGCCTTCGGCCGGGGCCGGGACCGAGGTCGAGCCAGGGCCGAGGTTCGAGGCCAGGGCTGGGGTCGGGGTCAGAACCGAGGTCGGAGCCGGGGTCAGGATTCAAGGCCGAGGCCGGAGCCGGAGCCAGAGCCGAGGCCGGGGGCCGGGGGTCGGGGGTCGAGCCGGGGCCCGACGGTGCCGCGCCGCCCCCCGTACGGGCGGGGGCGGCGCGGCACCGCTCACTTGAGGATCACCGGAAGCTCGGCCAGGCCCCGTACCACCATGCCCTCGTTGCGGCGCGGGTCGTCGACGGCGAGTTCCATGTCGAGCCGGGAGAGCGCGCTCAGCGCGATCTGCGCGGTCATCCTGGCGAGCGGCGCGCCGATGCAGAAGTGGATGCCGTGGCCGAACCCGAGGTTGCGCACGCCGGGACGGCGGGACAGGTCCAGGACGTCGGGGTCGTCGTACACGCGCGGGTCGCGGGCCGCGGCTCCCAGGACGAGCAGGAGCGTCTCCCCCGCCGTGACGGGGGTGTCCCCGACCATGGTGTCCTCCAGCACCAGACGGGAGATCATCTGCGTCGGGCCGTCGAACCGCAGCAGTTCCTCGGTCGCGCCGGCGATCTGGTCGGGGTTGGCGCGCAGCCAGTCGAGCTGGTCCGGGTTGCGCAGCAGGGCGAGCATGCCGTTGCCGATCAGGTGGACGGTGAGCGCGTACCCGGCGCTGATCAGCAGGGTGCAGGTGATGATCAGCTCGCTCTCGGTGAGCCTGTCGCCCTCCTGCTCCGCGGCGACCAGGGCGCTGATCAGGTCGTCGGCGGGTTCGCGGCGCCGCTGGGCGGCCAGTTCGGTGAAGTACCGGTTGAACTGTTCCCTGCCGCCCTGGCGCTGGCCGACCTGGTCGCGGGTGAGCATGAAGTCCGGGTCGAGGCCGCGTCCGATGGCGGCGGACCAGGCACGGAAGCGGTCGAGGTTGTCCGCCGGGACGCCCATGAGCTCGGCGAGCAGGATGGTGGGCAGCGGGTGGGCGACCGCGTCCATGAGGTCGACCGGGCCTTCCGCGGCGGCCTCGCGGATGCCGGCGACCATGCCGGCGACGAGCTCCTCGGCCCTGGGACGCAGCCCCTCCACCACCCGGGCGGTGAACGCCTTGCTCACCAGTCCCCTCAGGCGGGTGTGGTCGGGCGGGTCCATGAAGGCGAACTGCCGCACGGGGTTGCCGTCGGCGTCCTTGGCGAAGTGGTCGGCGACGAGGTGGCCGTCGCCCCAGCCGTTGCGCGGGTCGGCGAGCGCCTCGGTGACCTCGCGGTGACCGGTCACCACGACGGTGCCCGCCGGGGTGCGGACGGCCGGGCCGCCCTCGGCGATCGCGCGGTAGACGGTGTAGGGGTCGTCGCGGAACACCGGGTCGAACGGGTTGAACGGCAGCATCTGCGAGATGATGTACTGCCCGGGCTGCTGCGGCAGGGTGGAGGCGGGCAGGTCCCGCGGGTCGGGGGCGGGGACGTCGGTGACGCCGTCGTAGGCCACCGGCATCCGCAGGATCACGGTGTGCTTGTTGTCCTTGGCCCACTCGACGGGGCCGGTGAGCCTGATCCGCTCGACCCGGTCGAGCAGCGCCTCAAGGACGAGCCGCACGTCCAGGCGTCCCATCCGCTCGCCCAGGCAGCTGTGGCTGCCGAACCCGAAGGCCAGGTGCGGGTTGTGCGCGCGGCGGATGTCGAAGGTGAACGGGTCGTCGAACACGCTCTCGTCGCGGTTGGCCGACGCCCACCAGAACGTCACCTTGTCCCCGGCCTTGATCTTCGCGCCGCGGAACTCGATGTCCCTGGTCGCGGTCCGCCGGTTGTACGGGGTGGGCGACGCCCAGCGCAGGATCTCCTCGATGGCGCCGGGCAGCAGCGAGCGGTCCCGGCGCAGCGCCTCCCACTGGTCGGGGTTCTCGGCGAGGGCGAGCAGGCCCAGCGCGATCGCGTTGCGGGGCGGCTCGGTGCCCGCGCCGAGCGTCAGGTTGAAGAACACCTCCCGCTCGTATTTGCCGAGCGGTGGCTGGCCGGAATCGGCGGGGATCTCCGCCCGGCCCACGGCCGACATGAGGTCCTCGGCCGGTGTCTCCTGCTTGCCCTTGAGCAGGCTCGTGCCGTACTGGTACAGCGCCAGCCGGGCCATCTGCGAGCGTTCGTTGTCCTCGCCGGCCTCGCGGTCGTCGAACCCGGTGCTGACGTCGACCCAGCCCAGCAGGGCGTCCCAGTCGTGGCGCGGCACGCCGAGCAGCCGCAGCGCGGCCTTGATCGCGAACTGTCCGGCGACGTCGCGGATGAGGTCGCCCTTTCCCTTGGCCACCGCGTCGGCCACGACGGAGTCCGCCAGCTCGCGCAGGTCGGGTTCCAGCGCCGCGAGCGTGCCGCCCTCCACGCCGGGCGCGACCTGCTCCTTGATCAGCTGGTGGCGGGGGTCGTCCATCATGTTCAGCAGCGTCCCGGCGTGCACCCCGGGGGCCAGGTCGTCGATGTGGGTGCCGCCTCCGGCGCGGCCACCGCCGCCCTGGGAGGAGAACACCGGGTCGCTCGCGGCGGCCACCATGTCGTCGTAGCGGCTCAGCACCCAGAATCCCTCGCCGTCGGCGGTCCTGCCCGGCGGGTGGAAGAGGATCTCCTCCTGCCGGCGCAGGCGCGTGAAGACGTCGTGCGGGAAACCTTCGGCGTACCTGCTCCGATCCGACAGGTCGAAGCCGCCGAGGATCGGGGGGAACTCATCAGATGACATGTGACTACCGCTCCGGGTTCGAGGGGACGAGGATCTGCTTCAGTGCGCGGGTGAGCCGTGGGAGGTCGGTCTCCGGCCCGGTGGCGGCGATGTGCCCGTCGGGCCGCACCAGGACGAACCCGCTGCCGCGGGTGACGCGGTGGCGGTGGGTGACGAGGGCGGGAAGGTCGGCGACGAGCTCCCGGGCGTTCCGGTCCGCCGGTCCGCCCTGGGGGCCCAGGCTGATCAGGTGGAACCGCCCGGCCGGGCCGGTGCCCGGTTCGAGCGTCCATCCCGGGTGGCGGGTGCCCGCCTGCGGCAGGCCCCTGGGCGGGCGGACCGCGGCCAGGCCGAGCGTGTCGGGGTAGCGGGTCCGCCATCCGGCCAGCAGGGGCGGCAACTGCGCGGCGAGCACCCCGGCGCGGTGGGCCAGGCCCATGAGCGCGTTGCGCACGCGGTTGGCCGCCGGGCTGAGCACCGCCCCGCGGGTCATCTTGCCGGTGGCCCGTACGATCTGCTCGGCCGCGGCCCGCCGTTCGGCGTCGTAGGTGTCGAGGATCGCCGGGGCGAGGCGGCCCTCGATGACGCCTGCGAGTTTCCAGGCCAGGTTGCGGGCGTCGGCGAAGCCGAGGTTCAGGCCCTGGCCGCCGACCGGTGAGTGCACGTGCGCGGCGTCGCCCACGAGGAAGCAGCGGCCGGCCCGGAACGTGGTGGCGATGCGCTCGTGGCTGCTGTAGGAGGTGGCCAGGGTGACGTCGGTGAGCCGCAGGTCACCGGGGCCGCGTTCGTCGAGCATGCGCTGCGCGGTCCCGGCCGTCACCGGGGAGCCCGCGGGCAGGGAGCCCTCGGCCATGGCGCCGGCGATCCGCACCCTGCCGCCGGGCAGGGGGGCGATCAGCGCGACACCGGTGCGGCCCAGGTAGTAGTTGACCGCGTCGGCGTCGTACTCGCCCCGCAGGGTGCCCTCGGCGAGCAGGAACGTCACCGGAAGCCGGGTGCCGGAGAAGTCGATGCCGAGCCTTTCGCGGACCGTGCTGCGGTGGCCGTCGGCGCCGATGAGCCATTCGGTCTCCCAGCGGGTCTCGGTGCCGTCCCTGCCGCGCGCGATCACCGTGACCGCGTCGTCCCGCGCGTCCAGGCCGGTCACGCGCAGCCCGCGCTCCACCTTCCCGCCGAGCCTGCGCAGTTCCTCCTCCAGCAGGTCGACGGTGTCCTGCTGCGGCAGGACCAGGGGTGCGTGCAGCCGGTCCAGCGGCAGCCGCAGCACGGTGCCCGGCGCGGTGTGGTAGCTCAGCGCCTTGATCGGCACGGCGCGCTCGTCGGCCTCGGCGCGCAGGCCGAGGTCGTCGAGGAGTTCGAGGGAGGGCGGCCACAGCAGGATGGCGCGCGATCCCCTGCCGGCCTCCTCCTCGGCGTCCAGCAGCGTCACCGGGATCTCGCGGCGGGCCAGCTCGACCGCCGTCATCAGGCCGCAGGGGCCGGCTCCCACGATCAACACCTTGCTCTTGTTCAATTCTCTGCCGCCTCTGGCACCGTCGGGAGGCTCGCCAGCAGGTGCCCTGCGAGCCGTCTGGGGGTCGGATGGTCGAACACGAGGGCGGCCCGCAGCGGCAACCCGGTGGCCCGGCTCAGTCTGTTCCTGAGCTCCACCGCCGTCAGCGAGTCGAACCCGAAGGTGGGAAGTGCGTGGTCGGCGCCGACCAGGCCGGGGTCGTCGAGCCGGAGCACGGCGGCGGCGTGGCCGCGTACCAGGTCGAGCAGCAGGTCCTCCGCGCCGGCCCGGTCGAGGCCGGCGAGCCGTTCCGCAAGCGAGGCGGCCTCGGTCGGGTCCGGGCCGTCCTCGGTCCCGGGTCCGGCTCCGTTCCCGGGTTCGGCTCCGTTCCCGGGTTCGGTTCCGGTGGGGTGGGGGACGTGGCCGTTGGAGAGCCAGTAGCGCCGCGGCTCGAACGGGTAGGTCGGCAGGTCCACCGTGCGGGCCGGGGGCAGCGCCGCGGACCAGTCCACCGGCGCGCCGTGCAGGTACGCCTGCGCGACCGCGCCGAGCAGGTCGGCCGGGCCTCCGCGGTCGCGGCGCAGGGTGGGCACCACCGCCGCGGGAGCGCCCGCCGCCTCGACGCTCTCCTGCAGGCCGACCGACAGCACGGGGTGGGGGCTGGTCTCCACGAACAGCGTGTGACCGTCGTCCAGCAGCGCCCGGGTGGCGTCGGCGAAGCGGACGGGCTCGCGCAGGTTGCGGTACCAGTAGGCGGCGTCCAGCGTCGAGGTGTCGGCGGGACGCCCGGTCACGGTCGAGTAGAACGGCACCTCGGCGGGCCTGGGCACGATCGGCGCCAGCTCGGTCAGCAGCCGGGAGCGGACGGCCTCGACCTGCGGCGAGTGCGAGGCGTACGCCACTCGCACCATCCTGGCGCGCACCCCGTCGGCCTCGTACTCGGCCAGCAGCTCCGACAGCGCGGCCGACTCCCCCGCGACGACCACGGAGGCCGGGCCGTTCACGGCCGCGATCGACAGGCGGCCGTCGTGGCGTGCCAGCCGTTCCGACACCCGGTCGGCACCGAGCGCGACGGACATCATGCCGTGACGGCCGGTCAGCGTGGTCAGCGTGGTCAGGGCCCTGCTGCGCAGCGCGACGACCCGCGCCGCGTCGTCGAGCGACAGGGCGCCCGCGACGGTCGCGGCGGCGATCTCGCCCTGCGAGTGGCCGACGACGGCCGCCGGGTGGACGCCCAGGGACCTCCACACCCGGGCCAGCGAGACCATCACGGCCCACAGCGCGGGCTGGACGACGTCGTCCCTGTCCATGCTCGGCGCCCCGGCGTCGCCGCGGAGCACGTCGAGCAGGGACCAGTCCACGTGGGGGGCCAGCGCGTCGGCGCAGCGAGCCGCCTCCCGGGCGAACGCCGGCACCGACCCGAGCAGTTCGGCGCCCATGCCGGGCCACTGCGCACCCTGGCCGGAGAACACGAAGGCCACCCTGGCCCCGGCCGGGGGCGCCACGCCCTCGACGAGGTCGGCGGAGGGGCGCCTCCCGGCCAGCGCGTCCAGGGCCCGGTCCAGCTCCTCCGCGCGGGAGCCGATCAGGACCGCCCGGTGCTCGAAGGTGGCGCGGGTGGTGGCCAGCGACCGGCCCACGTCGGCCACGGTCGCCTCCGGCCGTCGCGCCAGGTGCGCGCGCAGCCGTACGGCCTGGGCCCGCAGCGCGCTCCCGGTACGCGCCGAGAGCACCCAGGGCACGGGGCCGCCGAAGGGGTTGTTCCCGGCGCCTTCCCCGGAGGGGGCTTCCCGGGCGTGGTCCTGCCCGCCGCGGTCTTCCCCGTCATGCGCCTTGTCACCACGGGCCTCGTCGTCACGGGCCTTCCCGTCACGGCCTTCCCCGCCGGGGCCGGTGAGCGGGGCGGGATCGAGGGCCGGGGCCTCTTCCAGGATGGCGTGGGCGTTGGTGCCGCTGACGCCGAAGGAGGAGATCCCCGCGCGCCGGGGCCGCTCACCCGCGGGCCAGGGCCTCGGCGCGGTCAGCAGGGACACCCCTCCGGAGGACCAGTCCACCCGGGGGGTGGGCTCGTCGACGTGGAGGGTGGCGGGCAGCGTGGCATGCCGCATCGCCATGATCATCTTGATCACGCCGGCGACCCCGGCGGCGCCCGCGGTGTGCCCGATGTTGGACTTGATCGACCCGAGCCACAGGGGCCGGTCCTGCGGGCGGTTCTCGCCGTAGGTGGCCAGCAGCGCCTGCGCCTCGATCGGGTCGCCCAGCGGCGTGCCGGTCCCGTGCGCCTCCACGACGTCCACCTGACCGGCCGACAGGCCCGCACCGGCCAGGGCCGTACGGATCACCCGTTCCTGGGAGGGGCCGTTCGGCGCGGTGAGGCCGTTGGACGTGCCGTCCTGGTTGACGGCGCTGCCGCGGATCACGGCCAGGACCGGGTGGCCGTTGCGCCGGGCGTCCGACAGCCGTTCCAGCAGCAGGACGCCCACGCCCTCGCTCCACCCCGTGCCGTCCGCGGCCGCCGCGAACGACTTGCACCGCCCGTCGGGCGCGAGCCCCCGCTGCCTGCTGAACTCCACGAACCCCGCCGGGATGGACATCACCGCGACGCCTCCGGTGACGGCGAGCGGGCACTCGCCGAGCCGCAGCGACTGGCAGGCCAGGTGCAGCGCCACCAGGGACGCCGAGCAGGCCGTGTCGACCGTGACCGCGGGCCCCTCCCAGCCGAAGCTGTAGGACAGCCGCCCGGACAGCACGCTGGCCGCCACCCCGGTCATCCGGTAGCCCACCACGTCCTCCGGCGTGGACTGCAGCAGCGCGCCGTAGTCCTGCCCGCTGGAGCCGACGAACACCCCGGTGTGGCTCCCGCGCAGCGTGTCCGGGTCGATGCCGGCGCGTTCGAGCAACTCCCACGACGTCTCCAGGAGCAGCCGCTGCTGCGGGTCCATCGCCAGCGCCTCACGCGGAGAGATCCCGAAGAACGCGGCGTCGAAGTGTCCCGCCGTGCTCAGGAACCCGCCCTCCCGCACGTACGACGTGCCCGGATGGTCGGGGTCGGGGTGGTAGAGCGTGTCGAGGTCCCAGCCCCGGTCGTCCGGGAAGGGCCCGACCGCGTCGACGCCGGACGCGACCAGCTCCCACAGGTCCTCCGGGGACCGCACGCCCCCCGGGTAACGGCAGCTCGCCGCGACGATCGCGATGGGCTCGTTGCGCTGCTCCTGCAGTTCCCGCAGCCGACGGCGGGTCTCGTGGAGCTCCACCGTGGCCCGCTTGAGGTAGTCGCGTAGCTTGTCCTCGTTCACAACCCCGGTCCTTCGTCTCCGAGTTCCGCGTCGAGCAGTCCGAAGAGCTCGTCGTCCGTCGCCGTCTCGACCCGTTCCGCGATGTTCTCCGGCGCGGCGTCCGCCGGACCGGACGCCAGCTCCGTCACCAGCGCCTGCAACCGTGCCGTGAGGCGCCGTCGCTCCGGGTCCCCGGCGTCCAGCCCGCCCAGCCTGGCGGCCACCGCGTCGAGTTCGGCGTCGATGGAGAGGCCGGGCGCGGAGTCCAGCCGCGTGTCCAGGAACGCGGCGAGCGCCTCGGGGCTGGGATGGTCGAAGACCGCGGTGGCGGGCAGCCTCACCCCGGTCGCGGCCACCAGCCGGTTGCGGAGGCTGACCGCAGCGAGCGAGTCGAAGCCGAGGTCGAGGAAGGGGCGTGCCGGGGGGATCGCGTCCGCGGAGTCGTGCCCGAGGGCCACCGCGGCCTCCTCCCGTACGACGCGCAGGAGCCGCGCGCGCCGTTCGGCCTCGGGCAGGTCGGCAAGCCGCCGCACCAGCTCCGGTACCTGCCCGTCACCGGCCTCGGGCGGGAGCGGCCGCGCCTCCGGCAGGTCACCGATCAGCGGGCGTGCCCGCAACGCCGTGAACACCGGTACGAAACGGTCCCAGTCCATGTCGGCGATCGTGATGGTGGCCCGGTCCTCCTCGACGGCCTGCCACAGCGCGGCCAGGGCGGGCTCGGTGGCCATGGCCGTCACCCCGCGCCGGTGAAGCTGGTCGCGCCGTTCGGCCTCCCGCGGGTCGTCCGCGGACGCGGCCTCGTCCCACAGCCCCCAGGCGACGGAGGTGGCGGTCAAGCCGTGAGCCCTGCGGTGCGCGGCCAGCGCGTCGAGGTAGGCGTTCGCCGCGGCGTAGGCTCCCTGCCCGCCGCTCCCCCACACGCCGGCGATCGACGAGAACAGTACGAACGCGTCGAGATCGCGGTCCCCGAGCAGCTCGTGCAGGTTCGCGGCGCCGGTCGCCTTCTCGGCGAGAGCCGAGGCCAGGCCGGGCAGGTCCAGGTCGGCCAGCGCCGTCACCTCCGGAATTCCGGCCGTGTGGAAGACGGCGGTGAGATCCGGCACCGCGTCCAGCATGCCCGCGACGCGGTCGCGGTCGGCGAGGTCGCAGGCGACGACGGTGACCCGTCCCGCGCCGAGCGCGCACAGCTCGGCCACCTGCTCGTTCCCGTCGTTCCCGTCGTTCCCGTCGTTCCTGTCGTTCCTGTCGTTCCTGTCGTCCCGTCCGTCCCCGGCGTCGCCGATGTGGCCGGCCGGAGCGTCCGCGGGGCAGGTCAGCAGCAGGTGCTCGGCGCCTTCCGCGGCCAGGCGGCGGGCCACGATCGCGCCCAGGCCGGTGGTGCCCGCGGTGACGAGCGTGGTGCCCCGGGACCGGAACTCCCGCCGCCGTACCGGTTCACCGGCGCGGACGAGGCGGCGGGCCAGGACACCGGACGGGCGTACCGCGACCTGGTCCTCCTCGGCCATGCCCGCCAGCACCCGCGCCAGGTGGCCGGACTCCCGCGTCCCAAGAGACGCCGGAAGGTCGACCAGCCCGCCCCACAGCCGGGGATGTTCCAGCGCGATCGCGAGACCCAGCCCCCACGCCTGGGCCTGGACCGGAGCGCTCGGCTCGTCCGGCCCGCCGACCGTGACCGCGCCACGCGTGGCCAGCCACAGCGGAGCCGTCACCCCCGCGGAGGCCAGGGCCCTGACCAGCTCCAGCGTGTCCGCCAATCCTCGGGAGGCGGCAGGATGCGACGGATGCGGCTCGTCGTCGAGGGCGAGCAGGGAGAGGACCCCGCTGATGGCCGCCGGGTCCTCCGGCAGGTTCCATGCCCCTGCCGCCCCTGCCGCTCCTGCCGCTCCTGCCGTGAGCCGGACGACCTCGGCTCCGTGCTCCCGTACGGCCGCCGCGCAGGCGTCGGCCAGGGCGTCGATCGCGGAGGCTTTCCCGGGGGTGTTCTCGGGGAGGTTCCCGCGGGTGTTCGCGGAGGCGCTTCCGGGAGTGTTCCCGAGGGGGTTCTCGGGGGTGTTCTCGGGGGTGACGAGCAGCCAGGTGCCGTTCAGGGTGGGTGTGCCCACCTCGCTCACCGGTTTCCAGTCGACCCGGTAGCGCCACGAGCGGGACCGTTCGGTGGGCGGGGCAGGGGGTGGCTCCACCCAGTAGCGCCTGCGCTGCAAGGCGTACGTGGGCAGCTCCACGCGTTCCCCGCGACCGCCGAGCACGGCCGTCCAGTCCGGACGCGCTCCCCAGACGTGCGCCTGGGCCACGGCGGTGAGCAGGGTTTCGGGTTCGGATCTGGTGTCGCGGAGGGTGGGGAGGAAGGAGGCGTCGGTCAGGGTGTCCTGACCCATCGCCGACAGCACCCCGTCGGGGCCCAGCTCGATGAACCTGCTGATCCCTTGGGAGGCCGCATGCGTCAGGGCGTCGGCGAAGCGGACCGGCCGGCGTATCTGGTCGGCCCAGTAGTCGGCTGAGAACTCTGTGATCGGCTCGCCGGTGAGATTGGAGATGACCGGGATGGAGGGGGTCCGGTAGGTCAGATCCTCGGCGATGCGGTGGAAGTCTCGCAGCATCGGCTCCATGCGGGCCGAGTGGAAGGCGTGGCTGACGCGCAGACGGCGGCTCTTGCGTCCTCGGGAGGTGAGGGTGTGTGCCAGGGCGGTGACGGGTTCCTCGTCGCCGGAGATGACCACGGCTTGGGGGCCGTTGATGGCGGCGATCGAGACGCCGTCGACAAGGAGGTCGGTGACTTCCTGTTCGGTGGCCTGAACCGCGATCATTGCCCCACCGGTGGGGAGTTCCTGCATCAGTCGGCCGCGTGCGGCCACCAGCGCGCACGCGTCCTGCAGCGACATCACCCCGGCCACATGGGCTGCCGCCAGCTCGCCTACGGAGTGCCCCACCAGGACGTCGGGCCGTAGACCCCATGACTCCAGCAGCCGGAACAGGGCCACCTCAAGCGCGAACAACCCGGCCTGGGCGAACACCGTCCGATCAAGGACCCCGTCCTCGGAGGCGAAGATCACCTCCCGTACCGAAGGGGCCCCAAGGTGGGCATCCAGCAGGGACGTGATCTCGTCGAAGGCGCGGGCGAAGACGGGGAAGGTCTCGTACAGCTCCCGTCCCATCCCCACCCGCTGCGAGCCCTGGCCGGTGAACAGGAAACCCACCCTGCCCGGCTCGGCCGTCCCGGTCACCACCCCGGTCACCGCACGCCCCGAGGCCAGCGCCTCCAGCCGTTCCAGCAGCTGACGGCGATCGGCTCCGACCACCACGGCGCGGTGCTCCAGCACCGCACGACCCCTGACCAGGGAATGGGCCACGTCCACCGCACGCAGGTCCGCATGCCGACCCAGGTGATCGTGAAGACGTACGGCCTGAGCACGCAACGCGGTCTCACTGCCGGCCGACAGCGTCCACGCCAGCGGTCCCGGCTCCTCGTCACCGGCGGGTGTCCGGGCATCCTCGGCCGGGGACGCCTCCAGGATGACGTGGGCGTTGGTGCCGCTGATCCCGAACGACGACACCGCGGCCCGACGCGGCCCGGTCCCCTCCGGCCATTCGCGCGCCTTGGTCAGCAGTTCCACCGCACCGGCCGACCACTCCACATGCGGCGACGGCTCATCCACGTGCAGGGTCTGCGGCAAGATCCCGTGCCGCATCGCCATCACCGACTTGATCACACCGGCGACGCCGGACGCCGCCTGGGTGTGGCCGATGTTCGACTTGACCGACCCCAGCCACAGCGGCCGGTCCCTTTCCTGGCCGTAGGTCGCCAGCAACGCCTGCGCCTCGATCGGGTCGCCCAGCGGGGTACCGGTGCCGTGTGCCTCCACCGCGTCGATGTCGCCCGGTCCCAGACCCGCGTCGGCCAGCGCGCGGCGGATCACCCGCTGCTGGGACGGGCCGTTGGGAGCGGTGAGGCCGTTGGACGCGCCGTCCTGGTTGACGGCGCTGCCGCGTACCACGGCGAGGACCTGGTGCCCGTTGCGCCGCGCGTCCGACAGCCGTTCCAGCAGCAGGACGCCCACGCCCTCGCTCCACCCCGTACCGTCGGCCGTGGCGGAGAAGGACTTGCACCGGCCGTCGGGGGCGAGACCTCGCTGGCGGCTGAACTCCACGAACGTGCCGGGAGTGGCCAGCACGGTCACGCCCCCCGCCAGCGCGAAGGAGCACTCGCCGCGCCGCAGCGCCTGGACGGCCAGGTGCAGCGCCACCAGCGACGACGAGCACGCCGTGTCGACGGTGACCGCCGGTCCTTCGAGACCGAACGTGTAGGCCAGGCGCCCGGAGGCGACGCTGCCCGCCGTACCGGTCCCGATGTAGCCTTCGAGCTCCGCGGGGACCGACTTCAGCAGTGCCCCGTAGTCGTGGTACATCACCCCCGCGAAGACACCGGTGTCGCTGCCCCGCATGGACAGCGGGTCGATGCCCGCCCGCTCGAAGAGCTCCCACGTGGTCTCCAGCAGCAACCGCTGCTGCGGATCCATGGCCAGCGCCTCACGGGGGCCGATCCCGAACAGGTCCGCGTCGAAGCGGTCGGCGTCGTAGAGGAAGCCGCCCTCACGCGTGTAACTGGTACCGGGCTTGTCGGGGTCAGGGTCGTACAGCGCGTCGAGGTCCCAGCCCCGGTCGGACGGGAACACCGAGACGGCGTCCCCCGCGGAGGCCACCAGCTCCCACAGGTCCTCCGGCGAGCGCACCCCTCCTGGGTAGCGGCAGCTCATGGCCACGATCGCGATCGGCTCGTCACCGGTACGCACGGCCGCGACGGGTACCGCCACCGCCGTGGACGAGCCCAGGATCTCCGCGGCCACGAAGGTGGCGAGCGCGACGGGGGTGGGATGGTCGAAGACCAGGGTGGCGGGCAGCCGCAGGCCGGTGACGGTCCCCAGCCGGTTGCGCAGTTCCACGGCGGTGAGCGAGTCGAGTCCGAGTTCGGAGAACCTGCTCTCCGGCGTCACGGCGTCCGACGAGGTGTGGCCGAGCACGGCCGCGACCTCCGCGCGGACGGCGTCCAGCGCGACGCGTTCCCGTTCTCCCTCGTCCGCCGTGGCCAGCCGTCCGGCCAGGGAGGTCGCGTCGCCCGTCGTACGCCGGGGGCGGGCGCGGACCAGGCCTCTCAGCAGGGCGGGGGCCTCGGTGTCACGGAACGCGGCGGTGTCCAGCCGGGCCGGTACCACGATCGCCTCGTCCGCCGTCGTCGCGGCGTCGAACAGGGCGAGTCCTTCCTCGGCCGTCAGTGCCTTCCTGCCCGCGGTGCCGAGCCCGCCGCCCATGCCGTGTTCCCACAGTCCCCAGGCCAGGGAGGTCGCGGGCAGGCCCTGGGCCTTGCGGTGGACGGCCAGCGCGTCGAGGAAGGCGTTGGCCGCCGCGTAGTTGCCCTGTCCCGGGCTGCCGAACGTCGAGGCCGCGGAGGAGAACAGCACGAACGCCCGGAGCGGCCGGTCCCGGGTCAGCTCGTGCAGATGCCAGGCCGCGTCCGCCTTGGGCCGCAGCACCCGGTCGATCCGTTCCGGGGTGAGCGACGCGAGAACGCCGTCGTCGAGAACTCCGGCCGCGTGTACGACCCCCGTCAGCAGGCGGTCCGCGGGAATCCCGGCGAGCAGGCGGGCGACGGCGTCACGGTCGGCCACGTCACAGGCGGCGACGGTGACGCGCGCGCCGAGCCCTTCCAGCTCGTGTCGCAGCTCGATGGCCCCCGCTGTCTCGTCTCCGCCCCTGCTGACGAGCAGCAGATCGCGTACGGCATGCGCGGTGACGAGATGGCGCGCCAGCAGGGCTCCGAGGGCTCCGGTGCCTCCCGTGATCAGTACGGTTCCGCCCGCGTCCCAGGGAGGTCCCGCGTCCGAGGCCGGTTCGGCGTCGGAGACCGCTTCGGTGTTGAAGGCCGGATCCAGGGAGGCCGCATCCGCGGGGGCAGGTTTCGTGAGGGCCGGTTCCGCGGAGGCCGGTTCCGTGATCGGCGGGGAGAGCCGGGCCATGCGGGGGGCGTGGAGGGTGCCCGCCCTCGACGCCAGCTGAGGTTCACCGGAGGGCAGCCGGGCGGGGGGTTCCGTACCCTCTTCGAGGTCCAGCAGGGTGAACAGTCCGGGGTGTTCCGACTGGGCCGAACGCACCAGCCCCCACACCGCCGCAGCCACCGGATCGGCGTCCTCGCCGTCACCGGTCGACACCGCGCCGCTGGTCACCACCGTCAACCGCGACGACGCCGAGCGTTCGTCGGCCAGCCACTCCTGGACCGCCTCCAGCGCCTCCCGGGTCGCCTCCCGTACCGCGGAGGGCACGTCACCGCTCCGTCGCGCGATCCGCTTCACCGCGGTGACGATCTCTCCCTCCCCGGTCACCGGCGTCCACTCCAGCCGGAACAGGGAGTCGGAGAGGTTCCGTGGCCGCTCGGGAGCCGTCATGGGACGGAGGACGAGCCGGTCGATCGTGGCCACGGGCTCGCCGTGGCCGTCGGCCAGGACGAGGGACAGCGCATCCGCGCCGACGGGCGTCATCCGTACGCGCAGCGACGTCGCTCCGGTCCGGAACATCCGTACCCGGCTGAGGACGAAGGGCAGCCGTCCCTGTCCGGCTTCGGGGAGGACACCGAGACCCGCCGCGTGCAGGGCGGCGTCCAGGAGCGCCGGGTGGATGCCGTACCCCTCGGCGTCCAGCTCCGAGGGCAGGACGGCCTCGGCGTAGAGCAGGTCGTCACTCCGCCAGGCGGCCCGAAGCCCCTGGAAGGCGGGACCGTAGTCGAGCCCGGCCACCGCCATGTCGTCGTAGAGCCCCGCCACGTCGACCTGAACGGCCCCCGGAGGGGGCCACGCGACCAGGTCGAACGCCTCCTCGTCCGACGCGCCGACCGACAGGACCCCACTCACGTGACGCGTCCACGGCGTCTCCTCCGATACGTGCTCCTCTCGCGAGAACACGCCCAGGACGCGCCTGCCCGACTCGTCCGACGCGCCGACCGACACCTGCACCTGTCTCGCCCGGGACTCCGGCAGCAGCAGCGGCACCTCGATGGTCAGCTCGTCGATCACGTCGCAACCGACCCGTTCACCGGCGTGCGCGGCGAGCTCCAGCAGCGCGGTCGCCGGAACCACGGTGAGACCGGCGACGGTGTGGTCGGTGAGCCAGGGCTGCGCCCGGGTCGACAGCCGCCCGGTCAGCAGCAGGCCGTCGCCCTCGGCCGGCGACACCGCCGCACCCAGCAGCGGGTGCCCCGCCGACGACAACCCCGCACCCGACAGATCGGTCTGCCCAGCCTGCTCCAGCCAGTACCGCTGCCGGTCGAAGGCGTACGTGGGCACGTCCACCAGTCGGCCCTGATCAACGTAGGCCGTCCAGTCGACCGTGGTGCCGGTCACGAAGGCTCCGGCGACGGCGGTGAGCAGGGTCTCGGGTTCGGCTCTGGCGTCACGGAGGGTGGGCAGGAAGGAGGCGTCGGTCAGAGTGTCCTGTCCCATGGCCGACAACACCCCGTCGGGGCCCAGCTCGATGAACCTGCCGATGCCTTGGGAGGCGGCGTGGGTCAGGGCGTCGGCGAAGCGGACCGGCCGGCGTATCTGGTCGGCCCAGTAGTCGGCCGAGAACTCTGTGATCGGCTCGCCGGTCAGGTTGGAGACGACCGGGATCGAAGGGGCCCCGTAGGACAACCCTTCGGCGATGCGGTGGAACTCTCGCAGCATCGGCTCCATGCGGGCCGAGTGGAAGGCGTGGCTGACGCGCAGACGGCGGCTCTTGCGTCCCCGGGAGGTGAGTTCGTTGGCCAGGGCGGTGACGGGTTCCTCGTCACCGGAGACCACCACCGCTTGAGGGCCGTTGACCGCGGCGATCGAGACGCCGTCGACAAGGAGGTCGGTGACTTCCTGTTCGGTGGCCTGCAGGGCGATCATCGCTCCACCGGTGGGGAGTTCCTGCATCAACCGGCCGCGTGCGGCCACCAGCGCGCAGGCGTCCTGCAGCGACATCACCCCCGCCACATGGGCTGCCGCCAGCTCGCCTACGGAGTGACCCACCAGGACGTCGGGTCGCAGACCCCATGACTCCAGCAGCCGGAACAGGGCCACTTCAAGGGCGAACAACCCGGCCTGGGCGAACACCGTCCGATCAAGGACCCCGTCCTCGGAGGCGAAGATCACCTCCCGCACCGAAGGAACGTGCAAGTGCCCATCCAGCAGGGACGTGATCTCGTCGAAAGCACGGGCGAACACCGGGAAGGACTCGTACAGCTCCCGGCCCATCCCCACCCGCTGCGAGCCCTGGCCGGTGAACAGGAAACCCACCCTGCCCGGCTCGGCCGTCCCGGTCACCACCCCGGTCACCGCACGCCCCGAGGCCAGCGCCTCCAGCCGTTCCAGCAGCTGACGGCGATCTGCTCCGACCACCACGGCGCGGTGCTCCAGCGCCGCACGGCCCCTGGCCAGCGAGTAAGCCACGTCCACCGCACGCAGGTCCGCATGCCGATCCAGATGATCGCGAAGACGTCCGGCCTGGGCACGCAACGCGGTCTCGTTCCTGGCCGACATCACCACCGGTATCACCGGTGCGCCCGTGTCTTCGGCCGGTGTCTCGGTCGTCGGTTCGTGTTCCAGGATGACGTGGGCGTTGGTGCCGCTGATCCCGAACGACGACACCGCAGCCCGGCGCGGCCGACCCTCATCCGGCCAGTCGCGGGCCTGGGTCAGCAACTCCACCGCACCGGATGACCAGTCCACATGCGGTGACGGCTCGTCCACATGAAGGGTCTGCGGCAACACCCCGTGCCGCATCGCCATCACCATCTTGATCACACCCGCCACACCCGCAGCCGCCTGAGTGTGGCCGATGTTCGACTTCACCGACCCCAGCCACAACGGCCGATCCCTTTCCTGGCCGTAGGTCGCCAAAAGCGCCTGCGCCTCGATCGGGTCGCCGAGAGTGGTTCCCGTGCCGTGCGCCTCCACCACATCCACATCACCCGGTACCAGACCCGCATCCGCCAACGCCCGAGCGATCACCCGCTGCTGCGACGGACCGTTCGGAGCCGTCAGGCCGTTCGACGCACCGTCCTGGTTGACCGCACTGCCCCGCACCACCGCCAGCACCCGATGACCGTTACGACGCGCATCCGACAGCCGCTCCACCAGCACCACCCCGACACCCTCACCCCACCCCGTACCGTCCGCCGACGCCGAAAACGACTTGCACCGGCCATCCATGGCCAGCCCCCGCTGCCGACTGAACTCCACGAACATGCCGGGAGAGGCCATCACCGTGACCCCGCCGACCAGGGCGAGAGAGCACTCTCCCTGGCGCAGCGCCCGCATCGCCCAGTGCAGCGCCACCAGCGACGACGAACACGCCGTGTCCACCGTCACCGCCGGCCCCTCCAGACCGAAGGTGTAGGCCAGACGTCCCGACATCACGCTGGTCGCGCCCCCGGTCAGCAGGTAGCCGTCGGAGCCCTTCACGGTCTGGTCGAAGCGGGGACCGTACTCCTGGTACATGCCTCCGACGAAGACTCCGGTGTCGCTGCCGCGCAGCGTGGTCGGGTCGATGCCCGCGTGCTCGATCGCCTCCCAGGAGGTCTCCAGCAGCAATCGCTGCTGCGGGTCCATCGCCAGCGCCTCACGCGGCGAGATCCCGAAGAAGGCGGGATCGAATTCACCGGCGTCGTAAAGGAACGCCCCGGACCGGGTGTACGACGTTCCCTGCCGATCGGGATCGTCGTCGAACAGTCCCTCCAGGTTCCAGCCCCGGTCGGCGGGGAAGCCCGACACCGCGTCCCGGCCCGAGGCCACCAGGTCCCACAGGTCCTCCGGGGAGGACACCCCGCCCGGGAAGCGGCAGGCCATGCCCACGATCACGATCGGGTCGCCGTCGGTGGCCGCGACCGGCGCGGAGGGGAGGGCCACCCCGGTGGAGGCGCCGAACAGCTCACCGTTGAGGAACTCGGCCAGGCCGGTCGGGGTGGGGTGGTCGAAGACCAGTGTCGCGGGCAGCCTGTGATCGATCGCCGCACCGAGCCGGTTGCGGAACTCCACCGCGGTGAGGGAGTCGAAACCGAGCGCCTTGAACTCCCGGTCGACGTCGATCGCCTCGGGTGAGGCGTGCCCGAGCACCGTTGCGGTGTGCAGGCGTACCACGTCGAGAAGTGCCCGTTTCCGCTCGGGTTCGGGCAGGGCGGCCAGCGTCCGGGTGTACGTGTTCTCGACGCCGGACCGTTTGGCGGTTCGGCGGGCGGGAGCCTTCACCAACCCCCGCAACAACGCCGGAACCTCCCCCTCCCCCGCAGACCCCAACACCCCCACATCCAACCGAACCGGCACCACCACCCCCTCCCCCACACCCAACGCCACATCCAACAACCCCAACGCCACCCCCGAAGGCAACGCACCAAACCCCAACCGACCCAACCGCGCCACACCCCCCACCCCCAACCCCGCAGAAATCCCACTCCGCTCCTCCCACAACCCCCACGCCAACGACACCCCCACCAACCCCAACCCCCGACGCACCCCCACCACCGCATCCACAAACGCATTCGCCGCCGCATACCCCCCCTGACCCGCACTCCCCAACGTCCCCGACGCCGACGAAAACACCACAAAAAAATCCAAATCCAACCCCGCCGTCACCTCATGCAAAAACCACACCCCATCCGCCTTCGCCCGCAACACCCCCTCACACCCCCCCACCGACAACCCCCCCACCACACCGTCCTCCACCACACCCGCCGCATGCACCACCCCCACCAAACCCTCAACCCCACCCACCACCCCCGCCAACGCCTCCCGATCCCCCACATCACACGCCACCACCTCCACCACCGCACCCAACCCCTCCAACTCCCCCACCAAACCCCCCACCCCAGCAGCACCCCACCCCCCACGACTCACCAACACCACCCGACCAACCCCCCACACCCCCACCACATGACGCGCCACCAAACCCCCCAACACCCCCGTACCACCAGTAATCAACACCGCACCAGACGGATCGATCGGCCGAGGCAGGGTCAGCACGACCTTGCCGACGTGCCGTGCCTGGCTGAGGAAGCGGAACGCCTCCGGTGCCTGCCGTACGTCCCAGGTACTGATCGGCGGGAGTCGTAGCGCCCCGGCCTCGAAGAGGGCGAGCACGGAGGCGAGCATCCGCCCGACCAGTTCCGGTTCGGCGCGCATCAGGTCGAACGGCCGGTAACCGGCCGCGACGCCGTCGGGGTCACGCAGGTCGGTCTTGCCCATCTCCATGAAACGACCGCCGGGTGAGAGCAGCCGCAGGGAGGCGTCCACGAACTCCCCGGCGAGGGAGTTCAGCACGACGTCGACGCCCCTGCCGCCCGTGGACGGCAGGAACCGCTGCTCGAAGTCCAGCGTGCGCGACGAGGCGATGTGCGCGTCGTCCAGTCCCAGCTCGCGCAGGGTGGCCTGCTTGGCGGGGCTCGCGGTCGCGAAGACCTCCGCACCCAGATGCCGGGCGAGCTGCACGGCGGCGGTACCCACCCCACCGGTGGCGGCGTGCACGAGGACGGTCTCGTCCCGCCGGAGACCAGCGAGCTCCACCAAGCCGTAGTAGGCGGTCAGGTAGGCGATCGGGACCGACGCCGCCTGCTCGAACGACCAGCCCTCCGGGATCAGGGCCACCACCCGGTGGTCGGCGACCGCGCTCGGGCCGAAGGCTCCGCCGAACAGACCGAAGACCCGGTCCCCCGGTGCCAGCCCGGTCACACCGGGGCCGACCTCGGTGACGACCCCGGCGCCTTCACCGCCCAGCGGCACGTCGTCCGGGTACATCCCCAGCGCGAGCAGCACGTCGCGGAAGTTGAGCCCGGCGGCGCGTACCCGGATGCGGACCTGTCCCTCCGCGAGCGCCTCCTCCTCGTACGCGGTGAGCGTCAGGTCGTCGATGGTGCCTCGGGGAGAGACGCTCAGCCGCCAGGTCTCCTCACCGGCCGGGGGAAGAAGTCCCGGGTTCTGGGCCACGACGGCGAGGCGGGGCACGTAGATCTCGCCCGCGCGGACGGCGAGTTGCGGCTCACCGGTCGCCACGGCCCGTGCCAGCGCCGCGCGGCCGTCGGCGTCGATGTCGACGTCGGTGTCGACCAGTACGATCCGGTCCGGATGCTCCGCCTGGGCGCTGCGGATCAGTCCCCACACGGCGGCGGCAGCGGGATCGGCGGCCGTGACGGCGTCACCGGCAGTGACGGCTCGCCTCGTGACGATGACGAGCCGATCGGAGCCGCCGTCCTCCAGCCATTCCTTGACGGCGTCGAGGGCCTGCCCGAGCAGGACGCGGGTCGCCGCGAGGGGGTCGTCACCGGGCTCGGTCCCGATCACGACCGGCTCCCCGTCCCAGGTGGCGTCGTCGCCCGCGGGGATCCGCCGCCATTCGAGCCGGTAGAGGGAGTCGTGCCCGGCCGGGACGGGTCCGGACGCCGAGAACGCGGCGGTGTCGACGGGACGCATGACCAGCGCGTCCACCGAGGCGACCGGGGCTCCCGTCCCGTCGGCCACGTCGAGCGACACCGTGTTCTCGCCCGCGGGCGTCAGGCGTACGCGCAGCGCGGAGGCCCCGGAGGCGTACAGACGCACCCCCTCCCAGGAGAACGGCAGGGCCACCCGGGTGTCGGTACCGTCGTGCGCCGCCGCGAGGGCGTGCAGGGCGGCGTCGAGGAGCGCGGGATGCAGCCCGTAGCGACCGGCCTCGATCTCGACGCCCTCCGCCAGGGCCACCTCGGCGTAGACGTCGTCCCCGTCCCGCCAGGCCGCCCGCAGCCCCCGGAAGGCCGGACCGTAGCCGAGCCCCTTCTCGGCCAGGGCTTCGTAGCAGCCCGTCAGGTCCACCGGCCGCGCACCGTGCGGCGGCCACACGACGAGATCGTTCCCCGGTACGGCGGGCCCGGCCGTCGCGAGCATCCCGCCGGCGTGGCGCGTCCAGTCGTCCTCTCCGGTGGGAGAGCTGTGCACGCTCACCGGACGGCGTCCCTCCTCGTCCGAGGCGCCGACGAGGATCTGCACCTGCACCCCCGTGGAGGGGGTGAGCGCGAGCGGTGCGTGCAGGGTGAGTTCCTCGATGCGATCACAACCGACGTGGTCACCGGCGCGTACGGCGAGCTCGACGAAGGCGGTACCGGGGAGCAGTGTCGTACCGGCGACGGTGTGGTCGGTGAGCCAGGGCTGGGTCCGGGCCGACAGGCGACCGGTGAGCACCAGGCCGTCGCCCTCGGCCAATGACACCACCGCACCCAGCAGCGGATGCCCCGCCGACGACAACCCCGCACCCGACAGATCCGTCTGACCTGCCGCTTCCAGCCAGTACCGCTGCCGGTCGAAGGCGTACGTCGGCACGTCCACAAGTCGTGCTCCGTCACCACCCGTGGTCTGAAAATAGGCCGTCCAGTCGACCTGCGTCCCGGTCACGAAGGCCCCGGCGACGGCGGTGAGCACGGTTTCGGGTTCGGATCTGCCGTTACGGATTGTCGGGAGGAAGGAGGCGTCGGTCAGGGTGTCCTGTCCCATGGCCGACAGCACTCCGTCGGGGCCCAGCTCGATGAACCTGGCGATGCCTTGGGAGGCCGCGTGGGTCAGGGCGTCGGCGAAGCGCACCGTGCCCCGTACCTGGTCGGTCCAGTAGTCGGCCGAGAACTCTGTGATCGGTTCACCGGTGAGGTTGGAGATGACCGGGATCGAGGGAGCCTGGTAGGTCAGCCCTTCGGCGATGCGGTGGAAGTCTCGCAGCATCGGTTCCATGCGGGCCGAGTGGAAGGCGTGGCTGACGCGTAAGCGGCGGCTCTTGCGTCCTCGGGAGGTGAGTTCGTTGGCCAGGGCGGTGACGGGTTCCTCGTCGCCGGAGACGACCACGGCCTGGGGGCCGTTGACGGCGGCGATCGAGACGCCGTCGACAAGGAGCTCGGTGACTTCCTGTTCGGTGGCCTGAAGCGCGATCATCGCCCCACCGGTGGGGAGTTCCTGCATCAGCCGGCCGCGTGCGGCCACCAGCGCGCACGCGTCCTGCAGCGACATCACCCCGGCCACATGGGCCGCCGCCAGCTCACCCACCGAATGCCCCACCAGGACGTCGGGCCGCACACCCCACGACTCCAGCAGCCGGAACAAAGCCACCTCAAGGGCGAACAACCCGGCCTGAGCGAACACCGTCCGATCCAGAACCCCGTCCTCGGAGGAGAACACCACCTCCCGCACCGAAGAAACCCCAAGGTGGGCATCCAGCAGGGGCGTCACCTCGTCGAAAACACGCGCGAACACCGGGAAGGACTCGTACAGCTCCCGGCCCATCCCCACCCGCTGCGAGCCCTGGCCGGTGAACAGGAAACCCAGGCCACCCGGGCTCACCTGTCCTGACACGACCTGCCCGCCCAGCAGCACCGCGCGGTGCTCGAACAGCGAACGACCCGTGGCCAGCGACCATCCCACGTCCACCGGATCGACATCCACCAGGCCGGAGAACCGGTCCACCAACCCGTCCAGTGCCTTCGCCGAACGTGCCGACACCACCCACGGCACCACCGGCACATCCCCCCGCTCGGCCGGTGTCTCGGTCGTCGGTTCGTGTTCCAGGATGACGTGGGCGTTGGTGCCGCTGATCCCGAACGACGACACCGCAGCCCGGCGCGGCCGACCCTCATCGGGCCATTCGCGCGCCTGGGTCAGCAACTCCACCGCACCGGATGACCAGTCCACATGCGGTGACGGCTCGTCCACATGAAGGGTCTGCGGCAACACCCCGTGCCGCATCGCCATCACCATCTTGATCACACCCGCCACACCCGCAGCCGCCTGAGTGTGACCGATGTTCGACTTCACCGACCCCAGCCACAACGGCCGATCCCTTTCCTGGCCGTAGGTCGCCAAAAGCGCCTGCGCCTCGATCGGATCACCGAGAGTGGTTCCCGTGCCGTGCGCCTCCACCACATCGACGTCACCGGCCACCAGGCCCGCATCCGCCAACGCCCGAGCGATCACCCGCTGCTGCGACGGGCCGTTCGGCGCGGTCAACCCGTTACTGGCGCCGTCCTGATTGACCGCACTGCCCCGCACCACCGCCAGCACCCGATGACCGTTACGCCGCGCGTCCGAGAGCCGCTCCACCAGCAGCACCCCGACACCCTCACCCCACCCCGTACCGTCCGCCGACGCAGCGAACGACTTGCACCGCCCGTCAGCGGCCAGCCCCCGCTGCCGGCTGAACTCCACGAACGTGTTCGGCGAGGCCATCACCGTCACGCCTCCGGCCAGGGCCAGCGAGCACTCGCCACGGCGCAATGACTGGACGGCCAGGTGCAGCGCCACCAGC
Source organism: Streptosporangium longisporum (assembly GCF_039534895.1). Lineage (NCBI taxonomy): Bacteria > Bacillati > Actinomycetota > Actinomycetes > Streptosporangiales > Streptosporangiaceae > Streptosporangium > Streptosporangium longisporum. The sequence continues at coordinate 278,635 of NZ_BAAAWD010000010.1, read as the reverse complement.
GACGACGAGCACGCCGTGTCGATGGTGATGGCGGGTCCTTCGAAGCCGAAGGTGTAGGCCACGCGGCCGGTGGCGATGCTGGCCGCGTTGCCGTTCCCGAGGAAGCCTTCGAGCTCTTCGGGGATCGAATGCATCCGCGAGTGGTAGTCGTGGTACATCAGGCCGGTGAAGACCCCGGTCCGGCTTCCCCTCAGCGAGGCGGGCACTATGCCCGCGCGTTCGATCGCCTCCCAGGAGGTCTCCAGCAGCAACCGCTGCTGCGGATCCATCGCCAGCGCCTCACGCGGCGAGATCCCGAAGAAGGCGGGATCGAAATCCGCCGCGTCGTACAGAAAACCCCCCTCACGCGCATACGACGTCCCCGGCCGATCAGGATCATCGTCGAACAACCCCTCCAGATCCCACCCCCGATCCACCGGAAAACCCGACACCCCGTCCCCACCCGAAACCACCAGATCCCACAACCCCTCGGGAGACGACACCCCACCCGGGAAACGACAGGCCATGCCGATGACGGCGATGGGCTCGCGATCCTGCTCCTCGACCTCCCGCAGGCGCCGCTGTGCCTCCTGCGCCTCCGCGATGGCCCGCTTCAGGTAATGGCGGAGCTGCTGATCGTTCGACATGCGGTTCTAGCCCCCGAGGTTCTCTACCAGGTTGAACAGGTCGTCGTCGCTCGCGTCCGCCAGTGCGTCGACGTCATCGCTCTCCCCCGCGGTCCATTCGGCGAGAAGGGTGCGCAGGCGGGCGGCCACCGCGGGACGGTCGTCGGCCTCCAGCGTCTGCAGAACCGCCAGGGCCTCGTCGATCGGCTCCGTGTCCCTGGTGAACAGCCGCTCACGCAGGTGGTCGGAGATCGCGGACGGTGTGGGATGGTCGAAGACCAGGGTCGCGGGCAGCCGCAGGCCGGTCTCCGCGGCGAGCTTGTTGCGGAGCTCCACCCCCATGAGGGAGTCGAAGCCGAGCTCCTTGAACTGTCGCTCCGCCTCGATCGACTCCGCTCCCGCATGGCCGAGGACGGTGGCGATGTGCCCGCGTACGAGGTCGAGCAGCGCACGGTCCCGTTCCTCCTCGGGCAGGAGGGCCAGCCTCTCGGTCAGGGGCCGCGCGTCTCCGCCCTCGACGGTGCGGCGACCCCGCGTACGCACCAGGCCGCGCAGCATCGGCGGCAGGTCCGCCCCTTGGGCCCGTAGCCCCGCCAGGTCCAGCCGTATCGGCAGCAACGACGGCTCGTCACGCCCGAGCGCTCCGTCGAACAGGGCCAGCGCCTCCGTCCCGGTCATCGGTACCGCACCCGTACGCGCGATCCGTGTCCGGTCCGTGTCGCCGAGCCCGTCACCCATGCCGTGTTCCCACAGTCCCCAGGCCAGGGAGGTCGCGGGCAGGCCCTGGGTCCTGCGGTGGACGGCCAGCGCGTCGAGGAAGGCGTTGGCCGCCGCGTAGTTGCCCTGTCCCGGGCTGCCGAACGTCGAGGCCGCGGAGGAGAACAGCACGAACGCCCGGAGCGGCCGGTCCCTGGTCAGCTCGTGCAGATGCCAGGCCGCGTCCGCCTTGGGACGGAGCACCAGGTCGATCCGTTCAGGAGTCATCTGCTCCACCAGCCCGTCATCGACGGCGCCGGCCGTGTGGACCACCGCGGTGACCGGTCCGTCCAGCCCGTCCAGCAGCTCTCGCACGGCCGTACGGTCGCCCACGTCACAGGCCGCGACCGTGACGTCCGCGCCCCGCGCGGTCAGGTCCGCCACCAGCTCGGCGGCGCCCGGCACCCGCCCACCGCTCCTGCTCACCAGGACCAGACGGCGTACGGCATGCGCCTCCACCAGATGGCGTGCCACGAGACCGCCCAGTGCTCCGGTGCCACCGGTGATCAGCACCGTGTCGTCGGCGTCCCAGACGGCGTCCCGCGCCGGGCCGTCGGCACGGACCAGCCTCGGCGCGTGGAGGGTTCTTCCGCGTACCGCGAGCTGCGGTTCGTCGGACGGCAGCAGCGCGGGGAGGTCGGCCCCCTCCGCGACGTCCACGAGCGTGAACAGCCCGGGGTGTTCCGCCTGGGCCGAACGCACCAGCCCCCACACCGCCGCAGCCACCGGATCGGCGTCCCCGCCGTCGCCCACCGACACCGCGCCACTGGTCACCACCGTCAACCGTGACGACGCCGAGCGTTCGTCGGCCAGCCACTCCTGGACCGCTTCGAGCGCCTCCCGGGTCGCCTCCCGTACCGCGGAGGGCACGTCACCGCTCCGTCGCACGATCCGCTTCACCGCGGTGACGATCTCTCCCTCCCCGGTCACCGGCGTCCACTCCACCCGGAACAGCGAGTCCCTGGGAGCGGTGCCCTCGATCTCCGTGGCGGACAGCGGCCGTAGTCTGAGGGAACGGGCCGTGAGGACCGGCCGGCCGGTGCCGTCGGTGACGAACATCAGCACGTCGCCGTCATCGTTCTCGGTGATCCGAACGCGGAGGGACGTCGCCCCGGCCGCGTGCAGCCGTACGCCACCCCAGGAGAACGGGAGCTCGGCCGTCTCCCGGCGGTTGAGCATGAGCGCATGGAGGCACGCGTCGAGTGCGGCAGGGTGGATGCCGAAGCCTGTCGCGTCCAGTTCGCCGGGCAGTGTCACCTCGGCCCAGAGACCGTCACCATGACGCCAGACCGACCTCAGGCCCTGGAAGCTCGGACCGTAGTCGAGCCCCGCCACGGCCAGGTCGTCGTAGAGCTCGTCCACGTCGGCCGGTTCGGCGCCCGACGGGGGCCATTCGAACCGCTCGGCGATGTCCTCCGGGTCTTCCGGGTCTGCGGGGGCCAGCGTGCCGGTCGCGTGCCGTACCCATGGTTCTCCGTCGGCGCGGCTGTGGACGGCCAGCGACCGTCGGCCGTGGTCGTCCCGTCCGTTCACCGTCAGCTGCACCTGGCGGGTACCCCGGTCGGGGATCACCAGCGGGGTCTCCAGGACCAGTTCCTCGAGCAGGTCACAGCCGACCTGATCACCGGCCCCGGATCGCCGACTCCACCAGCACCGCCGCCGGCACCACCACCCTCCCCGCCACCAGGTGGTCGGCCAGCCACGCATGCCGTCCGGTACGCGAGAGGTCACCGGTCAGTACGACACCGTCCCCGTCGGCCAGCGGGACCGTCACGTCGAACAGCGGATGACCACCCGGCCGAGGCGCCCCGGTCACCGGGGCTTCCAGCCAGTACCGCTGCCGGTCGAAGGCGTAGGTCGGCAGGTCCACCGGACGTGCTCCGTCACCGCTCGTGGTCTGGACGTAGGCCGTCCAGTCGACCGTGGTGCCGGTCACGAAGGCCCCGGCGACGGCGGTGAGCAGGGTCTCGGGTTCGGGTCTGCCATCGCGGAGGGTGGGCAGGAAGGAGGCGTCGGTCAGGGTGTCCTGGCCCATGGCCGACAGCACTCCGTCGGGGCCCAGTTCGATGAACCTGGCGATGCCTTGGGAGGCCGCGTGGGTCAGGGCGTCGGCGAAGCGGACCGGCCGGCGTATCTGGTCGGCCCAGTACTCGGCCGAGAACTCTGTGATCGGCTCGCCGGTGAGGTTGGAGATGACCGGGATGGAGGGGGTCCGGTAGGTCAGTCCTTCGGCGATGCGGTGGAAGTCTCGCAGCATCGGCTCCATGCGGGCCGAGTGGAAGGCGTGGCTGACGCGTAAGCGGCGGCTCTTGCGTCCTCGGGAGGTGAGTTCGTTGGCCAGGGCGATGACGGGCTCCTCGTCGCCGGAGACGACCACCGCCTGGGGACCGTTAACGGCCGCGATCGAGACACCGTCGACAAGGAGGTCGGTGACTTCCTGTTCGGTGGCCTGCAGCGCGATCATTGCCCCACCGGTGGGGAGTTCCTGCATCAGCCGGCCTCGGGCGGCCACCAGCGCGCAGGCGTCCTGCAGCGACATCACCCCCGCCACATGGGCTGCCGCCAGCTCGCCTACGGAGTGACCCACCAGGACGTCGGGCCGCACACCCCATGACTCCAGCAGCCGGAACAGGGCCACCTCAAGGGCGAACAACCCGGCCTGAGCGAACACCGTACGGTCGAGGATCCCGTCCTCGGAGGCGAAGATCACCTCCCGTACCGAAGGGGTCCCAAGGTGGGCATCCAGCAGGGACGTGATCTCGTCGAAGGCGCGGGCGAAGACGGGGAAGGTCTCGTACAGCTCCCGGCCCATCCCCACTCGCTGCGAACCCTGGCCGGTGAACAGGAAGCCCAGCCCGCCCGGTTCGGCTCGACCGGTCAGCACCCCGGCCGTCTCACGCCCGGCAGCCAGCGCGCTCAGGCGCTCCAGCAGTTCCTGGCGGTCTGCCCCCGCGACCACGGCGCGGTGTTCCAGCGCCGCACGGCCCTTGGCCAGCGAGTAGGCCACGTCCACCGCACGCAGGTCCGCATGCCGACCCAGATGATCGCGAAGACGTCCGGCCTGAGCACGCAACGCGGTCTCACTACCGGCCGACAGCGTCCACACCGGCGATCCCGGCTCGTCACCGGCATGTGTCCGCGCAGGGGAATCCTCGGATGCCTCCAGGATGACGTGGGCGTTGGTGCCGCTGATGCCGAACGACGACACCGCAGCCCGGCGCGGCCGACCCTCATCGGGCCAGTCGCGCGCCCGGGTCAGCAACTCCACCGCACCCGACGACCAGTCCACGTGCGGTGACGGCTCGTCCACGTGCAGGGTCTGCGGCAACACGCCCTCACGCATCGCCATCACCATCTTGATCACACCCGCCACCCCCGCAGCCGCCTGGGTATGACCGATGTTCGACTTCACCGACCCCAGCCACAACGGCCGATCCCGCTCCCGGCCGTAGGTCGCCAAAAGCGCCTGCGCCTCGATCGGATCACCCAGAGTGGTCCCCGTACCGTGCGCCTCCACCACATCCACATCACCCGGAACCAGACCCGCATCCGCCAACGCCCGAGCGATCACCCGCTGCTGCGACGGACCGTTCGGCGCCGTCAACCCGTTCGACGCACCGTCCTGATTGACCGCACTGCCCCGCACCACCGCCAGCACCCGATGACCATTACGACGCGCATCCGACAGCCGCTCCACCAGCACCACCCCGACACCCTCACCCCACCCCGTACCGTCCGCCGACGCAGCGAACGACTTGCACCGCCCGTCGGGGGCCTGGCCGCGCTGCCGGCTGAACTGGACGAAGGCGTCGGGTTTCGCCATGACCGTGACCCCGCCGACCAGGGCCATCGAGCACTCTCCCTGGCGCAGCGCCCGCATCGCCCAGTGCAGCGCCACCAGCGACGACGAGCACGCCGTGTCCACCGTCACCGCGGGCCCCTCCAGACCGAAGGTGTAGGCCAGGCGGCCGGAGGCGACGCTTCCGGAGTTGCCGATGCCGATGTGTCCTTCGAGGTCCTCGGGTGTGGTGAGCAGTCGTGCGGCGTAGTCGTGGTACATCAGGCCGACGAAGACTCCGGTGTCGCTGCCGCGCAGCGTGGTCGGGTCGATGCCCGCGTGCTCGATCGCCTCCCAGGAGGTCTCCAGCAGCAACCGCTGCTGCGGATCCATCGCCAGCGCCTCACGCGGAGAGATCCCGAAGAACCCCGCATCGAACTCCGCCGCGTCATACAGAAAACCCCCCTCACGCGCATACGACGTCCCCGGCCGATCAGGATCATCGTCGAACAACCCCTCCAGATCCCACCCCCGATCGGAAGGAAAACCCGACACCCCGTCCCCACCCGAGACCACCAGATCCCACAACCCCTCGGGAGACGACACCCCACCCGGGAAACGGCAGGCCATGCCCACGATCACGATCGGGTCGCCGTCGGTGGCCGCGACCGGCGCGGACGGGAGGGCCACCCCGGTGGAGGCGCCGAACAGCTCATCGTTCAGGAACTCGGCCAGGCGGGTCGGGGTGGGGTGGTCGAAGACCAGTGTCGCGGGCAGTCTCCGGCCGGTGGCGGTGCTCAACCGGTTGCGCAGTTCCACCGCGGTGAGGGAGTCGAAGCCGAGCTCGCTGAACGCGCGGCGCGCATCGACCGGCTCGGTATAGCCCAGCACCTCGGCGGTGTACCTGCTCACCAGCTCCAGCAGCCTGGCGCCGCGCTCGGTCTCGGGGAGCCCGGCCAGGGCTTCGGCGGGAAGGCCCGGTCGTTTGGCGGTTCGGCGGGCGGGAGCCCTCACCAACCCCCGCAACAACGCCGGAACACCCACACCCGCAGACCCCAACACCCCCACATCCAACCGAACCGGCACCACCACCCCCTCCCCCACACCCAACGCCACATCCAACAACCCCAACGCCACCCCCGAGGGCAACGCACCAAACCCCAACCGACCCAACCGCGCCACACCCCCCACCCCCAACCCCGCAGAAATCCCACTCCGCTCCTCCCACAACCCCCACGCCAACGACACCCCCACCAACCCCAACCCCCGACGCACCCCCACCACCGCATCCACAAACGCATTCGCCGCCGCATACCCCCCCTGACCCGCACTCCCCAACGTCCCCGACGCCGACGAAAACACCACAAAAAAATCCAAATCCAACCCCGCCGTCACCTCATGCAAAAACCACACCCCATCCGCCTTCGCCCGCAACACCCCCTCACACCCCCCCACCGACAACCCCCCCACCACACCGTCCTCCACCACACCCGCCGCATGCACCACCCCCACCAAACCCTCAACCCCACCCACCACCCCCGCCAACGCCTCCCGATCCCCCACATCACACGCCACCACCTCCACCACCGCACCCAACCCCTCCAACTCCCCCACCAAACCCCCCACCCCAGCAGCACCCCACCCCCCACGACTCACCAACACCACCCGACCAACCCCCCACACCCCCACCACATGACGCGCCACCAAACCCCCCAACACCCCCGTACCACCAGTAATCAACACCGCACCAGACGGATCGACGGTGATCTCGTCGGGGACCGCGCTCACCCGGGCCAGCCTCGGCGCGTAAAAACTCCCTCCGCGTACCGCGAGCTGCGGTTCGTCGGACGGCAGCACCGAGGGGAGCTCCGCACCCTCCTCGATGTCCAGCAGGGCGAACAGGCCGGGGTGCTCCTCCTGGGCCGAACGCACCAACCCCCACACCGCCGCACCCACCGGATCGGCGATCTCGCCGTCGGCCACCGACACCGCGCCGCTGGTCACCACCGTCAACCGTGACGACGCCGACCGCTCGTCCGCCAGCCAGCCCTGGACCGCCTCCAGCGTCTCCCCGATGGCCTCCCGCACCGACGCCAGCGGATCGGCGCCGCCCCGCGCGATCCGCTTCACCACCGCGACGTTCTCCCCCTCCCCCGTCACCGGCGTCCACTCCACCCGGAACAGGGAGTCGGGAGAATCGGCCGCGCGGAGCCGCCGTTCGGACACCGCCCGCAGGGTGAGGGACTCGATCGAGGCCACCGGCTCCCCGGTCTCGTCGGTGAGGTCCAGGGTCAGGGAGTCCGGTCCCGACGGCGTCAGCCGTACGCGCAGCGTGCTCACCCCGGCGGACCACAGCGACACACCCGCCCAGGAGAACGGCAGCCGGACCTCGTCCGCCCGCTCCGGTGCGGCCGCGCCGCCCGCGTGCAGGGCGGCGTCCAGGAGTGCCGGATGCACGCCGAACCGTTCGGCCTCGGCGCGGAACGGCTCGGGGAGGGCGACCTCGGCGTAGACGTCGTCCCCGTGCCGCCAGACGGCTCGCAACCCCTGGAAGGCGGGGCCGTAGGCGTATCCCCGCTCGGCCAGCCGCTCGTAGAAACCGTCGATCTCCACCGGTTCGGCACCGGCCGGGGGCCAGGCGGCCATGGTCGCGCGCGGCTCCGCGGAACCCGGGGCGAGCATGCCGGAGGCGTGACGGACCCACGCCTCGTCCGTCTCCTCCGGCCGCGAGTGCACCGCCACGGTACGCAGGCCCGCCCCGTCCGCCGCGCCAACGACCATCTGTATCCGGCGTCCGCCGTGCTCGGGCAGGACCAGTGGCGCTTCCAGGGTGAGTTCCTCGAGCCGGCGGCAGCCGACCCGCTCACCGGCCTGGCACGCCAGTTCCACGAAGGCGGTGCCGGGCAGCAGCACCGTGTCCAGCACGACGTGGTCCGCGATCCACGGCTGGGCGTCCCGGGACAGGCGGCCGGTGAGCACCAGGCCGTCGCCCTCGGCCAATGACACCACCGCACCCAGCAGTGGATGCCCCGCCGACGACAACCCCGCACCCGACAGATCCGTCTGACCCGTCGCCTCCAGCCAGTACCGCTGCCGGTCGAAGGCGTACGTCGGCACGTCCACAAGTCGTGCTCCGTCACCACCCGTGGTCTCGACGTAGGCCGCCCAGTCGACCTGCGTCCCGGCCACGAACGCACCGGCGACGGCGGTCACCGTCGTCTCGGGTTCTGGCCTGTCCCCGCGCAGCAGCGGGAAGAACGACGCCTCGGCCAGGGTGTCCTGACCCATGGCCGACAGCACCCCGTCGGGCCCCAGCTCGATGAACCTGCCGATCCCCAGCGAGGCCGCGTGCGTCAGGGCGTCGGCGAAGCGGACCGTGCCCCGTACCTGGTCGGCCCAGTAGTCGGCCGAGAAGGTCGTGATCGGCTCGCCGGTGAGGTTGGAGATGACCGGGATCGAAGGGGCCCCGTAGGTCAGACCCTCGGCGATGCGGTGGAACTCCCGCAGCATCGGCTCCATCCGGGCCGAGTGGAAGGCGTGACTCACGCGCAGACGACGGCTCTTACGTCCCCGGGAGGTGAGCGTGTGCGCCAGAGCCGTGACGGGCTCCTCATCACCGGAGACGACCACCGCCTGAGGGCCGTTGACCGCCGCGATCGAGATGCCGTCGGTGAGAAGCTCCGACACCTCCTGCTCGGTGGCCTGAAGCGCGATCATCGCCCCACCGGCCGGCAACTCCTGCATCAACCGGCCCCGTGCCGCCACCAGCACGCACGCGTCCTCCAGTGACATCACCCCGGCCACATGAGCCGCCGCCAGCTCACCCACCGAATGCCCCACCACGACATCCGGCCGCACACCCCACGACTCCAGCAACCGGAACAGGGCCACCTCAAGCGCGAACAACCCGGCCTGAGCGAACACCGTCCGATCCAGAACCCCGTCCTCGGAGGCGAACACCACCTCCCGCACCGAAGAAACCCCAAGGTGCCCATCCAGCAGGGACGTCACCTCGCCGAAAGCACGAGCGAACACCGGGAAGGACCCGTACAGCTCCCGGCCCATCCCCACCCGCTGCGAACCCTGGCCGGTGAACACGAAACCCGACCCGTCCGGCTCGGCCGTCCCGGTCAGCACCCCGGCCGTCTCACGCCCGGCGGTCAGGGCGTCCAGGCGCTCCACCAGCTCCGTACGGTCTCGTCCCAGCACCACCGCGCGGTGCTCGAACACCGAACGGCCCCGGGCCAGCGACCACCCCACGTCCACCGGATCGGCGTCCACCAGCTCCGGAAGCCGTCCCACCAGCCTGTCCAGCGCCTCCGGGGAACGTGCCGACACCACCCACGGCACCACCGGCACGTCCCCGCCCCCGGCCGGTGCCTCGGTCACCGGTTCCTGCTCCAGGATCACGTGGGCGTTCGTCCCGCTGAAGCCGAAGGAGGAGACGCCCGCGCGGCGCGGCGCCCCGGTCTCGGGCCACGGCATCGACGAGGTGGGCAGCGCTATCCCCCCGCCGGTCCACTCCACGTGAGGGGTGGGGTTCCCGGCGTGGAGCGTGCGGGGGAGGATGCCGTGCCGCATGGCCATGACCGTCTTGATGACCCCGGCGACACCGGAGGCGGCCAGGGTGTGACCGGTATGGGATTTGAGCGTGCCGAGCCAGAGCGGCCGATCGGCGGGACGCTCGGCGCCGTAGGTCGCCATGAGCGCGCGGGCCTCCACCGGATCGCCGAGCGGCGTACCGGTGCCGTGCGTCTCGACCATGTCGATGTCCGCCGCGGTCAGCCCGGCGTTCGCGAGCGCCAGCCGTACGACCTGCTGCTGGGCGACGCCGTTGGGCGCGGTGAGACCGTTGGACGCGCCGTCCTGGTTGAGCGCGGAACCCCGGACGACCGCCAGCACCCGGTGGCCGTTGCGCCGGGCGTCGGAGAGCCGTTCCAGCACCACGATGCCGACGCCCTCGGCCATGCCCATGCCGTCGGCGTCGGCGGAGAAGGCCTTGCACCTTCCGTCGGGGGAGAGCACGCGCTGGCGGCTGAGCTCCACGAACGAACCCGGGGTGGACAGTACGGTGACGCCACCGGCCAGGGCGAGGGAGCAGTCCGACTGGCGCAGGGCCTGGCAGGCAAGGTGGAGCGTGACCAGTGAGGTCGAGCAGGCCGTGTCGACGGTGATGGCGGGGCCTTCGAGCCCGAGCGTGTAGGCGATCCGTCCCGAGGCGATGCTGGGCACGACGCCGGTCGCGACGTGTCCTTCGACGCTCGCCGGTGCCTGCTGGAACAGCGGGCCGTACTGGTGGTGGTTGATGCCCACGAAGACGCCGGTCCGGCTGCCGCGCAGCGAGGACGGGGCGACCCCGGCCCGTTCGATCGCCTCCCAGGAGGTCTCCAGCAGCAACCGCTGCTGCGGGTCCATCGCCAGCGCCTCACGCGGCGAGATCCCGAAGAACGCGGCGTCGAACCGGTCGGCGTCGTCGAGGAAGCCACCCGTACGCGTGTAGGACGCCCCCGACACGTCGGGGTCGGGGTCGTACAGGTTCCCGAGATCCCAGCCACGGTCGGCGGGGAAGTCACCGGCCGCCTCACGGCCCGCGGCGACGAACTCCCACAGGTCCTCGGGGGATCGCACGCCGCCGGGGAGGCGGCACGCCATCGCGACGATCGCGATCGGCTCCCGGTGGCCGTCCTCGACCTCCTTCAGCCGCCGGTTGGCCTTGCGCAGCTCACCGGTGACGCGCTTGAGATATTCGCGCAGCCTGTCCTCGTCCGCCACTGCGGCTCCTCCCCTGTTCCTACGCCCCGAGTTCGCGGTCGATGAGGTCGAAGATCTCGTCGTCGGTGGCCGACGTGAGGTCCTGGTCGTCACCGTCGTCGTCCGGGGCCCGGTTCTCGTCGTTCAGCCTCGCCAGCAGCGCGGACAACCGTTCGGTGACGAGCGAGCGTTCACCGTCGCCCAGGGTCGCGACCGCGGCCTCCAGCCTGTCGAGTTCGGCGTGCACCGACGGCTCGTTCCCCAGGAGCAGCGACCGCAGGTGCGCGGCCAGCGCCGCCGCGTTCGGATGCTCGAACACCATCGTCACCGGCAGGCGCAGGCCCGTCGCGGCGTTGAGCCGGTTGCGCAGCTCCACCGCGGTCAGGGACTCGAAGCCGAGTTCCTTGAACGCCCGGTCCACGCCGATCGCCTGGGGCGAGGCGTATCCCAGCGCTTCGGAGACGTGGGTGGTCACCAGGCGCAGCAGCTCCCGCTCCTGCTCGGCGGGCGGCATCGCGGCCAGGCGCCGGGCGAACGTCCCGTCCGGACCATCGGTCTCCTCCACGGTCCGCCGTACGCCGGCGAGCTCGGCGAGCAGGGGCCGGGAGCGGGCCGAGGTGAAGGTCGAGGTGAAGACCTCCCAGTCCACGTCGGCGACGGCGGCGAAGGCCGGGCGTTCGGCGAGGACGCGCTCCAGCCTGTCCAGGGCCGTCCCGGGGTCGAGGAACGGCAGGCCCTGGCGGCGCAGGCGTTCCTCGTCCACCTCCTCGGGAAGGCGTTCGCTGTCCCAGACCCCCCAGGCGACGGAGATCGGGGCGTGCCCGTGGCGGCTCCTGCCGTACGCGGCGTAGGCGTCGAGGAAGGCGTTCGCGGCGGCGTACGCGCCGTGGTCACCGCTGCCCCAGACTCCCGCGATGGAGGAGAACAGGACGAAGGCGTCCAGGTCGTCGTGGTCGAGCAGCTCGTCCAGGTGTACGGCGCCGTTCACCTTGGCGGCCATCGCCTCGGCGAACTCGGCGACCGTGGTCTCGGCCAGCGAGGCCAGGCGCGCGGCGCTCGCGGCGTGCACCACCGTGCGGGGGACGTGCCCCTCGGAACGGAGCCGGTCGAGGAGCGAGGCGACCTCCGCGCGGTCGGCGACGTCGCAGCTCACGATCTCGACGGTGACGCCCAGCTCACCGAGCTCCCGCTCCAGCTTCGCCGCCCCCTCGGCGGCGGGCCCGCGGCGACCGGCCAGGACGAGGTGCTCGGCGCCGCGTCCCGCGAGCCAACGGGCGATGTGGGGTGCCAGCGCGCCGGTGCCACCGGTGATGAGCGCGGTGCCGGAGGTCCGGAACGTGGCGGGAGCGGTGATCGGTGCCCTGACCAGGCGCCGTACCAGGATGCCCGTGTCGCGGATCGCGACCTGGTCCTCCTCGTCGAGTCCCGCCAGTACGCCGCAGAGCCCGTCCCAGGCGGTCACGTCCGGTGCATCGGGCAGGTCCACCAGCCCGCCCCAGGTCCCGGGGTGTTCCAGCGCGGCCACCCGTCCGAGACCCCAGGTCTGGGCCTGGACGGGCTGCCGGACCGGGTCGTCCGGGCCGGTGGAGACGGCGCCGGAGGTGACCGACCACAGCGGGGAGGTCCATCCGGTGCCGGCCAGCGCCTGGACCAGGGTCAACATCCCCGCCACGCCGCCGGGGACGGCCGGGTGCCGGGGGTGGGGGCGTTCGTCGAGGGCGAGCAGGGAGAGCAGACCGGCCGGTTCGGCATGCTCGGCCAGCCTCCGGGTGAGCGTGTCGCGGTCGTCCGTACCATCGACGGTGAGGACCGCCGGCCGGGCACCGTGCCGTTCGAGCGCCTCCGTGGCCGCCCCGACGAGGTCGTGGTCGTGGTCCTCGGGGACGATCAGCAGCCAGTCACCGGACAGGGTGCCGGTCGCGGGGGACGAGGCCGCGGGCCGCCAGGCGATGTCGTACCCCCAGGTGTCCGTGACCGGGGCCTCACCACGATCGGACGGCAGCAGCCAGTAGCGTTGCCGTTGGAAGGGGTAGGTCGGCACGTCCAGATAAGGCGGCGCGTCACCGAAGGCCGGACTCCAGTCGACCTCCACACCGTGCACATACGCCTCGCCCAGCGACAGCAGGACCCGCTCCATACCGCCCTCATCACGGCGCAACGTGCCCACCACGGCCCCCTCGACCCCGGCCGCCTGAAGACTCTGCTCGATCCCGATCGTCAACACCGGATGCGGACTCATCTCCGCAAAAACCCGATGCCCCTGGCCGGCCAGCAACGACACCGCCTGCTCGAACCGAACCGGATGACGCAGGTTGTCCACCCAATACGAAGCATCCAACCCAGCGGCATCGAACACCCGCCCGTGCACCGTCGACACGAACGCCACCCCAGCCGACCGCGGCGCGATCCCCGCCAGCTCCTGAACCAGACGCGACCTGAGCCGCTCCACCTGAGGAGAATGCGAGGCGTAATCCACCGCGACCCGCCGCGCCCGGATCCCTTCGACATCACAACGAGCCAGCACTTCCTCCAGCGCCTCCGGCTCCCCCGACACCACGGTCACCTCGGGGCCGTTGTGCGCGGCCACCGACAACCGCTCCCCCCACCCGCCGATCAGCATCTCAGCGCGCTGTGCGGAGATCCCCAGCGACACCATGCCGCCCTGACCGGCCAGCACCCCCAGAGCGCGGCTGCGCAACGCCACCACCCGCGCACCATCAGCCAGCGACAACGCCCCCGCCACACACGCCGCCGCGATCTCCCCTTGCGAATGCCCCACCACCGCCACAGGCCGCACCCCGAACGAACCCCACACCTCAGCCAAACTCACCATCACCGCCCACAAAGCGGGCTGCACCAACTCCACCCGCTCCAACGACACCTCCCCCCGCAACACCCCCTCCAAAGAGAAATCCGTGTACGGCTCCAGCGCTTGAGCACACTCGGCAATGCGAGCCGCGAACACCGGCGAAGCATCCAGCAGTTGCGCACCCATCCCCACCCACTGCGCACCCTGACCGGGAAAAACGAACACCACCCCCGCATCCGCACCCACCAGCACCCGACCCCGCACCTGACGATCCCCCACCACCACCGCACGATGATCAAACCGAGCCCGACCCGACACCAACACCCGACCCACACCCGCCACAACCCCCACCGGCCACGAACGCCCACCCACCAACGCCACCTGATCAGCCAACGCCTCCACCGACCGACCCGACACCACCAACGGCACCGGGCCTACCACATCATCGGCCACCACCGACTCGACCGGACCCTGCTCCACGATCACATGCGCATTCGTGCCACTGGCGCCGAAGGAGGAGACTCCCGCCCGCCTGGGCCGACCCTCGTCGGGCCAGTTGCGCGCCTCGGTCAGCAGTTCCAGGGGACCCGCCGACCAGTCCACGTGCGGCGACGGCTCATCCACATGAAGGGTCTGCGGCAACACCCCGTGCCGCATCGCCATCACCATCTTGATCACACCCGCCACACCCGCGGCCGCCTGGGTATGACCGATGTTCGACTTCACCGACCCCAGCCAGAGCGGCCGGTCCCGCCCCTGGCCGTACGCCGCCGACAACGCCTGCGCCTCGATCGGATCGCCCAGCGTCGTCCCCGTACCGTGCGCCTCCACCGCGTCGACGTCATCCGGCGCCAGACCCGCACCGACCAGGGCCGAGCGCACCACCCGCTCCTGCGCCAGGCCGTTCGGCGCGGTCAACCCGTTCGACGCACCGTCCTGGTTCACCGCACTGCCCCGCACCACCGCCAGCACCCGATGACCGTTGCGCACCGCGTCCGACAACCGCTCCACCACCAGCACGCCCGCGCCCTCCGACCAGCCCGTGCCGTCGGCGGCGGCGGAGAACGGCTTGCACCGGCCGTCGGGGGCCAGGCCGCGCTGGCGGCTGAACTCGATGAACGGGGTCGGCGTGGGCATCACGGTGACCCCGCCGACCAGGGCGAGCGAGCACTCCCCCTGGCGCAGCGCGGTGGAGGCGAGGTGCAGGGCGACGAGCGAGGTGGAGCAGGCCGTGTCGACCGTGATCGCCGGACCCTCCAGACCGAAGGTGTAGGCGACCCGCCCGGTGGCGATGCTGCCGACGTTCCCGGACAGGAGATGACCTTCGAGCTCCGGCGGGAGACCGCGGGGGTCGGTGACGTAGTCGTGGTACATCACGCCCGCGAAGACGCCGGTGTCGCTGCCGCGCAGCGAGGACGGGTCGATGCCGGCCCGTTCGATCGCCTCCCAGGAGGTCTCCAGCAGCAGCCGTTGCTGCGGGTCCATCGCCAGCGCCTCACGCGGAGAGATCCCGAAGAACTCCGCGTCGAAGTCGCCGGCGTCGTGGAGGAAACCACCGGAGCGGGCGTAGCTGGTGCCCCGGTGGTCGGGGTCGGGATGGTAGACGGCGGGCCAGCCGCGGTCGGCGGGGAAGTCCCCGATCGCGTCCCGTCCCGCGAGGACGAGGTCCCACAGGTCCTCCGGTGAGCGGACCCCGCCGGGGAGGCGGCACGCCATCCCCACGATCGCGATGGGCTCGCCGGCCGGAGCCGGGCGGGCCTGGCGGGGGCGTTCGGGCTTGCCCTTCCGGAGGTACGTGGCCAGCGCCTCGGGGGTCGGGTGGTCGAACACCACGGTGGCCGGAAGCCTCAGCCCGGTCACCTGGTTCAGCCGGTTGCGCATCCGTACCGCGAGCAGCGAGTCGAATCCGAGGGACTTGAACGTGGTGTCGGTCCTGATCTCGCCGGTGCCGGAGTGGCCCAGGACGTCGGCCACCTGCGCGCGTACCAGGTCGAGGAGTTCGCGTTCGGTGAGGTCGTCGATCGCGGGGGCCGTGGGGGCGGCGTGGCGTACGGGAGCGCGCACGAGGTCGCGCAGCAGCGGCGTGACCGTCGCTCCGGCCGGTCGGCGGCGCGCCGAGGTGTCCAACCGCGCGGGGACGATCACCGGTGTGCCGGTGGCGAGGGCGGCGTCGAACAGTTCCAGGGCCTCCGGCGTCGGCATCGCGGTGACGCCGTTCTCGGCCCACCAGGTGACCTCGCTCTCCCGGAGGTCGCCGGTGAGGGCACTGCGCTGTGCCCATGCCCCCCAGACCAGCGACGTGGCCGGCAGCCCGAGGTCGTGGCGGTGCCGGGCGAGGGCGTCGACGTAGGCGTTGGCGGCGGCGTAGCTCGCCTGGCCGGGTGCCCCCAGGGTGCCGGACAGCGAGGAGAACAGGACGAACGCCGACAGGTCGTGCCCGCGGGTGAGCTCGTGCAGGTTCAGGGCGGCGTGGGCCTTCGGCCGCATGACCGCGTCCAGGCGTCCGGCGTCGAGAGCGTCGACCAGGGCGTCGTCGAGGACGGCGGCGGTGTGGACGACCGCCTTCAGGTCCGTGACCCGTTCCAGGAGGGTGGCGAGCGCGGCGCGGTCGGAGATGTCGCAGGCGGCCACGGTGACGTCGGCGCCCAGCGCGCGCAGCTCCGCGACGAGGTCCGCGGCACCGGGGGCGTCGGGACCGCGACGGCTGACGAGGAGGAGACGGCGGGCGTCGTGCCGGTCGACGAGGTGGCGGGCGATCCTCCCGCCGAGGGTTCCGGTCCCCCCGGTGATCAGTACGGTGCCGTCGAGGTCCAGCGGACCTTCGGGGACGGGCTGCTCGGCCCTGGCCAGCCGGGGGACGAGCGCCTTCCCGTCGCGGATCGCCAGCTGCGGCTCGTCCGGAAGCAGGACGGGCAGGTCCTCACCGGCGAGGTCCACCAGGACGAACCGGTCGGGGTGCTCGGACTGGGCCGAACGCAGCAGCCCCCACACGGGCGCGTGTTCCAGGTCGGCCGTCTCGCCGGCCGTGCCCGTGGCGACCGCGCCGCGCGTCAGCACCACGAGCCGGGCGGAGGCGAAGCGCTCGTCGGCCAGCCAGGTCCGCACCGTCCCCAGCGCCCATCGGGTCGCGTCCCGCGGCGGTGCCTCGACGAGCACCGTCTCCGGTACGGGCTCGGTGACGGAGGCGAGGTCCGGGTGGATCGCGGTCGCCGGGATCGGCCGGTCGCCCGGTGCCGGTTTCCACGTCACCGTGAACAGCGAGGAGGCGGAGCGTCCGGTGAGCCGCCGTTCCGGGACGGAGCGGACCGTGAGGGAGGACACCTCGACGACCGGCCGCCCGTCCTCGTCGGCCGCCTCCAGGCGGAAGGCGTCCGCGCCGGTGGGCGTCAGCCGTACCCGGAGGGTGGACGCGGTGCGCCCGTGCAGGCGGATGCCGTTCCAGGCGAACGGCAGCAGGACGTGTCCCTCGCCCGCCCGCATCTCGCGGGCGTGCAGCGCGGCGTCCAGCAGCGCGGGGTGGATGCCGAACCGGGTGGCGTCGTCCTCGTTGCCCGGCGGCAGGGTCACCTCGGCGTAGATCTCGTCGCCGCGGCGCCAGGCGGCGCGCAGGCCCTGGAACGCGGGCCCGTAGTCGTACCCCTGTTCGGCCAGCCGGTCGTAGCGGTCGCCGACCTCCATCGGCTCGGCTCCCGGCGGGGGCCACTGTTCCCGGCCGGTCACCGGCTCGTCCGGGGCCGGGCCGAGGAGGCCGGTGGCGTGGCGGGTCCAGGAGTCGGCGTCCTCGCGCCGCGAGTGGACGTGCACCGGCCGCCTGCCCGACCCGTCGTCGGCATCGGCGACGACCTGGAGGCGTACGCCGCCGTGTCCGGGCAGGACGAGCGGGGACTCCAGGGTGAGTTCCTCCACCTGGCCGTGGCCGGTCCGGCCGCAGGCGTGCAGGGCCAGCTCGGCGAAGGCCGCGCCGGGCATGAGGACGACGTCCCGTACGGCATGACCGGCCAGCCAGGGGTGGCTCTCCAGCGACACCGTGCCGGTCCACACCAGCCTGTCGCCGTCGGCGTCGTCCAGGACAGCGCCGAGGAAGGGGTGGGTCTCGGGCACCAGGCCCAGGCTGCGGGCGTCGGAGGCGGGGGGCGGGGCGTCGAGCCAGTAGCGTTGCCGTTGGAAGGGGTAGGTCGGCACGTCCAGGTACGGCGGCGCGTCGCCGAAGGCCGGGCTCCAGTCGACCTCGACACCGTGCACGTGTGCCTCGCCCAGCGACAGCAGGACCCGCTCCATGCCGCCCTCGTCGCGGCGCAGCGTGCCCACCGCGACCCCCTCGGCCCCGGCCGCCTCGAGGGTCTGCTCGATGCCGATCGTCAGCACCGGGTGCGGGCTCATCTCGGCGAAGATCCGGTACCCGTGCTCGACCAGCGTGGCGGTGGCCTCGGCCAGGCGTACCGGCCGGCGCAGGTTGTGATACCAGTACCGCGCGTCCAGCTCCCGGCCCTCGACCCGGTCACCGGTCACCGTGGACAGGAACGGGATCTCCGGAGCCAGCGGGGTGATCGACGACAACGACTCGATGATCTCCTCGCGTACCCGTTCCACCTGGGGTGAGTGTGAGGCGTAGTCCACCGGCAGCCGCCGGGCCCTGATCTCTTCGGCCTCGCAGCGGGCCAGGAGTTCCTGCAGCGCTTCGGGCTCTCCCGACACGACCGTGACCTCGGGGCCGTTGTGTGCGGCGATCGACAACCGCTCTCCCCAGTTGCTGATCAGCGCCTCGGCGCGTTGTGCGGACACTCCCAGCGAGACCATGCCGCCCTGGCCGGCCAGCACTCCCAACGCGCGGCTGCGCAACGCCACCACCCGCGCACCGTCGGCCAGCGACAACGCCCCCGCCACACACGCCGCCGCGATCTCCCCTTGCGAATGCCCCACCACCGCCACAGGCCGCACCCCGAACGACCCCCACACCCCGGCCAAGCCCACCATCACCGCCCACAGAGCGGGCTGCACCACCTCCACCCGCTCCAACGACACCTCCCCCCGCAACACCCCCTCCAAAGAGAAATCCGTGTACGGCTCCAACGCCCGAGCACACTCCGCGATCCGTTGTGCGAACACCGGCGAGGACTCCAACAGCCGCGCACCCATCCCCACCCACTGCGCACCCTGACCGGGAAAGACGAACACCACCCCTGAGTCCGCCCCCGCCAGCACCCGGCCCCGCACCTGACGATCCCCCACCACCACCGCACGATGATCAAACCGAGCCCGACCCGACACCAACACCCGACCCACACCCGCCACAACCCCCACCGGCCACGAACGCCCACCCACCAACGCCACCTGATCAGCCAACGCCTCCACCGACCGACCCGACACCACCAACGGCACCGGCCCGGAAACACCACCGGTACCCACCACCGGCTCGACCGGACCCTGCTCAACGATCACATGCGCATTCGTGCCGCTCATGCCGAACGACGACACCGCCGCGCGACGCGGCCCGCTCTTCTCCGGCCACTCCCGGGCCTGGGTCAGCAGTTCCAGGGCACCGGACGACCAGTCCACGTGCGGTGACGGCTCGTCGGCGTGGAGGGTGCGCGGCAACACCCCGTGCCGCATCGCCATCACCATCTTGATCACACCGGCGACACCGGCGGCCGCCTGGGTGTGGCCGATGTTGGACTTGATCGAGCCCAGCCAGAGCGGCCGGTCCCGCTCCCGGCCGTAGGTCGCCGACAGCGCCTGCGCCTCGATCGGGTCGCCCAGCGTCGTCCCCGTACCGTGGGCCTCGACCGCGTCCACCTCCGACGGCTCCAGCCCCGCGGCGGCCAGGGCCGAGCGCACCACCCGCTCCTGCGCCGGACCGTTCGGCGCCGTCAACCCGTTCGACGCACCGTCCTGGTTCACCGCACTGCCCCGCACCACCGCCAGCACCCGATGACCGTTACGCACCGCGTCCGAGAGCCGCTCGACCAGCAGCATGCCGACGCCCTCGGCGGCGCCGAACCCGTCGGCGGCGGCGGAGAACGGCTTGCACCGGCCGTCGGGGGCCAGGCCGCGCTGGCGGCTGAAGAAGCGGAACATGTCCGGGCTGGACATCACGGCGATGCCACCGGCCAGGGCGAGCGAGCACTCTCCCCGGCGCAGCGCCTGGGCGGCCAGGTGCAGCGACACGAGCGACGACGAGCAGGCCGTGTCCACGGTGAGCGCCGGTCCCTCCAGCCCGAGCAGGTAGGACACCCGTCCGGAGGCGACGCTGGCGGTGGTACCGGTGAGCAGGTGACCGTCGAAGCCCTCGGGCTGCTCGTGCAACCGCGTCAGGTAGTCCTGGTAGCTGAGGCCGACGAAGACACCGGTGTCGCTGCCGCGCGCCGAGGACGGGTCGATGCCCGCCCGTTCGAACGCCTCCCAGGAGGTCTCCAGCAGCAGCCGCTGCTGCGGGTCCATCGCCAGCGCCTCGTGCGGCGAGATCCCGAAGAAGGCGGCGTCGAACTCCAGCGCGTCGTGCAGGAACCCGCCGCCGCGCACGTAGCTCTTGCCGGGACGGTCGGGATCGGGGTCGTACAGCCCCTCCAGGTCCCAGCCGCGATCGGTGGGGAGGTCGCCGATCGCGTCCCGGCCCTCCGCCACCAGCTCCCACAGGTCCTCCGGAGAACGCACGCCGCCGGGGAAACGGCACGCCATTCCCACGATCGCGATCGGCTCGTCGGCGGCGACGGCAGGAGCCGAGGGCAGGTGACGCACGGTGCCGGTCAGTCTCTCCACCAGGTGCCGGGCGAGGGCCTCCAGCGTCGGGTGGTCGAAGACCAGCGTCACGGGCAGTCGCACGCCGGTCGCGGTGCTCAGGCGGTTGCGCAGGTCCACGCCCAGCAGCGAGTCGAATCCGAGGTCCTTGAACGGCAGCCCCGTCCGGACCGCGGCCGGGTCGTCGTGGTGCAGCACCGTGGCGGCCTGGGTCCGTACCAGATCCAGCACCGCGCGTTCGCGGTCCGCCTCGTCCATGGCCGCGAGGCGGGACGCGAAGGAGGACCCGGTGTCGTCGGTGTTCTCCGCGGCGATCCCGCGCACCTCGGGCACGGCGGACAGCAGGGGCCTGGGACGGGACGCGGTGAACGCCAGATGGAAGCGGCGCCAGTCGATGTCGGCCACGACGACGGCGGTCTCGTCGTGGTCGACCGCCTGCCGCAGGGCCTGGAACGCCAGGTCCTCCGGGAGTTCCCGCAGCCCGTGGGAGCGGTGTACCTCGTCGCGCGTCCAGTCGCCCCAGTGCACCACGGTGGCGGGCAGCCCGTCGGCGCGCCGACGCCGCGCGAGCGCTTCGAGGTAGGCGTGACCGGCCGCCGTACCGGCCTGTCCCGGTGTGCCCAGGGTTCCCGCGAGGGAGGAGAACAGTACGAAGGCGTCCAGGTCACCGGTGAGCTCGCCGAGGATCGTGGCGCCTTCCAGGTGGATCCGGGCGGCGTCGGCGATCCGTTCGGGGGTCGGCTCGGCCGAAGGCTCGTCGTCCTCGGCCGCGTCGGTGTGCACGACGGCCGTGAGGGGGTGATCGGCGGGGATCGACGCGAGCAGGGCGGCGACGGCGTCCCGGTCCGTGATGTCGCAGGCGGCGAAGGTGACCGCGTCACCGAGCACGGTCCGCAGGTCGTCCGCGCCGGGGGCCTCCGGTCCGCGACGACCGGCCAGCAGGACGCGGTCGGCCCCGGCCTCGGCGAGGGCACGGGTGATCTGGACGGCGGCCGTCCCCGTGCCGGTGACCAGCACCGTTCCGCGGGGCGTCCATGTCCGGACCGGGCGGGCAGCGCCCAGCGGAGCCCTCATCAGACGGCGTACCAGGACGCCCTGGTCGCGGACGGCCACCTGGTCCTCGTCGCCGGCGGCCGCGAGCACCCCGGCCAGGCGCGTCGCCGTGTCCCGCGTCGTCCGCCCGGGCAGGTCGATCAGGCCGCCCCGGCGGGCGGGCCGTTCCAGTGCCAGCACCCGGCCGAGTCCCCAGACCGCCGCCTGCCGGGGGTTGGCAGGGGAGTCGGCCTCGTCGGTCGTGACCGCTCCGCACGTCACCAGCCAGAGCGGTGCCTCGATGCGCGCCTCGGCGAGTGCCCGTATCAGCCGGGTGGTCGGCTCCAGGGCCGCCGTCTCGTCGAGGGCGAGCAGGGACAGCGTTCCGGAGACGTCCGCGTACCCGGCGAGGGACGCGACGGATCCGTCCGCCGGCACCGGGACGACGACGGGGGTCGCGCCGTGCAGGCGGAGGGTCTCCGCGCAGAGGTTCGCGAGCGGCCCGTCCTCGTGGCGCGGCGGTACGGCGATCAGCCATCGCCCGGAGAGTTCCACCGCGTCCGGGACGGGACCGGCCTGCCATTCGACGCGGTAGCGGCACTCGTCCACGGTGGGAGTTCCGGCCCTGCCCGCCGGGGAGACGGTGGAGGTCAGCCAGTAGCGTTGCCGTTGGAAGGGGTAGGTCGGCACGTCCAGATACGGCGGCGCGTCACCGAAGGCCGGACTCCAGTCGACCTCCACACCGTGCACGTGCGCCTCGCCCAGCGACAGCAGGAACCGCTCCATACCGCCCTCATCACGGCGCAACGTACCCACCGCGACCCCCTCGACCCCGGCCGCCTGAAGACTCTGCTCGATCCCGATCGTCAACACCGGATGCGGGCTCATCTCCGCAAAAACCCGATGCCCCTGATGCGCCAGCAACGACACCGCCTGCTCGAAGCGGACCGGATGACGCAGGTTGTCCACCCAATACGAAGCATCCAACCCAGCGGCATCGAACACCCGCCCGTGCACCGTCGACACGAACGCCACCCCAGCCGACCGCGGCACGACCCCCGCCAACTCCCCCACCAGACGCGACCTGAGCCGCTCCACCTGAGGAGAATGCGAGGCGTAATCCACCGCGACCCGCCGCGCCCGGATCCCTTCGACATCACAACGGGCCAGCAGTTCCTCCAGCGCCTCCGGCTCCCCCGACACCACCGTCACCTCGGGGCCATTGTGCGCGGCCACCGACAACCGCTCCCCCCACTCGCCGATCAGCGCCTCGGCCCGCTGTGCGGAGACCCCCAGCGACACCATGCCGCCCTGACCCGCCAGCACCCCCAACGCACGACTGCGCAACGCCACCACCCGCGCACCGTCCTCCAGCGACAACGCCCCCGCCACACACGCCGCCGCGATCTCCCCTTGCGAATGCCCCACCACCGCCACAGGCCGCACCCCGAACGACCCCCACACCCCAGCCAACCCCACCATCACCGCCCACAACGCCGGCTGCACCACCTCCACCCGCTCCAACGACACCTCCCCCCGCAACACCCCCTCCAAAGAGAAATCCGTGTACGGCTCCAACGCCCGAGCACACTCCGCGATCCGAGCCGCGAACACCGAAGAGGACTCCAGCAGCCGCGCACCCATCCCCACCCACTGCGCACCCTGACCGGGAAAAACGAACACCACCCCTGAGTCCGCCCCCGCCAGCACCCGACCCCGCACCTGACGATCCCCCACCACCACCGCACGATGATCAAACCGAGCCCGACCCGACACCAACACCCGACCCACACCCGCCACAGCACCCACAGGCCATGAGCGCCCACCCACCAACGCCACCTGATCAGCCAACGCCTCCACCGACCGACCCGACACCACCAACGGCACCGGACCCACCACATCACCGGCCACCACCACCGACTCGACCGGACCCTGCTCCACGATCACATGCGCATTCGTGCCGCTGATCCCGAACGATGACACCCCGGCCCGACGCGGCCGACCCTCATCCGGCCATTCGCGGGCCTGGGTCAGCAACTCCACCGCACCCGACGACCAGTCCACATGCGGCGACGGCTCGTCCACATGAAGGGTCTGCGGCAACACCCCGTGCCGCATCGCCATCACCATCTTGATCACACCCGCCACACCCGCAGCCGCCTGCGCATGCCCGATGTTCGACTTCAACGACCCCAGCCAGAGCGGCCGATCCCGATCCTGCCCATAGGTGGCGAGCAGGGCATCCGCTTCGATGGGGTCACCGAGGGTGGTTCCGGTGCCGTGGGCCTCGACCGCATCCACCTCCGATGGGGCAAGCCCCGCGGCGGCCAGCGCCGAGCGCACCACCCGCTCCTGCGCCGGACCGTTCGGCGCCGTCAACCCGTTACTGGCGCCGTCCTGATTGACCGCACTGCCCCGCACCACCGCCAGCACCCGATGACCACGCCGCACCGCGTCCGACAACCGCTCCACCACCAGCACACCCACACCCTCGGACCACGTGGTGCCGTCCGCCGACGCAGCGAACGACTTGCACCGCCCATCAGCGGCCAACCCACCCTGACGGGAGAACTCCACGAACATCCCCGGATTGGCCATCACCGTCACCCCACCGGCCAACGCCAGCGAACACTCCCCCGCCCGCAACGCCTGCACCGCCTGATGCACCGCCACCAACGACGACGAACACGCCGTGTCCACCGTCACCGCCGGACCCTCCAACCCCAGCGTGTACGCCACCCGCCCCGACACCACACTCGACGTCGTCCCGGTCAGCAGGTGGCCTTCGAAGCCCTCCGGAGGGGAGTGCAGCGGAGCGGCGTAGTCCTGGGCGATGGCGCCGATGAAGACGCCGGTGTCGCTGCCGCGCAACGACGACGGATCGATCCCCGCCCGCTCGAACGCCTCCCACGAGGCCTCCAGCACCAACCGCTGCTGCGGATCCATCGCCAACGCCTCACGCGGAGAAATCCCGAAGAACCCCGCATCGAACTCCCCCGCACCCACCAAGAACCCACCCGACCACCCCCCCGACACCCCCCACCCCCGATCCGTCGGAACACCACCCACCACATCCCGGCCCCCGGCCACCACCTCCCACAACTCCTCCGCGGACGACACCCCACCCGGAAAACGACACGCCATCCCCACGATCGCGATCGGCTCCCGCGAGCGTGCCTCCACGTCGTGCAGGCGCTGCCGCGTCTCCTTCAGCTCGATGGTGACCCGGCGGAGGTATTCGACGAGCTGCTCGTCATTCGCCAT
Organism: Streptosporangium longisporum; assembly: GCF_039534895.1. Classification (NCBI taxonomy): domain Bacteria; kingdom Bacillati; phylum Actinomycetota; class Actinomycetes; order Streptosporangiales; family Streptosporangiaceae; genus Streptosporangium; species Streptosporangium longisporum. Next base: position 253,905 of record NZ_BAAAWD010000010.1, on the reverse strand, counting down.
GGGTGAGCTCCTTGTCGATGAAGCTGAGGAGGTCGTCGACGGAGGCCTCCCGCAGCAGTTCCGCGACGTCCGAGGCCGGGGCCGCGGGCGGCTCCGGAAGTGATCGCGCGGGGGCCGGGTCCGGTGGGCCCAGCCGGTCGCGCAGGTATCGGACCAGGGCCGAGGGGTTCGGGTGGTGGAACAGCAGTGCGGCGGGGAGCCGCAGGCCGGTGGCGGTGTTCAGCCGGTTGCGCAGCTCGATCGAGGTGAGCGAGTCGAACCCGAGGTCCTTGAAGCTGGCCCCGTCGTCGATCGAGTCGGTCGCGCCGTGACCGAGCACGGCCGCGGCGTGCGTGCGGACCAGGCCGACCAGGATCTTCTCCTGCTCGTCGGGGGCCGTGCCTTCGAGGCGTTCGCGCAGCGTCCCGTCCCGTCCGGGAGCGGCTCCCGAGGCGGGTCCGGCCGCGGATTCGGTCGCGGATTCGGTCGCGGATTCGGTCGCGGATTCGGTCGCGGATTCGGTCGCGGATTCGGTCGCGGAGGCCGCGGGCAGGAGCCCTCGCAGCACCGGGGACACGTTCCCGCCCGCGCGCAGCGCGCCGAGGTCCAGCCGCGCCGGTACGGCCGTCGTCTCGGCCCCGTCCATCGCCAGGTCGAACAGGGCGAGCGCGTCCGCCGCGGACATCGGCCGCAGCCCGGATCGTGTCATGCGTGCCCGGTCGGCGGCCGAGAGCCGCCCGGCCATGCCTCCGGGCTCCTCCCACGGTCCCCACGCGATGGACGTGGCCGCGAGCCCGTTCACGCGCCGGTGCTGGGCGAGCGCGTCGAGCACCGCGTTGGCCGCGGCGTAGTTGCCCTGGCCCGCGCCGCCCAGGGTGGCCATGACAGAGGAGAACAGGACGAACGCCGACAGATCGTACCCGCGGGTGAGCTCGTGCAGGAGAAGCGCGGAGCCGGCCTTGGCGCGCAGTACCGCGTCCAGCCGTTCCGGTGTCAGCTCGGAGATCACCGCGTCGTCGAGGATCCCGGCCGCGTGCACGACGGCGGCCAGCGGATGCGCGGGGGGTACGGCGTTCAGGAGTTCCGTGACGGCCCGGCGGTCGGCGACGTCGCAGGCGGCGTGCGTGACCGTCGCGCCCAGCCCGGCGAGCTCGTGCCGCAGCCGTGCGGCGCCGGGATCGGAGGGACCGCGCCGGGAGGCCAGGACGAGGTGGCGGATCCCGTGGGCGGTGACCAGGTGCCGGGCGAGGGCCGTGCCGAGCGCCCCGGTGCCGCCGGTGATCAGGACGGTCCCCTCCGGGTCGGGCCGCCGTGGCACGGTGAGCACGACCTTGCCGACGTGCCCGGCCCTGCCGACGAACCTGAACGCCTCGGATGCCCGGCGCACGTCCCAGGAGGTGACCGGCAGCGGTGCCAGCGTCCCGTCCGACAGCAGCGGCATGATCTCCGACAGCATGCGGCCGATCCGCTCGGGTCCGAGGTCGAGCAGGTCGAAGGCGTGGTAGCGCACACCGGCCGGGTCACGCGGGTCGGTCTTGCCGAGCTCCACGAAACGTCCCCCCGGTGCGAGCAGCCGCAGGGAGGCGTCGGTGAGCTCCCCGGCGAGGGAGTTGAGGACGACGTCCACCCCGTGTCCCGCCGTGGCCGCGCGGAACCGGTCCTCGAACTCGGCGGTACGCGAGGAGGCGACGCGCCCGCGCGGCAGGCCGAGCGCTCCGAGGGCGTCGAGGGCGCCGTGCTTGCGGGGGGAGGCCGTGCCGTACACCTCGGCGCCGAGGTGCCGGGCGAGCCGGACCGCGGCCATGCCGACCCCGCCCGCCGCGGAGTGGATCAGTACGGACTCGCCGCGCCGCAGGTCCGCCAGCTCGACCAGCGCGTGGTAGGCGGTCAGGTAGGCGATGGGCGCCGAGGCGGCCTGGGCGTCCGTCCAGCCGGCGGGAATCGGCGCGACGACCCGGTGGTCGGTCACGGCGACCGGGCCGAAGGCGCCGGAGAACACGCCCATCACCCTGTCGCCCGGCGCGAGGCCGGTGACCCCCGGCCCCACCTCGGTGATCACACCCGCGGCCTCCAGCCCCGGCGGACCGGGATCGCCCGGGTAGTGGCCCAGCGCGCCGAGCACGTCACGGAAGTTCACCCCGGCCACGCGGACCGCGACCCGCACCTGCCCGGCCGAGAGCGGTGCGGCAGCCTCGGGGCAGGGCTCCGGCGACAGCCCGTCCAGGGTTCCGCGCCTGACGACCGCCAGCCTCCAGGGCGTCTCCGGCTCGCCCGCGCCACCGGTGCGGGGCGGCGCCGGCATGTCCGCCCGTTCGGTGACGGCCCTCGCCAGACGGGGTACGCGGAGGGCGCCTGCGCGCAGGGCGAGCTGGGGTTCGCCCGTGGCGAGCGCGGCGGGGACGAGCGCAGCGGACTCGCCGCCGGTGTCGTCGGTGTCGCCGATGTCCAGCAGCACCAGGCGGCCGGGTTGTTCGGACTGGGCCGAGCGCACCAGGCCCCACACGGCGGCCTGGGCCAGGTCGGTGACGTCCTCCCCGGGCTCCGTCGCCACCGCGCCGCGGGTCAGCACCACCAGCCGTGAGGAGGCGAACCGGTCGTCGGCGAGCCAGCCGCGTACCAGGTTCAGGACGCGATGGGTGACGGCGTGGACGTCGCCCCCGCCGGGACACTCGACGGCGACCAGCTCGGGCACCGGCGTCCCCAGCGTGGTCAGGTCAGGGTCGTCCCCCGGTATGACGACCGGCTCGGCGAACGGCCCGGCCGCGGAGCCGGGAAGCGGCAGGACGGGCCACTCCAGCCGGAACATCGCGTCCGCGGGTGCGTCGGGAACTCCCGCGGACGGGCGCAGGACCAGTTCCTCGATCGACAGGACGACGTCACCGGCCTCGTCGACGGCGGTCAGCGTGACCGCGCCGTCCTTGCCGTCCCCGCCCACGGGTGCCAGCCGTACCCGGAGGGTCTGCGCGCCGGTCGCGGTGAGCGACGCGCCGCCGAACGTGAACGGCACGACCGGAGAGCCGTCTCCGGCCGCGCGGCCGGCCCAGGGGTGCAGTGCGGCGTCGAGCAGAGCGGGGTGCAGCCCGAACCCGCCGCGCGTCAGGCCCGCCGGGACCCTCACCTCGGCGTACACCTCCTCACCCCGGTGGAAGGCGGCGCGCAGCCCGCGGAAGGCGGGGCCGTAGGCGTACCCCCGGGCGGCCAGCGCCTCGTACAGGCCGTCGATCGCGATGCCGGTCGAGGCGGGATCGTCCGGGGACGGCCAGCCGGGCACGACGGCCGCGACGGGTACGGCGGGCTCGTCGGCCGGGGGGACGACGGAGGCTGCGGGGGCTGCGGGGGCTGCGGGGGCTGCGGGGGTCGCGAGGGCTGCGGGGGCTGCGGAGGTGAGGACGCCGCCGCCGTGCCGGATCCAGTCGCCGTCCGGAAGGCGGCTGTAGACGGTCAGGGCCCTGCGCCCCTCGGCGTCACGGGCGGCGACCGAGAGCTGCAGCTCGACGTGGCCGTGCTCGGGCGGCGTCACCGGCCGTTCCAGGGTGAGTTCCTCCACGCGGGGACATCCGGTCCGCGCGCCCGCGTGCCAGGCCAGTTCGAGCAGCGCGGTCCCGGGCAGCATCACCGTCCCGCCGATCGCGTGGTCGGCGAGCCACGGATGCGAGGCGCGTGACAGCCGCGCCGTGAACACCGTCTCCCCGGTGGAGGCCGACTCCACGGCGGGTCCCAGCACGGGATGACCGGACGGCCCCGACGACCCCGACGACCCCGACGACACTGCCGGTGGCGACTCCAGCCAGTAGTGCCGCCGCTGGAACGGGTAGGTCGGCAGCGGGGCGGGGCGCGCACCGTCGAAGAACGCGGCCCAGTCCGCACCGGCGCCGCGTACCACGGCCGTCGCCAGCGCGGTGGTCGCCGTCAGCGCCTCGGGCCTGTCCCTGCGCAGTACCGGCACGAACGCCGCGCCGTCGACGCACTCGGCTCCCATCGCGGACAGCACCGCGTCCGGCCCGAGCTCCAGGAACGTGCGGGCCCCTTCGGCGTGCAGTGTCCGTACGGCGGCCAGGTAGCGCACCGGTTCGCGTACCTGGCGTACCCAGTAGGCGGCGGAGAGGTCGGTGATCTCCCCGGTCACGGTGGACACGATCGGGACGCGCGGCGCGGAGTGGGTCAGTCCCGCGGCCACCTCCTCGAAGTCGCGGAGCATCCCGTCCATGCGCGGTGAGTGGAACGCGTGGCTCACCCGCAGCTCACGGGTCCTTCGTCCGCGCGCCTCGAAGTGCGCTCCGACCTCCCGTACGGGGGCCTCGTCACCGGAGACGACGACGGCGGACGGCCCGTTGACCGCGGCGAGGCCCATCTCGTGCTCCCGCCCGGCCAGCAGGGGGAGCAGTTCCTCCTCCGACGCCTCGACGGCGACCATCGCCCCGCCTTCCGGCAGCGCGTCCATGAGGCGGCCCCGTGCCGCCACCAACGCGCACGCGTCGCGCAGCGACAGCACCCCGGCCACGTGGGCCGCGGCCAGCTCCCCGACGGAGTGACCGGCCAGGAGGTCCGGCCGCAGACCCCAGTGCTCCAGCAGCCGGAACGACGCGACCTCGAGGGCGAACAGCGCGGTCTGGGTGAACGCGGTCCGGTCGAGCGCGGCGTCCGGCTCGTCACCGAACACGACGCGCGCCAGCGGCCGGTCCAGGTGCGCGTCCAGCTCGGCCCAGACCTCCTCCAGCGCCCGGGCGAACACCGGGTACGTCGCGTGGAGTTCACGTCCCATCGCGTGCCGCTGGCCGCCCTGCCCGGCGAACAGGAACGCGAGCCTGCCCGGCACCGCGCCCCGGAGCACGCCGGGGGTCTCGTCTCCCGCGGCGAGTGCCTCCAGCGCCCGCCGGAAGTCCTCCGGTGCCGAGGCGACCACGGCCGCGCGGCGGGTCAGGGTCGCCCGCGTCGTGGCCAGGGCGCGTCCCACCTCGGCCGGGGTGTGCGACGGATGGCGGTCCAGGTGCTCGCGCAGCCGTGCCGCCTGGTCGCGCAGCGCCTGCTCGTTCTTCCCGGAGAGGATCCACGGCATCGGCACGTCGGCCTTCGCCACCGGCTCCGACAGCGCCGGGCCCGGGACACGGGTGTCCGTCACCGCCTCCGACGGCACCGGGCCCACCGCATCACCGATACTCACCACCGGCTCGACCGGACCCTGCTCCACGATCACATGCGCGTTCGTGCCACTGATCCCGAACGACGACACCCCGGCCCGACGCGGCCGACCCTCATCCGGCCAGTCGCGGGCCTCGGTCAGCAACTCCACCGCACCCGACGACCAGTCCACATGCGGCGACGGCTCATCCACATGCAACGTCCGCGGCAACACCCCGTGCCGCATCGCCATCACCATCTTGATCACACCGCCGACACCCGCAGCCGCCTGCGCATGCCCGATGTTCGACTTCACCGACCCCAACCACAACGGCCGATCCCGCCCCTGCCCATAGGTCGCGAGCAACGCCCTGGCCTCGACGGGGTCGCCCAGTTTCGTCCCCGTGCCGTGGGCCTCGACCGCGTCCACGTCCCCCGGCGCCAGCCCTGCCGCGGCCAGGGCCGAGCGCACCACCCGCTCCTGCGCGAGACCGTTCGGCGCCGTCAACCCGTTACTGGCGCCATCCTGGTTCACCGCACTGCCCCGCACCACCGCCAGCACCCGATGACCACGCCGCACCGCGTCCGACAACCGCTCCACCACCAGCACGCCCACACCCTCGGACCACGTGGTGCCGTCCGCCGACGCAGCAAAAGACTTGCACCGCCCATCAGCGGCCAACCCACCCTGACGGGAGAACTCCACGAACATCCCCGGATTGGCCATCACCGTCACCCCACCGGCCAACGCCAGCGAACACTCCCCCGCCCGCAACGCCTGCACCGCCTGATGCACCGCCACCAACGACGACGAACACGCCGTGTCCACCGTCACCGCCGGACCCTCCAACCCCAGCGTGTACGCCACCCGCCCCGACACCACACTCGACGTCGTACCGGTCAGGCCGTATCCCGCCGTCTCCCCCGCGGTCTCGTGGAGGCGCGGCCCGTAGTCGGTGGGCATCGCGCCGATGAAGACGCCGGTGTCGCTGCCGCGCAACGACGACGGATCGATCCCCGCCCGCTCGAACGCCTCCCACGACGCCTCCAGCACCACCCGCTGCTGCGGATCCATCGCCAACGCCTCACGCGGAGAAATCCCGAAAAACCCCGCATCGAACTCCCCCGCACCCACCAAGAACCCACCCGACCACCCCCCCGACACCCCCCACCCACGATCCACCGGAACACCACCCACCACATCCCGACCCCCGGCCACCACCTCCCACAACTCCTCCGCAGACGACACCCCACCCGGAAAACGACACGCCATCCCCACGATCGCGATCGGCTCACCGGCCGACGTCACGGCCGGTGCCGCAGCATGGAACGCGGCCGGGCCGGTACGCAGGTGCGCGGCCAGGGCCGAGGGAGTCGGGTGGTCGTACACGGCGGTGCTCGGCAGCCGGAGGCCGGTGGCGGCGGTGAGCCGGTCGCACAGCTCGACGGACATGGGCGAGTCGAAGCCGAGGTCCTTGAAGGTCAGGTCCATCTCCACCGCGTCGGCGGAGTAGTGCCCCATGACCGCGGCCACCTGCGCGCGCACCACACCCTCGGCGCCCTCGACACCCCGGACGTCGCCTCCCTCCTCGGGCTGCGAGGCCGCGGGAACCGCGGGCCCGGCCGAAGCGGGCATCGGGAGCGGACCGGCCACGCCGTCCAGCCAGTGACGCCGCCGCTGGAACGCGTACCCCGGCAGGTCCACGGCCCGTGCGTCCGGGAAGACGGCGTCCCAGTCCACGGCCGCCCCCGCGACCTGGGCCTCGGCCAGCGACGTCAGGAACCGGTCCATCCCGCCCTCGTCGCGGCGGAGCGTGCCGAGGGCGACGGCGTCACCGATGGCGTCACGGCCGGGGTCACGGGCAGGGTCACGGCCGGGTTCACCGGCGCCGAGGGTGTCCCTGACGCCCCCCGTGAGCAGCGGGTGCGGGCTGATCTCCAGGAAGAGGTCGTGACCGTCGGCGGCCAGCGCGCGTACCGTCTCCTCGAAGCGGACCTGGCCGCGCAGGTTCCGGTACCAGTAGCCGGCGTCCAGCTCGCGGGTGTCCAGCGGGGACGCGGTGACGGTCGAGTAGAACGCCGTCCCCGATGCTGTCGGCCGGAGACCGGCCAGCGCGTCGAGGAGCGGGTCCCGTACGGCGTCGACGTGGGCACAGTGGGAGGCGTAGTCCACCGCGACCCGCCGCACCCTGACGCCCTCGGCCTCGCAGGCGGCCTGCATCTCGCCCAGCGCGTCGAGGTCACCGGAGACCACGACCGAGGAGGGCCCGTTCACCGCGGCGACCACGAGCCGGTCGCCCCAGCGGGCCAGCCGTTCCCGGGTCCGGTCGGCGGGGAGCGCCACCGACAGCATGCCGCCGCGCCCGGAGACGGCCGACATCGCCCGGCTGCGCAGGGCGACCACCCGCGCGGCGTCGTCCAGCGACAGGGCGCCCGCCACGTACGCGGCGGCGACCTCTCCCTGGCTGTGGCCGACGACCGCGGCGGGCTCGACACCGTGGGAACGCCACAGGGCCGCCAGCGACACCATCTGCGCGAACAGCGCGGGCTGTACGACCTCGTCCCCCTCCAGGGGCCCGCCGCCGCCCAGCAGGTCGATGAGGGAGAGGCCCAGGTACGGGTCGAAGGCGCGCGAGCACGCGGCCATCCGCTCGCGGAACGCCGGGGCGGTCTCCAGGAGCCGGGCCGCCATGCCGGTCCACTGGGAGCCCTGTCCCGGGAAGACGAACGCGATCCGTCCGCCACCGGCCCTCCCGGTGCCCCGTACGAGGCCGGGGGCGGGTTCCGCGCGCGCCAGCCCGGTCAGGCCTCGCAGCAGTCCGGCGCGGTCGGCCGCCACGACGGCGGCGCGGTGTTCGAAGGCGGTCCTGGTCGTGGCGAGCGAGTGACCGAGGTCCACGAGCTCCGAGATGTCTGCAATACCGAGATCCGGGTCGCTCTCCAGCCGGGCCAGCAGCCGTTCCGCCTGCGCGCGCAACGCCGCCTCGCTCCTGGCGGAGACCGGCCAGACCATCGGGGTCCCGGTGCGACGGGCGTGCGGCCCGGGGAGGGGCCGCGGGGCCGGGGGCTCGGAGAGCAGGACGTGGCAGTTGGTCCCGCCCATGCCGAAGGAGCTCACCCCGGCGACGAGCGGGCGGTCCGCGTCGGGCCAGGGACCGGTCTCGGTCTGGACGCGCAGGCGCAGCGCGTCCATCGGGATCCGGGGGTTGGGCGTCTCGAAGTGCAGGCTCGGCACCAGTTCCCTGCGGGCGACGCAGAGCGCGGCCTTGACCAGCCCGGCGATCCCGCCCGCGCCCTCGAGGTGCCCGATGTTGGTCTTCACCGAGCCGACCCGCAGCGGCGCACCCTCGAACGCGGCGCCGAGCGCGCGCGCCTCGACCGGGTCACCGACGGCGGTGCCGCTGCCGTGCAGCTCGACGTACTGCACCTCGCCGGGCCGTACGCCCGCGTGGTCGAGGGCCCGCCGGATGACGTCCTCCTGCGCCGTCGCCTCCGGGGTCGTCAGGGTGGGGCCGGCGCCGTCGTTGCCGGTCGCGGTGCCGCGGATCACGCAGTGGATCCGATCGCCGTCGGCCAGGGCGGCGGACAGGGGTTTGAGCACGACGACGGCGCCCCCCTCGCCGCGCACGTACCCGTTCGCGCGGGCGTCGAAGGTGGCGCACCGGCCGTCGGGGGACAGCCCGCCGAACGCCGCGGAGACGATCGTGCTGTCCGGGGCGATCATCAGGTTGACGCCGCCAGCGAGCGCGAGGGTGGACTCCCCGCCGCGCAGGCTCTCGCAGGCCAGGTGCACGGCCACCAGGGAGGAGGACTGGGCCGTGTCGACGGTCAGGCTCGGCCCGCGCAGGCCGAAGGTGTAGGAGAGCCGGTTGGCGATGACGCCGCGGTTCAGGCCGGTCATCGCGTGGGAGGTGACGGCCCCGGCGCCGTGGCGGGCCGTCAGGGCGGCGTAGTCGTCCCAGATCGCGCCCGCGAAGACTCCCGTACGGCTCCCGCGCAGGCTGGACGGGACGATCCGGGCGTCCTCCAGGGCCTCCCAGCCGAGTTCCAGCATGAGCCGCTGCCGCGGGTCCATGGCCGCGGCCTCCCGGGGGGAGATGCCGAAGAAACCGGGGTCGAACCGGTCGATCCTCTCGACGAATCCCCCGCGCCGGTCGACGTCCCCGGAACGATCCGCGGGAGCCTCGGTGATCGCGTCCACACCGTCCCTGAGCAGCGTCCAGAACTCCTCCACGCCGGTGGCGCGGGGGAACCGGCAGGAGACCCCGATGATCGCTATGGCGTCGTGACGACTTTTCCGCACACCGAAATTGCTCATCCGCACAACCTTGCTCCCCCGAAAGTGGGCAGGACGGCACCCACTCAAAGCCCCAGTTGCTGCACTTCGATATAGCTACGATCAAAGATCGACTTTAGGCGGACATGAACGACATGAGCGATAGTACGTCGTCGAGTGACCCGTGGGACACCCGCCCCGATATTTATCTATTACGACCACATTCTCACTGAGAGTGACCAGGTTAAGCGGACAAAAGTCATTCACGCGACAGAAGTCGGCCGTTAACAGAGAGGGCATCAAAGTGCCCATCGCATCACTGTCGGCCGTCTGACCAGCGCCGAATTCGAAGCGTCACCGTCGAGCGGAAATGACGGGCCGACCGATAAATAAGAATGGGGCGTCCGAAAGGAGTGTGGAACGCGCCAATGAACTCGCGGGCGAGCGTTCGTACGTCATCGTCCTGAATCGACCGTTTCATCTGCCGTCGAATCACCCGCGCGGACACCGCCGGATTCGGGTGCGGGCCTTCGCCACGGCGACAGCACGACGACCGCACGACGACCGCACGACGGCTGAATGGCGGCCGGGCGGTGGATTCACCGGCACCCCGGGAACGACGCGCCGATCATGAGGGAAGCGCGACCGTGTCCTCCCAGGCCATCCTGGCCGGTGAGGCCTCCTCGCCCCTCCCGGTCACGGGGCGCCCGGACGGGAGGAGGCCCAGGCGGCCACCAGCCCCGGTCGCGCGCGACGAGGCTTCAGTCGCGCGCGACGACAAGCGGAGCGCGCCGTCCGTGTCCCGCCCCCGGTGGCCGGCCCATCCCCGGTGCGGCACGACCCGCTCATCGGTCTTCGATCGTTCCAGTGCCTTTACAATGTAGATTCCCAAGCGGGATCATGCCCCACCGGGCGACCGCCCCGGGCCGGTCATCGTTCAGCGGCCGTAGGCCTTCTCCCTCGGCAGCGGACCGACCCCGGCGTGCCGGCCCGGTCGCATCGCGGCGTGCCGCTGCCCCGGGCCCGGCCCGGAGCGGGCGGCCAGCAGGTCGGCCACGACCCCGGTGGCGAAGGCGTACACCGTCTTGTGCAGCAGGTCGACCACCAGCTCGCGACGGGGCCAGGTCTCGGGAGGCGCGCCTACCCCGGTGGCGTTCTCCAGGATCTGGTCGTTGGTGATCCGGACCACCGTGAACTTCGCCGAGGACCACGGCCCGCGCAGCCCGGCGTGGGACATCACCGAACGCAGCACGCCCAGCAGGATCCCCTGCCCGGCGTGCATGGCCCAGTTCACCGGCTCGGGCTGGCGTCCGGGCCGCTCGGCCATATCGGTCAGCCGTTCCAGGACCCGTGCCGGAACGTGGGAGTCGGGGCGGCCGGTCAGCCGCTGCTCCACCTTCTCCCCCAGTGTCATCACCGCGACACCGGCCGCCCCGGCGACCAGTCCCTGCCACAACGCGTGTTTCATCATGACCGCCCCGTACCCGAAAGCGGCGTCATGTCACCGACCGTCCCGGCCGTCCCGCCGCTCCCGCTCCCGGGTTCCGGGTCCCGGTCCGTACGACGGCCGGCGTCGCCACGAGGGGACGGCACGCGCCGGCCGTGAAACGGCGGCGGATCACATGATGACGATCGAGAATGCCCGGTCCTCCCACTTGTTGGGCATTCCGGTGATGACGTGGAAGGTGTCCTTCTGCGTTCCGCAGGCCGGGTGCGGCCACATCGAGACACGAATTCCGTACTCGAAGGACGTGTACTGCAGGGTGGCCGAAGGAACGAGTTTCGTGATGTCCAGGTCCTTGTCCTCCAGTTCGACGCAGTACTGCCCGACGGCGGGCTTCGTGACCGCCCTGATCCCCTTGGCGCGATTGATGCTGCCGTCGGCGTTGATCACGGCGGCCGCCTGCGCGTACGGGGTCGCGGCCTTGGCCGGGACCGGGGTGTTCGCGCTCGCGCCTCCCGTCCAGGCGGCCCCCGTGGCGAGACCGATCGCCGCACCGGCGCAGACGAACGCGATGATCCTGCTCCTACCGAACATGTGATTCTCCTTTTTCCCGCGCACCTCGTGAATGATTCGAGGAAAGCGCTGAATCCATGCGATCGTATCCGGCACGTCCCGGCGGACAAGCGCGTGCGGTCCACGGCGGCCGGGTAAAGGTCTTACCGCGTCCGGGGCCCGTATGGAATCAGGTGATTTACGCGTCAAAGCGCTGGAAAATGAATTCGGCGGCGTTTGTGATTCCGTCCGGCATGCCATACGGAACGCGCCGGGCCCGCGGTCTCACCGCTCCGCGGCCCTTGTCGTCTCAGTGCCTCCGGTAGTGGTCGGCGACGGCGGCGAACGCGGCCTTGGGCTCCCACGGCATGTCCGGGTAGGTGGTCCCGAGGCGGTCCTCGTAGAACCTGACGATGCCGTAGCTCGCCAGGTCCAGGTCGTCGCGGGGGTCGCCCCCGGGGCGGTGCGGGTGGTCGGGGAGCGCGAAGGTGAACACGAAGGCGCCGTCGACGCCCCCGGCCTCGAAGACCTCCAGCAACTCGCGCAGGTACGCGGCCTGACCGGCCTCGTCGCGGGCGTACTCCCCCTTCAGCCGCAGCGGCGCGCGGGTCTCCTTCTCGTACTCGACGACCTCCAGGCCGCGGGCGCCCCTGTCGCCCGCGCCCCGGTAGGTGGCCGAGCCGAACTCGGTGATCGCGACCGGCTTCCCCTGCGCGACGAGGCCGGCCACGCCCTCGGCGAAGTGACCGGCGATCTCGGCCGAGCGGTAGAGATCGAAGGACATGATGTCGAAGGGGGCCCAGTCGACCCGTTCGAGCGGGACGGACGCGTAGGTCACCCTGCCGCCGAAGTGCTCGCGGACGAGCGCGACGGCCCTGCCGAGGAAGTCGTTGACGGCCGCGGAGACCTCGCCGACCCGCTCCGGCAGGCGGTCCGACCCGGTCAGCGACTCGACCCGCTCGTCGATGTCGTCGCCGGGCAGGAACCCCCTGTTCATCAGGCTGAGCTCGGCGCCGGTGACGAACACGACCTCGGCGCCCCGCCGCCTGATCCGTTCCGCGCGCACGGCGCAGTCGGCGAACAGCGACAGTGTCTCCTCCTCGGTCAGCTCCAGGGGGTAGGGGGAGAACCACACCTCCAGGCCGAGGTCGGCGGCGTGCGAGGCCACGATCTCCATCCGTTCCGGGTCGCCCCCCATGACGCGGACCGCGGTGCAGTGCAGGTCGTCACGGATGACGCGCAGCTCGCGCCCGGCCACCTCCGGGTCGAAGGACGGGTGGCCGAGCACCCCCCTGCAGGCGAAGCCGGTGTCGTAGCTGATGCCCTTGGCCCGCATGTCGTGCCTTCTTCCCACGAGAACATTTAAGGTACTTGGCGTACCTTATGTGCGGGCACGCGGGCACGGCAACCAGAATGGGAGGACATGATCGGCGGCGAGCACGGGAAGGGCCATGACAGAGGATCCGACGGGACGGCCGGGCGCCGGGCGGACACGGCGACGCGGAGCCGCCCTGGAGGAGGCGATCCTGCGCGCCGCGGCGGAGGAGCTGACCGAGGCCGGATACGCCGGGCTGACCATGGACGGGGTCGCCGCCCGCGCCGGCACCAACAAGAACGCCATCTACCGCCGCTGGCCGAACCGCCTCTCGCTGGGCATCGCCGCCTACCGGCGGCTGACCACGACGGTCTCCCCTCCCGACACCGGCGATCTGCGCGGTGACGTCCTGGAGTGGCTGCGCCGGGCGAACCGCCACTGGAGCTCTCCCCTCGGCGTGATCCTGCGCGAGCTGCTCTCCGCGGCCGGGGGCACGTCCGAGCTCCTGGCGCAGCTGCAGGAACGGTCCGGCGACGCCGCGGCCGCCCCCTGGCTGACCATCCTGGAGCGCGCGGTCGCGCGGGGCGAAGCGGCTCCCGAGGCGCTCCATCCGCGGGTCGCCACCGTGGCGATCGTCCTGCTGCGCAACGAGTTCGTCGTACGCGGGGTCCCCACCGTGTCCGACGACGTCCTCGTCGAGATCGTCGACGAGGTGTACCTGCCCCTGGTACGGCGCCGGGCGGGCCGAGACGACCCCGCCGCCCGCGACCCCGGCCCGGCCGACGCTCCCCGGCCGGAACCGGACCCGCGGATCGGCGCGCGGGAAGAGTGATCGTCGATCAGAGTGGTGATGTGACCTGTCGAGACTGCAAGACGTGCACCAACCCCGCCGTCGTCCGCGTGGGGCAGCGATGGATGGTCGGCCTCCTCTACCTGGGCACCGTGGGCGTCGGCTTCGTGGTGAAGCGCGGGTTCATGCGGCACTGCCCGACCTGCAGGCACCTGCTGAGCCGTCACCTGCGCCGGACGGATGGGTCGTTCCGCGACTAGGCCGCCGTCTCGTCCGGATCGTGCGGGGCTTGTCATACTTCCCGGATGGAGATGCAGGCCCTGGAGGCGGCACGGCGCTGGCTGGCCGCTCGGGGCGTCCGCCGGGTGCGCGACGGGTGGGTGAGCGACGAGAGGCCGGACGTGCTGCTCACCGCCAACCAGGTGGCGCACTCCTGGGCCGGCGACGTGTTCGCCGAGGACCTGGACGCGGCCGACCGGGTGCGGCTGGCCTTCGGGCTGCTGGACCTCCTGGACGAATACTGGGTCACGTGCGAGATCCGGTTCGCGAACGGGAGTGCGGACGGCCCCCTGCCGGCCGACGCCCTGTGGGACGGCTATCGTCAGCGGCTGGAGGCGGACCGGGACGCCGAGGCCGTCACCTACTCGCTGTGGGTGGACTGGTTCGAGGACCACACCACTTCCGCGACGGCCTTCGACGAGGTCCTCGGTAATGACGTCGACCGGGTGGTGGCGGAGCGATCGGAACCCCTGCTCCGCCGAGCCCGCCGGGTTCTGGAGTGTTCGGGCCCGGTGCGCTGGACGGTGAAGGAGCCGGCGTACCGCACCGTCGTGCGGCTTCCCGCCCTGCATCCATCCCTCTTCCGCGGTCTTCGGGCGAGCTTCCACGACGTCTACGGCGACCTCGAACCCGCCGCCGCACTGGCCCTCCTCGACCGGCTGGAGCTTCCCGCGAACACCCGGCATCGTGCCGAACTGCGCCACGTACTCGCCGCGGGACACGAGAACCACTTCAGCAGCCCCGGCGCCTGGGACGATGCGGTCCGCTCCTGCTCCTGAGCCGCGGGCCTGGCAGATCAAGGAAACCCGTCCGCGGTCTTCCTTCACCGCCTGACAGCGGACTTGACCTGAGCGTAAGGTTTCTGTTCCCCCTATGTACGGCGGGCGCGAAGCGATTCATGATCGGCTCAGCACCCGGCACACCCCCCCGGACAGAGGTAGGTCCCTTGTCTAGACGCCATGCCCTCCAGATCGCCCTCATCCTGCTCGCCGCCCTCGGCTGGGCCGTGGTCCCGACCACCCCGGCGACCTCGGCCACCGTCGCGCCGCCCGGCTCCATGTCCGGGCTGGGCGACTCGATCACCCGCGGGTTCAACGCCTGCGGCTGGTTCGCCGACTGCACCAGCCGGTCGTGGTCGACGGGGTCGAGCACCTCGGTCGACAGCCACCGCAACCGGATCAGGACGCAGAACCCCGACCTGGTCGCCTACAACGACGCCCGGTCGGGCGCGAAGATCGCCGACCTGGCCGGGCAGGCGAGGACCGCGGCCTCCCGGGGCGTCGACTACGTGACGATCCTGATGGGCGCCAACGACGCGTGCACCTCCTCGGAGTCGTCGATGACCTCGGTGACCGACTTCGAGAGCCGCTTCCGGGCGGCGATGCAGGAGCTGGCGGCCGGGATCCCGCAGGCGTCGGTGTTCGTCGCCAGCATCCCCGACCTCAAGCGCCTGTGGTCGGTCGGCAAGGACAGCTCCTCGGCGCGCACGGCGTGGAGCGCCTTCAACATCTGCCGGTCGATGCTGGCCTCCCCCCGCTCGACGTCCGCGGAGGACGAGGCGCGCCGTGACCGGGTCAGGCAGCGGGTCGTCGAGTTCAACGACGTGCTGGCCCGGGTCTGCGCGGAGTACAGCACCTGCCGCTACGACGGCGGCGCCGTCTTCTCCTACCCCTTCACGCTCGGCCAGCTCAGCACCTGGGACTACTTCCACCCCAACACCAGCGGGCAGCGGGCCCTCGCCGAGGTGACCTACCAGCCCCTCATGGCGACGGCGTCGGACCTGTAGCCGAGGATCCGCCCCCGGCCGAGGGCTCGTTCGCGGCCGGGGGCATTTCCGCGCTTCATCGGGGTATCGCGGGGGCGCCAGCGGCGCCGACGCGACAGAGGAGGACCCGGGTGAACGAGCGGCACCGCCAGGAGTTGCGGGTACGGGTGACCCATCACGGTCACTGCAGCGTCCTGGAGATCGGCGGGCACCTGGACTTCATCACCGGGCCCGCGCTCGTCGACCACGTGGAGGCGGTCTGGGAGCTGAGCCCGGGTCCCCGCCTGGTGATGGAGGTCTCCGGGCTGACCTTCTACGACTCCACCGCGCTGGCGGTGCTGGCCAACACCCACCACCGGGTCCTCGCCACCGCCACCGGCCGACTGGTGTTCGTGGGCCTGCCTCCCGGGTTGCGGCACCTGCTGCTCCGCACCGGCCTGCTGCCCCACTTCGCGCTGCGCGACAGCGTCGACGAGGCCGTCACCGGCCTGCTCCCGACGGCGTAGAGGACCCGTCCCCGCCGAGACCGGGGACGCGCACCTGCCCTCACCGATCGTCGAGGCCCCCTCCCCGGACGCTCCCGACGGCGTCCCGTCCCGCGACACGCACCGGCCTTACTCCCTTTCCCGGTTTGACAGGTTAGATGCCGTCGTCGTAGCGTCGTTACCGACGAAATCAATTATGACGGTTAGGTGCGTCCGGGTACGCCCGCCGGGCGTCCGGAACCGCGGATCCTCCGATCGAAAATCGCGCCGGCACGGGTGCCGGTCCCGGCTCCGGCTCCGGCTCCACGGTGACGCGACGACGGCGGCCGGGCCTGCCGGACGTCCACGAGCGCCGATCCCGGCCCGCGGGCCCGGCCGTCACCACACCGACCCATCGGGAGCCCCACATGAGCACCGGCCACCACGACGCCGAACCCCCGCGCCATCCGCTGCCGCCCTTCACCGCCGACACCGCACGGGACAAGGTGCAGGCCGCGGAGGACGCCTGGAACAGCCGCGACCCCCGGCGCGTCGCCGCCGCCTACACGCCCGACAGCACCTGGCGCAACCGCTCGGCCTTCCTCACCGGCCGCGACCGGATCGAGGCGTTCCTCACCGACAAGTGGGAGCGCGAGCTCGACTACGCCCTGCGCAAGGAGCTCTGGGCGTTCGGCGACGACCGCATCGCCGTCCGGTTCCAGTACGAATGGCATGACGCGACCGGCCAGTGGTGGCGCAGCTACGGCAACGAGCAGTGGGAGTTCGACGCCCTCGGCTACATGAGCCGCCGGGAGGCCAGCATCAACGACGTCCCCATCACCGAGGACCAGAGGCGCATCCACGGCCCCCGGCCCACCGGCGACCGGACCGGCATCCCCCTGCGCTGACGGCGTCGCCGCGGCCCGGCGGCCGCCTTCCCGTCATCGTGTGGTGGAACCCGCCGCCCCGGCGACCTCGACGAAGCCGTACATGCGGGCACGAAAGACGTCGCGGTGGACGATCAGCGGTCCTCCAGCAGGGTGGAGATCGCCCCGTCCAGGCGGGCCGCGCGTCCGGCCGGGGTCCTGGCCTTCAGCAGCGGCAGGATCAGCCGGTAGCGGCCGGTCCTGCCCAGCGCGTCGAAGCGGGCGGCGGCGCGGGGGTGGGCCGCCAGCGCACCGGCCAGGTCGGCGGGGACGACGGCGTCGCGCTGGGCGGTGTAGGCGGCCTCCCATCGGCCGTCCGCCCGGGCCGCGGCGACCTCGGCCAGGCCGGGCGGGCGCATCCGCCCGGCTGCGGTCAGCGCCTCCACGCGCTCGACGTTCACCCGCGACCAGGCGCCGCCCCTGCGGCGGCGCGAGTACCGCTGCAGGTAGAAGTCCTCGTCATGGGCCCTGCGGTGGCTGTCGATCCAGCCGTAGCACAGCGCGACCTCCAGCGCCTGCGTGATCGTGACCGACGTGGCGGCCGACCCCTTCTTCGCGATCCTCAGCCAGGCGCCGTCGCCGCTCTCGTGGTGGGCGGCCAGCCACGCCTCCCACGCCGCGGCGTCCTCGAAGTGCATCATCGGCCCAGCATCTCCAGGTAGTGGCTGTTGTACATGACGCCCAGCACGTTGCCGAACGGGTCGGCCACCGACGCGGCGACGAAACCGGGGCCGTGCTCGGTGAGCGGCGTGTGGAGGGTGGCCCCCATGGCGAGCAGCCGGTCCAGCGAGCCCTGGACGTCGTCGACGTGCCAGTGGGTGATCGCGCCTCCCGGCGCGGCGGGGGCGGCCGGCGGGGCGTAACGCCGGTCGATGATGCCGAGCTCGGCCTGGTGGTCGCCGATCCGGAACTCGTAGTAGGCGGCCGGCAGCCCGTTCCCAGGACGCTCGAAGTACGGCTCGACGCCCAGCAGGTCGGCGTACCACGCCTTCGCCGCCTCCAGGTCGTCCGCCCAGAGGGTGACGGTGGCGAGTCCTCGCAACATGCGCTTCTCCTTCGCTGCCGGGGGGCTGCCGGGGATCCGGCTGCCGTGGTCCGAGTCGATGTCCATGACTCTAGGAGGGCAACAGGTCATTGAACGTCCTATTAGGGATGGCAGGATGGGGGCATGCGCGATCCCTCCGGCCGGCTGCTGCGGCTGCTGTCCCTTCTGCAGACCCCGCGCGAGTGGCCGGGTGCCGAGCTCGCCGACCGCCTGGGCGTCACCTCCCGGACGATCCGGCGCGACGTCGACCGGCTGCGCGAGCTCGGCTACCCGGTGCACGCCACCCAGGGCAACGTCGGCGGGTACCGGCTGACCTCGGGAACGGCCATGCCTCCGCTGCTGCTCGACGACGAGGAGGCGGTCGCCGTCGCCATCGGCCTGCGCGCCGCGGCCACCGCGGCCGTCAGCGGCATCGAGGACACCTCGCTCCGTGCCCTGGCCAAGCTGGAGCAGGTCCTCCCGGCACGGCTGCGTCCCCGGGTGGCGGCGCTGTCGGGGGCGGCCGTCGTCCTGCCCCCGCGGGACGGCCCGGCCGCCGACGCCGGCGTCCTGGCCGCGCTGGCCGCCGCCTGCGTGACGCACGAGAAGGTCCGTTTCGCCTACACCAGGCCGCACGGCGAGGCGACCCGGCGCCTGGTGGAGCCGCACCGGCTGGTGGTCTCGGAGCGCCTGTGGTACCTGGTCGCCTACGACGAGCACCGGGCCGGGTGGCGTTCCTTCCGGGTGGACCGGATGGGCGAGCTGCACCGCACCGGTGTCCGCGTCCCGGCGCGCGAGCTGCCCGGCGGCGTCGACACCGAGACCTGGGTGACCCGGCAGATGCCGCCCCGCGACGTCCGGGCCCGGCTGCTGCTGCACGTGCCCCTCGAACGGGCCGCCGAGAGCGTCCCCGCCTGGCAGGGGGTCCTGGAGGCGGTCGACGACGACTCGTGCCTGCTGCTCACCCACCCCGACTCACCGCGGCACCTGGCCTACCGCGTGATGCTCCTGCCGGTCGACTACACCCTCCTCGACCCCCCGGAACTGGCCGGTCATCTCCGCGCGATCACCGAACGCGCCGGACGGGCCATCGGCGCGTTCGCCGGTACGGACCGGGCGTAGACCCGGAACGTGCCGTCGTCCGCGGCGCTCACGGCCCGCTCCCCGCCCGTGTCACGCCGGTCCGGCGGGCGAGCCCGAGCAGGGTACGGGCGGGGGGCAGGGTCAGCGTGAGCAGGACGGTCACGGCGACGGTCACCAGGGCGGCGCGCGGGGAGGTCAGGTCCGCGAGAACCCCGGCGAGGGCGGCCCCGGCGGGCTGCCCACCCCAGGCGATCATGCGGGCGGTGGTGTTGACGCGTCCCTGGAGGTGGTCGGGGGTCTGCTCCTGGCGTTCGACGATCCCGTTGAGGCTGACGAGCGTGTTGGCACCCTGCCACAGGGCCAGCACGACCAGACCGAGCGGGAAGTGCCCGGTGAACGCCCAGGCGAGCAGCAGCAGCCCGACGGCGGTCAGGGCGACGAGGGAGATCACCGGGGTGGGCACGCGGCGGCGCAGCCACGGCACCGCGAGACCTGCGGCCATGGCCCCGACGGCGGCCGCGGCGAACAGCAGGCCGATCCTGGCGTCCTGTACGGGCAGCCCGAACTGTTCCACGGCGACCACGACGAGCAGGCCGATCACCGCTCCCTCGGCGAGACTGTTGCCGACGCCGAGGAAGGTGAGCGACCCGATCAGGCGATGCGACCGGATGAACCGCACCCCTTCGCGGATCTCCCCGCGCAGGTCCCCGGAGACCCGCCCGGAAGGATCGCGCTGGTCCCCGGCAGCCCGTCCGGAAGGATCGCGCGGCTCCTTCGCGGCCCGCTCGGAAGGATCGCCCGGGTCCCCGTCCGTTCGGCCGGAAGGATCGCGCGGTTCTTCGCGGGCCCGGCCCGGGCGGACCGTGGGAGGCAGGGCCAGCCGGGCCAGCAGGACCGCCGCGACGGCG
Organism: Streptosporangium longisporum; assembly: GCF_039534895.1. Taxonomy (NCBI): domain Bacteria; kingdom Bacillati; phylum Actinomycetota; class Actinomycetes; order Streptosporangiales; family Streptosporangiaceae; genus Streptosporangium; species Streptosporangium longisporum. The sequence goes on along the minus strand of NZ_BAAAWD010000010.1, from coordinate 233,982 downwards.
TAGCTGAGGGCGTCGGCGCCCATCGCCGCGGGCGCGCCCACCGCGGCGACGAGCACGCCCGCCACCGCGGGCCCGATCAGCGTGACCAGGGTCCCGGCCGTCATCAGGGTGCTCGTCGCGCGGGCGACGCCCTCGCGTCCCACCAGGGCGGGCAGCGCGCCGAAGGCCGCGGCGTCGAAGAACACGAACGCCGTCGCCGTGGCCCCCGCGACCAGGAACAGGTGCGCGGTGGTGAGCACCTCCAGCGCCGAGGCGGCGGGGACGCTTGCGATCAGGGCGGCGCTCGTCCAGCTCGTGAGGGTGAGGGTCCGCCGCCGGTCCCAGCGGTCGGCCAGCGCCCCCGCCGGGAGCCCGAACAGCAGGTACGGGATCGCCTCCAGGGCCGTGAGCAGGCCGCTGAGGGCGGCGCTGCCGGTCCGCTGGTACAGCAGGATCGGCAGCGCCACGAGCGTGATCGACGACCCGATCCACGAGACGGTCCGCGCGAGGAGGTACAGCCGCATCAGAAGGCGGCCGGGTGCAGGGCACGCGCCAGCGTCACGGTGCCGTCGACGGAGCGCAGCCCGGAGTAGTCGGCGGCCGGGGTGGCGACGAGGCGGCCGTTCCTGACCGCGTCGGTCTGGCCGAGGTGCTCGCGGATCCAGGCCTGGGCGGCCGCGCGGTCCTTGTCGTCGACGTAGTGGAAGACGATCGTGTGCGGGTCGGCCTTGGCGACGGTCTCGACCGAGACGGTGTCGAAGTTCTTGCCCTCGGGCACCGAGCCGTCCAGGAGGTTCTCCCCGCCCGCGGTGCGGACGATGTCGGAGTACAGGCCACCGGCCAGGGCGTAGAGCTGCCTGTCGAAGAGCTGGACCATCGCGAGGCGGACGGGCTCGCGCCCGGCCAGGCGCGTGCGGACGTCGTCGAGCGCCTTCCGCACGCCCGCCCCGGCCTCGGCGGTGCGGGCGGGGATCCCCAGCAGGACGCCGAGCGCGTCGAGGTCGCGGCCGGTGTCGGCGAGGGTGGCGGTGCCGGTGGTGTCGGGGCAGAAGGCGGCGCTGACGTAGACCGGGACGCCGAGCTCCTCCAGCTCCTTGATCGTGGGGAGCTTCGTGCCGTCGAAGTTGTACTCGCCGTCGGCCAGGATGAAGTCCGGGCGGGCGGCCAGCAGCGACTCCCGCGAGACCTCCCCCTCGGCGAGCACCTTCACCGAGGCGTAGTCGGCGGCGTAGGCGGGCTTGGGCGGGGACTGGCCGGCCCACCCGTGACCGGCGACGCGGTCCTTGAGCCCCAGGGCGAGCAGCATCTCGGTGTTGGACGGGAAGAACGACACGATGCGCTCGGGCGCCCGCTCGACCCTGACGGTACGCCCGCAGTTGGTGACCTGCGCGGGGTAGGAGGCCTGCCCCTCCTGCGGGGCGACGGTCGCGGTGGCGCCGGGAGCGGCGGCGAAGGCGGTGACGGCGGGGGCGCTCTCCGCCTGTCCGCCGCAGGCCGCGACCGGCAGGAGCACGGCGGCGACGGCGAGAACGGGAACGAGGGAACGGGTCTTCATCGGGGATCTCCGGTGGTGTCGAGGGGGGCGAAGGTCAGGGCCGGGCGGCCGGTGAGGGGGTTGACCCCGAGGTGGGCACGGACGCCGAAGACCTCGCCCAGCAGCGAGGGCGTCAGCACCCGCGCGGGCGGGCCGCAGGCGACGACGCGCCCGGCGGCCAGCACGTAGACGCGGTCGCAGTAGGCCGCCGCGAGGTTGAGCTCGTGCAGCGCCGCGAGCGTGGTGACGCCCAGGGAGCGGACCAGTTCGAGCAGGTCGAGCTGGGCGGCGATGTCGAGGTGGTTCGTCGGCTCGTCCAGGATCAGGACGCCTCCCTGCTGCGCGAGCGCGCGGGCCAGCAGGGTGCGCTGCCTCTCCCCGCCCGACAGGGTGGCGTACAGGCGGTGGGCCGTCCCGGTCAGGCCCACACGCTCCAGCGCCCGGGCGACGATCTCCCGGTCGGCGGCGGGCGCGGCCCGGTGCGGGGTACGGCCGGTGGCGACGATCTCGGCGACGGTGAGGTCGAACCCCTCGGCGGAGTGCTGCGCGACGACCGCGACGCGCCGCGCGGACCGGCGGGCCGACAGGGTACGCCACACGTCGTCGCCGCCGACCCGGACCGTTCCGTCGCCGGGACGCAGCGCCCGGTAGACCGAGCGCAGCAGGGTGGACTTGCCGGACCCGTTGGGGCCGATGAGGCCGACCAGCTCACCCGGCTCGACGTGCAGGTCGACGCCGGACACCCCGCCGACGGGGATGGACAGGCCCGCCAGGTCGACGCGCATCACGCCACCGCCGTCTCGCGCCGCAGCAGCCACAGGAAGAAGGGGGTGCCCAGGACGGCGGTCAGGACGCCGAGCGGCAGTTCCAGCGGCGGGGACAGCGTCCGGGCGGCGAGGTCGGCGGCGACCAGGAACAGCCCGCCGGCCAGTGCCACCAGGGGCAGGGTGAGCCGGTGGTCGGAGCCCACCAGGAGTCTGACGGCGTGCGGGACGATCAGCCCGACGAAGCCGACGCCCCCCGCGACGGAGATGACGGACGCGGTCAGCAGCGCCGCCACCACCAGCAGCGCCGGCCGGAACCGGTGGACGTTCACGCCCAGGAAGGCGGCGGTCTCGTCCCCCAGGAGCAGCGCGTTCAGCCGCCGTCCCTGTGTCAGCAGCCAGAGCGTGCAGGCGGACACGACCGCGCACGGCACGGCCAGGTCGTCCCAGCCCGCCCCGGAGACCGAGCCGAGCAGCCAGAACAGGATCCCGGCGAGCTCCTCGGGCTGGGCGCGGAGCTGCAGGTAGCTGGTCGCACCCTGCAGCAGGTACGACAGGGCCACCCCGGCCAGCACCAGCCGGGTCGGGGTGAGGGTGCCGCGGCGGCTGCCGAGCAGCAGGACGAGCCCGAGCGTGACGCAGGCCCCGAGGAACGCGGCCCCGGCCACCCCCAGCCCGGCGACGCCGCCCAGGGTGATGACCGCGACGGCCGCGAGGGAGGCCCCGGAGCTGACCCCGAGGACGTAGGGATCGGCCAGGGGGTTGCGCACGACGGCCTGCAGGACGGCCCCGGCGACGGCGAGCCCGGCTCCGGCGACGAGGGCGAGCACGGTCCGGGGCGTGCGGGAGCCCCAGATGATCGCGTCGTCGATGCCGCTGACGTCGGCAGGCCGGTGCCCGGTCGTCAGGTGCGCGCCGATCACCCGCCACACGTCCCGGACCGGCAGGTCGACCGCCCCGTGGGTGACGGCCGCGACGAGCACCAGGGGTACGGCGCCGAGCAGGAGCGCCACCAGCAGCGGGTAGCGGCGTCCGGAGATCAGGTGCGAGGAGGTCACGGGAGTCTTTCGGTTCTTCCGGGAGGCCGGTGAGATCGTGAGGCGGAGGTCGGAGAGACGGTGAGATGGGTTCGGGGAGGTCGGTGCGGAAGGCGGCGAGGTCAGTGCGGAAGGGGCAGGGCACGGCGCGGGCGTCCGCCGAGACGGGCCGCGAGCCGGCTCCCGCCCAGGAAGGGCAGTCCGGCCGCGGTGTTGGAGTACAGGCCGGGGGCGATGACGCGGACCACGCGCACCCCCGCCGAGGCGACGTCGGGCGTGGTGACGTCGGCGCACAGCACCCGCGTGCCGAGCCGGGCCGCGAGGTCGGCCACGCTCCCGGGCGGCCGGACGCGCTCGGGCGGGGCGCCTTCGGTGAGCGCCTCGGCGAGCTCGTCCTCGAAGCGCTCCTGGACCGCGGGGTCGAGGAAGAGCTGCAGGTGGCAGCCGTGGTCGACGACGTCGGCGAGATCGTCGCGGTAGGAGGAGCCGTAGGCGCGGTCGGCCCGCCACGGTTTGAGCGGGCTGCGCGGATCGGCCGCGACCCGGCAGTACGGGCCGTCCGGGTCGTCCAGTCCCGCGACGAACAGCTGCAGCTGCAACGCCTCCCCGTACGCCTTGACCATCGCCTCCCCGGCGTCGGCGCGCACCCCCATGCCGAGGCTGAGGTATCCGGTCTCCCGGTCGCGGACCAGCGCGCCGACCACACGCAGGCCCGTGGCGGAGGGGAACTCCAGGAACCGGACGTGCAACCTCCGGCGCGGCCCCTCCGCGAGGACGCCCAGCCACGCGGGCGCCTCCAGGAGGCGGAGCCCGGCGCGCCCGTGCCAGGCGAGCGTCATGGCGTCGCGCTCGGCGAGCTCGCACAGGGCGCCCCAGGCGGCGTACGCCCCGCTCGGCCCGGCGGCGAGACCGGCCTGCACGACCGGGTTGGTGCGCGGCGTGGGCGTGGCGACGTCGGCCGAGAAGTAGGAGACCCACACCAGCCCGGCCGGGACGAGCACCTCCTCGCCGGTGACCAGGTCGGAAGCGGGCGTCCACTCCACGGGAAGGTCGGGAGTGAACTCGGCCAGGGGGAACCCCGGTGTGGCGTACTGCTCCGGGGAGTACAGGGCCAGGGTGCGCGGGTCGAGCGCGAGCGGGCCGAGCTCGCGGTGGGAGCCGGTGCGCAGCCCGGCGGGCACGAGGTTGCCGCAGTAGCGTTCGGCGGCCTCGCCCAGCGCCGCGCCCAGGGCGGCCCGCGGGTCGGCGAAGGCGTACCCGGCACCGGCGGAGTCCGACGGCCAGGGGCTGAACCGGGTGGTGTCCGACAGGACGGCCGTGACCATCGAGAACGACTCGGGCAGGTGGCCGGGGACGCGGGTGTGGACCAGGTCGCGGACGATCCCGGTGCGCGCGTCGAGCAGGAGAGGGTACATGTCAGGCCAGGGGAAGAGGGGTGACGACCAGGTCGTCCTCGGTCAGGACGTTCTCGGTGAGGCCCAGCAGGCGCGGCACCTCGTACAGGCGCGACCCCCCGCGCAGGGGGAAGGCGGGCGGGGCGTTGCCGACCAGGCCGGGGACCAGGACCCGCACCACGCTCAGCCCGGCCGCGGCGACGTCGGGCGTGGTCAGGTCCGCGCAGTAGGCGGTGAGGCCCGCCTCCGACAGCCGGTCCAGGTACCCTTGCGGATCGGCGGCCGGCAGGTCGTCCAGCGCGGGACCGGGGGCGGCCCGCAGGCGGTCCAGGGGCTCGCCCCGCATCCGGGGGTCGAGGTAGAGCTGGGCGATCGCCGGCAGGTCGGTCAGGTCGCGGAAGTCGGCGCGGAAGGCGTCCCGGTAGGTCCGGTCGGCCCGGAACGGGCGGAACACGTGCGCCTCCAGGGCTCCCGTGGCGACCGCCCGCCAGACCTCGCCGTCCGGGTCGGCGAGCTGGAGCGTCAGGGAGTACAGCCCGTAGGCCTCGACCAGGGCCTTCGCCGCGGCCTCGGCCGGGGTCGACCGGCAGGCGCTGCCGAACGCGACGATCCCGTCGTCGTCCTCCAGGAACGCCGCCATCACCGGGACCCCGAACGGCGAGGGGATCACCAGGATCCGCGCGGCCGGTCCGTCGCCGCCGAGCAGCGAGGTCACCCGTTCCGGATCGGCGACCGCCCGCGCCGGCGCGCCGGAGGCCCACCAGATCGTGGTGGCGTCCCGTTCGAACAGCTCCTCCAGCGCGGCCTGCCGCGCGCGGGCCGGGCAGGGCCCCGCGGCGATCCCGGAGTACAGCAGGGAGTGCGTGGGCGGCTGCGCGGCCCGTGGCCCGTGGAAGTAGTCGAGCCAGACCATCGAGGCGGGGACGAGCACCTCCTCGCCGGTCCGCAGGTCGGTGGCGGGCGTCCAGGCGATCTCCAGGTCCCGGGTCAGCGGGACGAACGGGAAGCCCGGCTCGGCGTACTGGGCGGCGGAGTACAGCGGGATCGTCTCCGGGTCGAGCGCCGCCTCGTCCAGCGCGTACCACGACGACACCCGCAGCCCGGACGGGATCGCGTTGCCGCAGTAGCGTTCGACGGCCTCGCCCAGCGCCGCGCCGCGGGCCCGCGCCGGGTCGCCGATCGACGCGCCGAACCCGTGCCGGTCGGCCCGCCATCCCGCGAACCGGCGGGTGTCGGCGACGGCCGAGCCGTAACCGGTCCACCAGCGGGGCAGTCCCGGGCGCCGGGCCTGCGGTTCCAGTGCGGTCAGTACGCCGGTGCGCGGATCGACCAGCAGGTCTTCTGGGCGGGTCATGCGGTCTCCAGGGTCACGCGGTCTGCGAGGTCGGGCGGTCTTCGGGGACGAGTGGTCTGCGAGGTCGGGCGGTCTGCGAGGGCGAGTGGTCATCGGGGAGGTGCGGTCTTCGGGACAGGCGCGTCTCACAAGCGGGCGCGTCTCAGGGACAGGCGTGCCTCAGGGACAGGCGTGCCTCAGGGACAGGCGTGCCGCGTGGACGGTCTGGCGGACGGGCGCGGTCGCCGTCGTGGTGTACCGGTCGGCGCCCGTCCCCAGGGAGCGGGCCAGCCGGGGGAAGTCGCCGCCGCCGATCTCCAGCCGCAGCCGGGAGCCGGATGCCGGCACCGCGGCGAACGGGCTCAGCACACAGCGGCCGGACCCCGCGGCGCGTCCCCGGGCGAGCTCGAAGACCTGCCCGGTGGCCGTTCGCTCCACCAGCCGGACGATCCAGTCGGCGTCACCGGCGGACGCGCCGACCTCCAGGTCGACGTGCGCGCCCGTGAGGGTGGTCCCGGTGGTGAGCGGCGTCGCAGTGAAGCGCAGCACGTCGGCGCGCGCGTCGAGGCCGCGCCGGTCGGTGCCGGGGGCCAGGGAGGGACACGGGTCGTCCGGGTCGTGGCGGAACGAGCCCGCGGGCCCGTCCGGCGGGGTGTCGCGGAGGGTCCCGGCGGGGTGGGCGTGCAGCACCGTCTCGCCCTCCGCCCGCGGCCAGGGACGCCAGGTGTCCGCGCCGACCGGGAGGACCAGCTCCCCGGCCCGGGCGGTGCCGTCCAGGCAGGCGCGGATCCACTCGACCTGCAGGGCGCCCAGATCGAGCGAGGAGACGGGCCCGTGCTCGCGGTCGCCGTAGCGGGTCCTGCCGGTGAAGGCCAGGTCGTGTCCCCACGGCCCGACGACGAGCCACTGCGGTGGCCGGGGAGCGCGTCCGGTTCCCACGGTGCGCCAGTGCAGCAGGGTCTCGTCGACGAGCAGGTCGTACCAGCCGCCGATGTGCATCCCCGAGACGGGAAGGCCCGCGAGTTCGCTCTCGGTGATCTCCTCCTCGGGCCGGTGGTCCGGGCCGCGGCGGACGACCCCGGCCCAGCCCGGCAGGCGGACCCCGAGCCGCTCGGGCAGTCCGGTCACCGGCAGGTGGGACAGCACGCCGGGGTCGGCGCCCAGCAGCAGGGAGGCGAGGCCGTCGCGGCCGGTCCGGGAGTCGGCGCGGTCGAGCCACCAGGCCGCGTGCTCGGCCAGCCGCAGCACGCCGTCCTCGAACTTCGTGCGGTGCAGGGCCATGGACGGTCCCATGCTCACCACCACGGGCACGGAATCGGGGCGTTCGGCCGCCAGGGCCCACGCGGTGAAGCCGCTGTAGGAGCCGCCGTAGCCGATGAGCCGTCCGTCGCTCCACTCCCGCGACAGCGCCCAGTCCGCCAGGGCGGCGCCGTCGCCGCGTTCGTTGCGGTAGCACTCCCAGACGCCGTCGGAGTCGTGGCGTCCCCGGACGTCCTGAACGACGTACGCGAATCCCCGCCGCGTCCAGCCCCGGCCCTCGGCGAGGTGGTGGGAGCGCCCGTAGGGGGTGCGCGTCACCACCGCGGGGACGGGCCACAGCGAGGGGTCGGGGAGCTGGACGTCGACCGCCAGGGGCGTGCCGTCCCAGCCCGGGACCCGCAGGTTGAAGGCGCTCATGCGACCGGCAGCGGCAGGACCGGGTGCCGGTCGACCGTCCCGGTGGCCGGGTCGACCACGAGCTGGAACGAGCCGGTCGCGGGCAGGCCGGTGTCGCGCCACGTCAGCACGTCGTTGACCAGGAGCCCGGCGGCCAGGCAGACCGCTCCGGCGTTCGGCCAGCGCAGCGGCGGCAGCGGGACCTTCCCGGCCGCGCCGTCGTCGAGCCGGGCCCACAGCGCGGCGAGCTCGTCGGGCAGCGGGGACGCGGCGAGCCTGCGTCCCCGCAGGTCGCGGTAGGAGGCGGTCGCCCCCGGTACGGTCATCGGTCCCAGCACCAGCCGGGTGCCCTCGACGTGGCAGCGGTGCCAGACCGTCCCGCTCGCGTCGAGCCGCCGCCAGCGCTCGTCGGTGAGCCAGCCCGCGCAGGCGACGACGACGTCGGCCTCGCTCCCGGTCCCGGTCCCGCTCCCGGTCTCGGTGGGCTCGTGCCGCACGACGGCCACGTCCGGGACCGCCTCGAACAGTCGCGCGGTCTCCGCCGCGACCGGCCCCTCCCCCGTGACGCGCACCGTGATCCGCCGGACGGGCTCGCGGCGGGCGGAGGTGAGCACGCCCCGCTCGCGCAGGACCGCGGCCAGCGGCTCCAGCTCCGGGTCGGCCCCGCCCGCGTACGCCTGGTCGCGCATGCGCTCCAGCAGGTCCGCGGGGCCGGACAGCCGGGCGAACCGCTCCTGCGGGTCGCATGACCGCCAGGTGCCGTCGGGCCCGGTGTACAGGTGGTGGCCGGGGGCGATCAGCTCCATCGGTCCTCTTTCTCGGCTTTCTCGCTCGGTCTTCTCGGCGGGGCGGAGGGCGGGCGGCCCGTCCGGGGACGGGCCGCCCTGGCGGAACTAGGAGTTCCAGGCGAACGGGGAGTGCACCAGGGCGTTGGTGCCCGGACCCTGCAGGGCCGGCAGCGCGGCCTCGGCCGCCAGTTCCTCGAACGCGAACGGGGTGTGGACCAGGGCGTTGGTGCCCGGGCCCTGCAGGGCCGGCAGCGCGGTCGCGGGGGCCAGTTCCTCGAAGCCGAAGGTCATGGAATTCTCCGATCGACAGTGAAAACGGTTGTCGTTTTCGGGAGTAACCAAACCAGATCATCCGACTCCCCGCAAGTGGTGTCTCACGGACGAATGCGCGCATACGTCATGGAGTGCGGTCCGTCCCGCACCGAGGACGGCAGCGACACGTGCTCCGGCTCGCGCCCCTCACACCCCGGGCCGCGCGGGGGCGTCCCGGTCGGCCAGGACCGCGAACAGGGCGTCGAGGGCGGCCGGGTAGGCGCGCTCGGACGGGGCGGCGAAACCGACCAGCAGCCCCTGCGGGCGGCCGTCGGGGTCGTGGTGGAGCTCGGTCAGGCCGCGTACGGCCAGGCCCCGGCGGTCGCACCGGGCCAGCAGGTCGTCCTCGGCGGGGGCGCCGGGCGGGAGGGTGACCAGCGTGTGCAGTCCGGCCGGGACGCCGTGGGCGACCAGGCCCGGGACGGTGGCGACCCTGCCGAGGAGGAGCTCTCGGCGGCGGCGGTAGCGCAGGCGGGCGGCGCGGATGTGACGGTCGTAGGCGTGGGTGGTGATCAGATCGGCCAGGACGAGCTGGCCCAGGGTCTCGGTGTACTGGTCGGCGTGCCGCTTGGCCCGCGTCACCGGCTCCACCAGGTGGGGCGGCAGGACCATCCAGGCCAGGCGGAGGGCGGGGCCGAGGGTCTTGGACACGGTGCCGCAGTACACGACCTGGTCGGGGGCGACGCCCTGCAGTGCGCCGACGGGCTGACGGTCGTAGCGGTACTCGCCGTCGTAGTCGTCCTCGACGATCAGGCCGCCCGTGGAGCGCGCCCACGCGCACAGTGCCTGACGGCGGCCGGGACGCAGCGGGACGCCGGTCGGGTACTGGTGCGCGGGCGTGAGGAACGCCGCCGCGTCGCGGTGGGTCAGCTCCTGCGTGCGGGCGCCGTGGGCGTCGACGGGCAGGGCCCGGACGGTGAACCCGGCCCGCCGGACGACGTCGCGGAAGACGTCGTGGCTTGGGTCCTCCACGGCCGCGGTACGGGCGCCGCCCGCGACCAGCACGCCGCAGAGCAGGCCCAGGCCCTGGTGGTAGCCGGAGGTGACGACGATCCGGTCGGGGGTGGTGATCACGCCGCGGGTGCGGCCCAGGTAGCCGGCGAGCGCGGCGCGCAGCTCGATCCGTCCCTGCGGGTCCCCGGCGCCGAAGACCTCGGGACGGGCGCGGGCGAGCACCCGGCGGGTGGAGGCGAGCCAGGCCCGGACGGGGAAGGCGCTGACGTCCGGCAGGCCGGGGCGGAGGTCGTGGCGGGGGGCGGCGGGCGCGGGCACGTGGTGCGCGGGCTCCCGGGTGCCGCCCGGGACGGCGGCCACGCTGGTGCCCGATCCCGGCCGCGTGGTCAGGTAGCCCTCCTCGACGAGCTGGTCGTAGGCGGCGCTGACGGTGCCCCGCGAGAGGCCGAGCTCCCGTGCCAGCCCGCGGGTGGAGGGCAGGAGCGTCCCGGCGGCCAGCCGTCCCTCGCGGATCGCCGTCCGCAGGGCGGACTCCAGGCCGGAGCGCCGCCCGCCCGCCGTGTCCAGGGAGATGTGCAGGTCGAGCCGGGAACCGGACCAGTGTTTCGGCATGAGACCGGATCTTAATCCTGGTCCGGTGGTCCTCTACGGTCGTGGTGAGCCAGAACGAAGGGAACCCGCAGTGATCGTGATCGCCCATCTCAGCGACCCCCACATCGACGACGGCCGGCGCAGCGTCGAGCGCGTCAAGACCGTCATGGACCACCTGGAGGATCTCCCCTACGACCTGGACGCCGTCCTGGTCACCGGCGACATCGCCGACCACGCCCTGCCGGCCGAGTACGAGCGGGCGCGCCGGTTGTTCACCTCCCGGCATCCGCTGCTGATCTGTCCCGGCAACCACGACGAGCGCGCCGCGTTCCGGCGGCACCTGCTCGGCCGGCCGGGGACGGAGGAGCCGATCAACCAGGTGCACCGGACGTCCGGTGCCGTCATCGTCCTGTGCGACTCCTCGATCCCCGGGAAGGACGAGGGCTTCCTGGAGGAGGAGACGCTGGCGTGGCTGGAGGACACCCTGGCCGGCACCCCGGCGGAGGTTCCCGTGCTGGTCGGCTTCCACCACCCGCCGGCCCGGCTGCAGATCCCCTTCATCGACGCCATCCGCCAGTTCGGGGCCGAGAGGCTCGCCGCGATCGCGGAGCGTCACCCCAACCTGGTGGCCTTCCTGTGCGGGCACGCCCACACCGCGGCGGCGACCACCTTCGCCGGACGGCCGCTGCTGGTGGCGCCGGGGCTGGTCTCCACCGTCCGCCTCCCCTGGGAGCGCCGGTCCGCCGTCCCCGACGACCACGTCCATCTCGACCGGCCGCCCGCGCTGGCCTTCCACGTCCTGGACGACGAGGGGCGGCTGACCACCCACTACCGGTCCGTCGTCACCCCCGCGGGCGGCACGGCCCCGGGGTCGTACGGCACCGCGTGAGCGAGGGCTCCCCCGCTCGCGGGTGAGCGGGCCGCGGGAGGCCGGATCAGCGGCGGTCGGCGGCTCAGAGGGGGCGGCGGCTCAGAGGGAGTCGGCCGGGGGTGACGGCGAGGTGGCGGCGGTGACGGCGCGGTGGAGCAGGCCGTGCAGGACGTCCTGCTCCTGCTGCGTCAGGCCCGCCAGCGGGGAGTCCCGGACGAGGAGGTCGAGGAGCCGCTCCCGCAGCGCGGTGCCCTCCCGGGTCAGGACCAGCTGCTTGGCGCGGCGGTCGGTGGCGTGCGGGCGGCGTTCGAGCAGGCCCAGCTTCTCCAGCTTGTCGGCGACGAAGGTGGCGTTGGACGGCTCGCAGCCCATGCGCTCGGCGAGCTCCGTCATGGTCATCGGCCCGGTCAGCTCACGGAGCGCGGTCGCCTGGGCAGAGGTGAGGCCCAGCGCGACCGCGCGCTCGCGCACGTGATCCCCGATCCGCCGGGCCAGCCCGTTCACCAGGCCGCAGAGCTCTCGTTCGGCGACGGCCTGCGACTCCGGGGTGGTCATGCCCCCATGGTAGCAAGTGCATCAAGCAAACATATTTACAGCTTGAAATATTCAAGCTGTAACCTTAGGCTCCCGGTGCGCCGCTTCACGGGGCGGCGCCGATCCCTGTCGCGAGGAAGGACGAGAGCATTGAGGAACCCTGTGCCGGGCCATGACGAACGGCTGCGGCGTCCGGCGGGCATCCGGTCGCTACGGCTGGGCGACATCACGGTGACCTACGTGCCGGACGGGGCGGTGCGACTGAAGCCGCGCGGCTGGTTCCCGGACACCACCGACGAGGTGTGGGCCGCCCGTCCGGAGTACCTCGACGACTCCGGCCACCTGGTGGCGGGCATCGGCGGGCTGCTGGTGGAGCACGGCGACCGGGCGTTGCTGATCGACGCGGGGTACGGCCCGCAGAAGCTTCCCGACGACCCGGACGCCCCGTACGCCGGCCTCCACGGCGGAGCGCTGCTGGAGAACCTGGCCGCGCTCGGCCGCGGGCCCGAGGGGATCGAGGCGGTCGCCTTCACGCACCTGCACGTCGACCACATCGGCTGGGCGTGGCTCCCCGTCCCGGGCGGTGACCGGCTCGCGTTCGCCGGCGCCGACCATCTGGTGAGCGGGCCCGAGTGGGCACGGCACGACCTGGCCGAGGAGCAGGGCACGACCGCCGGGATGCTCGCCGCCATGGCGCCCCGCGTCCGCACCGTGGCCGACGGGGAGGAAATCTTCCCCGGTGTGCGGATGGTGCTCGCCTCCGGCCACACGGCCGGGCACGCCTCCTACGTGATCACCTCGGGCGGGAGGCGGCTGATCGCCTTCGGCGACGCCCTGCACTCGCCGATCCAGATCGGGCACCCCGAGTGGCCGGCCGTGGTCGACCACGACCCGGTCGCGTCCACCGACGTGCGCCGCCGTCTCGTCGCCGAGCTGGAGAAGCCCGGCACGATCGGTTTCGGTGTCCACTTCGCCGACGTGGTGTTCGGGCACGTCCGCCGGGACGGGGACGGCCCCGCCTGGCGAGCCCACCCCGAATGATCCGCCGGGGACGAGCGTGACGGCGACCGCCCGCGAGCCCCTGGCGGGGCCGCGCACGGGGCACTGGCCGGGAATCGTCGCGGCCGCGCTCACCGCGACCGTGACGGTGATGCCCGGCTTCACCGTCGGGGCCCTGGCCCCGGCGATCGCGTCCGAGCTGCACCTGTCCCGAAGCGCCCTGGGGCTGGCGATGAGCGCCTTCTACGCCGCCACCGCGCTGGGCTCGCCCGTCGCCAAACGCCTGGCCGCGCGGCTGCCCGTCCCGGCGGTGCTCGCCCTCGCCGCGCTGGCCGCGGCGGCCGTGATGGCGGCGGCCTCCCGGGCGACCGGCGTCGCGACACTGACGGCGGTGCTGGTGGCGGGCGGGCTGAGCAACGGCCTGGTCCAGCCCGCGGCGGGACGGCTGATCGCGGCGCGCGTCCCGGCGCACCGGCGCTCGCTGGCCGCCGGCACGGTCGGCGCGGCCCTGGGGGCGGGCACCCTCGTCCCCGGCCTGCTCGTCGCCATGGTGCTTCAGGAGCACGGATGGCGGACGGCCATGCTGCTCGCCGCCCTGGTCGCCCTGGTCCCGGTCGCGCTCGCCCCGCTGGCCCGCGTCCCGGCCGCCCCGCCGCCCGGACGGGCGGGGACGGGCGGGGCCGGCGGCCCGCGGGGGACCGGGCGGGTGCTGGTGCTCTGGGCGCTGGCGGCGGCCCTGTCGGCGACCGGCAACAACGCGGTGGCCTCGTACTTCGTGCAGCTCGGCACCTCGTCGGGGCTGGCCGTCGCCGTCACCGGCAACCTGCTGTCGCTGAGCGCCCTGGCCGCCATCGTGGTGCGGCTCGCCGCCGGGGCCCTCACCGACCGGGCGCCCCGCCACAACCCGGCGGTGATCGCCGCGATGATGCTCACCGGGGGCCTCGGGCTCGCGCTGGTCGCGATCGGGACCCCGGTGACGTTCGTCCTCGGGGCGGCGCTGGCCTTCTCGGCGGGCTGGGGCTGGACGGGTCTGCTGCTGGCCACCACGCTGCGGCTGGTCCCGGACCGGGCCGAGAACGCCGGGCACACCGTCCAGGTCGGCATCTACGCGGGCGCCGCCGTCGCCCCGTTCGCCTTCGGCGCCCTGTCCGACGCCCTCGGCTTCGCGGGCGCCGCGTCCATCGCCGGAGCGGCCGCCGTCGCGGGCGCGGCGTCGATGACGGCCGGGGCACTGGTGCTGCGGCGGTCCCGCTGAGGTCCCGGCCCTCGCCCGCGCCCGGGCGAGGGCCGGGACCGGGGTCAGGACGGGACCGGGACCGGGACCCGAGGGCAGAGTCGGGGCCGGGACCGGGGCCGAGCGGCGACCGCCCGGGCGCGGCCGGTGCGCGGGCGGCGGCCGGGCCTCAGCCGACGTGGACGATGGGGCGGCGGGCGGTGTCGGGCTCGGCCTGGCGCAGCACCTCGCGGGTCAGGGGCGGGATGTCGCCTCCGCCGAAGACGAGGTAGCGCAAAAGCGCGCCGATCGGGTTGCCCTCGGCGGCCCAGTGGAAGTAGACGTGCGGGATCTTGCCGGTCTGGTCGCGCAGGTACAGCAGCAGGGCGGCGATGGCGTTGGCGACCGTGGGGCTCTGCATCCGCAGGACGCGGAACCCGTGGCGCTCCTCACCGACGACGCGCAGTTCGCTGGTGAACTCGGATGCGTCGAAGACGCTGACCTCCAAAAACAGCAGTCCCTCGCCGGTGCGCAACCGGTGCAGCTCCCAGGCCTCGCGGGCCTTGTCGACGTACTCCTTGTGGTCGCGGACGTGGGGTTCGTTGGCGATGAGCTGGATGGTGCCGCAGGTGTTGATGTACTCGCGGGCCAGGTCGTCCATGGTGATGCGGGTGACGCGCAGCTCGGTGGAGCGGGTGGCCCGCGAGACCAGCGAGGTGGTCACGATGGCCAGCACGAACAGCAGGGCGATCACCAGGCCGTCGGGACGTTCGATGACGTTGGCGACGGTGGCGTAGGCGAAGATCAGCGTGACGGTGCCGAAGAAGAACGCCGCCCGGTGGCGGCCGGTGTTCCAGGCGGCCAGGGTGACCGCGACGGCGGCCGAGAGGATCAGCGCCAGCACCCCGGTGGCGTAGGCCCCGCCCTGGGACTCCACGTCGGCGCCGAAGAACACGGTGATGGCGAAGGAGATGGCGGTGAAGACCAGGACCATCGGCCGGGCCGCGCGCGACCAGTCCGGCGCCATGCCGTAGCGGGGCAGGTAGCGCGGCACGATGTTGAGCAGCCCGGCCAGCGCCGAGGCGCCGGCGAACCACAGGATCGCGATGGTGGAGACGTCGTAGACGGTGCCGAACCCGTCGCCCAGATAGGCGTGTGCCAGGTAGGCCAGGGCGCGGCCGTTGGCCGCGCCGCCCTCGGCGAACTCGGCGGGCGGGATGAGCACGGTGGTGGCGAAGCTGGAGGTGATCAGGAAGACGCTCATGATGATCGCCGCGGTGGTCAGCAGCTTCTTCGCGCCCCTGATCCGCCGGGCCAGGTCCCCCTTGACCAGGGGCATCACGGCCACGCCGGTCTCGAACCCCGAAAGGCCCAGGGCGAGTTTGGGCATCACGTACAGCGAGACGGCGATCATCGCGATCGGGCTGGAGTGCTGGGCGGTCAGCGCCGCCTGCCAGCCGGTGACCAGCTGGGGGGCGACCAGGACGTGCTGCACGGCGACGGCCACGACGACCACGTTCAGGACGAGGTAGACGACGACCAGCACGACGGCGATCGAGATGGCCTCGCCGAACCCGACCAGGAACACCCCGCCCAGGGCGGCGATCAGCGCCAGCGTGACCGGCACCTGCCAGCCGGAGAAGAACTCCGGCACGAACGGGTTGTGCAGCAGGTGGGCGGTGGCATCAGCCGCCGACAGGGTGATCGTCACGATGAAGGCGGTGGCCACGAAGCCGAGCAGGAACAACACCAGCAGCTTGCCGCGCCAGCCGGGCAGCAGCCGCTCCAGCATCGACAGTGACCCGAGCCCGTTGGGGCTTTGTTCGGCCACCGCCCGGTAGGTGGGCAGCGCGCCGAACAGGGTCAGCGCCACCAGCAGCACGGTGGCGATCGGGCTGAGCGACCCGGCGGCCAGCGCGGCGATGCCCGGCTGGTAGCCCAGGGTGGAGAAGTAGTCCACGCCCGTCAGGCACATCACCTGCCACCAGGTGTGCTGGTGGGCGGGTGACTCCTCGTGGTGCGGGCCGGTGGTGCGGGGGTCGGAGCGCTGCAGCCCCTTCAGCAGCCACCCGCGCAGCCCCGCCTCCACCTGCGCCGACGCCGACGCCGATGTGCTCGCCACGGTGTTCCCCTCGGTTGCCCTCGCGCGGACCGTCACGTCCTGTTCCTGACAGACGCCCATGCTGCACCATGTCCCCTGCGGAACATTCGACGGGACCCGTGTTCCGGGCCGTCGCCCGGCGCCACCGGCAGGCGGGCCGCCGGGCACCCCGGCCGGTCCCGGAACCGGGCGACGCGGGAACACGAAGGAACACGGTGACGGCGACGAAGGAGCGTGGCGAGGCGGGCACGAGGGGACCCCTCACCCGGAGGGGCGGTCCGCCATCGTCGTCATGATCAGTCCGGCGGTGATGTCGGGGCCGTTGAACTCCGAGACGACGGCCCCGTCGCGCAGGATGACGACGCGGTCGGAGCCCTCGACGAGTTCCTCCAGGTCGGAGGAGATGAGCAGGACGGCGAGTCCTTCTGCGGCCAGGTCGTCGATGAGGGCCTGTACCTCGGCCTTGGCTCCGACGTCGATGCCGCGGGTGGGTTCGTCCAGCAGCAGGACCTTGGGGTTCATGGCCAGCCAGCGGGCCAGCAGGACCTTCTGCTGGTTGCCGCCCGACAGCTCACCCGCAGGCTGACCGGGACTCGCGGCCTTGATGCCGAGCCGCTTGATGAAGATCTCGACGATCCGGTCGATCCTGCTCTCGGAGACGATCCCCGCCCGTGACAGCTGCGGCAGCGCCGCGAGCACGATGTTCTCCTTGACCGACAGCGAGCCGATCAGCCCTTCGGTGGTGCGGTTCTCGGGGAGCAGGCCGATGCCGGCGCGGATGGCGCTCCTGACCGTACGGCCGCGTACGGGCAGGCCGGCGACCGTCACCTCGCCGGAGTCCAGGGTGAGCGCGCCCGCGATGGCCTTGGCGGTCTCGCTGCGTCCCGAGCCGATCAGCCCGCCCAGGCCCACGACCTCACCGGGGCGGATGGCCAGCGACACCCCGTTCAGGACGTGGTCCTTGACCAGGCCGGTGGCGCGCAGGACGGGGGCGTCGGCCGGTTCGGGGTAGCGGGCGGCGAACGCGGTCGTGCCCTGCTCGGCGATGTCGGCGGGGTTGCGGCCGAGCATCAGCGAGATGAGCCGGAGCCGGTCGAGCCCGGCGACGGGGCCGGTGTGCACGACGCGGCCGTCGCGCAGCACGGTGACCCGGTCGCAGACGCGGTCGAGCTCCTCCAGCCGGTGGGTCACGTAGAGCACCGCCCGGCCCTGGGCCCGCAGCCGCGCGATCACCTCGAAGAGGGTCTCGGCCTCCGGGGAGTCCAGTGACGAGGTGGGCTCGTCCAGCACCACCACCCGCGCGTCGGCCTGGACGGCCCGGGCCAGGGCGACCATCTGCTGCGTCCCCGGCCCGAACGACCCCAGCGGGCGGCGCACGTCCAGGCACAGGCCGTACTCGCGCAGGATCTCCTCGGTCAGCCGCCGGGCCCGCGCGGCGTCGATGAGGCCGAACCGGTTACGGGGCTCGCGGCCGAGGAACAGGTTGCGCGCGACGCTCATGCTCGGGACGAGGTTGCCCTCCTGGTGGATGGTGGAGATCCCGGCCTGGCGGGCGTCCAGGGGGCCGGCGAACCGCACCTCCTCGCCCCGCAGCCGCAGCCTTCCCGAGTCGGGGCGGTGCACGCCGGTCAGCACCCTGACCAGGGTGGACTTGCCGGCGCCGTTCTCCCCCACGAGGGCGTGGACCTCTCCCGCGCCGAGGGTCAGGGAGACGTGGTCGAGGGCGCGGACACCGGGGAAGTCCTTGACGATTCCCGCCGCCTCGACGGCCCGGATACCGGCTGTCATAAGACTCCTCCGTGGATCGCCCGGGAGCATGTCCCGATGATGACCGAGAAAGGAAACGATCCCGTAAAGGAACGGACGCCTTCGGCCCAAGGTGATCGGCCCGTCGCTAGCGGCGGGCGACGTGCAGCCGCACCCCCCGGGAGGCGAGGTCGTCCAGGATCTCCGTGGGGGCCCCGTCGTCGGTGACGAGGTGGGTGATGTCCTCGGTGGGCACGGTCTGGACCATGGTGTCGACGCCGATCTTGGTGTGGTCGGCGAGGACGACCACCTCCTCGGCGGCCCGCGCGATCGCGCGGTCGACGCTGGCGACCTGGAGGTTGGGGGTGGACAGGCCGCGCTCGGTGGTCAGGCCGTTGCCCGAGATGAAGGCGCGGCGCACCCGCAGCCCGGCCAGCGACTGCTCCGCAGGGCTGCCGACCAGGGCGTGGATGGAGCCGCGCAGCGTGCCCCCGGTCATCACCACCTCGATCCGCGGGCAGTCGGCCAGGGCCTGGGCCACCAGGAGCGAGTTGGTGACGACGGCGAGCTCGCCGTACCTGACCAGGCGCCGGGCGAACGCCTGGGTCGTGGTGCCGGCGCCGACGGCGATCGCGTCGCCGTCCTCGACCAGGGAGGCGGCCAGGTCGGCGATGACCGTCTTCTCGGTGTCGGCCAGCTGGGCCTTCTGCAGGTAGGTCGGCTCGCGGGAGAGCTCGCCCGGCAGGGTGGCGCCGCCGTGGTGACGGTCGAGCAGCCCCTCGCCCTCGAGGATCCGCACGTCACGGCGGACGGTGACCTCGGAGGAGCCGACCGCCCGGGCGAGGTCGCGCAGGGAGACGGCACCGTTGACGCGCACCAGGTCGAGGATGCGCTGGCGCCGCTCGGCCGCGAACACCGGCCGCGCACCGTCGGCCATATCGCTGGTCTTTCCGTCCGTCACCTGTCCGCCCGCCCTGTGACTAGTGCTGATCGGCCCCGATCATAAAGAATCCGGATTACGGGTGGATGACGGTACCGGCCCCGTCCCCGGGCGCCTCCGCGCTCCCGCGGAGCTCCCGGAGCCCGTCCCGGCCGACGGATCCGCTGTTTCCGGCGCGGGAGCGACCCCGTGTTAGCGATCACATTTGATCACTTTTACAAAAATTTTGATCGAATACGATCGATTGTGATTACTAAGTGACGGGAAGGTTACTGGTTTGTTGCGCTTCCCTACCACCCTTTGATCATCGCATGATGGCCTCGCCTCCAGGAGGACAGATGTCCCCGCTCGCATACCGTTCCCGCCACGCCGTCGTCCTGCTCGCCACCGCCGCCCTGCTCGCCTCGGGGTGCGCCAAGTCCGAGACCACCACCGCGGCCCCCGGCCCGTCCGACTCCCAGGCCCAGGGACAGGTGGTGCAGACCCCCACCGGCTCGGCCGGCCCCGGATGCACGCTCAAGCAGTACGGCGGGACCGCGTTCGACCTGAAGACCGCGGTGGTCGGCTTCTCTCAGTCGGAGAAGGAGGCCAACCCGTTCCGCATCGCCGAGACCCAGTCGATCAAGGACGAGGCCGCCAAGGCCGGCATCGCCAACCTCAAGGTCACCAACGCCCAGTCGCAGTTCTCCAAGCAGATCAGCGACGTGCAGCAGCTCATCGCCCAAGGCGCGAAGCTGCTGGTGATCGCTCCGCTCAACTCCGACGGCTGGGAGCCGGTCCTGCAGCAGGCCGCGGCCAAGAAGGTGCCGATCATCACGATCGACCGGAAGATCAACGCCAAGCACTGCACCGACTACCTGACCTTCATCGGGTCCGACTTCACCGAGCAGGGCAAGCGCGCCGCCGACCAGATGATCAAGGCGATGGGCGGCAAGGGCAAGGTCGCGATCCTGCTGGGCTCCCCCGGCAACAACGTCACCACCGAGCGGACGGCCGGCTTCAAGGAGCAGATGGCCGCCGAGGCGCCGGAGATCGAGATCACCTTCGAGCAGACCGGTGAGTTCGCCCGCGAGAAGGGCCAGCAGGTCACCGAGCAGCTCATCCAGTCCAACCCCGACATCGACGGCATCTACGCCGAGAACGACGAGATGGCCCTCGGCGCGGTCACCGCGCTCAAGGGCGCGGGCAAGAAGCCCGGAGACGTGAAGATCGTCTCCATCGACGGCACCCGGGGTGCGGTCCAGGGCATCGTCGACGGCTGGCTGCAGGCCGTGATCGAGTCCAACCCGCGCTTCGGCGCCCTGGCCTTCTCGACGGCCCAGAAGTTCCTGGACGGCGAGAGCATCCCGGAGAAGGTCACCATCGCCGACCGCGAGTACGACGAGGCCAGCGCCAAGTCCTCGCTGCCCCAGACCTACTGATCCGCCCGTCGGCGACCCGGCGCCCGTGCCGAGCGCGCGTGCGCCGGGTGGCAGGAAAGGAGCCCCGTGCCAGTCAGCGATCCGGTCCTCGAGGCCGTCGGCGCCCTCAAGGTGTTCCCCGGGGTCACGGCCCTCGACCACATCTCCTTCGCCCTGGGCCAAGGGGAGGTGCACGCGCTGGTCGGGGAGAACGGCGCGGGCAAGTCCACGTTGATCAAGGTGTTGACCGGGGTCTACCGTCTCGACGCGGGTGAGGTGAGGTACCGGGGCGAGCGGATGGACTTCACCAGCCCGCTGCAGGCCCAGCGTGCCGGGATCGCCACCATCTACCAGGAGGTCAACCTCGTCCCGCAGATGAGCGTGGCGCGCAACCTCTTCCTCGGCCGCGAGCCGCGGGGCCGCCTCGGCCTCATCGACTTCGCCGAGATGCGGCGGCGGGCCTCGGAGATCCTGCACGGGTACGGCATCCGCCCGGACGTGCGCCGCCCGCTGGGATCGCTCGGCCTGGGCTCCCAGCAGATGGTCGCCCTGGCCAGGGCCGTCCAGGCCGACGCGCAGGTCGTCATCATGGACGAGCCCACCTCCTCGCTGGAACCGCGCGAGGTCGACCGGCTGTTCCACACCATCGCCGACCTCAAGGCCCAGGGCCGGTCGGTGATCTACGTCAGCCACCGGCTGGAGGAGCTCTACCGCATCTGCGACCACGTCACCGTGCTGCGTGACGGCCGCCTGGTGCACACCGGCCCGCTGGCGGAACTGGAGCGGCTGCGGCTGATCTCCCTGATGCTGGGACGTGACCTGCAGCAGGTCGCCTCGGAGGGCCTGACCAGGTTCGGCGGCCGCGACCACGCGCGCGACGCCCCCGCGGTGCTGTCGGCGACCGGGCTCGACCGCGAGCACGTGCTGAACGGCGTGTCGCTCGCCCTGCGGCCCGGGGAGATCGTCGGCCTGGGCGGGCTGCTGGGGTCGGGGCGCAGCGAGACGGCCAAGGCGATCGCCGGTGCCCTGCCGCTGGACTCCGGGCAGGTCACGGTGGAGGGGAGGGCGGTTCCCTCCGGCTCGGTCGGCGCCGCCATCCGGGCCGGGATCAACCTGCTCCCCGAGGACCGCAAGGCCGAGGGGATCGTGCCCACGCTGTCGGTGCGGGAGAACATCGTGCTGGCCGCCCTGCCGAGGCTGTCACGGGCCGGGATCGTCTCCGAGGCCGCCGTCGACCGGGTGGTGGAGACGTTCATGAGCCGCCTGCGCATCAAGGCCGCGGGTCCGGGTCAGCGTGCCGGTGAGCTGTCGGGCGGCAACCAGCAGAAGGTCCTGCTGGCCCGCTGGCTGGCCATGAACCCCAAGGTCCTGCTGCTGGACGAACCCACCCGCGGCATCGACGTCGGAGCCAAGGCCGAGGTACAGGCCCTCATCGACGACCTGGCCGCAGAAGGACTCGCCGTCCTGCTCATCTCCTCCGACCTGGAGGAACTCGTCGAGGGATCGGAACGCGTCGTGGTGCTCCGCGACGGAGCGGTCGCGGGCGAGCTGAGCGGCGACGACGTGACGGAAGAGAAGATCATGGCCGCGATCGCGGGGAAGAGCGATGACTGAGACCACCGTGGTGACCGACGCCCCGAGCAAGGGCCCGTCCGGCCGGGCCGGGACGATCGCCTGGCTCCAGCGGTACGGCGTGTACGCGGCGGTGGCCACGCTGTTCGTCTTCAACGCCGCCTTCACCCCGCACTTCCTGGCCGCCGACAACTTCCGCACCCAGCTCGTCCAGGTCACCCCGATCGTGATCGTCGCGCTCGGCATGGCGCTGGTGATCGGCACCGAGGGGATCGACCTGTCGGTCGGCTCGGTGATGGCCCTGGCCGCCTCCCTGACCGCCCTCTACCTCGGGTACGGGGCCCCAGCGGCGATCGCCATGGCGATCGCCGGCGGGGCGCTGGTCGGCGCGGCCGCCGGAGCACTGGTGGCGGTGGTGGGCGTACAGCCGATCGTCGCCACCCTCGCCCTCCTGGTCGGGGTACGCGGCCTGGCCAACGTGCTGCTCCCCCAGCTGCGGGAGTTCTCCAACCCCACGCTCGTCGCGCTGGGCAGCGACTCGGTGGCCGGTGTGCCGATCGTCGTGCTCGTGGCCGTCGCGCTCATCGTCGCCGTGGCGTTCCTCGTCAGGAGGACCACCTTCGGGCGCCAGCTCGTCGCGATCGGCGGCAACCGCGCCGCCAGCAGGCTCGCCGGGCTGCCGGTGCGCAGGGTGCTGCTGTCGGTGTACGTGCTGTCCGGCGTGCTCGCCGCCATCGCCGGGACGCTCGCCACCTCCCGGCTGCAGGCCAGCGACCCCACCTCGCTGGGACTGTTCATGGAGCTGTCGGCCATCACCGCGGTCGTGGTCGGCGGCACCCCGCTGACCGGAGGCCGCGTGCGGGTGCTCGGCACCGTGATGGGCGCCCTGCTGATGCAGCTCCTCCAGGCGACCCTCATCAAGCACAACCTCCCCCAGTCCTGGACCCAGATGGCCCAGGCCGCGATCATCCTCGCGGCCGTCTACGCAGCACGGGAGCGCCGGTGACCACCCAGACCGCTCGTCCGGCACCCTCGGCGACCAGCGCGCCGACGTCCCGGGAACGCGCCGGACGGCTCTTCCAGCGGCACGGGGCCCTCGTCGTGCTCGGCGCCCTGCTGGTCGTGGGCACGCTCGGGTTCGACGCGTTCACCACGCCGGCCAACCTCGGCAACATCGCCACCGCCTCCTCGTTCCTGGCGATCATCGCGATCGGCATGACCTTCGTCGTCATCTCCGGCGGCATCGACCTGTCCGTGGGCTCGCTGTTCGTGCTCGGCGGGGTCCTGGCCGCGTACGGCTCCCGTCACGGCGCCGTCGTGGCGCTGGCGCTGCCGCTCGCGGTCTGCGGGGCGTTCGGCCTGGTCCAGGGGCTGATCATCGCCCGGACCCGGATGGCGCCGTTCATCGTCACCCTGACCGGGCTGCTCGGCGCGCGCGGCCTGATGCTCTCCATGACCGACGAGGGCGCCACCACCTACCTGGTGGAGGACAAGGTGTTCGCGGGCATCGGCCAGGGCGCCCTGTTCGAGATCGGCTACCCCTTCTTCATCATGCTGGTGATCCTGGCCGCCGCGGCGATCCTGCTGCAGCGCACCGGATTCGGGCAGAACGTGTACGCCATCGGCGGCAACGAGGACGCTGCGGCCCTCATGGGCGTCCCGGTGGCCCGTACCAAGATCATGGTGTATCTGATGTCCGGGCTGCTCGCCGGTCTGGCCGGGGCGCTCAACGCCGCCCGCCTGTCCTCCGGCGTGACGATCCTCGGCATCGGGCTCGAACTCGACGTGATCGCGGCCGTGGTGATCGGCGGGACGCTGCTCACCGGCGGTGCCGGCGGTCTGGGCGGCACGATCGCCGGGGCGCTGCTGCTGGGGGTCATCCAGAACCTGATCAACCAGATCCCCGGGCTCTCCTCCTCCTTCCAGCAGGTCGTCAGCGGCGCGTTCCTCGCCATCGTCGTCATCACGCACCGCGTGCTCGGCGGGATACGACAACAGGACACCTGACGTGAGGGGGCTGCGCGCCTCCTTCCCGGACGACGCCTGCCCGGGACGCCGCGATCCGGCGTCCCCCGCTCGTCACCCGGCCGTCACAATGGCCGGGCATGGTGGCGTTCCCTGCTGCGTTTAGGCCCGGCCGTCGACGACGGCCGGGCCGGTCGCGTTCCCTGACACCGTGATGCTCAGCTGTCATGACGGCCAGGTGGAGCGACACGGGTGTCACGGGGTGCCCCCGGCCCGGCACGGACCGGCACGTAA
Organism: Streptosporangium longisporum; assembly: GCF_039534895.1. NCBI lineage: Bacteria > Bacillati > Actinomycetota > Actinomycetes > Streptosporangiales > Streptosporangiaceae > Streptosporangium > Streptosporangium longisporum. Next base: position 210,005 of record NZ_BAAAWD010000010.1, on the reverse strand, counting down.
CGCGGTACGCGATCGGCGCGATCAGATCCGATCGAATATTGACACGAGATGTTTCGAAGTATTCACTTCTGATCACCCCACCCGTTGGGTGCACGCCCTCCCGGGGCGCGCACCCGGCGATCCGCGCGTCCCACCCCCGCCCCGCGTCCACCCGCCCCGCGTCCACTCACACCGTGTCCCCCGCCCCCCGCTCCCGGCCGCGCACCACCTCACCGCGATCCCGCACATCTCCGAACCATCACCCCCCTGAGGAGATCCCATGCAACGCGTACGCCATCGACGACGGCTGCTGCACTCCGTCGTCGCCTGCCTCGTGGGCCTGGCCACGTTCGCCACCGGCCTGCCACAGGCCGCCGCCGCGGTCCCGCCCCAGCCGTCCCCGCTGACGACGCCGTGGACGAACCAGGCGCTGAACGGCACTCCCCTGCCGGAGTACCCCCGGCCGCAGATGACCCGGCCGGACTGGCAGAACCTCAACGGGGAGTGGCAGCTGCGGCAGTCGGCCACCAACGACCCGCCGGTGTTCGGGCAGACGCTGCCGGAACGCGTCAATGTGCCGTTCCCCGTCGAGTCCGCCCTGTCCGGGATCAAGCGGGCGGCCAATGACAACCGGTACTACCTCACCTACCGGCGGACGTTCACCGTGCCTGCGGGCTGGAACGGCCGGCGGGTGCAGCTGCACTTCGGCGCCGTGGACTGGCAGACGACCGTCTGGGTCAACGGCGTACAGGTCGGCGGTCACACGGGCGGCTACGACCGGTTCGAGTTCGACATCACCCCGCACCTCAACGGCGGGACGAACGAGCTGGTGGTGCGCGTCTTCGACCCGACGGACTCCGGCGCCGCGGGCAGCAGCCCCGCCAGGGGCAAGCAGGTCCGCAGCCCCGGCGGCATCATGTACACGCCGTCGTCGGGCATCTGGCAGACGGTGTGGCTGGAGCCGACCCCGGCCTCGTCCGTCCACAGCGTCGACTTCTACCCCAACCTGGCGAACAACACCCTGCGGGTCCGCGTCTTCACCCGCGGCGACGTCTCGGGCCACTCGGTGTACGCCGAGGCGCTGGACGGCTCGACCGTCGTCGGCACCGCGACCGGCGGCTTCACCGACTTCAGCGTCCCCGTCCCGAACGCGCGGCGCTGGTCACCGGACGACCCGTTCCTGTACAACCTGCGGATCTCCCTGCGCAACGCCGGAGGCGCGACCGTCGACCGGACCACGCACTACTTCGGGATGCGCGAGGTCGGCAAGGCCGTGGTCGACGGGCGGCTCGTGCTGACGCTCAACGGCCGGTTCGTCATGCAGAACGGCGTGCTGGACCAGGGCTTCTGGCCCGACGGCCTGCACACCGCGCCGACCGACACCGCGCTGGCCAGCGACCTGCAGAAGATCAAGGACCTCGGCTTCAACATGGTCCGCAAGCACATCAAGGTGGAGCCGCAGCGCTGGTACCACCACGCCGACCGCCTCGGCCTGCTGGTCTGGCAGGACATGCCGAGCATGGGCGGGGGGAACGACGCCCAGCACGCGCAGTGGGAGAGCGAACTGAGGGAGATCGTCGACGAGCACCGCTCGTCGCCCGCGGTCGTCACCTACGTCCCGTTCAACGAGGGCTGGGGCGAGTGGAACCTGGCCGACACCTCACGGGTCATCCAGAACGTCAAGAACCAGGACCCGACGCGGCTCGTCAACGGGCACAGCGGCTACAACTGCTGCGCGTCCAAGGGCGACCCGGGCAACGGCGACATCATGGACTGGCACATCTACGTGGGGCCCGACGCGCCCACGCCGACGAGCACCCGGACGTCCGTGCTCGGCGAGTACGGCGGTCTGGGCGTGCGGGTCCCCGGTCACGAGTACAGCCCCAACGGCCAGTTCGGCGCGTACGAGATGCACCCGAACGTGAAGTCGATCACCGACCGGTACGTGAGCCTCGTCGCCCAGTCGGCGAACCTCATGCACACCCGCGGGCTCAGCGCGCTCGTCTACACGCAGCCGTTCGACGTGGAGGGCGAGGTCAACGGTTTCTGGACCTACGACCGGCAGGTGGCCAAGTTCGACGCGGCCAGGGTCAGGGCGGCCAACCTCGGCATCATCGCCGCCTCCAAGCGGCTGAACACCGCCCCGCCCCCGCCCGGACGGCCGGTCAACGGCCCCGGAGGAAAGTGCGTGGACGTGGCCGCCGACGACACCGGCGGCAACGGCTCCGCGGTGCAGCTGTGGGACTGCCAGATCCAGGCCGCCGACCAGCACTGGACCTGGGACGGTACGGCACTGCGCACGCTGAACCGCTGCCTGGACGTGACCGACAACGCCACGGCCAACGGTTCGCAGGTCCAGCTGTGGGACTGCAACGGCGGCGGCGCCCAGCAGTGGGTCCCCCAGGGCAACGGCGCCCTGCTCAACCCCCAGTCCGGACGCTGCCTCGACTCCCCCAACGGCACCACCGCCAACGGCACCCGCCTGCAGCTGTGGGACTGCAACGGCTCCCCCGCCCAGACGTTCCGGATGGGCGGAGGCTCCGAGGGGGCCACGTTCGTCAACGGTCCGGGCGGCAAGTGCGTGGACGTGGCCGGTGACGACATCGGCGGCAACACCGCTGCGGTGCAGCTGTGGGACTGCCAGCCCCACGGCGTCGACCAGCACTGGGCCTGGGACGGCAGGGCGTTGCGCACGCTGAACCGCTGCCTGGACGTGGTCGGCAACGCCACGGCCAACGGTTCGCAGGTCCAGCTGTGGGACTGCAACGGCGGCGGCGCCCAGCAGTGGGTCCCCCAGGGCAACGGCGCCCTGCTCAACCCCCAGTCCGGACGTTGCCTGGACTCCCCCAACGGCACCACCGCCAACGGCACCCGCCTGCAGCTGTGGGACTGCAACGGCGCCGCGGCCCAGACGTTCCGCAGGCAGTGACCCCGCGGGGTGCGCGGGCCACGGCCCGCGCACCCCGTCCCACGTCGTTCACACGCGGGCGCGGGCCCGTGACACGGGCCTTATGACACGGCCCTGTGACACGAGCCCTGTGACACGAGCCCTGTGACACGGGCTCTGTGACACGCTCGGGCCGTGACCCGGCCCGAGGGCGGGCGGGGACGGCGCGGGTGCGCACGCGATGCGGCCCGCGCCGTCACCCGTGGCCGGGTGTCAGCGGCCGAAGGCGTCCTTGATCTTCTTACCGGCGTCCTTGACCTTCTCGCCGGCCTGCTTGAGGCTCCCCGAGGCCTGGTCGGCCCGGCCCTCGGCCCGCAGCCGCTCGTCACCGGTCGCGTGCCCGAGGTTCTCCTTGACCCGGCCCTTGAGCTCCTCGGCCTTGTGGGAGATCTTGTCCTCGATGCCCATGGTGGCCTCCTCCGTCGGTGGGGACGTCGCTGCCGTTCTCACCGGCTCCTGTCCCGGCCGCGGGATGGTAAACCGCCCGGCTCCCCGGTCCGTGAAAGTTTCAGGACGCCGGGACGACCCGGGCGATCCGCCCCCGAGGGTTCCCGGCCGTGTCATGACGTGGTGGGACCGCCCTTCGGGCCGTGACGGCCCCCTCCCCTCCGGTCCCCGCCCTCCCGGCCCGGATCCGGCATGTCCGGAAGGACTTCACATCGCCGTAACAATGTGCTTTCCTGACTTCGGAAAGCGCTTACCGCTTCCGCGGGAACGTTCGTCGACGACGAGCGCCTCCCGGATCCGTATCCATGTCTCGTTGAGAAGCAGGATCGCGGCGGAAACGACGGGCACCGGCACGCCCGGGGGACGACGCCGGGTGGAACCGTCGTGACGCCCGGCCCGCACGTGCCCTCACGTCGCCCCACCGTCCCGCGTCGATGCCCCGTCGCGGACGCTGAGGTGACGGCCCGGCACACCCGATATCGAACGGAGCTTCACGTGCGACACGCAAGAAGACTCGGCGTCAGGCTGGCGATCGCGGCGACCGCCGGCCTCATGGCCACCGGCGGGATGGTGGCCGTGCTCAGCACCCCCGCCGCGGCCGCCCCCTCCAACGGCAACTACACGCTGGTCAACGCCGGGAGCGGCCTGTGCGCCACGGTCCCCGGGCAGAACACCGGTGACGGCGTACAGCTCCAGCAGTCCGGGTGCGCGGGCGGGGCCGGGCAGGTCTTCTCCCTCGCCTCCTCCGGAGGCGGTTACCGGCTGACCGCGAACCACAGCGGCAAGTGCCTGGGGGTGCGCGACGCCTCCACCAGCGCGGGCAAGGCCGTCCAGCAGGAGTCCTGCACCGGGGCGTCCTCGCAGACCTGGCAGCTCACCGCCTCCGGCAACGCCTACCGGGTGGTCAACGCCAACGGCGGCAAGTGCCTCAACGTCAAGGACAACTCCTCCTCGTCCGGCGCCCCGCTGCAGCAGAACTCCTGCGACTCGGCCTCCACCAAGCAGTGGACGCTGACGCCCGCCGGTGGCGGCGGCAACCCCGACCCCACCCAGACGCCCACACCCACGCCCACACCGACCGTGACCCCCACCGGCGGCACCGGGGGTGACGGCAGCGGCGCGTGGCCCTCGTCCACCGGCAACGTCCACACCCCGACGACCCGCAACGCCGGTACGTTCTTCGACGGCGGCATGAAGCGCTACTACGGCATCGGCGACGGCGGTCAGGGCGAGGGCCAGGACCCGATGTTCGTCGTGGCCAACGGCGGCACGATCCAGAACGTCATCCTCGACGCGCCCGCCGGTGACGGCATCCACTGCGAGGGCTCCTGCACCATCCGCAACGTCTGGTGGAACGACGTCGGCGAGGACGCCGCGACCTTCAAGGGCACGAGCTCCTCGGCCACCTACCTGGTGGACGGCGGCGGCGCCAAGTCCGGGACCGACAAGGTCTTCCAGCACAACGGCGCGGGCACGGTGACCATCCGCAACTTCCAGGTGCACGGCTCGGGCAAGCTCTACCGCGCCTGCGGCAACTGCTCCAGCTCCTACGAGCGCCACGTGGTGATGGACGGCGTCACCGCCCGGTCCACCAAGCTGCTGGCCGGGATCAACTCCAACTGGGGCGACACCGCGCGCTTCAGCCGGATCACCGTCTACGGCAGCGCCACCATCTGTGAGCGGTACAAGGGCGTGCCCAAGGGCAGCGAGCCCACCAAGATCGGCTCTGGCCCCGACCCGGTGCACTGCCGGTACTCCCCGTCCGACATCACCTACCGGTAGCCACCACCGGTAGAGATCCCCGACGGGAAGGTACGGCCCGGCTCCGCGCTCGCGGTGCCGGGCCGTACCGGTGTCATCCGCCGGCGCGCGGCGTCGTGGCCCGGTGGGGCTCCTTGATCGCCCGGCGCAGCTCGTCCGCGGAGACGAAGAGGTGTCCCGCCATGCCCAGCCGCTCGGCGGCGCGCACGTTCTCCGTCCTGTCGTCGACGAACATCGTGTCCGAGGCGGGCACCCCCAGCTGCTCCAGGCACCAGGTGTAGACCTCCGCCTCCGGCTTGGCGTGACCGATGCGGCAGGAGAACGCGCGCACCTCGAACAGCTCCAGCAACGGCCGGTGAAGCCGCTCGACGTGGGCGGCCAGGTCCGCGGGGAGGTTGGACAGCAGCGCGACCCTGGTCCGGCCGCTCATGTCCGCGACGAGGTCGACCATCTCGTCGTCGACCTCGCTCCAGCTGTCCAGGTCCCTGGCGATCAGCTCGTCGATCTGGTCGTCGCCGAACTCGGTCTCCGCGGCGCGGGCCACGGTCCGCCAGTAGTCCCGTCCCGACCGGTCCCCGCGGTCGTAGGGTGCCCGCAGGTCCCAGTAGGGCCGCCACAGCCGCGGACCCGACAGGCGGGCGGCACGCTCGATGGCCAGGAGGCTCTCCGGGGACTGGTGGCGGGCGATGACCCCGAACATGTCGAAGACGAGCACGGGCGGGACGGACTCGCTCAAGCGGACTCCCTCGGTATGTCGTCACGGAGGCGGACGCGGCGGGCCGGGAACGACGCGGCCGGTCCGCACCGGCCGGTCCGCACACGGGTCCCGGCCTGACACGGCGGCCTCGCGCGGCGCCCCGGCAACCCTACGCCATGGTGCCGGAGGCGTCGCGCGGCCCGGGCCCGGGGCGTTCGCGGTCATTCGCGCGGGTCGCCTGCGTCCGCGGTTCCCGTCCCCGTCTCCGTCGGCCCCGCCGACCCCGCCGGCCTCATCGGCCTCGTCACCGCGGGCATCTCCGGCACCTCCAGCGTCTCCGGCGTCCCCGGCGTCCCCGGCGTCCCCGGCGTCCCCAGGGCCCGCAGGCCCTTCGCTCCCTCATGGAACGCCAGGGCCAGTGCGAAAAGGAGCACGGCACCCACGACCGGCACCCACGACAAGCCGGACGACGGCCGGAAGGCCCCGGCGAGCCCCACCCGGTCGATGACGATCCGCTCGGCGATGCCCGGCAGCACGGAGGCGAAGCCCGAGACCGTCACGAGGACGCCGAGCCAGGCGATCCGGGCGGGGTTGCCCCGCTGGAAGGGCCGTCCCCGCGCGAAGGAGTTCAGCAGGGCGATCAGCAGCAGGGCCGCGACGCCCATGCACAGACCGCTCACCAGGACGTCCGCCCGGGAGAACACCTGCTCGGCGACGGTGGAGCCCTCGACGTACAGCGACAGGTCCCCGTCGTCGAGACGGACCCCGGCGGGGAGCTCCCCCCTGCCCAGCCGCAGGTGATCACCGGATTCCGGGGAGAACGTGACACGTACGGCGATGCCTTCGGGGACCTGGGTGATGCCGTTGATCATGTACCCGACACCCCAGAGCACCCCGACCGTTCCGGTGAGCCTGATCACGTAGCGGGCCAGGAGGGCGAACAGATGACTCATGAGAACTCCGTCGAGCGTGTCCGGATCGCCTCATCGTTCATCACGGCGGTCGTCGCGAACAGGGACCACGGGGCCACACTCGGGTCCCGTCGTCCTTCATCATGTCCCGCCGCGACCGCCGCCGCGCGACATGTCACGGTTCCGCGATGTGACCTCCAGGCCGACGGGGGACGGGGACGGCCGTACTTTCGGACGATGATCGGAGCAGGAGGGCCGCACGAGCATGGCGTCCCATGAGACGAAACATCATGGCCTCCCTCCTGGTGGCCGCGACGGCCCTGCCGCTCGTGGCCGCCGGCGGGGCGGCGTCCGCCTCCTCCGGCGGCACGACGACCGACGGTACGACGACCGACAGCACGACGACCAGCGGCGCGATGACCGACAGCGCGACGATCTCGTGGCGGCCGTGCGGCGAGCAGGCCGGAGCCGAGTGCGGATCCGTCGAGGTGCCGCTCGACTGGTCCGCCCCGGCGGGCCCGGCGATCGAACTGTCCGTCGTGCGGCGCAGGGCCACCGATCCCGGCGCGCGGGTCGGCACCCTCCTCTACAACCCGGGCGGGCCCGGCGGCCAGGCCGCACTGGTCGTCCGCGACTTCCCCTCCGCGATCCTCTCGGACGACCTGCGACGGCGGTTCGACGTCGTCGGCATCGACCCGCGGGGGGTCGGCGGGAGCGGCGCCGTACGCTGCGGGCTGCCGGTGCACGACCCGGAGGTCGGCGAGTTCCCCGACACCCGGGCCGAGTACGACAGGCTGGTCGCGCACAACAGGGCGGTCGGCGAGAGCTGCCTGGCCGCCACCGGACCCCTGCTGCGGAACGTCGACACCGTCAGCGTCGCCCGGGACTTCGACGCGGTACGGGCCGCGCTCGGTGAGAAGAAGATCAGCTTCCTCGGCAAGTCGTACGGCACCATCCTCGGCACCGAGTACGCCGGGCTCTTCCCCGGCCGGGTCCGCACCATGGTGCTGGACGGCGCGGTCGATCACGGGATGAGCTCCCGCCGCCTGGTCACCGACGCGACCAGGGCGGTGGAGGACTCCTTCGACCGGTTCGTCGAATGGTGCGACCGTACGACGAGCTGTCCCCTGCACGGACGTGACGTCGCGCGGGTGTGGGACCGTCTCGTCGCCGGGGCGGAGCGCACGCCCGTGCCGGTGCGGAACGGGCGGCCGATCACCGCCGAGGAGCTGCGCTACGTGGGGTACACCTTCCTCACGGCGATGCCCGAGTACGCCGGAGGCCTGGCCGCCGGGATCGTCCAGGCGGAGAAGGGCGACGCCACGATCTTCGCCTCGATGCGGGCGCAGGCGCTCGACGACCCGGCGAGCACCGCGGCGTACCGGTCCGTCATGTGCCTGGACCTCGACCCGCAGATCCGCGGCTACCGGGACCTGCGGGCGCGGCTGAAGCAGGTCCGCAGGCTGTCTCCGCACATGGGGGGCACCTCGGAGTTCTGGGACATGACGGTCGGCTGCCTCGGCTGGCCGGTCCCCCCGAGCAACCCGCAGCGGCCGGTGAACGTCCACGGCACCCCGCCGATCCTCGTCGTCGGCACCGCCCACGACCCGGCGACCCCGCTCGCCTGGGCGCGTGCCCTGTCGTCGCGCATCCGCGGCTCCGGCCTGCTGACCTACGACGGGACGGGGCACACCGCGTACATGAGGTCGGCGTGCGCGACGGAGCACGCCGACCGCTACCTGGTCACCGGCCGGCTTCCGGAGAAGGGAACCGTCTGCCGGGCCACCGGCTGACGCTCCCGGTGTCTCGTCCGTGTGCCGTCACGACAGGCCGGTGAGGCCGACACGGCCGGCCCGCCGACGCCCCGGCCGGCCGGTCGCGCTCACGTCTCGTGATCGGGTCCCGGGGAGTGGACGCGGGTGCGCAGGGCCCGGACCGACCAGTCGAGCACCGGGGCCAGGGACTCCGGGGCCGGCCAGCCGTTGATCACCGCGAGCAGGTGGGAGTACCGCTCCCGGCGGGGGTCGTTCATGTGCTCCAGCCGGTCCAGCATCGACCGCCGCAGCCCGGCGTCGTCGGGACGGCCGACGAGGCCGGCGTACCGGGCCGTGATGTCCGCGACGACGCGGCCCGCCTCGGCCGAGGCCGGGTCCGTGCCGTCCGAGGCGGCACGACCGGCCCGGTCCCGGACGACCGCGGCCAGGTCGCGGCGTACCCCCGGGTTCTCGCCCTCGGCCCGTTCGGCCGCGTGGTCCCGCGCCATCCGGCGCATGCCGTCGCGGAAGTCCGGGTCCCGGGACAGCTCGGCCAGCTCGATCCACGCCTCCACCTGCTCGGTCTCGGGGTCGTCGGGCAGGCGCGGGGTCATCGAGCGCCTGATCCCCACGAAACCGTGGTCGGCCTCCAGGCCGCCGAACACGGCGTCGAGGAAGTCGTCGATCATCTCCTGGCGTTCCTCTTCGGACAACGCGGCAAGTCTGTGCATGAGATCCATCTCCTCGGGGGTCGACCCGTGCCTGGCCACGGCCGTCAGCACCGCGCGCCGCAGGCGCAGCGTCCGGATCTGTACGGTGAGCGCTTCGGCGTGCGCCGCGGCGACCTGGGCCAGCGGGATCTCCCGGTCCAGGATCCTCCGGATCGTGGGCAGGTCAAGGTCCAGGTCGCGCAGCGTCCGTACGAGGTCCAGGCGAGCGGCGTCGGCGGTGCCGTACAGGCGGTGGCCGGCCGGGCTTCGGTCGGCGGGTGGCACGATCCCGCGATCGGAGTAGAACCGGATGGTCTTGACCGTCAGCCCGGTGCGCCGGGCCAGGTCACCGATCGAGTAGAGCGCGTCCCCGTCCATGCCGCACACCCTCGCATCTCCCCTCGGTGGAGGTTCAAGTCCTCCCGCGGCCCGCGCCGAGGACCGGTGCCGGGCGGGTGCCGGGCACGGGTGTGTCGGGTGCGGGTGCCGAGGGCCGGCCTCGCGGACCGTGCGGGCCACGATCGTATGACGGGTGACCCGCCGGGACCGCCGTGCCCGGCGGGGGTGCGGTATGAAGGAGGCGGTGACCGGCGATCGACGGCCCGGCCCGCACGTCCGGGTGGGCCCCGACAGGGATCGTGGTGAGACGCGTGCGCACGGCTGGAACACGGATGCTCGCGTGCACGGCGCTGCTCGCGGCCGCGGTGGCGTGCGGCGGGGAACGGCCGGCCCCGCGGACGGACGGTGCCCCGCCCACCCAGGAACGCTCCCCCGCGCCGGGCCCCGCCGCCGAGAAGAGCTCCAAGACCCCCGGTGACGCCTCCGGACCTTCCGACGGGCCTCGCGGAAGCGACATCGAATCCTCCGACCCGGACCACTTCGAGGCGGAGATCACGCTCGCGGACGGCCGCAGGGTGGCGATGCACTACGGGCGCCGCCGGGGGCTCTTCGAGCAGCACCACGTCCCGGGCCACGGGTGGACCAGGCCACGCCTGATCTACCGCACCGAGACCGACGCCTGTCAGGGCATCGAGCTCCGGGCCGTCGGTGGCACGGTCACGGCGATCGCGAACTTCGCTCCCTACTGCGCGGACGGCGAGCCCCCGATGGAGTCCGTCGCGGCGGTCGGGGTGGGGGATCTGAGCAGGTGGGACCACCACCTCACCAGGTCGTTCGACGGCTGGGAACGCGTCACCGTCACCGACGGCGGCGAAAGGGCCGTCTTCTCCAGCAGGTCCCTGAAGTGGCACAGCTCGCTCGTCTGGACCCTGAAGGACGGCTTCGCGGAACCGGTGGACAAGCGCGTCGGCTGAGACGACGCCGTGCCCTCGGACCCGGCCCGGGATTCGCCCCGTCATTCGGCCCAGGACCCGGCTGGGAACCCGCCTCGGAACCCTGCCGGGCCCCGGCTTCGCATCCCGGCATGGAACGTGCTCGACCAGCCGTGCTCGACCGGCCCTGCTCGGCCGGCCGCGCCCGTCCGGGTCAGCCCGGGAGGCGGGCGGAGTGCGCGAGCACGGCCTCCAGGGTGCGGCGGCCCGTCTCCGCCGTCAGCGGGGCGTCGGCCGAGTGGGCCAGGAACGCGAGCGACAGCGCGAGCGCCCACCCTCGCGCCCGCGTCCAGAGGTGCTCGCAGGGCAGGTGCCCGCCCGCCGCCTCGTAGGCGTCCCGGAAGGCGCCGTGGCATTCGGCGGGCAGGAGCATCCAGGCCACGGACAGATCCGTGGCGGGGTCACCGGAGGTGATGTCACCGAAGTCGATCACGCCGCTGATGCGACCGCGATGCACCAGGATGTTGGCCGGGTGGAGGTCGCCGTGCAGCCACGACGGGGGCCCGTCCCACACCGGCGCCGCGACCGCGGTCTCCCACGCGCGCATCACGGCCCCGCGGTCGACCAGGTGGCCCAGGACGTCCAGATTCCGGACGACCGTCGCGTGACGGTCCGCGAGCGGGATGCCGCGGAGGGGGTTGACGGGGGCGTCCGGTGCGGCGGGGGTGTGCAGGGCCCCGAGGAACCCGGCGAGATCGGCCGCGAGGTCTCGCGGGTCGGCCGGCGGCGTCCGCGCGGCGACCCGGCCGGGCAGGAACGGGACGACGCTCCACGGCCACGGGTAGCCGGGACCGGGCCGCCCGATCCGCACCGGTACGGGCACCGGCAGCGGCAGCCGGGGCCCGAGAACCGGGAGCCACCGCTGCTCGTGCACGAGCAGCCGGGCGGCCACCTCACGTCTCGGCAGCCGGGCGACCAGCGCGTCCCCGACCCGGCACACGACGTTGTCCCACCCGTTCGCCATCGTCTCGACGGGCAGGTGCGCGAGGTCGGGGTGCTGGGCGGCCAGGAGCCGGCGCACCAGATCCGGGGAGACGTCCACCTCGGCGGCCGGCATGCGGTGAGGACCCACACCGCGACCCTAACCGACCGAGGCGGACGGCCTCGGCGCCGCAGGCGGGAGAGACGGGGCCCGTGCGGCCGAGGGAGCGGAAGCCCCGGCGAGACCGGATGAGGACAACTTCAATCACTTTAAGTAGTCGATCAGTTACTTTGAGTGATGAACGGTCGTGGACACGACCCTCGATCACCGGAGACCCACATGCGACGTATCGCCCCACGGATCGCCGTCCTCACGACGATCGCCCTGCTCGCCCTGATCGCCCCCGCCCACGCCCGGGTCCTGCCGGAGGACCGGCGGGCCGACGCGGGGGCCTACTTCGAGTTCACCGACATCACCGGGAGCAAGGGCGTCCTGCAGCTCACCGACCCCGCCGAGATCCAGCACGCCAGGGATCTGATCAGCGGAGCGACCACCGAGAGGCCGCACGTCCTCGGCAGGATCGTCAAGCGTCCCGCCCCTTACAACCCGAGCTGGAGCTACCACTACGACCCCGCCACGATCGACTTCTTCGACGTCGCCATCGAGGTGTGCGACGCCACGATGCCCTACGTCGAGGACCACCTGGACGAGGCGGGCGGCGCGTTCCTGCCCGGCCTGATCTGGTGCCCCTGGACCTCGCGCCTGGTGGGCGAGGTCCCCGCCCCGTGAGGAAAGCCGCCCCGGGCTCGACGGGCACCCGCCGGCGGCCGGCCCTCGCCGGTCACCGGCGGGTGCCCGCGTCCCCCGCACGGCCTCCGGGATCGGGGCCGGAGGTCACCAGGACGGCATCATCGTCTCCGGATAGCGGGACCCGGCCGCGCCGCGCGGCAGGATCTCGGTGACGCGGGCGAGGTCCTCCGGGGTGAGCGTGACGTACGCCGAGGCGACGTTCTCGGCGACGCGCCGCGCGCTGCGGGTGCCGGGGATCGGCACGATGTCGTCGCCCTGCGCCAGCAGCCACGCCAGTGCCAGCTGCGTGACCGTGATCCCCTTGGCCTGCGCGAGCGCGGTCAGCTCGCCGACGGCGGCCAGGTTCTTCTCGTAGTTGCCGGGCTGCCAGCGGTCGTCCCAGCTGCGCATGTCGTCCGCGGGGTAGTCGGCGGCCGGCCGCACCGCGTCGGTGAGGAATCCCCGGCCCAGCGGCGAGTACGGCACGAACCCGATGCCCAGCTCGCGTACGACCGGCAGCACGTCGGCCTCGACGGCGCGCTCGAACACCGAGTACTCGGTCTGCAGCACCGACACCGGGTGGACGGCGTGGGCGCGGCGGATGACGTCGGGGCCCGCCTCGCTGAGCCCGAGGTAGCGCACCTTGCCCTCGGCGATCAGCTCGCCGACCGTGCCCGCCACGTCCTCGATCGGCACGTCCGGGTCGACGCGGTGCTGGTACAGCACGTCGATGCGGTCGGTGCCGAGGTGGCGCAGGCTGTTCTCGGTGACCTCGCGGATGTGCTCCGGCCGGCTGTCCAGCGCCAGCCCCGCCCTCTGCGGATCGCTCAGGTCGAAGCCGAACTTGGTGGCGATCACGATGTCGTCGCGGAAGTCCTTCACGGCGCGGCCGAGCAGCTGCTCGTTGCTGCCGGTTCCCATGCCGTACAGCTCGGCGGTGTCGTAGAAGGTGACGCCCAGCTCGTACGCCCGGCGGATGGTGGCGATCCCGCCCTCCTCGTCGGCGGCACCGTAGGCCATGGTCATGCCCATCGTGCCGAGGCCGATCGCGCCGACCTCCAGTCCCTGGGTGCCGAGCGCGCGCTTCGGCAGGTTCTGCTCATGCTGTGTCATGCTCCCCACGGTAGGGACACGCCCTCGGGGAGGTCATGAGGCCAGGGCCGCATAGTATTGCCTGATCCTCTCACCGAAGGAGCACGGCATGCTGGACGATCTCGCGGCGGTGATCGCCCGGCACAACGACGGCCTGTGGGCCGAGAGCGCGGTCCCCCACCTCACGCTGGTCACGATCGACGAGCCCATCGGCCCCACCGACCTGCTGTACGAGCCGATGATCTGCTTCATCGCCGACGGCGCCAAGCGCACCGTCACCGGAGACCGGAGCCTGGTGGCCGGGAGCGGCGAGATGATGCTGAGCTCGCTCCGGGTTCCGGTCACCGCGGTGTTCGAGCGGACGCCGTACCGCGCGGCGGTGCTGCGGTTCGACGGCCGGGTGCTCGCCGACCTGCTGCTGGAGCTGGAGGACGCGGGCCCGGCCGCACCCGCCGGGTCCGGCGGGCAGATCATCGCGCCGATGACACCGGAGCTGGTCGACGCGGTCACCCGGTGGGTGCGGCTGCTCGACACCCCCGGCGACATCCGCCCGCTGGCGGCCCGGATCGAGAGCGAGATCCTCTACCGGCTGCTCGGCAGCCCGCTGGGCCCCGCCCTGCGCCGGCTCGCGCTGACCGGTTCGGGCGCGGCCCGGGTGAGCGCGGCGGCCGGGTGGATCTGCGCGCACTACAGCGAGCCGCTCACCGTCGAGTCGATCGCGGCGGTGGCGCACATGAGCGCGGCCACCCTGCACCGGCACTTCAAGACCGCGACCGGGATGAGCCCGTTGCGGTTCCAGAAGCACCTGCGGCTCCAGGAGGCGCGGCGGTTGCTGGTCGCCGGGGACACCACCGCGGCCATGGTGGCCGAGAGGGTCGGGTACGCGAGCGCGACGCAGTTCAACCGCGAGTACCGGCGCCACTACGGCCTGCCCCCCGCCCAGGACGCGGCCCGCCTGCGGGGCCGCCTCGCGAGCGCCGCGCCCGGGTAGGAGCATCGCGTCCGCCCCAAGATTTCTGCAATGCATTGCAGAAATCCAGTGGACTCCATGTTTGGAGTCGATTTAACCTTCTGTCCCATGACCGAGGGGCTACGAGAGCGGAAGAAACGGCAGACGCGGCAGCGCATCCACGACGTGGCCCTCGGCCTGTTCGTGGAGCGCGGCTTCGACCACGTCACGATCGCGGAGGTGGCCGCCGCGGCGGAGGTCTCGGTGAACACCCTCTACAACTACTTCCGGTCCAAGGAGGACCTGGTCCTGGCCGCGGAGGGGACGGCCGAGCGGCGGCTCGCCGGCATCGTCCGCCACCGCGGCCCCGGCGAGTCCGCCGCCCGGGCCGTCCTGGCCCGCCTGCGCGAGGAGGTGGGCCGCCACGACCGCGCGCTGGGCCTGACCGACGGGTTCGGCCGCGTCTACGAGATGATGCGGGCCGCCCCCACGCTGACCGCCCGGCTGGAGGAGCTCGGCCGGCAGATGACCGCCGCCCTGGCGACCGTGCTCGCCGAAGAGACCGGCACCGACCCCGACGACCCGCTTCCCCGGGTGGTGGCCGCCCAGATCGGCCTGGCCCACGCATTGGTCTTCGCCGAGGTCGGCCGGCGTACCACGGCCGGAGAGGCCCCGGAGGAGATCGCCACGGCGGTGCTGCGCCTCCTCGACGTCATCGAGGACCTGCTGGGCGAGCCCGTCCTCACCTATGCCCCCCGGGAGGACCGATGATGTTCAGAGTTTTGATCAGCGGGACGTTCGGCGAACTGGGCGATGCCGATCGCTCCCGCCTGTCGTCCGGGGCCGGCCTCCTGCCGGGCGGCTTCACCGAGGCGGGCACCTTCACCTGCGACGCGGGCCTCTCGGCGTTCACCTTCCGCTGCCAGGTGCCCCCGGAGGAGGACGACGACGAGCCGGGCGTCACCCGGCGGGCCATGGCGGTGCTGGAGGCGCACGGGTACCCGTACCGGATCCTGCGGGTCGCGGTGACGGACATGCGCGACATCAAGATCCGCCGGAAGGGCCACGCCCCGCCGGCCGCTCCCCGGTGATCTCGTCGCCGGGGCCGTTCAGTCCCGCGGCCGCCGGTCCGCGACGGTGATCGCGAGCAGCGGGAGCATCCGCCCGGGGACGGAGCCCGACGGGGTCGCGCCGATCCGGACGGCGCCCATGGCCAGGTAGAACGGCTCGGCGTTGGGGTCTGCGTCGATGGTGAGACGCTCGAAGCCGAGGTCCGCGGCCGTGGCGACGGCGTGCTCGAACAGGCGACGGCCGACGCCCCGGCCGATCGCGTCCGGTTCGACGAAGAGCATGCCCAGGGACCCTTCCGGTGGGTCTCCCTCGAGCGTGGCGAACCCCAGGACGCGGCCGTCGTGCTCGGCCACCGTGGTCCGCAGCCGCGCGATCTCGGACTCGGGAACGGCCAGCTCGTCCCGGCAGGCCGCCATGAACTCCTCGTCGTATCCCCAGTGGGCCTTGGAGCGGACCGCCAGCTCGCTCAGCGCCCCGGCCTCGGCCGCCCGTGCCGCCCTGATCAGCATGAGACCCGGCCCCTTTCACCCGTCCGTCGCCGCCGGTCGTTCAGGACAGCCCGCGCAGCAGGAGGTCGAGCACGTCCTGCAGGTCCTGCTCGAACGACGGCCTGCTCCAGGCCTCGGCGTACGCCGGGTTGTGGAACGGGCTCGTCGCGTTGAGCAGCGCGCGGGCCGCCGTGCCCGCGTCCGCCACCCGGAAGACGCCCTGCTCGACGCCCGCGGCGATGATGCCGGTCAGGTCGGCGACGAGCTCGGAGACGTGCGCCTCCACCGCGCCGCTCGACTCGCCCACCAGCGCCACGTAGGTGGCGAACAGCTCCGGGTCGCGCAGGGCACGGTCCCGCTTCTGGTGTGCCAGCACCGTCAGCCACTCCCGCAGGAGCGGCGCGGCCGGGCGGCCGGACCCGGCCCGAACCTCCTCCAGCGGCTGCCGGACCCCGGACAGCCAGGCGCTCGTCACCGCCTCGCGCAGCGCGGTCTTGCTCGGGAAGTGCCGGTAGACCGCGGCGTGGCTGACGCCGAGCGCCCGTGCCACGTCGACGACGGTCGCCTTGGCGGGCCCGAACCGGCGCAGCGTCTCCTCGGCCGCGGCGATGATCCGCTCCGGGGTGAGTGCGTGGTCGGGCATGGTGGAAAACCCTAGCGTTCGCTGTCGAGCATCGCCATCAGCGTCGGGTGATAACGGTCACCGGCCGCGGCACCGGCCGGCACGGCGCGCTCGATCCGCGCGAGGTCGTCGGCGGACAGCGTCACGTCCAGGGCGCCGAGGGCCTCGGTGAGCCGGTCGCGGCGGCGCGCGCCGACCAGCGCCACGATGTCGTCGCCCTGCGCGAGCACCCAGGCGACGGCGATCTGCGCCACCGACACCCCGCGCTCCTCGGCCACCTCGCGCAGCCGCTCGACCAGGGCGAGGTTGGCGTCGAGGTTCGCGCCGCTGTGACGCGGGCTGTGCGCGCGGAAGTCGTCCGCGGCCATCGGCCGCTCCCTGGACCAGTGCCCGCTGATCAGGCCCCGGGCCAGTACCCCGTACGCGGTGACGCCGATCCCCAGCTCCCGGCAGACGGGCAGGATCTCGGCCTCGATGCCGCGCGACAGCAGGGAGTACTCGATCTGCAGGTCGGCGATCGGGTGCGTCGCCGCCGCGCGCCGGATGGTCTCCGCGCCCACCTCGGACAGCCCGATGTGGCGCACGTACCCGGCGGTGACCAGCTCGCCGATCGCGCCCACGGTCTCCTCGATCGGCACCGCCGGGTCGAGCCGGGCCGGACGGTACACGTCGATGTGGTCGGTGCCCAGTCGCTTGAGCGAGTAGGCGACGAAGTTCTTCACCGCGACCGGGCGTGCGTCGTGGCCGATCCAGGCCCCGTCGGGCCCGCGCAGGCCGCCGAACTTGACGCTGATGGTGACCTTGTCCCGGTCGCCCGGCCGGGCCCGCAGCGCGTCCCGGATGAGCAGTTCGTTGGCGCCCATGCCGTAGAAGTCGCCGGTGTCGAGCAGGGTGATCCCGGCGTCGATCGCGGCGTGGATGGTCGCCACGCCCTCCGCCTCGTCCGCCGGCCCGTACAGATCGGACATGCCCATGCAGCCGAGCCCGATCGGCGCGCTGACGGGGCCGTTGCTTCCCAGTGTTCGTGTCGTCATGTCCCGACCGTACCGTTACGGATTACAGATTTCAAACTCTGTAACTAATAAACCCATTCGACGGGGACGATCGCGGACGGGATCAGCCGAGAACCTTGATCTTCTTCATGGTGGGCTGGGAGATCACCCGTGCCACGCCGGGAATACCGATGATCTTCTCGGTCTGGAACCTCTCGTAGGCGGCGTAGTCGGCGACCAGGACCCGCAGGTGGTAGTCGGGGGTGGCGAACAGGCGGCGGAACTCGACGACCTCCTCGTAGGCGGCGATGGTCCGCTCCAGCCCTTCCAGGGTCTTCAGGTCGCTCACGCTGACCTCGATCGAGACGATGACCTCCAGCCCGGCGCCGAGGACCTGGTGATCGACGACGGCCCGGTAACCGGTGATGACGCCCGCCTCCTCCAGGCGCCTCACCCGGCGCAGGCACGGGGGCGGGGTGAGGCCCACCCGTCTGGCCAGCTCGACGTTGGTCAACCGGCCGTCCTGACGCAGGTGAAACAAAATATCCCTATCGATGGCGTCCAGAGTTATTTCATTGCTCATAAGCGCATTCTAGAGGTCGGATCGGAAACCATATGAGGTCGTTTCCGGCCTAGAATTACTCGCACCTCTCCCCCGTTCACCTGCGCCTTTCCCCTCGGGACGGCTCCGGACGGCGGGCCGGAACACGAGAAGGGCGACGACATGAGGAACCACGCCGCACGGGTCGGGAGCTGGCTCGACGAGCGGGCCGACGAGATGGCGCTTCTCCTCGAACGCCTGGTGGCCGTCGGCTCCGAGAATCCCCCCGGGCGCGCGCTCGGCCGCTGCGCCCGGATCCTGAGCGAGGCGATGGACCGTCTCGGCCTGTCCCCGGAGATCATCGGCATCACCGACCCGTCCGGCCTCCTGGAGGACCCCTGCGTCGTCCGCGGCACGGCCGGTGACGGCGACCCGCTGCTGTACTTCCACGGGCACTTCGACGTGGTGCCCGCCCAGAGCCGCGACCAGTTCACCCCGGTGCGCCGGGACGGGAGGATCGTCGGCCGGGGTACGGCCGACATGAAGGGCGGCATCGTCGCCATGCTCTACGGCGCCGCCGCGGCCCGGGAGCTCGGCCTGCTCGGCACCGGCCGGATCGTCGTCCACCTGGTCTGCGACGAGGAGACCGGCAGCGTCCTGGGCGCCGGCCACCTGCGCGACGCCGGGCTCATCGACCCGGCCGCCCTGGCGATGGTGACCGCCGAGCCCAGCGGCGGCGCCGTCTGGAACGCCGCCCGCGGTGCCCTGTCCCTGCGCGTGGAGGTCCGGGGCCGCGAGGCCCACGTCGGACAGGCCGACCGCGGGGTCAACGCCTTCGCGCACATGCTGCACGTCGCCCGCCCGGTCGAGCGCCACGCCGCCGAGATGGCCGGCCGGCACACCGCCCTCCCCATGAGCGCCGGGGACGCCCGGGGCAGCATGCTCGTCGTCGGCGGCCTGTCCGGCAGCGGCTCCTCCTTCAACGTCGTCCCCGGCTCGGCCTTCTTCACCGTCGACGGCCGCTACAACCCCGAGGAGGACCTCCAGGCCGAGCTCAAGCACCTGACCCGCATCGTCGAGGACGCCGCCCGCGAGATCGGCGCCGAGGTCTCCGTCCACGTCACCCAGCTGCAGCCCCCCGCCGCGACCCCGCGGGACCACCCCGCCGCGGTCGCACTCGGCCGCGTCATCGGCGTCGTCGGCGTCGGCGGTGTCGGCGGTGTCGGCGGTGTCGGCGGTGTCGTCGGTGTCGTCGGTGTCGTCGGTGTCGTCGGTGTCGTCGGTGTCGTCGGCGACCCGCACGGCGCGCCGGCCCGCTTCGAGATGTGCCCGGGCATCCTGGAGACCCGTTGGTACGCCCAGCTAGGCATCCCCGCCTTCGGCCACGGCCCCGGCCTGCTGGAGGTCTCCCACGGTCCCGGCGAGTACGTCGACGAGGCCGCCGTGCGCCGCTGCGCCGCCGTCTACGCCCTCTACGCCGGTGACATGCTGCCCTGACGGCCCGGGGTCACGGCCTCGCGGGTCCGACCGTGACGCGGCACCCGTGCCGGGGGCACGACGGCGTGTCGTGACGGCCGGTCGGGGCGGCCCCGGCGGGGTGCGGTGGCGCGTCAGGACGGCCGGGCGGGGCGATCCGGCGGGTGCGGTGACGCGTTCACAGGCCGCCGCCCAGGGCGGCCGAGACCGCCAGGACGTCGGCGTAGTCGCGCAGGCGGACGATCCGCCCGTCGCGCACGGTCAGCACGACGATGTTGGGAAGCGCGAACGCGCCGGTGGACGGGCTGGTCCCGACGGCCTCCTGCTCGACGACGATCGTGTCCGGATCGCCGGTGTCGTGGACGGCGAGGGTGCGGTAGCGCTCGTACGCCAGCGGGTAGGCCCTCCACCCCTCGGCCATCCAGGTCACGATCTCGTCCCGGCCCTCCAGCCGGGACGGCACGCCCGGGGGCGTGAACGGGAACTCGTGGACCGCGTCGGCCGCGTACAGACGGCTCATGTCGTCGGCGGACCGGGCGATGGAGGCCCGGCGGAAGCGTTCCAGGACCTCGCGCGCGCCGGTCCCCCGCTCGTCGCCGCCGGTCCGGTCGTGTTCCGTCGGTGTCGTCGGTGTCGTCGGTGTCGTCGGTGCCATCGGGCGGCCCTCCGTGCTCGGATACGTCGTGCTCGATGAGCCGTGCCACTAAAGTGAGACACAGTCCGGTTAGATGGACACGGTAACGGACCATGTCCCCGGTTAGCAACGACGGGAGGTCGCGGTGACGGATCACGACGCGCGGCCGCACGCCGGGCGTCCGAGACGTGCGGACGCCCGGCGTAATCGTGAGCGGCTGGTCGAGCAGGCGCGGATCGCGTTCGCCGAGTCCGGCCCGGACGCCTCGCTGGACGAGATCGCCCGGCGGGCGGGGGTGGCCAGCGGGACGCTGTACCGGCACTTCCCCACCCGGCCGGATCTCGTGGAGGCGGTGCTCGGCGAGCGGATCGCCGAGCTGGCCGGCCTCGGCCGCGAGCTGCTGACGGCCGGGGACGAGTACGGCGCCCTGTCCGCGTGGTTGCGTGCCGCGCTCCTGCACGCCCTGACCTATCGGGGCCTGCCGGCCACGGTGATGAACGCGGCGCTCGACCGCGAGGACGACCCGGTGTCGGCCTGGCACGCGGAGCTGTTCGAGGTGGGGGCCGCGCTGCTCGCGCGGGCGCGGCGGTCGGGCGCGGTCGTCGCCGACGCGGACGCGGCGGACGTGCTGAAGATGGTCGGCGCCATCGCCCTGGCCGCCCAGGGGACCCCGGACGGCCGGGCCCAGGCCGAGCGCCTGCTCGCCCTGCTGGTGAACGGGCTGCGTCACCGCGACACCCCGGGGTGACGGGCCGTTTCCCGCCTCGGCGCCCGGCCGGAGCCCCGGGACGAGGCCGTCGGCGGACGACGGAGCGGCTCCGTCTCAGTGATCGGCCGGAGCCGGGACGAGGCCGTCGGCGACGAGGCCGGCGAGCACCGCCTCCCCCAGGGCCTGGACCGCGGACCTCGGCCGTACCATCACCGTGATCTCCTTGATCAGGCCGGCCTCGTCGAACTGGAGCAGGTCCATGCCGTGGATCTGCCTGCCGCCCGCGCCCGCACGGAACAGCAGCACGGCCGACGGCGCCTCGGCGCCGTCGGCGCCGGTCTCGGCGACCCCCTCCAGGGACCCGACGTACCGGAAGTCCTCGAAGACGCGCAGCAGGACGCCGAACAGCCCCAGGACCGCGTCCCTCCCGTCGAAGGGGGTGAACGTCACCGGGCTGTGGAGGCGGACGTCCCCGGTGAACAGCGCCTCCAGGGCGGAGAGATCGCGACGCTCGACGGCGGCGCGGAACCGGTCTGCCATGGCCATGGGACACTCCCTACTCAAAGATGTGATTAGTCATGTATGTGAGTATCATGGCGGGCGTTCGCGGAACAGGGGAAGGGGGCGTCCGATGGCGTTACGGCACGCCGTGCTGGCGGCACTGCTGAACGAGGAGCTCAGCGGGTACCAGCTCGCCAAGGCCTTCGACGTCGGCGTGGCCAACTTCTGGCACGCCCTCCCCCAGCAGCTCTACGCCGAGCTGGCCAAGCTCGAACGGGAGGGGCTGGTCGCGGGCCGGGAGGTCGTCCAGGACACCCGTCCCAACAAGCGCCTGTTCACCGTCACCGAGGCCGGGCTCGCCGAGCTGACCCGGTTCGCGGCGACCGCCGACAAGCCGTCGTTCATCCGCGACGACCTTCTCGTCAAGGTCCAGGCCGCCGACCACCTCGACCCCGACGAGCTGGTCACGCGGCTCCTCGAACGGGCCGCCCTCGCCGACGCCAAGATCGAGCTCTTCGGCGGGCTCCTGCGGCGGATGCGCGGCGACCGGGACGAGGAGGACTTCCTGCGTCACGGCGACCACATCGGCCCCTACCTGACCTGCCTGCGCGGCCTGGCCTTCGAACAGGGCAACCGCGACTGGTGCCACCGGACCGCGGCCGTGCTGCGAGAGAGGCGGACCACCGATGTCCCACGATGACCACCCCCGCTACGTCGCCCTGGGCGACAGCCAGACCGAAGGACTGGGCGACGGCGACGACATCGTCGGCCTGCGCGGGTGGGCCGACCGGCTCGCCGAGCACCTCGCCGCGAGCACCCCCGGCCTCCGGTACGCCAACCTCGCCGTACGCGGGCAGCTGGCCGCGCAGGTCCGCGCCGGGCAGCTCCCCGCCGCCCTGGCCCTGCGCCCGGACATCGCCACGGTCGTCGCCGGGGTCAACGACATGCTGCGGCCCCGCTTCGACGCCGACGAGGTCGCCGCCCACCTGGAGGCGATGTTCGCCGCGCTCACCGCGCAGGGCGCCCGTGTGGCGACCGTCACCTTCCCCGACATCACCCGGATCATCCCGGTCGCCCGTCCCCTGTCCCCCCGCGTGACCGCCCTCAACGACCGCATCCGCGCCGCGGCCCGTCGTCACGGCGTCGCCGTCGCCGACGCCGCGCTGCACCCGGCCGTCACCGACCCGCGGCTGTGGACCACGGACCGCCTGCACGCGGCCCCGCTGGGACACGAGCGGATCGCGGCGGCCATCGCGTACGCGCTCGATCTGCCCGGCAGCGACGACTCCTGGACCCGTCCCCTCCCCCCTCCGGACGGCCGCCCCTCCCGATGGGACGTCACGACCCAGGAGATCCGCTGGGCCACCACCTTCCTCGGGCCCTGGCTGGGCAGGCGCCTGCGGGGCCGTTCCTCCGGCGACGGCCGCTCGGCCAAACGCCCGCACCTGCTCCCCGTCCTACCTGGCCAGGACCTCGGCGACGACCGGATCGGCGCGCCCGGCACCGACGGCCCGCACCAGTTCTGACCGGGTCCGGCCCGGCGCGGTCACGTGACCGCGCCGGGCGGGCCTGACGAGCCGTGACGAAATGTGACGGGCCGGAGGATCGCCTCTGGCACGGGCACCACCGGTGGGCGCCCGCCGCGGGCCTTCGAGGGCCCGCCGGTCAGGACTCCTGCGGCGTGGCCGTCCGGGCCGGGCCTGCGGGGGGCGCGATGTCCCCGCCGCGCCGCAGGGTGAGCGTCTCCTGCTCCAGGATCTCGGCGACCCGGCCGACGAAGTCCGTGAGCGTGCGCAGCTGCTCCTCGTCGTAGTCGTCGACGACCCCCGACACCCGGGCACCGAAACCGGCGAAGATCCGCCCCAGCTCCCGTTGCGCCACGCCGTCGTCCACCGGGTGCACGATCGTGCGGCGCCGGTCGGCCGCGTCCGCCTCACGGCGTATCAGACCGGCCTTCTCCAGCCGGTTGAGCACCTGGGCGGTCGCGGCCGTCGACATACCGGTGACCGCGGCGAGCCGCCCCGGGTGGGTGGGCCCCTGGCGCAGCAGGATCTCGGCGCATTTGTAGTCGGTCACGTTGAGACCCAGGCGTTCGGCGGCCGCCGTGTGGAACAGCACGATCGCCGTGCTGAACCGGCTGCCGAGCTGGCGTCCGAGGTCACGCTGCATGGCCTCGCGCCGATCCGGGCCGTCCTGCTGGTCCACGTCTCCTCCAACGGACTTGACACGTCTGGGATCACCCCAGTACAAATACCTAAACTTTTAAGCTAAATAATTTAGTTAACTCAGTGTAACGCATCGCACCACGGAGTCCGCTCCGCCATGACGATTGTCCCCTCCGCGACCACCCGGCCGGTGCCGCCCGTCCCCCGACGGGCCCCGTCCCTCACCGGGGCACCGGTGGCGTCCGCCCTGGGCGGCACCGTCGGCGCTCCCGCCGCGGTACGGCCGTGCGGCATGGCCCGCGACCTCTCGCACGCCGTCCACCGAGACGGCTCTCACCCCCGCAGAACGGAGATCATCATGTTCACGGTCCTCATCGCCGGTGGCGGTATCGGCGGCCTGTGCCTGGCCCAGGGACTGCTCAAGGCCGGCGTGGACGTCACCGTGTTCGAGCGCGCCTCCTCGCCCGGCGCGTTCAAGGAGGGGTACCGCATCCACCTCGACCCCGACGGCGGCCGTGCCCTGCACTCCTGCCTGCCCGCCGAACGGTTCGCACTGCTCGACGCGGCGTGCGGCCGCCCCCCGCGGGCGTTCGCCTGGCTCTCCGAGGGCCTCGACGAGCTGCTGTCGCTCAACGTCGCCGCACCGGACGGGCCGCCCGACCCGGTCGCCGTGCACCGCTCGATCAACAGGTTCACGCTGCGCCAGATCCTTCTCGACGGGCTCGGCGACCGCGTCCGGTTCGGCAAGGAACTGCTGCGCTACGAGATCGGTGCCGACGGCGCGGTCACCGCCCACTTCGCCGACGGCGACCGCGCCACCGGATCCGTCCTCGTCGGCGCCGAGGGCACCCACTCCCGCGTACGGGCGCAACTGCTGCCGCACGGCGGCAGGACCGACACCGGCGTCGCCGGGACCGGCGGGCGCCTGCCGCTCACCCCCGCGACCCGTCACCTGCTCCCGCCCCAGCTACGACGCGGGCCGGCCATGGTGCTCGCCCCGGGAGGAGTGAACATGTTCCTCGCCACGCACGAGAACGTGCCCGGCGCGGACCTGCCCGCCCACATGCTGCCCACCGAGACCGGCGACTACCTGGTGTGGGGCCTGAGCGCCCGGCGCGAGGCGCTGCCGGCCGGGGGGATCGACCACCTCGGACCCGAAGCGCTGCGGGAGCTCACGCTGGACCTCGTGCGCACCTGGCATCCCCACGTACGGCAGATCGTCGGGGAGTCGTCGCCCTCCTCGCTGTCGGCGTTCACGATCCGCACCGCGGTGCCGGTACGACCGTGGCCCGCCACCACCGTGACCGTGCTGGGCGACGCGATCCACAGCATGCCGCCCTCCCGCGGCATCGGCGCCAACACCGCCCTGAGGGACGCCGGTGTGCTGTGCGCCGGCCTGGTCGCCGCCCGCGACGCCGGCACCGTCGATGGGCGGGCCCTCACCGCGGCGATCGCCGGCTACGAGCGACGGATGCGCCGGTACGGGTTCGCCGCGGTGAAGGCGTCCAACAGGGCCCTGAGCCAGTCGGTGACGACCAACTCCGCGGCGTTCGCGATGTCCAGGGCGGCGATGCGGCTGATCAACAGGTTTCCGGCCGCCAGGGACCGGGTGTTCGGCTGACCGGGACCACCACCTGCCGCAGCTGGGCGCCCCCGGTCACGGCCGGGCGCCGCCGGGCCGTCAGCCGGCCGCCTGGAAGGCGCGGCCCGCCGCGGTGGCGGCGCCGTTGCTCCGGAACAGGCCGCTGTTGGGCTCGGTGTCGGAGGAGGGCAGGCCGAACCAGGCGTAACGCTGCACGTACGGCAGTGAGGCCAGCATCTTGGTGGAGGCGGTGACGAACGCGGCCTGCTGGGCGTCGGTGGGGAAGCGGACGCCGTTGGAGAAGTCGATCAGGGCGAACTCGGTGAGCCAGATCGGCTTGCGGTAGCGCTCGTACACGGCCTGGATGTAGGACCTGAGCTGGCCGACCGCGGCCTCGGTGCGGAAGTCGCCGCCGTACCAGTGCAGGGTGATGAAGTCGACGCGGTACCCCTTCTGGGACGCCCCGGTCATGAACCGGTCCAGCCAGCCGCCCGGGGTGTCACCGCCGTAGGCGACGGCGGGGCTGCCGATCTTCTGGCCGGTCGCGGTCAGCCTCGGCCACAGCGACAGCGCCTTCTCCACGCTCATGTTGGACTGCTCGGCCAGGTCCGGCTCGTTGAAGCCGAGCAGGTACGGACCCGCGGCCTTCGCCTGGGCCAGGTTCTGGTCGGTGACGCTCGCGGCTCCCCAGATCATCGGGACGAACTCCGCCGAGGCGGGGGTGGTGACACCGTTGTGGTGCGGGGCCCACGTGTAGTACCAGCTCGCACCGGACGCGGCCAGGGCCGCGCTGACACCGGGCGCCTGCCACACGCCCACCCCCTTCTTGGCGGAGGTCTCCGCGGGGACCTCCGGGACCGGGGTGGCCGGGGTGCTCGGGCCGGACGTCGGGGTCCTGGTGGGGGTCGTGCTCGGCCTGGGGGTGGTCGAGGTGGTCGGGGTGGCGCTCGGGCCGGTGCCGGGCGTCCTGCTCGGGGTGGCGCTCGGGCCGGAGGTCGGGGTCCTGGTGGGGGTGGAGCTCGGCTTGGGGACGGTCGAGGTGGTCGGGGTGGCGCTCGGTGCGGGAGAGGCCGTCCCCTTGCCGAAGACCTGGAACTCCCAGAGCGAGACGCCGTACCGGCTGGACCGCTCGGTGGCGTGGAGCCGCACGTAACGGCCGGTGGCCGAGACGTCGAGGGTCTGCACGCCGCCCTTCCCCGCGGTCGTGCGGTGGACCGTCCTCCACCGCCCGCCGCCGTCGGAGGTCTGGATCCGGAACGCGGTGGCGTAGGCGTGCTCCCAGTTCAGCACGATCTTCTTGATCGCGGTGGGCCTGCCCAGGTCCACCTGCAGCCACTGGGGGTCGTCGAACCTGCTGGACCAGCGGGTGTCGTTCCTGCCGTCGACCGCCGCGGCCGGGGACAGGTCGCCCCGCTCGGACGAGGAGGCCAGGGCGGCGCGGCCCTGCGACACGGGGGTCTCTGCCGCGCCGGCCGGCAGGGCGCCCCCCGTCACGGAGGCGCCCAGAACGGCGGCGAGGACACCGGCGAGCGCGGTGCGGCGCATCCACCGGCCGCTTCCGCGGCCCACGGCGGTACTGCGCTGAACGGTATTGCTCATACGGATGAAGGTCCTTCGGTACGGGAGTCGATGATCGGACATCTCTGCGTATCTGACTGCCTCGGGCACGCTCCCCTCCGGCCGGATCCGGTGGCCGGGCGGGTGCGCCCCCGTACAGGAGACCGGCGCACGGCACGGGGACAACGGAAACCTGGGAACGGGATCCGGGGACACGGGAACCCGGAGGCGCAAGGACGCGGGGACGCGGGAGGCGGGACCCGGGGACGTGAGACCCCGGAGGCCGGGTGCTCCCGACGCCGGGCGCGGGACCCGGACGCGCACGCCGCCGTCCCCGTCGTGCCGCGTCGGCACGGGAGCGTCCCGGCGGCACGGGATCCCGCCGTCCACGCGGTGCGGGATGGTTCGCCCCGCGAATTATCAGGTCTCCGGACTGTTACCCTGACCCGGTGGATAAGCATGATGACGGGCGGTTCGGGATCGTGTCCGCGCTGGTACGGTCCACGTTCCTGGTGAACGCCGTGTACGCCGAGTCGGGCCGGGAGTACGGCCTCACCCCCCAGCAGGGGCAGCTGCTGTGCGTGCTGATGGCGCAGCCGTACGGCATGGGCGAGCTCGGCACGATGCTGCGGCTGGCCAAGTCCAGCCTCACCGGCCTGGTGGATCGCACCGAGCGCAACGGCCTGGTCCGGCGCGAGACGGACCCGCGGGACACGCGTGCGGTGCGGGTCGCGCTCACCCCGAGGGGCGGCAGGCTCGCGCGGGAGTTCTACACCGAGACCTGCCGGAGGGTCGAGACGCTGTCGGAGGGGTTGGAGGACGCCGAGCGCGACACGCTCGCCGCCCTGCTCGGCCGCGTCGTGCTGGACAACAAGGCCCCGATGATCTTCCTGGAGCCGGACGAGGGGGTCCCGCCCACCCCCGGGAACTGAGCGCGCGACGCCGCGTCCCGCAGAGGAGGTTGCAGTTCGCACTACGAACTAATACTGTTCGTGGTGCGAACTAAACCTCTTTCTTTCAGGAGTGGGCACAATGAGTCGTACGGTCGCGATCATCGGCGGAGGGTACGGGGGGTCGGCGCTCGCCAAGGCGCTGGACCACGAGGCCGACGTCGTCCTCATCGACCCCCGGGACGCGTTCGTCAACTCGGCCGGATCGCTGCGGGCGCTGACCCGGCCGGACTGGGCGGGCAACCTGTTCTTCCCCTACGAACAGTGGCTGACGCGGGGCACGCTGATCCGCGAACGCGCGGCCTCGGTCGATCCCGGCGGCGTCACCCTCGCGTCCGGCCGGCGGGTCGAGGCCGACCACCTGGTCCTGGCCACCGGTTCCGGCTACGCCTATCCGGCCAAGCCCGAGGCCGACTCCGCCGACGAGATCCTGGCCGACCTCCGCAGGACCCACAGGGAGCTGGCCAAGGCCGAGCGGGTGCTGATCCTCGGCGCCGGACCGGTCGGCCTGGAACTGGCCGGGGAGATCAGGGAGGTCTGGCCGCACAAGCGGGTGACCGTCGTCGACCCGGCCGAGGAGCTCCTGCCCGGCTTCCGGCCGGAGCTGCGCGAGGACCTGCACCGCCGTCTCGGCGACCTGGACATCGGAGTGCACCTGGGCACCGGCCTGGTCGCGCCACCGCCGGCCGAGCCCGGCCGGGCCGGGACCTTCACCGTCACCACCACCGGCGGGCAGGAGATCACCGCCGACATCTGGTTCCGCGCCCACGGCATGCGCGTCAACAGCGACTACCTCGCCGACGACCGGCTCACGCCCCGTACCGCCCGGGGACAGGTGCCCGTCACCGAGAGCCTGACCGTGCGCGGGTACGACCACGTCCACGCGATCGGTGACATCACCGACGTCGCCGAGGCCAAGATGGCCGGGTACGCGATGCAGCACGCCGAGGTGGTGGCGCGGAACATCGCCGCCCGGCTGCGCGGCGAGCGGCCCACGGCCACCTACCGGCCCCTGCCCCACCCCATGATCCTGCTCCCGCTCGGATCGCGTGACGGGGTCGGGCAGCTGCCCACCCCCGACGGCCCGGCCGTCGTGCCGGTCGAGACGGTCGTCCAGTACAAGGGCGCCGACCTGTTCACCGGCCGCTTCGCCGAGCAGTTCGGCACCGCCTGAAGGCGTCCCCGAAGTCACCGCTCGAAGGCGGCGCATGGAGTCACCGCTCGAAGGCGTCCCCCGCATACCCCTCGCGAGGTGCCGTACACGGAGGTCCCCGCGGAGGGACCGGACATCGGCACAAACCCCCACGAACGAAAGGCAGGACCGTGTCCGTACCAGACGTCGTCTTCGGTTTCGGCGCGCACACCGGGATCGACGACGTGCCGGAGCTGCTGCGCATGGCCCGGCAGGCCGACCGCGACGGGCTCGACGTCCTGTCGCTGTCGGACCATCCCTACCTCGGCACGCGCCTGGACGCCTACGCCTCCATCGGGTTCGTCCTGGGGCACACCCGGCACATCGCGGCCTTCGCCAACGTCACCAACCTGCCGACCCGGCCCGCCGCCATGCTCGCGCGGACGGTGACCTCGCTGTCGGCGCTGTCGGGCGGCCGCGTCGTGCTCGGCATGGGCGCGGGCGGGCTGTGGGACCGGATCTCCGACATGGGGGTGCCGAGGCTGTCCCCGGGCGATGCCGTGGACGCCTTCGAGGAGGCGATCACGCTGGTCAGGCTGCTGTCGGGGGGCGGCCCACCGGTCACCCACCGGGGCCGCCACTACCGGGTGGACCGGATCGAACCGGCCCCGGTGGCCGCGCCTCCCGTGTGGACCGGGTCGGTCGGCCCGAGGTCCCTGGCCGCCACCGGCCGGGTGGCCGACGGCTGGATCCCCGGCCACGCGGCGGACTGGCTCAGCGAGCGGTACCGGACGTCGCGGCCGGTCATCGACGAGGCGGCGACGGCCGTGGGCCGCGACCCCCGGGAGGTCCGCACGGTCTTCAACTTCCCCGGACGCGTGACCGACCGGCCGCTGCCCGCCACCCGTGACCGCGACGGCCGCTGGATCGGCGGCTCCGTCGATCAGTGGGTCGAGGAGCTGACCGGGGCCGTCCTGGAGCACGGCGCGTCGGGCTTCGTCCTCTTCTCCGCCGACCACGGCTCGCCGGACGCCGCCCTGCTCGGCCGCTGGGGCGGGGAGATCGCCCCGGCCGTACGCGAGGCGGTCGCGGCGGAGAAGGGCTGACCGCTTCCAGGGAAGGGCCGGGTGGCGGGCGTGTCAGTTCAGCAGTTCGCGGGCCAGCGCCTCGCTCCACCACCGCTCGACCCGGTCGGGTGACCAGCCGCGTTCGACGGTGAGCGTGACGTAGACGTCGACGGTGCACAGGGCCGCGTAGACGTCGACGGCGGAGCGCACGTCCAGGCCGCGGCGCAGGACTCCCTCCGGCCAGGACGAGAACACCAGCACACGGGTCTCGTCGCCCCGTCTGCGGCCGTCGTGGTAGGCCGTCGCCAGCTCGGGCTCGGTACGGGCCGCTTCGCGCACCAGCGCGATCACGTCGCCCGCGCGCTCGAACAGCCGCCGGTCGTAGGCGGCCATCGCCGCGAGCTGACGGCGGGGGTCCTTCGCGAAGGTCTCCAGCTCCTCCAGCATCCGCGGCACGTCGGCCGACAGGTCGGCCGCGTCCGCCAGGGCCCTGGTCAGGCCCGCCTTGTTGCCGTACGCCGCGTAGACCGTCGGCACGGAGACCCCCGCCTCCTGGGCGACCTCCCGCACGGTCGTCGCCGCCCACCCCTGCGAGACGAACAGCCGGTGGGCGGCGCGGGCGATCTCCGCCCGGGTCTCCCGCGCCTGCGTCGCCCGGCGCAACGACTCGTAACGGCGCCGGTCCGGTTCTGCGCTCACCGCTCCCCAATCGCTTTACGATACTTATAATGAATATATGTCACGTCAACCGTTCGGAGGGGCCACCACGGGCTTCTCCAGGATCACCGGCATCGCCGCCCTCGGCTTCGCCTCCCTGATCGTCCTTGCCAACGCCATCATCGTGCCCGCGGGCCTGCCGCTCACCGGCGCCGACGTCGGAGAGGTCAGCGCGTTCTTCGGCACCGGGAGCGATGCCGTCGCCGTCTCGTCCGCGCTCACGCCCGCGGCCTGGCTGCTGGCCACGCTGTTCGGCGCGGGCGCGGTCTCGGTCCTGCGGCGCTCCGAACGCGACCGGGGCGAGGCCTGGTCGCTGCTCGGGTTCACCGGCCTGGCCCTGCAGAACGCCACCTTCGCAGCGGTCATCGCGACCCGCCTCGCGCTCACCTCGACCGGCGCGTCCGGCGACACCGCGACCGGTGCCCTCTGGGCCCTGCACGACGCGCTGTTCACCCTCAACGGCACCTTCCTGGCACTCGCCCTCATCGGCCTGTCCGTCGCCGGGCGGCGCGCCGGTCTCATCCGTCCCTGGCACGGCGCCCTGGGGCTGACGTCGGCCGCGCTGCTGTTCACCTCGGCCACCCTCGCCCCCCTGGTCGTCGACCAGGCCGGTCCGCTCGGCCTCCTGGGCCTGTCCGGCTGGCTGCTGTGGGTCGCCTGGATCGTCGCGTACGGCGTCGCCCTGATCCGCCTGTCCCCGTCATCCTCGTCCTCGTTCCCGTCCCCGTCGTCGCCCTCGGATCCCGTGACCGCGTGAGCCCGTGACGGCGCGGTGACCGGGCCGGGCGTCGGCGGGTCGCAGGTCACCGCCCTGCGCAGGAGAACACGGGAACCGATCCTGGCCCTGCGGGGGCCCGTCTCGGCGCGGCCTGTATCGGAGTGGTGCGATCGGGCACGCTGATGCCCGCGGGCGCTCACCGGCACCGGCTCGGTGAACGCGGTGAACATGACGAGCACGGTGAGCAGGGTGGACGGTCGCCGGGTTCACCGTGTCACCGGGACGCGTCACCGAAACTCACCAGGAACACGAAAAAGGGGACTTCATGCGTCATCGACTACTGGGCCGGACCGGACTGCGGGTGTCCGAGGTGTTCTTCGGCGCGATGTCCTTCTACGAACGCGTGGACGCCTCGCGGGAGCACCGTGCCATGCTCGACGTCTACGCCGACGCCGGAGGCAACGTCATCGACACGGCGTCGGCGTACGGGGAGAGCGAGAGCATCCTCGGCGAGATCCTGGAAGGCCGTCGCGATCGTTTCGTCGTCTGCACCAAGTACACGCTCTCCCGCGACCAGGACGACCCGAACGCGGCGGGCAACCACCGCAAGAACCTCGCCCTGTCGCTGGAGAGCAGCCTGCGGCGGCTGCGTACCGACTACATCGACCTGTACTGGGTGCACCTGTGGGACCGGCACACCCCGGTGGAGGAGACGATGCGGGCGTTGGACGACGCGGTCCGCGCCGGGAAGATCCTGTACGTGGGCATCTCCGACGCCCCGGCCTGGCTGGTCAGCCGCGCCAACACCCTGGCGGAGTGGCGGGACTGGACACCGTTCGCCGGTCTGCAGGTGCCCTACAACCTGCTCAGGCGCGACGCCGAGCGGGAGCTGCTGCCGATGGCGGAGGCGTTCGGGATGAGCGTGGCCGCCTGGGGACCGCTCGCGGGCGGCGTGCTGTCCGGGAAGTTCACCGCGCCCGGCGGCGTCGAGGCCCCCACCCGGGTCGACCCGGCGACCCTCACCGACCGCGACCACGCGGCCGCGCGCGCCGTACGGGAGGTCGCGGACGAGCTGGGGGTCGGTGCGGCCCAGGTGGCGATCGCATGGACCCGCGCCCGGTACGACATCGTCCACCCGATCGTCGGCGCCAGGGACGCCGGGCAGCTCGCCGAGAACCTGGGGTCAGTCGACGTCGTCCTGCCCGAGGAGGCGATCCGGCGGCTGGAGGCGGCGACGGAGTTCGAGCTCGGCTTTCCCGGCGACTTCATCGCCGAGTGCGAGGCGAATCCGTGGGTGTTCGGCAAGGCCACGGTCACCGGGCGGTCCCGCAGACCCTGATCCGCGCCTCGCCACGGGCTCTTCCGACCGTGTCCCGCCCGTGTCCCCGCGCCTCATCCCTGTCGCAGCCGGTCGCGGAGGGTACGCGCGACCTGCGCCATGAGCGCCTCGGCCCCGGGCTGGTCGACGGCCGGTACGCGCGACTCGGTGAGGACCGCAACACCGAAGACCTGGCCGTCGGCGTGCTCGACCACGCCGGCCTCGTGGCGCAGGTTGAGGAGCGTGCCGGTCTTGGAGGACCATCGCGTGGCGTCGGAGGTGAAGTCGGGTGCCAGCCGGTGCCGTATGAGGTTGTCGGCCATGAGGCCCCGTACCCGTCCGGCCGTGCCGGGGTCGATCGCGGACGGTGTCCACAGGGCCCGCAGCAGGTCGGCGAACGCGCGCGCGGATCCGGAGTTCGCACGCGTGACGTCCAGCTGCGGGATCCGGTGCCCGCGTCCCGCCGTCGCCGCCTCGATGGCCAGGATGTGGGCGAGGTGCGCGTCGGCCGGGTCGAGGCGTTCGGCCGGGGTCTCGCTGAGCTCCCGGATGGTGTGGCGGACCGTGATGCCGCGCAGTCCCAGCCGGTGCAGCTCCGCCGCGACCCCGGCGGGCGGGGTGAGGGCGAACAACGCGTCCGTCGCGGTGTTGTCGCTGAGGGCGACGCTGAGGTAGAGCAGGTCGTCCACGGCGATCCGGGCCGGGTGCCGGAACCTGCTCAGCCCGGTCGGCCCCGGGGTGGTGACCGGTCCCGGCTCCACGAGGATCTCCGCGGAGCCGTCCAGCTCGCCCCTGCGGACGCGCTCCAGCGTCGCGATGGCCAGCGGGACCTTGACCAGGGAGGCGATCGGGAACTCCAGGTCCGGCTCGATGCCGATCTCGTCGCCGGTGCGCAGGTCCCGGACCAGGAACGACCCGCGCAGCCCCGCGTCGTCGAGCATCCGGTGGAGCTCTCGGAGCTCGCGGGTCAGTCTCTCGGCGATGACGGCGCCCCTTCCTCCCGGTCGTCCGCGCCGAGGCAGCGGGCGATCGCGTCCCGGAGACGGGTCCGGACGCGCTCGGCGTCGTCCCTCGCCGCCGCGGACACCTCGAAGCCGCGGACGGGCCGGATCTCACCGGCCGGGCGCCAGTGCAGCCCCAGTTCCCCGGCCTGCTTGGCCGAGCAGAGCAGCAGATCCGTCGAGCCGAGGACCTCCGCCGCCGCGGCGGTGAGCGTGGCCGCGACGCCGACCTGCGCGGGCTGGAGGCCGACGGCGTCACGGACGCGGAACAGGGGGTCGCGGATGTGGGGGACGTCGTCCTCGGGCTGGATCCAGATCCGGCTCCTGCGCGACGACCGGTCGGCGCGGCCGGCCCGGAGGGTCTCGACGTAGACCGTCCCGGGCAGGAGGCCGGTGGCACCGGCCAGCCCGAGCCGTACCGACCAGACGGCGTCGCCCTGCGGCGCGGCCGTGAGGGCGGCGCGGACCAGGTGGGAGCGGACGAGTTCCACCCGGTCGGCCGGGGCCGCGGTCTGGAAGTCGAGGCGGATGCCGTTCCGGCGCGCCTCGGCGTCGAGCCGCGCGAGGTCGCGCACCGCGCAGATGTCCGGAACGGCGAAGCGCAGGGGGTTGAGCCTGGCGCGTTCGGCCTCGTACTCCATGTCGTCCGCCAGGCGGACGAGACGCTTCGCCGACGGCAGCATGTCGCGGCCGAACGGGGTCAGCCGTGCCCCGCGCGACGACCGGTCGAACAACCGCTCCCCGAGGTGTCTCTCCAGGCCGGCGATCCGGCGGCTGGCGACGGACTGCGGCACGCGGGTGGCCGCCGCACCCTCGGTGAAGCTCCCCCGCTCGCTCACGTTGACGAACGCTCTCCACGCTCCGAGGACATCCACCGGCGGAGTCTATGCCAATCGAGCATGGAAGACCCTGTTTTCGTCTTTGACGGCATCGAAGGGCGGCGCGAGACTTCCGGTCGGTGCCACGCCCGCTCCCCGGGCGGCACCGGTACGGCGACGCCCGCCCGTCCGCGCCGGGCGTCGTGCCCTCTCCCATCCGATGACGACAGCAGGGGAACCGACATGCGACATCTCACCTCCCGCTTCCGCCGCCTGACGGCGCTGCACGCGAGCGCCCTGACCATCCCCCTCCTGGTGGGAGGCGTGCTCGGCGGCGGTACGGCCTCGGCCGCGCCCGTACCGGCGGTGACGACGGCGGTGGTCCGGGAGGCGCCGGGCGAGGCCGCGGTCAGGAGGGAACTGCGCGCGCTGGAGGCGTCCTTCAAGGGCCGCATCGGCGCGTACGCCGTCGACACCGCGACCGGGAGGACGATCTCCTACCGGTCGGGCGAGCGTTTCCCGATGCTCTCCACCTTCAAGGCGGTCGCCGCCGCGGCCGTGCTGCACAAGGCCCGCACCTCCGACCCGGGCCTGATGGACAGGGTCGTGCGCTGGACGGCCGCCGAGGTGAAGGAGCACTCCCCGATCACCTCCGAGCACGTGGACGACGGGATGACCGTGGCGGCACTGTGCGAGGCGGCCATCACCCACAGCGACAACACCGCGGGCAACATGCTGCTCGAGCAGATCGGCGGCCCCGCCGGCCTGACCCGGTACTTCCGCACGCTGAAGGACCCGATCTCCCGGCTGGACCGGTGGGAGACCGAACTCAACGACTGGAGCCCCAAGGAGAGGCGTGACACCACGACGCCCGCGTCCATGGGACGTGACCTGCGCGCGCTCACGGCCGGGAAGGCCCTCACCGCCAAGGACCGGGAGCGGCTGAACGGCTGGCTGATCGCCAACACGACCGGTGACGCCCGCATCCGCGCGGGCCTGCCGAAGACGTGGAAGATCGGCGACAAGACCGGCACGAGCTCGTCGTACGGGGCCGGGAACGACATCGCGGTCATCTGGCCCCGCGGATCGGCCGCCCCCGTCATCATGGCGGTCTACACCAACCGCAGGGCCGCGGACGGCGTCGCCGACAACACGGTGATCGCGCGGACCGCGACCGTCCTGGCCCGCGGCCTCGGCAGGCTCCGGCCCCACGGGTGACGTGGGCACGCCACGTGGCGTGCCCACGTCACGCGGGCGGTCACGTCACGCGGGACGGGAAGGTCACGCGGGCAGGCGTGTGATGCGGGACGGGCGGTTCGCCGGGACGGGCAGGCCGCCGGGTGGCGTGTCGCCCGGTGACGTACCCGGTCGAGACCGTGGACGGATGTGCCCGCATGCCCGGTGTTCCTAGCGTGATCCGCATGACCGGACACCGACCCCCCGCTCCGGGGTTACCGATGATCGCCCTGATCGGGCTGGCCCTGCTGGCCGTTCCCCGCGTGGTGCTGCACGACCTCGACGTGATCCAGGAGGGGACGTTCGTCAACGCCCTCTTCGTCTTCGTCCCGCCGATCGTGTGGATCGCCGTCGTCCTGGTCAGGCGGGTACCGTCCCCGTTCATGACGCTCCTGGTCGTCGGCGCCCTCTACGGGGTGTTCCTCGCGCTGGGACACCAGCTGCTCTGGGACGTCGCCTGGGGCGACGACCCGCCCGCGCTCGGCGGCACCCTGAGCGGGCTCGCGCCGGGCACGCAGGCGGTGATCATAAGGGTGTTCTCGGCCGTCGGCAGCGTGGTCACCGGCGTGGTGGTCGGGGCGGCCTGCGGGCTGGTCGCCTGGGCGGCCGGCAGGGTCCTGCGGCGGACGCACGCCTGAGGGTCCCTCGGGGCGGGTGTCACGGGTGGCCGGTCGGCGGCGTCACCCCCGCGACGGATCGCCCGGCCGGGATCGTCCATCGGCCCCGGACCGTCCAGAGGCCCGGACCCCCGTCCAGGGGTCCCGGACCTCCGTCCAGGGGACCGGGGAAGGGGACGCGTCCTCACCTGCGGGCGCCGTCCAGCCGGGGGAACGGAGCGAGGTCGGGCTCGACCCAGCCCGTCCTCGCCCGCGGGCCGGCCAGTGTCGCCGGCCGGTAGAACCTGGTCAGCAGGCGCTTGTCGAGCAGCGCGGGATGACGGTCGGCGAACGCCGTGAAGTCGTCCTCACCGGACTCGGCCACGTGGTGTCCGACCAGTTCCACCCAGGCGCGGCTGACGGTCGCGTTGTACTTCTGCGGCGCTCCCGCGTAACGGGCGGTACGGCGGATCCCGTCACTGATCAGGTCGACCGCCGCGGGCACGCCGTGACGTCGCACGGCCAGCCACGTCAGGTGGACGTGCTCCCGGTGGCCGAACCGCTCGGCCACCGCCATCACCTCGGCCATCAAGCCCTCGAAGGCGGGGACGTCACCGGCTCGCGTCCCGGACGGGTGAGAGGTCATGAGGGCGTCTCCGTCCCGGAGCGGTGAGAGGCCGGGGAGCCTTCCGTCCCGGATCGGCGGGAGGCGGAGGACCTCTTCGTCCCGGGCCGGGGCGAGGTGGAGGGCTCCTCGGTCACGGACCGCCGGGAGGCCGGGCGCGCGTCCGTTCCGGACCCGTGGGAGGCCGGGGGCGCGTCGGTCAGAGCCTCCAGGCCCGCGCGCAGGCCCGCGATCGCGTCGGCGGGCAGGTGAGCGAGCGCGCGGTCCTCCAGATCGGCGACGGCCTCCCGGATCGTGGCGGCGGCCCGTCGCCCCGAGGGGGTGAGCTCGATGAGCACCGCCCGGCGGTCCCCGGGACGGTTGCCGCGGGTGATGTGCCCGCGTCGTTCCAGACGGTCCAGCACGCTGGTCAGCGTGGTGGGGCGGGTGCCCACGGCCGCGCCCAGCTCGGACACGGTCCGTCCGCGACCGTCGGCCAGGTTGGCCAGAGCGTTGATCTCGGAGGCGGTCAGGTCCAGGTCGACGAGTTCCGCGGCGAGCGTCTGCAGGGTGGCGTGGGTGGCCCGCTGCAACGCGAGCAGTGCCGACCAGGAAGACGGCACGGATTCGGATGATACGAACTCGGATGTCACAATATTGGATTGTACGATTTCGTGCCTATTGCCGCAAAGGCGTTTTCCTCTCTTCCTTTCGCTCCATGAGGGACGGGGTGGGAGGCCGCCCCCGGTCGCCGCCCAGGACGGACGACCGGATACGTGGTGCCGGCCGTCCATGCCGGTCATGCATGCCGGTCGTCCATGTCGGCCGGCTGTGCCGGTCGCGGCGCGGCGCGTGATGTGGGCCCTGAGACCGAGGCCTCCTCCCTCTCCCGAACGAGAGAGAAATGGCCGCCGTCCCGAAGCGCCGGCCCCGCTGCCACGGCGACCATGGCCACATGCCCGGCTCCCCGACACTTCCCCAGACCCCCGTCTCGCCGACGAAGCGGATCTCCGCGCTCGACGCGCTACGCGGCTTCGCGCTGTGCGGGATCATCTTCATCAACATCCCCCAGACCATGGGGATGTTCACCTACGCCGGCCAGCTGCCCGAGCCGCTGCGCGTGTTCTTCCTGGGCCGCTTCTATCCCATCTTCTATCTGCTGTTCGGGGTGGGTTTCGGCATCTTCCTGCGCTCCGCCGCCAAACGCTCGGACAAACCCAGGCTGCTCCTGCTGAGACGGTTCCTCGCCCTGGCCGTGCTGGGCGCCGTCCTGCACCTGCTGCAGCCCGGTGAGGTGCTGCTGCCGTTCGCCGTCACCGGCCTGCTCGTCCTGCTGCCTCTCAGCTATCTTCCCCGGCGTGCGCTGCTCGCCGTGGCGCTGGTCCTGATCCTTGCGGGGGTCCTCGCCGGGGTGG
This sequence comes from Streptosporangium longisporum, assembly GCF_039534895.1. NCBI lineage: Bacteria > Bacillati > Actinomycetota > Actinomycetes > Streptosporangiales > Streptosporangiaceae > Streptosporangium > Streptosporangium longisporum. The sequence continues at coordinate 171,806 of NZ_BAAAWD010000010.1, read as the reverse complement.
GCGGCCTGGGCCTGCTGCCGGGTCTGTTCGCGCTCGGCTTCGCACTGGCCGAGATGAGGGTGCCCGAGGCTCTCGACGACCATCCCGGCCGTCTGGCCGTCCTGGGCGTGGTGGCGCTGGCCGTGTGCGTGCTGACGTTCTGGGTCATCGCCCTGCCACCGCCCGACGCGGCGCAGATCCGGCTCGGGATGACCCTGTCGCTGGCGACCGCGTGCTGCTATGTCGCCGGTTTCCTTCTCCTGCTCCGTACGCCGGTGGGCCCGGCGCTGTCCTGGGTGCTCGCTCCGATGGGCAGGATGGCGCTGACCAACTACTTCGGCGCCGCGCTGCTGTTCGTTCCCCTCGGCACGGCCATCGGTCTGCCCGGCTCCAAGCGGTGGACGGCCGCGATGCTTCTCGGTATCGGCATACTGCTCGCCCAGGCCGTGGTGAGTAATCTGTGGTTGCGAAGGTTCGGCTATGGTCCGCTCGAGTGGGCCTGGCGGTGCGTGACGTACTGGCGGTCGCTGCCGATCGGTGGTGCCGCGAACGCCGGAGAGGCTCGCGGAACGGCATGAGCGCGTGGAGCAGGGGAATGGCGCGGCTTGGTGTCCGCACGCCCGAGGGGCGCGACACACTGGTGGCCGCCGTCCTCATCGCTCTCAGCTCGGCCCGGTTGCTGCCCACCGTGCACGGTGACCGGCTGGCCGGGTTGCCCGCCTGGGCCGTGGGCGTCGGCTTCCTCCTGGCCACCGCCGACCTGGCCACCATCGCCGTGCGACGTCGCCGCCCGGTCCTCGCGCTCGCCACTGCCACCGTGATCCCGCTGGTGGGCGTCCTGCTGCCCACCCGCCCCGCCTTCATCGGTATCGGCATCGTGGCCTGTTCCTACACCGTGGCCAGCCGCCTCCCCCTGGCCAGGGCGCCCATCGTGGTCGCCGTCTGCGCGGCCGTCCACACCCTCGGCGCCCTGCTCGGCACGGCGGCGGGAGGAGACCACGGCGGCCTGCTCACGTTCTGGGGCGTGCTTCCGGGTGACATCCCCGGCATGGTGGCCGCGGTCGCGGCGGCGTACCTGCTCCCCGCCACCGCGGGCTTCTACGTCCAGGCCACCCGGGCCGCTGCCGCCAGGGCGGCCGCGCGCATCGTCCACGAGCGTGAGGAACGGGCCAGGGCGGCCGTGGCAGAGGAGCGGGCCAGGATCGCCAGGGAGTTGCACGACATCGCCGCCCACGACCTGTCCGCGATCGTCGTCCAGGCGGGCGCCGCGGACCGTCTCCTCGACCGCGACCCCGCAGCGGTCAGGGCGACACTGCGCGCGATCAGATCCCAGGGCCGCGACACCCTCGCCGCGCTGCGAGCCCTGGTCGGTCTCATGCGAGAGACCGACCCCGACTCGGTCGACGGCCGGGCACCCGCACTGGCCCGCCTGGAGGAGACCGTCCGGCGCTCCCGGGCCACCGGCATGGACGTCGAGGTCCGCGCCTCGGGCCGGCCACGCCCGCTGCCCGTCACCACCGACCTCGCCGTCTCCCGTCTCGTGCGCGAGGCGCTCACCAATGCCCGCCGCCACGCCCCCGGCTCCGCGGTCAGCGTGACGACGACGTTCGACGACACACGCTTCGCGGTGACGGTGCGCAACACCAGGCCCGCCCGCACGCCCTCGCTCCCGGCCACGGACCGCGGTTACGGGCTGCTCGGTATGCGCGAGCGCGTCAGTCACGCGGGCGGGGAACTCACCGTCGGCCCGCAACCCGACGGCGGCTGGCTCGTCAGCGCCTCCTTCCCCGCGGAGCACCCATGACCGTCACCGTTCTGATCGCCGACGACCAGGCCGTGGTCCGGGCCGGTTTCCGCACCATCCTGGAGTCGGAACCCGACCTCCGGATCGTCGGAGAGGCGTGCGACGGACAGGAGGCGGTCCGGCTCGCCAGGCACGTCCGGCCCGACCTGGTCCTGATGGACGTGCGCATGCCCGTCCTCGACGGCATCGCCGCGACCGAGCAGCTGGCCGGACCGGGCGTGGAGAACCCGATCTCCGTCCTCGTCGTGACGACGTTCGACCTCGACGAGTACGTCTTCGCCGCCCTGCGCGGCGGCGCGCACGGTTTCATCCTGAAGGACGTCGAGCCCGACCAATTGGTGGAGGCGGTCCGGGTGGTCGCCTCGGGGCAGGGGCTCGTGGCGCCCGGCGTCACCCGGCGCCTCATCGCCGAGTTCGCCCGCACCTCGAAGCGTCCGCGCTCCTTGGAGCCGCAGCCCGCCCTGACGGGCCGCGAGCGCGACACCCTCGTGCTCGTCGCCCGGGGCCTGTCCAACGTGGAGATCGCCCAGGCCCTGACGGTGAGCATCTCCACGGTCAAGACCCACGTGGCCAACCTGCTGGCCAAGCTCGGCTGCCGGGACCGCGTCCAGGCCATCATCTACGCCTACGAACACGGGATCGTCGAACCCGGCGTGTGACCCGCCGTCCCCAGGGGTGACCTCATGAGCGCTTCCCGATCAGGCAGCAGTCCCCGCAGATCCCGCCGTCCGGAAGGCGGTAGTACAGGCAGCAGCTCCTCCGGCGGAACACCAGGTCCGGTCCGGTGAACGCGCCGGTGCCGCGCAGGTCGCCGATGTCGAGCAGCGCGCCGGCGAGGGAGGTCACCGGCCGACGCAGACCGGGACGGGCCCGTACGACGGCATGGGCCGCCCCGGCGAGAGCCGACGCCGCGTTCCCGTGCAGGAGCCCGGACGCCACCTTGATCCGCAACCCCCTGGCCAGGACCGCCAGGTGTTCCTCCATCACCAGCCGGTACATCACCCGCGCGAGTCCCTGACCTCGGGGCGCCCACCAGCCCCGGGCCTCCGGCAGCCACAGGGCGGAACCGTCCACCCGTTGCCGCAGGCCGCCGAGGTCGGGAACGATGCCGTGCGTCACGACACAGCCCAGCACCGGCGACCACAACCTCGCCGCGTGGCCCAGCTGGACCACCGAGACGGCCACGCGCCGTTCCGACAGGCCGTGGCGGGTCGCGAAGGCAGAGACCAGCTGCGCGAAACCGTCGGCATAGGCCTCCTCGACGGACCGCCACATCCCGCCGTGCTCACCGGCCCCGACGGAGAAGAACGGTCCCAGCTCGGCGACCTCGGACAGGGCCGCGGCGACCGCTTCCGGCGGAGCGGGACGCAACGAGGTCATGTCGGCCCTCGCGAGCGATACCTCGCGGGGAGGTGGTCCGCCGGCACGTCCGGTGTCCTCGTCCCGCCCGGTGACTCCGTCCCGTTCCATGGCCCCTTCGCTGCCTTCGTCTTTTCGACGGCCTTCGGTGCCCTCGTCTCGCTCGATGGCGCGTCCGGTGCCTTGGTGCGGACCGGCGGGGACCGTCGGCGCGCTCAGGCCTCCGGTCAGGTCCCTGATCGTTCGACCAGTGCCCTGTGCAGCAGGATCCCCTCCAAGGTGGCCCAGCGGTATCCGGGACGGACGACACGCACGGACGTCCCCGGCTCGGGTGCTCCGGTCAGCGGTTCGTGCTCGGCCGGGTCGAAGGCCGTCTCCTCGCCCACCTTCCCGACGGGACGCAGCGCCTGTGCCGCCACGAGGTCCCGGACCCGTCCCACCACGACCTCCGGGGTGGCCCCACCGGTCACCATCTCCTCGATCTCCGCCGCGAGGTCGGCGAGCACGCGGGCTCCGTCCAGCCGAAGCTGCCGCTCCTGGACGGTACGGAGGCCGATCGCCCTGTCGGCGGCGGTCCGCAGGTCCTGTTCCAGTCGCTCGCACCGCTCGGCGAGCGCACGTGCGCGCTCTTCCGCAGTCTCGACCGGACCGGCCGTCTCTTCTTCTCCCTGGGAGTCGGCCTTCCGGGCGGCTTTGCGATCGGCCTTCTGGTCGGACTTCCGGCCGGGCTTCCGGACGGTCTCCCCGTCGGCCTCCGGGCCGGTCTTCGCATCGGTCTTCGGACTGGTCTTCGCGCCGGTCTTTGTATCGGGCTTCGGGTCGGCCTTCGCGTCAGGCTTCAGGTCGGCCTTCGCGTCGGACTTCAGGACGCGGCTGCGGCCGGACCTCTGCTCGGGCTCCTGTCCGACGGGATCGTCCTCACGGGCGGGTTCGGACGAGCGCGGAGCATCCGTCCCGTCCGCCGCCTCGGTCACCGTGGGCGCGGAAGCATTCGCGGCCGTGGAGAGCTCCGGGGTCGCCTCGGAGAGCGCGCGATCCCCTTCACGGTCACCGGGAACAGGAACAGGGTCTCCGGGCGTGGAAGCGCCGGAAGCCGCTCCGGGCGTGCCGGAGATCGTTTCCGGAACCGCGGAAGCCGTAGCCGTCCGGGAGGTCCCGGAGGCCGTTCCGTGAGCCGGGGAACCGGCCGCCCCGCCTTCGGTCCCGGTCTCCGTGCCGGTCTTCGTCTCGCTCTCGGGGGCCGCGGGCACCGGAGGAACGCCGTCCGTCGAGTCACCGAGCCCGTCCCTGGACCGGACGGGCCGCTTCCACCGGTAGGTGTTCGCCTTGATGTACACGTCGTCGTGCCTGGACAGCCGTGCCTGCACACTCCGCCAGGTCCGGTCCACGATCGCCGGGTCCAGGCCCAGCTCGACGAGGAGCTCCTTGATCGCCGGCGCCTTGAGCCCTCGCGGGCTCTCTCGCAGAAGGTCCAGGACCACGGTGACCGGATCGGCCGTGAAGCGCTCGATCAGGGAGGGCAGGTCCATCAGGAACTGGTGCCGCCGGGTGCCGACGACGGCCAGCAGGTTCTCACCGCCGAGTCGTACGTTCTCCTCCACCACACCGTCGTCGTTCCACCGGACCCTGGCGAGGGTCCCGGTGCGTGAGAGCACCGCTCCCACGCGGAGTCGCTCATCCGGACCCTGCGGCCTGCGTACCGCGACCTCGACTCGATCCACGACAGCAACTGTAGGGCCATCGGCCCGGTACCTCCGTCGCGGGATCCGCGCGCCGGCGGCCGACTCCGGCCAGACTCGCTCACCCAAAGTGCCCACTGTGTCACGCTCCGACTTCCTAGCATCGGGGGCATGAACCAGTCCACGGCACCCGCGCCCCGGCGCGTTCACGAGATCGACGCCGTGCGCGGCTTCGCACTGGGCGGCATCCTGGCCGCCAACATCGGTTTCTTCGCCGACCCCGGGTACGCCGCCGACCTGGGCACCATGCCGCTCAGCGAGGGTCCGGTCGATCTGGTCGTCCGCACTCTGACGCTGACGAAGTTCTACGTCGTCTTCGCGTTCCTGTTCGGCTACTCCTTCACGTTGCAGCGGCGGGCATGGGGTGAGGGGGACGTCAGGACGCGCATGCTCCGCCGCTGCCTGAGCCTGTTCGTCCTGGGCGTGCTGCACGGGCTCCTGCTCTGGGCCGGCGACATCCTCACCCTGTACGCCGTGCTCGGCGTGCTGCTGCTGAGAATGCGCGGCATCCGGCCCGGGACCGCGATCAGGGCCGGATGCTGGATCATCGGCGTGACGGCGGCGATCTGGCTCGTGCTGGCCGGGCTCGTCATGTCCGGCCTGGTCGGCATGCCCGCCCCGGCGCCCGACGGTGCGGCCTCCGCGCGGGTGGAGGCCATGGTCACCGGCGGTCCGCTGACCTTCCTGCGGTTCCAGCTGGAGACCTATCCGGTCCTCGCGCCGATCGTGTGGCTCGGCCAGGGCTCGATGGCGATGGCGATGTTCCTGTTCGGCATGGTGGCCGGCGAGTACCGGCTCTTCGAGGAGCGGGAGCGCTGGGCCCACCTGGTCCCGCGGATCCTGTGGCTGGGGTACGGCGTCGGCATGCCCGTCGCGGTCGCCGTCACCTGGACGTCCCAGTCCCACGGCGCCACGGAGCTGTTCGGCCTGGCGGTCAACACGGTGACCTCGCCCCTGCTGTCGGCCGCGTACGTGGTCACCCTGCTCGCCCTGATCGGCCGCGTCCCGGCGATCGGCAGGGCCCTTGCTCCGGCCGGCCGGGCCGCGGCCTCCAACTACATCGGCCAGTCGGTGCTGGCCTGCCTGGTCTTCACCGGGTACGGCCTGGGACTGGCCGGCAGGCTGACGCCGGTCGCCGTGATGGGCGTGGCCGCGGCGATCCACGTGATCCTGCTGGTGCTGAGCGACCGCTGGCTGCGCCACCACCGGCAGGGCCCGGTCGAATGGGTGCTGAGACGCTTCACCGCCTCCGCCCCGGCTCCGGCACGAGCCCGCTGACCGGCCCGTCCCCCCGCAGAACGGCGGTTACCCGGATGGGACGAGGTCAGGGCATCATGCCTCCATGGATCTGAACTACTACGACACCCTCATCGCGGTCGCGGACGACTGCCCGGTCGACGGTGCCGTGGTGCCGGCGCCCAGGGCCGGGAAGAGGACGGTCGCGGTGGTGCAGTTCGAGATGATCGACGCTGATCCGGGTGGCCTGACCCAGGAGGACGTGCTCTTCGGAAGCTGGCTGAACCGGCAGGAGCCGCAGCCACCGGCGGCCGAGTGGGTAGAGCTGCGCGAGCGGTTCTTCGCCACCCCGCAGGCGTGCCTGCGCTCGTCGCCACTGCCGAAGAAGTATGGCTGGGGACTGCTGTTCGACGAGGCCGGGCGGGTGAGGCTCTGCCCGATGGACTCGGCGGAGTACAGGGACATCGTCACCGGAGAGGTGACCGGGGTGAAGATCCTCAAGGCGCTCCGCTCCCGCCGGGCGTAGCACCCCCGGGCGGCAGGGCACTCAGGCGGTGGCGTCGGTGAGGGCCTGGAACAGGCGCCGGGGGTCCTCGGCCAGCCGGTTGCACACGTACAACCACCATTCGGTGCCGAAGACGACGTACTCGCGGGTGGGGTGACCGCGTTCGGCCATCGCGGCGAGACGGTCGGGACCGAGGCCGAGCAGGGTCTCGAACTCCCACGGCGCGTCCTTGTGGCCGGTCCCGCCGAGGTGGTGGTCGATGCGGTGGATCAGGTCCCAGTCGTGGGTCGCGAACGAGCACGCGTGTCCCGAGTCGGCCAGCATCTCGGCGTAGCGCAGGTAGGCGGCGGGGAGCGCGGGGTCCTCGCGGGCGTAGGCGAGGTCCTCCGGCTCCAGGAACGCCCCCTTGACCAGGCGGATGCGGCCCGGCAGGGCCAGGAGCGCCCGCAGGTCGTCGCCGGTGCGGTGCAGCCTGGCCTGGACGGTGATCCCGACGTGGCCGAAACGCTCGCACAGCCCGCGGTGCACCGACAGGACCGCGTCGGTGCGGTCGGAGCCCTCCGCGGAGATGATCATCTCCCGTCCGGTGTCGGCGGTGGCCCGGGCGATGCGGGTGGCGTTCTCGAGGGCGAGTTCCTCGTCGATCGCCAGGCCGATGTGCGAGAGGTCGAGGGAGACCGAGCAGCCCGGCGGGAGCCTGCGGGCGGCGTCGACGAACACGTCCGTCTCGGTGCGGGACCGCTCCGGGTCGCGGCAGCTCTCCCCCATGTACTCGGCGTTCGCACGGTGGCCGCTCGCGATGACCTCCGCCACGCGTCCCAGGGCGTCCTGGAGGCCGTCACCGGCCACGAAGCGCCGGGCGACCCGGCGGGCGATGGGGCCGAGCACCGGGTCGGCGGGGATCCGCCACTTGAGCTCCTCGTCCAGGGCGAGCGTGCGCAGGACCTGGGCCGCATCGGCGGAGGCGTCGTCGGTACCGGTGAGCTGGGTGATCGTCATCGTGCGCCTAGCTGTCGAAGGTGAAGGGACCGCCGCGGGGACGGGCGGCCCGGTGTCAGCCTTCCAGCCGTCCGGCCGCACAGAAAGTGGCAGCAATGCCTAATATGCTGAAATTACTGCCATGGTTCTCATGTCAGGTTCGCCCCATCCACTCGGAGGACCTCGGTGCTGAGCAATGTCGCCGTCCTGGCGCTCGACGGCGGGCACGCGTTCGAGCTCGGGGTGTTCTGCGAGGTCTTCGGCATCGACCGCAGCGACGACGGGCTGCCCGCCTACGACTTCGCGGTCGTCTCCGCCACCGGGAGGAGCGTACGGACCAGGCACGGCTTCCAGGTCGAGACCCCGCACGGGCTGGAGCGGCTGGAGTCGGCCGACCTCGTCGGCGTACCGGCCTCGGATCCGGACGTACGCCATCCCGGGGAGCTGTTCGAGGCGCTGCGGGCGGCGGTAGGGCGCGGGGCGCGCGTGCTCAGCATCTGTTCCGGCGCCTTCCTGCTCGGCGAGGCCGGTCTGCTGGACGGCCGCCGCTGCACCACCCACTGGCGCTACGGCGAGGAGCTCGCCCGCCGTCATCCCCTGGCCCGCGTCGAGACGGACGTCCTCTACGTCGACGACGACCCGGTCATCACCGGCGCCGGCACCGCCGCCGGGATCGACACCTGCCTGCACCTGGTACGCAAGGAGCAGGGCAGCGCCGTCGCGAGCGACATCGCGCGGCGGATGGTGGCCCCGCCGTATCGCGAGGGCGGCCAGAGCCAGTACGTCAAGCGCCCGGACCTCAAGCCCGGGACCGGTCATCTGGCACCGCTGCTGAGCTGGCTGGAGGCCAACCTCCACGAGGAGCTGACCGTGGGGGGCATGGCCCGACGGGCCGGCATGTCGCCGCGGACCTTCGCCCGCCGCTTCCACGAGGAGATCGGGACCACACCGCTCCAGTGGATCACCGGTCAGCGCGTCCTGCTGGCCCAGCACCGGCTGGAGAACACCGACGAGCCGATCACCACCGTCGCCGAACGGGCCGGTTTCGGCTCGGTCGCCACGTTGCGCCACCATTTCGCCCGGCGCCTGGGCACCACCCCCCATGACTACCGGCGCGCCTTCCGCGGCACGGCGGGTGACCGGTCACGGTAGGCGCGCTCCGCGAGCCGTCCGCCCCCGGTCCCGGACGTACCAGAAACCGGACGTCCCGGAAACCGGACTCCCGGAAACCGGACGGCCGGTCCCGCCGGGGAACCACAGGCCCTACGAGCGCACGACCGCCACGGTGCAGCGGGCGTGGTGCAGGACACCCCGGCTGACCGAGCCCAGCAGCAGCGAGCTCAGGGCACCGCGGCCGTGGGAGCCGACGACGAGCATGTCACTGCCCTCGGAGGCCTCGACGAGCGCGTCGACGGGGTGCGCGCACCGGACGTCCTCGACGAGATCGACCCCGGGGTACTTCTGCCGCCAGGCGGCGAGCCGTTCGGCCACGACCACGTGCTGGGCGGCGCGGATGTCGTCCATGGCGTAGGCGGCCTCCGGGGCGAAGGCGTGCACCGGGAGCTGCCAGGCGTGGACCGCGCGCAGCGTGGCACCGCGCAGGCCCGCCTGGTGGAAGGCGTAGGCGAGGGCGGGTTCGCAGGCGTCGGAGTCGTCGACACCTACCGTGATCTCGTCGCGCGCCGGCCCGGCGCTCGGGTGGACCACCACGACCGGGCAGTGCGCGTGCCCGGCGACGTGCATGCTGACCGAACCGAGGACGGCCGCGGCGAAGCCGCCGAGCCCCCGGGTGCCAATGACGATCTCCTCGGCGGCCTGTCCCTGGTCGCGCAGGACCAGCGGGGGCGGGCCCTCGATCAGGGCCGTGCTCACCTCGACGAAGGGCCGCCGGGCGCGCACCGTGGCCTCGGCCTCGGCCAGCACCCTGCGGGCGTCGGCGGTGATCACGTCTTCTTCGAGGACGATGGACCTGGGGACGTCGCTCGGCCGGGGGTACACCGCGTTGACGACGCGCAGCGGCAGGCCCGCGCGGGCGGCGTCGTCGGCGGCCCACTCGACGGCGGCGGTCGCGCCGGTGGAGCCGTCGGTCCCGGCGATGATCGGACCGGACATGGCCGTTCTCCCTTCGTCCGGAGGATCCGTCGGATCCTCCTCCACCATCGGACCTCGGCCGGGCATCCCGGTTCCAGGGTCGCAGGTCCCGACCTCACCGCCTCGGGACAGGGTCTTTCGTCCCTTCCCGCCGGGAGGACGCACCACACGCGGGCACACCGCGCCACCGCGCCACCGCGCCATCGCGCCATCGCGCCATCGCGCCATCGCGCCATCGCGCCACCATGGGACCGAAGTCCCTGCCGGGAGGGTCGTTCGGCCGCTGTGGAGACCAACCGGGCCGTGGTCGTATGGAGAGGTGAACCGAGGATCGGACACGTCGAGGAGGCCCGCATGACGGCGTACCTGGTGGGAACGGGCGGTCCGGCCGCGGACTCCGTGCGGATCGTGGTGGACGGGCGCGGGCCGGGCGGGTTCACCGGGCCGCCGCCCGACCGGGGCGGCCACGGAGGCCCGCACCACGTCCGCTGCCCGGTCGCCGTGGTACGCACCGCCGGGAGGGCGTGATGGAGACCTCCCCGGAGATCACCTCGGTGCTGCGCGCGGCGGTCGAGGCGGGCAGGTGGGCGCCGTCGGTGCACAACACCCAGCCCTGGTCGTTCGTCATCGACGGCTCCGAGCTCGCGCTGCGCGCCGACGACGAGCGCAGGCTGCGCCTGGGCGACGCCACCGGCCGGCAGATGCTGATCGGCTGCGGCGCGGCCCTGCTCAACGTCCGGCTCGCGCTGCGCGCCCTGGGCCACGAGCCCGTGGTGCGCGTCCTGCCCGACCCCGACCGGCCCGTCCTGGTGGCCATCGTGCGCGCCGGTCAGGCCGTGACGGCCGACGACGACACCCGGCTGCTGTACGCCGAGATCGAACGCCGGCGTACCCACCGGGCCGGTTTCACCGACCTTCCCGTCCCCGACCGGCTCCTGCGGGCCCTCGCCGCCCGCGCCGGGACCGAGGACGCGCACCTGCACCTGGTGTCCTCCGAGGCCGAGACCCGGATCCTGGCCCAGATCACCGGCGCCGCCCAGGACGCCCTGTCCCGGGACCGTCCGGCCGACCTGGAGGTGGCCCGCTGGGCCCGTCGCCCGGGCAGCGGGCGGACCGACGGCGTACCGGCGACGGGTTACCCGCGCGAGCCCCGGGTCACCCGCCCGCACTTCGCCCAGCGCGACTACGCCCACGGCCACCCCTGGGGCGGTGACGACGACCAGTTCTTCTCCACCTCCACCGGCGTGGTCGCGATCCTGACCACCTCCGGTGACCGGCGTCCCGACTGGGTCGGCGCCGGGCAGGCCCTGCAGCGTCTGCTGCTGCACGCCTGTGCCCACGGCGTCAGCGCGGCCTTCCACACCCAGGCCCTGGAGAACCCCCACCTGCGCGCCTTCCTGAGCGAGGAGCTCTGCGCCGGACGACACCCGCAAATGATCATGAGGTTGGGCGTCACGTTCGACGGCTCCTCGGCCGTCCGGCGTCCCGTCGGCGACATCCTCGACGAACGCTGACCTCCGGCCCCGCTATCGGCCTCCGGCCCCTGCCCTCCGCTCCCCGGCCGGCGGGCGGCCGGGCACACCGCACCGGGACGGGCCCGGAAAGGGCTCCTAGCCCACGTCCACCGAGGACAGGCGGCGGCCGGTGACGTGCTCGGTCCCCACCACGATGTAGTGGTCCCGGCTGCCCGGCGCCCAGGCGTGCAGCGGAAGCCCGGCCAGGTACTCGATCTCCTCCGGCTCGCGCACCGCCCGTGCGGACCCGACCACCGTGACCGACCATCCGGTACGCGTCCCCGGGTCGAACTCGTCGGCCTCGAACGCCACGATCGCGTCCTGTGCCGCCGCGGCCAGCTTGGAACCGACGGCGGTACGGATCACCAACCGCTCGGCGTCCAGCACGAAGTTGACCGGCTGCACCGCGGGCAAGGCGCGGTCGGTGAACACGATGCGCCCGATCGGGACCGACCCCAGGAGCGCCACGCACTCGTGCCGGGAGAGGATCTGCAGACCTGCCGAGTCGAGCTTCATACCCTCCAGGCTGCCTCCTGGTCTTCGGCGGGCGTTAGGGACCAAAGTCCCCTCCTTCCCGGCGATCTGCCCCGGCCGTCCCGTCGCGGCCCTGACCAGGCGTTCTCACCGCCGGACACCCCCGCAGGTTAGCCCCCGCGGCGTGGGGGCACGGAGGTGCGTATGGCACAGGTGTTCGACGAGTGGGAGTCCACGATGAAGCTGCCCACACCCCGAGGTCCCCTCACCGCCTTCCTCTTCGAGGAGCTGGCGAGCCCGCCCCACCGTTTCGATCCGCCCCCTTTTTTCTCCCCTCAGGGACCTGTGCTGTACGACGAGGACCTGCAGCTGGCCCTCTTCGCCTGTTACGAGCTGCACTACCGGGGTTTCGAGGAGGTCGACGACGAGTGGGAGTGGAACCCCTCCCTGCTCGCCGTGCGACAGGACCTGGAGCGTCTGTTCGAGGAGGGCCTGCGCCGCACCGTCCCCCTCCCTCCCCCGCCGGGCGGCACGCCCATGCGCCGCGCGCTCGCCGACCTGGTGGCGACCACCGACGGTGGCCCCGGGCTCGCCGCCTTCCTGGCCAGGAAGGCCGATCTGGAGCAGTTCCGCGAGTTCGTCGCCCACCGCTCGGTCTACCACCTCAAGGAGGCCGACCCGCACACCTGGGCCATCCCCCGCCTGCACGGCCCGGCCAAGGCGGCCCTGGTGGAGATCCAGATCGACGAGTACGGCGGCGGCCGCCTGGACCGCATGCACTCGGAGCTGTTCCGCGCCACCATGCGCTCCCTGGACCTGGACGACTCCTACGGCGCCCACCTGGAGCGGGTCCCGGCCATCACCCTGGCGATCGGCAACACCATGTCGCTGTTCGGCCTGCACCGCCGCCACCGCGGTGCCCTGCTCGGGCACCTCGCGGCCTTCGAGATGACCTCCTCGCTGCCCAACCTCACCTACGCGCGCGGGCTGCGGCGGCTGGGCGGGGACGCCGTGGCCTGCCGCTTCTACGACGAGCACGTCCAGGCCGACGCCGTCCACGAGCAGATCGCCGCCCACGACATGTGCGGCGGGTTCGCCGACGCCGAGCCCGGCCTCGCCCCGGACGTCCTGTACGGCGCGGCCTGCGGCCTGACCCTGGACCGCCTGTTCGCCGAGCACCTGATGGACCGCTGGCGGCTCGGCGTCTCCTCGCTGCGCCAGGCCGACCTGATGGCGGCGGGCCGGTGACGGACATGCCGACCATGGACTACGTCCTGCCGCTGCGCTGGGACGACGACGGCGACCTGGACGAGCTGACCGGGTACCTGCGCGGGCTCAGCGGGCTCGTGAACGTCACCGTCGTCGACGGCTCCCCCTCCCCCCTGTTCGAACGGCACGCCGACCGCTGGAAGGGGCTGGTGCGTCACGTGCCCCCCGACGCCGACCTGCGGTTCGCCAACGGCAAGGTCAACGGGGTGATCACCGGCATGCGCCTGGCGCGCGCCGAGCACGTCGTCATCGCCGACGACGACGTCCGCTACGGCGAGGCCGAACTCACCAGGATCGACGCCCTGCTGCGCACCACCGACCTGGTCCGCCCGCAGAACTTCTTCGACCCGCTGCCCTGGCACGCCCGCTGGGACACCGCCCGCAGCCTGCTGAACCGCGCCGTGGGCGCCGACTATCCCGGCACGTTCGGCATCCGCCGCTCGACGTTCGTCGCGATGGGCGGCTACGACGGCGACGTGCTGTTCGAGAACCTGGAGCTCATCCGCACCGTCCGCGCCCACGGCGGGCGTGAGGAGCGCCCGCTGGACCTCTACGTCCGCCGCCTGCCGCCGGATCCGGCCAGGTTCTGGTCGCAGCGGGTCCGCCAGGCCTACGACGACCTGGCGCAGCCGGCCCGGATGGTGCTCTTCCTGGCCGTCGCTCCTTTGCTGGTCGCCGGCCTGCTGCGGCGCCGTCCCCGGCCGATCCTCGCCGGTGCCGCCCTGACGGTCGCGATGGCCGAGACCGGCCGCAGGAAGGCGGGCGGGCGCAGGGTCTTCCCCGCGGTCACCGTGCTGTTCGCGCCGGTCTGGGTGCTGGAGCGCGCCACCTGCATCTGGCTGGCCCTGGCCTCGCGGGTCGTCCACGGCGGTGTCCGCTACGCCGGCCGTCGCCTGCGGACCCCCGCGCATCCCGTCCGCCATCTCAGAAGGCTCCCGCCGTCGGATCGTGTCCTGACCGGCCGGTGAGGGAAAGCGACCGGCCGGTGAGGGAAAGCGTCGGTGGCCGGTGACAGACTGCGACCCATGACGATGGAGACGGTCGTGCTCACCGGTGCCGCCGGGCGGGTCGGGTCCGTGCTGCGGGGGCCGCTGCGCGCCCGGGTGCGCCGGTTGGTCTCGGTGGATCGGGTGCCGCTGACCGCTGAAGGGCCGAACGAGGAGGTCCGCCGGTCCGACCTGTCCTCGGCCGGGGAGGTGGCGTCGGTCGTCGAGGGCGCCGACGCGGTCGTGCACCTGGCCGGGGTCCCGGACGAGGCTCCGCTCCCCGACCTGCTGGAGGGCAACGTCCTGGGCACCCAGTACGTGCTGGAGGCCGCGCGGCGCACCGGCGTCGGGCGCGTGGTGCTGGCCAGCAGCAACCGGCTGACCGGCTGCTATCCGGCCGGCCGGACGGTCTCGGCGGACATGCCTCCCCGCCCGGACGGGCTGTACGGGGTCAGCAAGGTCGCCGTGGAGGCGCTCGGCCGCCTGTACGCCGACAAGTTCGGGCTCCAGGTGGTCTGCCTGCGCATCGGCAGCCTGGAGACCGAGCCCGCCGATCCCCGGCACCTGGCCACCTGGCTGAGCCCCCGCGACTGCGCGGGCTTCGTCTGGGCCGCGCTGACCGGGCCGGACGTCACCTTCGCCGCCGTGTACGCGGTCTCGGCCAACACGCGCCGGTTCTGGCAGCTGGACGACCGGCTCGGATACCGTCCGCTCGACGACGCCGAGGCGTACGCGGACCGGTTCGCGGGGGCGGCGGGTCACCTGGGCGACGACGACCCCCAGGGCGGTGACTTCGCCTCCGCCGACTACACCCTTCGGCACCTCTCCGGCGGGTGAGCGTCCGGGAAGCGCCGGGGGCGTGGGCCCCTCCTGGAACGGGTCTTCGGGTGAGCGCCCGTCCGGAACGCGCCACGGCCGTCCCCCTCTCTCCGAGGAGCGGACCGTCGGTCTCTCCGGGAAGCGGGCCGTCAGCGGCTCGGCGCCTCGCCCAGCAGGCGCAGCTCCTCGTCGAGGATCGCGCGGACGTCCTCCGGCGTGAACAGATGCGGATGGGTCGCGGTCTGCAGCGTCAGGCCGTCCACGAACACGTGAAGCCGTGCGGCGTGCCGCTCCAGTCCGGCGTCGCCGAGTTCCCGCCCGATCTCCTCGGGGAACGGCACCCCGCGGCAGGAGGCGACGGCGAGGCGGCAGACGTGACGCTCCCCCGCCCAGGCCGTGGCGCGCAGCTCCGCCAGCGACTCGTCGACGCGCGAGCGCACCAGGCAGGCCAGCCACACGTCCACCTCGACGCGGCGGTTCTCGTCCAGCGGGAGGAGCTCTTCGAGCATGAGCCGGGCGCGCCGCGCGCCCGGCAGATCGGCGCGCAGATGCCCGGCGATGCGTGAGGCGAAGCTCCGGCCGATCGCCCGCGCCGCGAAGGCGAGCAGGGCGGGCTGGTTGTCGAAGTAGTGGCGCAGCCCGCCGGGTGAGACGCCCGCGGCCTCGGCGACCCTGCGGACCGTCGCGCCCTCGATCCCCTCCCTGCTGATGACCCGCCACACGACGCGGACGAGCTCCTCCCGTCGCTGCTCATGGTCGACGATCTTCGGCATGGCTTCCATTACAGCACGCCCGTACGATTTCCTATAAAGTACAAACGTGTTAAATAAGACGTCACGACGGTCGCCGTCCCCCGGAGCGCCCGCCCTGGCCGTGCTGGTCACAGGCCTGGCCGTGATCGCCGGATCGGCCCTCTGGCTGGCCTGGACCACCGGCGGCGAGATCAGGTACACGGCCGACCACGGCGGCACCCGGCCCATGTGGCACGTCTGGGTCCCGGTCCTGGCCGGGCTGCTCCTCACCCGGCTGCTGCCGCCCCGGCCGCCTCGGGGCGACGGCGCGCCGGTGACGCGGGAGCTCCGACTGCAGGCGGGCGTCCTGCTGGCCGCCGCCGTACTGTTCGCGGTGACGCTGCGCCTGGTGACGGCCGGCCACGCCGCCGAGCCGGCGCACACGATCCTGAAGCTCGTCCTGCTGGTGGCGGTTCCGCTGCTGCTGTTCCGGCTGACGCGCCGTGGCGCGCCGGACCGGGAGGTGGCGGCACCGGCAAGCCGCGACGCCTCGGACCGGGAAGCGGTGCCGTCGTCCCGTACGGCACGCCGCGACGCCACGAGGGGACAGGAGGCGCGCGAGCGGCCCTCGGCGTGGCGCCGTTACGGACCGGCGGTGCCGGTGGCGGCCTGGATCGTCCTGTCCTTCGCCGGACCGTTCGCCCGGCCGTACGGCGACTGGACGTCCGGCCTCGACCCGGTGACGGTGCTGGTCACCATGGTCACGGTGTTCGTCCTCAACGCCCTGATCGAGGAGATCTTCTACCGGCGCTGGCTCCAGACCCGGTGGGAACACCTCCTCGGCCCCTGGCCCGCCGTCGTGCTCGCCTCGCTGGCCTTCGCGGCCTGGCACATCGGCATCCAGGGCACCGGCGACCTTCCCACCGATCTCGCCTCGGTGTTCGCCGGCCAGGGGGTGCAGGGACTGTTCCTCGGCTACCTGTGGAGCCGGTACCGGCTGATGTGGCCCGTCCTCACCGTCCACGGCGCGATGAACGCCGCCCCCACGCTGCTCGGCCTGCTGTAGCGCCCGTCACCGCGGGCCGCCCCCGGTCGCTCCGGTCGCCGATGAGCACGGTGAGCGCCGGTAGCACCGTTGAGCGGTGAGCACCCGGCGGGCGATGAGCACCGACGGGCACCGTGAGCGCGGTGAGCGCGGTGAGCGCGGTGAGCGCGGTGAGCGCGGTGAGCGCGGTGAGCGCGGTGAGCGTCGCCCTGCCCGCGGCGAGCGGCGATTGCCGGTACGGCCCCGGCCCCGCTAGCATCTCCTCCATGACGTTCGCGTTCTTCTTCAGCCTGCGTTAGGCCCCCACCGGCGAGACGAGGTCGTCCCGTCGCCGGTGACGCGAGGCGGCGTGGCGCCGCCTCGGGCCGACGTGGGAGAAGAACGATCATCATGCGCGAACGCGCACGTTTCCTCACCGCTCCGCGTCCCAGCGTCCTCGCCGTCCGGTGACGGCGGCGCGCCTGGTGGCGCGGTGCCTCCGTGGTCTGGAGCAGGCGGTCGCCGCCGAGATCCTCCAGCCCGGGCTCTCGACGGTCACCCGTCTGGGGCATCGCGAAGTCCACTTTCACACCCTCCGCCCTGGGCCGCGGGCCGTCGGGCTGAGCACCGCCGACGACGTGTTCCTTCTGGCCGCGCAGGGGGCCGACATCGGCACCGCCAAGGAAGGACTCTCCGGGCTGGCCGAGCTGGCCGATGAGGCCGACCTCGACGAGCTGACGCGGTCGCGGCGGCGGCACGGCGGTTCCGGTCCGGTCACCGGCGTCGAGGTCTCGGCGTCGTTCCTGGGCGGGCGGAACTTCAACCGCTACGACGCCGAGGACGCGGTCGGCCGGGTCCTGGCACACCGGCTGGGGGTGGGGTACCACTCGCGCCGCACGGGCCTGGCGCCGCCCGCCGGTCACACCGGGTGGCGGCTGACCCTCGACGGCGTGCGGGCCACCCTCATGCTGAGGATCACCGACCGGCCCCTGCACCGGCGCGACTACAAGCGGCGTTCCCTGGCGGGGACCCTGCACCCTCCGCTGGCCGCCGCCATGGCGCGGATGGCCGACCTGCGGCCGGGGCTGACGGTCCTCGATCCCTGCTGCGGCGCCGGGACCCTGCTGATCGAGGCCGCCTCCCAGCGGCCGGGGGTGTTGCTCCGCGGCTTCGACCTGTCCCCGGACGCGGTGCGGGCCGCCCGGGAGAACGCGGGCACGCTGCCGGTGACCGTCACGCGGGCCGACGCCGGCCGCCTGCCGCTGCCGGACGGCGGGGCCGACCGCGTCCTGTGCAACCCGCCCTGGGGCGGCCAGGTCGCCGCGGGCGGCCTGCTCGCCTCCTCCCCGGAGCGCTGGTGGGCGGAGCTGCGGCGCGTCCTGGCCCCGGCCGGCACGGCCGTGCTGCTGCTGCCCGACGCCGGTGACATCGCCACCGGCATCCGGTGGGGCCTCGTCCCGACGCACGTGCAGCGGGTCCGGGTCTCCGGTGCGCAACCGTTCGTCGTCCGGTTCACCGCCCCCGGCCGACCTGACCGCACGGGCCGCCAGGGACGCCCAGGACATCCAGGACATCCGGGAGGGGACGCGGGATGACGGGCCCTCCGTCGGGCGGGGCACGCGGGCCCCCGGCCCGGACGCCGCGTCGGGCGCGACCGGCGGGCTCATCCGTCCCCGGTCCCGCGGTGGCGCGCCCCCAGCTCCGTCACGAAGGCGGTGAGCAGGCGGGCGAACTCCCGCCGGTCGCGCTCGGGCCAGCCGCGCATCGCCGCACCGAAGACCTCGCGGCGGAACCGGTGGACCCGCTCGGCGTGCTCGGCGCCGAGCGCGGTCAGCTCCAGCGTGCTGCGACGGCCGTCGTCCGGGTCGGCCACCCTCCGGACCAGCCCCGCCTCGACCGCCCTGGCCACCAGCCGGCTGGCGCGGGGCTGGTCGACGCCCAGCCGGTCGGCGACCGAGGTGACCGTCACGGCGCCCTCCCCTTCCTCCACCGCGTCGATCACCCCGAACAGGGCGGGATCGAGCGGGGCGGGCACTCCGGGGTCGGCTCCGGCCGCGAGACGCTGGAGCGCCCGGCGGGTCTGGCTGCGCCGGATCTCCACCATGGCCCGTTCGACGGCGGCGACCGCCTGCTCATCCTCCATGCCCCGATTGTACATGTAAGAAGACATGTTAATGTCAAAGAACATGCTTCTCTCGAGAAAGGCGATCACCATGGAGACCTCCGAGATCATCGGGCAGGGACGTCCCCTCGGTTACTGGATCAAGCACCTGCACGGCGCCCTGGAGGGGTCCCTGGACGACCTCCTCGCCGGCCAGGGGCTCACCCGCCGTCACTGGCAGGTCCTGAACGTCCTCGCCACCGGCTCCCCCACCGGCTCTCCCACCCTCTCCGAGCTCGACACCGTCCTGGCCCCCTTCCTCGACGAGGAGACGCCGACCCTGCGTCCCGTGGCCGGCGACCTGCGCGAGCGCGGCTGGCTGTCGGACGGGGAACGGCTCGCCCTCACCCCGGACGGGGGCCGGGCGCACGGGGAGCTGCGGGTGCGGGTGGACGCCGTCCGGGCCCGCGCCACCGAGGGGATCGGCACCGAGGAGTACCTGGCCGCGATCGACGTGCTGGCGCGGATGTCGGCCAACCTGCAGGCCCGCTGACACCCGGGCCCGGGAGGCGGGGCCCCCGCGGTGATTTCCGGATCGGGGAACCGGCCCGGGCCGACCCTGCGATAGACCCGAGTGTGCGCCCCTTTCTCCCTCGCCGCGACCCGCCCCCCGTCGGACCGCTCAGTGACGACGCCGAACTGCTCGCGGCCGTCGTCGCCGGGCGGACGGAGGCGTTGAGGATCCTGCACCAGCGGCACGCCCCCTGGCTGCGGGCACGGCTGGCCCGGCGCTGCGCCGACCCCGACCTCGTCGACGACGCGATCCAGGACACCTTCGTCGCCGTCTGGCGTGACGCGCGCCGGTACCGCGCGGCGCAGGGACAGGCGGCGGCGTGGATCTGGACCATCGCCGTCCGCAGGCTCATCTCCGCGCTGCGGCGGTCCGGCACGGGCCGGGACGTCGTGCTCCCGACCGAGGACCACCGCTCCCCGGCCTCCTCCGCGGTCACCCAGTCGGCCGAGGACGCGGTACTGGTCGGGGTCGAGCACGGCGACCTGGGCGGCGCGCTGGCCCGGCTCTCCCCCGACCTGCGCGCTGCCATCCAGGCCACCGTGCTCGACGGCCTCACGGTGCGGGAGGCCGCACACCTGCTCGGCGTTCCGGAGGGCACCGTCAAGACCCGCGTCATGCGGGCCAAGGCCCGGCTCAGGGGGTATCTCGCGTGAACACGCAGTGGCATCTGCCCGGCGAGCTGATCGAGCGCTACACGACGGGCCACCTGGAAGCGGTCCAGGTCATGTCCGTGGAGACCCACCTGATGGGGTGCGCGCGCTGCCGTGAGGCGGTGCCGTACGAGCGGGAATGGCTCACGGCCGGGTGGGAGAGGATCGCCGACGCCGTGGACCGGCCGCGGCCGAGGCCGGTCGCGCGGATCCTGCGGCGGTGCGGCGTCCCCGAGCACGTCGCCGTCTTCCTGGCGGCGACCCCCGCCCTGGCGCGGGGCTGGCTGGTGGCCGTGACCGCGACGGTGGCCGCCGCCGTGGCCGTGGCCCACCTCGTCGACTCCACCGGCGCGGCGTGGACCGTTCACCCGCTGTTGTTCTTCCTCACGGTCGCCCCCGTGCTCCCCTTGGCAGGGATCGCGCTGGCCTACGGGCCGCGCGTCGACCCCGTCCACGAGACGCAGGCCGCCACGCCCATGGCGGGTTCCCGGTCGCTGCTGCTGCGCGCCCTCGCGGTACTGGTGTGCGCGATCGTCCTGACCGGGCTCGCCACGCCGCTGCTGCCGGGCCCGCCGGGCCTGGCCGCCGCGTGGCTGCTGCCGGCCCTCGCCCTGACCGCCACCACGCTCGCCCTGGCGACCCGCGTCGCCCCGCCGGTCTCGGCGGCCGTGCTCATCGTGGCCTGGTCCTGCGCGGTGCTGACCACCGGGGGACTGACCGGCGACGGGCTGGTGCTGTTCTCCCCTGCCGCGCAGATCCTGTACGGCGCGGCGACCGTGCTCCTGATCCCCCTCGTCCACCTGCGGCGTGCCCGCTTCGACCCTGGAGAGCCCCGATGGAACCGACCGTCAGCGTCCAAGAACTGACCAAGAGATTCGGCCGCAAGGTGGTGCTCGACGGCCCGACCCTGCGCTTGGGGCCCGGTGTGACCGGACTGCTCGGCCCCAACGGGGCGGGCAAGACCACCCTGCTGCGGATCCTGGCGACCACGCTCGCCCCCGACGGCGGCCGGATCCGCGCCCTCGGCCTGGACCCCGCCGACCGCGCGCAGCGCACCGAGTTGCGGCGCCGCCTCGGCTACCTGCCACAGGATCCCGGCTTCTACCCGCATTTCACCGTCTTCGAGCTGACCGAGTACGTCGCGATCCTCAAGGAGCTCAACGGCCGGCACGAGCGTCACCGGCAGGTGCGCCGGGTGCTGGCGGAGGTCGACCTGGCCGACCGCGCCCGGACTAAGGTCCGCAGGCTCTCCGGCGGGATGCGGCAGCGGCTGGCCCTGGCCCAGGCGCTGCTCGGCGATCCCGGCCTGCTCATCCTGGACGAGCCCACGGTCGGCCTCGATCCCGAGCAGCGGATGCGGTTCCGCGCCCTGGTGTCGCGGCTCGGCGAGAGCCGTACCGTGCTGCTGTCCACCCACCAGACCGAGGACGTCGCGGCGCTGTGCGAGCGGGTGGTCGTGATGAAGGGCGGCCGGGCGGTCTTCGACGGCACCCCTGCCGGCCTGGCCGCCACCGCCACCGGCCGGGTCTGGTCGTCCGAGCGCTCACCGGCGGCCTCGGAGCTGTTCTGGCGGACCGCCGACGGCCGTTACCGGACCCTGGGCGCCCGGCCGCCGGGAGCCGTCCCGGCCGAGCCCGGCGTCGAGGACGGCTACCTGCTGCTGCTCGGCGGGGACGCGAGGGCCACCGCGTGAACGGGGCCCTGGTGCTCTTCGAGGCACGGCGCCTGGCGCGCCACCCGGCCCCCTGGGCGGCGGCGGCACTGGCACTGGCGTCGGTGGCCGTCCGAAGCGGCGCCTGGCTGCCCGACCTGACCGTGGTGGCGATCGACACGGTCACCGGGTCGGCGCTCGTCGCCGCGGCCGTGCTGGTCGTCGCCCACCTCGCCGCGAGCCGGGACCGCAGGCACGGCCTGCCCGAGACGCTGGCCGCGATGCCCGCGCGCGAGGCGGCGCGCACCCGGGCCGTGGTCCTGGCGGCACCGGCCGCCGGCGGCCTGGTCACGGCCACGATGATCTTCCCGTACCTGCTGGTCGTGTCGGCGTCCGACACGGCGGCGGGGCGGCTCGACCCCTACGAGGCGCTCGGCGGGGTGGCGCTGACGATGCTCGCCGCGTCGGCCGGTGCGGCGCTCGGCCGCTGGACGCCCTGGCCGGTCGCGCCACCGGTCGCGATCTTCCTGGTGGCCTTCACCGTTCTCGGTGATCCCCGGGGCGAGTACGGGGGCTGGTTCCTGCCGGTGATCTCCGGCCACGACGTGAGCTGGGGGGGCCAGGCCCACCGGGTGGCATCTGGTCTACCTGCTCGCGGTGACGGTGTTCTGTGCCGCCGTGGCCCTGCTGCGGCACGGCCCGCGTCCCGTCCGCGTCGTGGCGGCGCTGGCCGCCCTGCTCGTCGCGGTACCGGCGGGAGCCTCGGCGACGGCCGCGGCGCCCTCGGCGACGGGGACGGTGTCGCGTGCCACCCCGGAGGCGCCGGATCAGGTGTGCGAGCGGCACGACGGCGTCTCCTACTGCGCCCACCCCGACTACCGGCCGTGGATCTCCATCTGGGCGCGGGCACTGCGGCCGATCGTGTCGGTGGTGCCGCGACGGGCGCGAGAGCGGATCCCGGTCATCCGGCAGGTACCGGCCGGTGGCCCGGCCTCTGACGACCCGGGCACGCCGCGGACCTGGACGGTATGGTCCACCGACCCCGGCCGGCACCGCGCGCTGCTGGCCGGACGGGTGGCCGCCACGGTCACCGGACTGGAGCACGGGTGCGCCGGTCCCGGCCGGGCCCGTACCGTGGTGGCACTCTGGCTCGCCGGGCGCGCCGGGCCGCTGCTGGAGGCCCCCGGCCCGGACGACTGGCGCAGAGGGCACTCCGAGGAGGCCTCGCCCGCGTGGCAGCTCCGGGTGCCGATGGGCGGCGACGGCCGCGAGCTCCGGCTTCCCGGCCAGCTCGGCGTGCGCTACGGCGCCGCCGAGGTCGGCTACGCCCGCCGCTTGCTGGAGCGGCCCGACGCGGTCCGCCGGGTACGGGCGGGATGGGACGTGCTCACCGCCCCCGAGACGACGGTCGAGCAGGCGCTGCCGCTGCTGGGCCTGCGCTCCGAGTTCCCCGCCGACGAGGACGTCCCATGCCCGTGACCCGTTCCGCCGTTCCCCGTCGCGACCCCCGCACCCCGGGAGGCGGCCGATGACCACCGCGGGAGTACGGACACCTCCGGCGCGTCCGGCACCCGGCGCGCCGCCGCTGCTCGCGCTGCTGCGCCCGCTGGTGCGGGCGACCGACTGGACGCCCCTGGCGGTCGCGGCCCCGCTCACCACCGCTCTCGCGGCCGTGGTCCAGCCGGGCGAGCCCGTCGACCCCCGTCTGGGGCTCCTCGTCCTGCGGGCGTCCGCGATGCTGCTCGGCACGGCGGCCGCCTTCGCCCTGGTGGACGCCATGGACACCGGAACCGCGGCCACCCCGGTACCCCGCTGGATCCGCCAGTGGACACGGACCCTCATGGCCGCCGCGCTCGCCGCCGCGGGCTGGGGCGTGACGTACGCGATCGTCACCGTACGGCTCGCTCCCGGCGACGCGCCGCCCCTGCCCGGCACCGCCGTCGAGGCGGCGGGGTGCGTGCTGGCGGCCCTGGCCGGAGCGGCGCTCGCGGTACGGCGCCACCCGGGCAGGCAGGCCGCGCTCGCGGGCGCGGCGGTGCTGCTCGCGCTCACCGTCGCGGCGCGCCTGCCGGGGAGCGCGGCCTGGCCGGAGCCCGGCGACCCGCGGTGGGACGTCGTCCACGCCTGGTGGTCGGCGGCGCTGCCGCTCCCGGTCCTGGTGCTCGCCTGGGCCCATCGCGACGCGCGAGAAAGAACGCGCCGCACGCGGGCCTGACGGGCCCGGCCGGGGATGCAGGTGCCGCCTCGCGAGGCCGGCGGCACACCGCATCCTCAGCCGGGCCCCCCTCGGCCGGGCCCCGGATCGTCCCGGACCGGATCCGCAGCCGGTTGATCGGGTGACGGCCGGCTGCTTCACTGAGGCCGTGGACGCGCCGACCTCCCGCCCGGCCGGCCCGCCCTCGGTCGGGATCGCCGGGCACACGACGCTCGATCCGCGGGCGCTGTACTTCGTCTCCTACGACGGCCTGGTCAACACGGCCTCCTACCAGCAGGACGGCATCCTCACCCACGGCGGCCACCAGTACGCCGCCTGGTACACGGCCGACCGGCGCGCTCTGGTCGCCCGGCGCGACGTGACCGGCACCGGCCGCCCGTGGGAGGTCGTCGCGCTGCCCCACCGTCTCAGCGCCGACGACTCCCACAACACGATCTCCCTCGGGGTGTCGGCGAAGGACGGCCGGCTGCACGTGGCCATGGACACCCACGGCAACCGGGTCTTCTACCTCCGGTCCGTACCGCACCTCGCGGGCGGGGCCGGCGGACCCGCGTGGACGGCGGCGGCGTTCGGCGAGGTGGAGCGGTCGTTGTGCGGGGTGGACCTGGGCGACATCACCTATCCCCGCTTCCTGAACACGCCCCGGGGCGACCTTCAGCTCAGCTACCGGACCGGCCACTCCGGCAACGGCTGGTCCGAGCTGGCGGAGTACGCGGGCGGGACCTGGAGGAGGCTCGGCCGGTGGTCGTCGGCCGCGGGCCGCTACACCACGGCCTTCGGCGTCAGCGACACCCGCAACATGTACCTGCACGGCATCGGCTACGACACCCGGGGGCGGCTGCACGCGACCTTCACCTGGCGCGAGGACGCCCGGGGCGGCGCGGTGCTCTGCCACCCGGGAGGGTGTTCCAACCACGACACCGGTTACGTCCACAGCGACGACGAGGGCCGTACCTGGAGGACCGGGGACGGTGCCGTGGCCGCCGTGACCGGGACGGACCTGCTGGTGTCGCTGGACACGCCGGGCCACGTGGTGGACCCGCTGGGGGTCGACCACGCCCTGATCAACCAGGAGGCGCAGGCCGTCGACTCCCAGGACCGCCCCCACGTGCTGATCAGCCACGTCCCGCTCCGCTTCACCCGGTGCGTCAGCGACTTCGCCGCCCAGCGCCGCACCCACGGCCGCGTCTTCCACCTGTCCCGGCGGGCCGACGGCCGCTGGCGGAAACGGGAGCTCCCCGAGCCGCTGGACGACCACGGGCGTTCCCGGCTGGTGCTCGACCGGAACGACGACGCCTACGTGATCATGCCGAGGGGCCGCATCGTGACGGCGAGCGCCGCGAGCGGCTGGACGGACTGGAGGACGCGCCACGACGGCACCGGCCTGAACGCCTTCGGCGAGGTGCTGGTCGACGCCTCCCGCGTCCGGACCCACGACCTGATGTCGATCATGTACCAGGAGGCGTCGGAGGGCACCAGGCCCTCGGCGCTGCGCGTCCTCGACGTCAGGACGGCCGCGTCCCCGCCCTGAACGCGTCCTCGGTGCCCCCCCGCCCTCCGATCCCGCAGGCCAAGTGCTCTACGCTCTGCGGATGAGCGACGATCTCCGTCTCACCGTCCTGGGAAGCGCGACGCCCTACCCGGACGTGGACAACCCCTGCTCGGGCTATCTGGTCTCCGGCGGCGGCGCGCGGGTGTGGATGGACGCGGGCACCGGCACGCTGGCCCGGCTCCGGCGGCACGTCGGGCTGGACGAGCTGGACGCGATCTGGATCTCGCACCTGCACGCCGACCACAGCGCCGACCTGCTCACCGCCTACTACGGTGCCCTCTACGCCGACGTACGGCTCAGCGCGCCGATCCCGCTGTACGGCCCGCCGGGCATCGCCGACCGGCTGGCGCACTTCCTCACCAACGGCCCGTCCCGCAGCCCGATCGAGTCGGCCTTCGCCGTCCACGAGCTGCACGACGGGCACCGGGCACGGGTGGGCCCGCTCACCCTGACCAGCCGCGAGGTGGCGCACGGCATGCCGGCCTTCGCCGTACGCGTCGAGGACGGGGACGCCTCCCTGGTCTACTCCGGGGACACGGCGCCATGCGCGAACCTGACGAGCCTGGCCCAAGGATGCGACGTGCTGCTGTGCGAGGCCGACAGCGGGCAGGCACCGGCCGAGGGCGAGCGGGTGCACCACACGCCCGAGGAGGCCGGCGACACGGCCGCCTCGGCCCGGGCGGGCCGGTTGATCGTCACCCACGTGGGCCCGTTCCTCACACCGCTGCAGGCGGTGGAACGCGCCTCCACCCGGTTCACCGGCCCCGTCGAGCACGCCGTTCCCGACGCCGTCTTCCCGATCGGCTAGCGCTCCGGTCCGGCCCGGACCGGCTCGGACCGACCGCCCGGACCGGTGCGCCGGACGTTCCGCGAGGGGATCCGCACGAGAAGGCCCGCCGTCAGGTCCCCGCGACCGTGCTGCGCCGTTCCAGCATGATCACATCGCGCCACACCCCGTGGTGACGGCCGACGCGCTCGCGGACGCCGACCACGCGGAATCCGAGCGACAGGTGCAGGGAGAGGCTGGCCGTGTTCTCGGGGAAGATCCCGCTCTGGATCGTCCAGATGCCCGCCTCCTCGCTCGCGGTGACGAACGCGGCCAGCAGCGCGCGGCCGACACCGCGGCCCCGAAGACCCGGGCGGACGTAGAGGCTGTGCTCGACCACGCCCGCGTACACCGGGCGCGCCGACACCGGCGAGGCCGCCACCCAGCCGACGACCTCACCGGGAACGGGGCCGGCACCGCTCCCGGCACGGGCGCCGATTCCGGTACGGGTGCCGGTGCCGGTTCCGGCGGGGGTGCCGGTGAGGACGGCGACGTAGCGCGGATGGGCCAGTCTTCCGGAGACGAAGCGCTCCCAGGTCGGGACGGTCGTCTCGAAGCTGGCCTGCCCTCCGTCCAGGCCGGCCTGGTAGATCGCGAGCACCGGTCCGGCGTCGTCGTCGCGCATCGGCCGGATCTCCAGACCGGGCGACAGGACGGGCCCGACGGGCGCTCCCGCGTCACGGCCCGCGGCTCCCCGCCCGTCCGCCGGACGGCCCGGTTCCGGGTCCGGTCCGGGACCCTGTCCGAAGTCCGGTCCGGGACCCTGTCCGGGGTCCTGCCTGGGGGCCGGTCCGGGCTCGACGTCGGTGTTCATCGCTGACCGACGATAGGCGATCGATCCCCCGCCGACAACGGTCACACGGCGTACAGGTACCACCAGGTGAGGAAGCCCGCGTACACCGACCCCGCGAGCAGGTGGACGCCCCGGCGCCTCCACGCCCCGGGCCCTCCCGCTTCCCCCGGGGCCGTTCTCTCGGCGGTGACTCCCCCGGAGCCCGCTTCGCGACCGGTCTCCTCCCTTCCGCTCGCGTCCCGACCGCTCGCATCCCGACCGCTCGCATCCCGACCGGCCGGGTGCCGGGCGGCGCCCCGGGCGGCGGCCACGAGGGTGGTGGCGAGAGCGAGTCCGACCAGCAGGCCGTACCAGGGCACTGCGGAGGGGACGCCCACCGCCGCCACGATCTCGTTCTCCGCGATCGTCCCGTACAGCGTGACGGCCGTCAGGCCGATGAAGGCCAGGCCTGACGCTCCCGCGACCAGCGAGGGAAGGCGGCGGCGCGGGCGCCGCAGTCCCGCGCCGAGCTGGACCAGCGCGACGACCAGGAGCGGCACGACCGGCAACAGCGTCCACGGTTCACGCTGGGCCCGGTAGAGGGCGGAGGTCAGGTGGAGCTCCCCCGGCCGCAGGATCCGGTAGGTGGCCTTGGACGGGTCGCAGGGCGGCCCGGCCGCCGGGTCGGAGAGGAACACCGCGATGGTCTGCCTGCCGCACCGGCTGGACGCGAAGACCGCGTGCCCGACCCCGGCGAACTCGACGAACCGGGCACCGGGCAGTGCCCCGGCGGCGGGACGGGCCGTCCGGGTGGGCGTGGTCGGGTCGTACGCGCCGCCGACCACCAGGACCGGCGCCCGCGTGGTGGCCGGGGTGACGGTGGCGGGCGGCAGCCTCCACTCCCCGCAGACCGCGCGGTCGTGGACCGCGGTGAACAGCCGGGGCCGCGCCGGGGCGAAGGTGTTGTACGGCACCTCGTCCTGGCACTGCACCGCGTGGTAGAGGCCGTACTCGTGGGTGGCCAGCCCGGGGCCTGCCGCGTCGGCCAGCGGCTGGAGCACCTCGTGACGGCCCGCCGCCAGCGCGTCGACGAGGACCGGCACGATCGGCAGGACCTCGACCGCCTGCATGGCCTCGCCGAGCATCGTGGCCACGTCGTCACCGGTGAGCCGCAGGGTGAGCGGCCCGCCCGTCAGCGGGTCGCGGACGGCGACGACGGCCGGTGTCCTGTTCAGGGCGGTGACCATCTCCGTGAACCGCGCCGGAAGGCCGGGCCATCCCTGGCCGGCCAGCTTCGCGACCGTGTCGGTCAGGTCGCGGGTGGCCTGGTCGTACCAGTCCACCGGGGCCGGGAGGAAGGAGTCGAGCACCACCGAGCGGGTGCCCTCCGGGTCGGCGGCGGCGGCCGCCAGCATCGACCGGGTCGAGTAGCTCACCCCGAACAGGTTCCACCGCGGGTATCCCAGGGCCCGCCGCAGATCCACCACGTCGGCGGCGATCTCCCCGGTGCGGTACCCCCGCAGGTCCACGCCGAGCCGTTCGCGGCACGCCGCCGCACCGGCGGCGATCACGGACGTCTCCCGCGCCGCCTGCCCCGGGGTGGCGAGCGTGTCCAGCATCGCCCGTACCGTCTCCGGGCAGCCGAGCGAAGGGCTGGACCATCTGCTCCCGCGCTGTTCCAGGACGACCACGTCCCGGTCCCGGAACATCTCGACCATGAGGCCGGTGAGCGGGATCGAGGCGGAGGCCGGGCCCCCGCTGGTGAAGACGACCGGGTCCGGCCTGCGTCCGGCGTCGGTGGAGCGGTGGACGGCGAAGCCCACCCTGGTACTCCTCCCATTCGGCAGGTCACGCCGTTCGGGGACCACGAGGTATCCGCACCGGGTGCCCTCGGGCAGCCGTACGGGACAGGGACGGTCCTCCAGGGCCGGGGTGTTCTGCGCGACAGCGGAGGACGACGCGGCAGGAGGTGGCGCGGCCGGGGGTGACACGGCCGACGAGGGCGAGGCCGGGACTGGTGTGGCAGAGAGCGACGCGGCCGGAGGCGGCGCGGCGGACGCCGGTGCGGTGACGGTGACGAGGACGGTGGCGAGGGCGGTCAGGGCGGCGGCGAGGTGCTTCGGCGGGAGGAGGGGCATCGCGGGGGGCGTTCCTTCGTCAGTTCCGGGCGCCGTCGAGGGCGGTCGCCACGAGGCGTTCGGTGTAGGCGCGGTCCACCGGGGCCCCGGTGATCAGGACGCGGTAGTAGAGGGCTCCGGCGAGCTGGTCGAGGAGCACGACGGGGTCGAGACCGGGGCGGAGCTCCCCGCGTTCGCGGGCCCGGGTGATGAGGGCGAGGGCCAGGGCGTTGCGCCGGGCGAAGACCTCGCGTCCCAGCCGCCCGATGTCGTCGTGACGCGCGCCCGCGGCGACCAGTTCGGCCACCACCCCGGCCGACGCGTCGTGGTCCCCGGCCGGTCTGCCCGCGGACCGCATGCGTTCGAGCGCCGCGGCGATCTTGACCATGTAGCCGGTCAGGTCGCGCCGGATGTCACCGGTGTCGGTGATCTCGTCGTCCTCCTGCAGCCGGGCGACCACCGCGATGGCCAGGTGGTCCTTGGTCGGCCAGCGGCGGTAGAGCGTGGTCTTGGCCACCCCGGCCCGTTCGGCGACCTCGTTGGGGGACAGCCCGGCATAGCCGTGTTCGAGGAGCATCGCGGTGGCCGCCCGCAGGACGCGCTCGTCGATGTCGGTGTCGCGGGGCCGGCCGCGACGGCTCTCGGTCATGCTCCCCCTATTTTCGATACGTGAGTAGCGAAATTGAGAGTACAAGCCCGGTCTTGTATTTCGCTACCGATGTTTCGTAAGTGCCCTGCCGACACCGGTCCCGACGATCACCCGTACACGGAGAAGGATCACGAAGCGGGGGCCTGAAAGTTTCAACTTCTTACCTTGACACTTCCCAACGCGACTTTGTCAGGTAATATCGCCATAGCGCATGGGAGCGCTCCCATTTCCCGGAACCCCCCGCCGGAAGAGGAGAACGCACGATGCACCGTCCTGCACTCCCCGCACCACGCCCCAGGACGACGACCCCCGCACGACGCCGCTCGGCGTTCCGCGCCGTGGCCCTGCTCACCGCACTGGTGCTCGCCATGATCCCCTGGGCGAGCTCCGCCTCCGCGCACGGATCGGTCGTCGATCCGGCGTCGCGCAACTACGGCTGCTGGCTACGCTGGGGCAACGACTTCCAGAACCCCGCCATGCAGCAGTCCGACCCGATGTGCTGGCAGGCGTGGCGGACCGACACGAACGCCATGTGGAACTGGAACGGGCTCTACCGCGAAGGCGTCGGCGGCAACCACCAGGCCGCGGTCCCGAACGGCCAGCTGTGCAGCGCCGGCCGCACCCAGGGCGGCCGGTACACCGCCCTGGACACCGTCGGCGCCTGGAAGACGACGAACATCGGCGCCAACTTCACCCTGCGCCTGTACGACCAGGCCAGCCACGGCGCCGACTACTTCCGGGTCTACATCACCCGCCCGGGCTTCGATCCGGCCACCCGGCCGCTGACCTGGAACGACCTGCAACTGGTCAAGACGACCGGCCGGTACGCGCCCAGCCAGAACTACCTGATCGACGTCAACACCTCCGGCCGCAGCGGGCGGGCGGTCGTCTACACGATCTGGCAGGCCTCGCACATGGACCAGTCGTACTACATCTGCAGTGACGTGAACTTCACCTGAGCCCCCTGGATCGACCGTCCCCTCGTCCGGCGTCAGCGGCCGGCCCGCCGACCAGGGCGAGGGCGGGACCCGGAAGGGCCGGAGCCAGGAACGGCGAAAGGCCCGCTCCCCGCGCGGTGCGGGAAGCGGGCCTTTCGTGCTCTGCGGAGGGTCAGCGCAGGACGGGATGGCGGCGTACCAGGTCGGTGGCCGCCCACCGGGCGCCGAGGCCCCAGGTGGCACCGGCTCCGCTCAGCGCCAGCCCGGCCAGTACCACCGCGTAGATCAGGTGGTCGTCGAGGAAGGGGTTGGTCTCCAGCGGCAGCGCCGCGGCCCACATCAGGACCATCATCAGGCCGCCCGCCACGGCGGCGATGCGCAGGCCGATGCCCAGCAGCAGGGCGGTGCCCACGCCCAGCAGGCCGAGCATGAACAGCCAGTCCACCCACCCCTGTCCGGCCAGCGCGGTGAACACCCCGCCCAGCGCGTTCTCCCCGGTGCCCTTCAGGAAACCGGTGGTGGGGCTGCCTCCGTTGAGCCAGGCCCGCTCGGCCGGGGTGGCGAACCCCAGGCCGAAGGTCTTGTCCAGGAAGGCCCACAGGAAGATGAAGCCCAGCCCGATCCGGGTGATCGCCCAGGCATAGGCCGCCGGCCGGTGTGCCTCCGGCGTGAAGGTGGCGTCCATGACCTGCCCGGCATTGGTGCCTCGTGCGTTCGTGGTGGCCATGACGGCTCCCCTTTCCATCCGCTGTGGTGATTTCCGCTCTCTCTTACGTCCTCATTCCATCGCCTGCCCGCCTTCGCCCACAGTGCCCAACGACACCCCGTCCGGCCCCAAACGTCCCTCCCCCATGGGACTTTCGGCCCTGCCGGGTCCCGCCCGTACCCCGTGGAACCGCCGACGTGCGCCCGTACGGCGGACCCGGTCGTGTCCCACGGCACCGGGTGGCGTGAGAGTTGCCGTTCGATGATCGAAAGCGGTGGTCCTTGCGTAGAGTCTCCGGACATGACGAGCGCATCCACGCCCGGCGTGCGGGCCTGTACGACCGGAGGCGGCCGACCGGCCTTCGTCGTGAACGTCGAGGTCTTCCTTCGCAGGGACGACCGCTGGCTGCTCATCAGGCGTGGCGCGCGGGAGGCGCACGCCCCCGGTGTGCTCGCCGGGGTCGGCGGCAAGGTCGAGATCGAGGGCGCCGGGGTCGACGTGCTGGAGGAGACCGCGCGCCGGGAGGTCATGGAGGAGATCGGCGTCGACATCACGGAAATCGGGCTCACCTACGTGGAGAGCACGTTCTTCGTGACCGACGACGGCGACCCGGTGATCAACGTGACGTTCTCCGGCCGGATGCCGGACCAGGCCAGGCCCGTCCCCGCCGCTGTCCTGGAGGTCGCGGAGACGGTCTGGCTCACCCTCGCCGAGGCCGAGGCCGATCCGGACTGCCCGCCGTGGACGCTGCGGATGCTGCGCCGCATGACCTCCTAGAGCGCGGCCGGACGGGCGGCCGGACGGGCGGCCGGACGGGCGGCCGACGGTGCCTTCGACGAAGCACCGGGAGGGGCGTCACCGGCGACGGTAAAATCCCCTAAAAGTGGAAATGACCTGCGCATATGCATTGTTACCCCTCACGCCAGAGCCACTCGCGGGGCGCTGCGACGACGGGGAGAAAATGACCATGACCATGACCGTGCCGGCACAGGGCAACGACCAGGTGACCCGGGCGGCGCTCGGCCTGTTCTCGGCGAACGGCTACGAACGTACGACCCTGCAGATGATCGCCTCCGCCGCCGGCCTGTCCGGCAGGGCCGTCACCGGCCTGTTCCGGACCAAGGACGCGCTGCTCGACGCGGCCCTCGCCCCCGCCCTGGCCGACCTCGAACGGCTCTCCGCGGAGAACGGCTCCGGGTGCGCCCGCCCCCCGCTGGACGGTTTCATCGGTTTCCTGGTCGAGCACCGGATCGTGATAGCCCTGCTGGAGCGGGATCCCGAGATCCGCACCAGGCCGGCCATCCGGGAGCGGATGGACCGCTACCGCGACCAGGTGCGCGGCCTGTGCAACGACGGGCGGACCGAGGCGTGGGAACGCGTCTACCTGACCGCGGCACTGGCCGGGCTGATGAGCGCGGTGGCGTCGTTCCCCGAACTGTCCGACGAGGAGCTGCACCGCAGCCTGCGGCTGACCGGCATCCGCCTGCTGGGAAGGGGCCGCAGGACGCCCCGGCCGGCCCCCGCCCCCGGCCCCCGGCACCGCTCCGAGCTCACGGACGCGGGGATCACCCCCGCCTGATCATGCTCCCGGGGAGCGCCCGGGACCGGAACGGCCCGGCTCGGGCGGGACGGAACACGGCGAACAAAGCCGTAGTCGGACGATACAGGATGGAACCGGACACAGCGGGACGCGGCAGGACGGAACAGAGCGGTCGCGTGCCCCCGCCCATCGGATTCCAGCGGGACCACCGGTAAGGTGGATGCCACAGGTGCGCCGGGAAGTCTGGTCGGCAGTCTCCGACCCGACCCGAAACGGAGCCCGATGTCCAGTCCCCTGTCCGGCATGTCCAGCCTGTTCAGCCGCGGTTCGTGGGCCGAGACCAGCCGTATCACCGCCATCCTCCGCAGGGAGACCGTCGGCGGGGCGTTGCTGCTGGTGGCCACGGTGGCGGCGATGATCTGGGCCAACTCCCCCTGGGCGGACGGGTACCAGAC
The DNA here is from genome assembly GCF_039534895.1 of Streptosporangium longisporum. Lineage (NCBI taxonomy): Bacteria > Bacillati > Actinomycetota > Actinomycetes > Streptosporangiales > Streptosporangiaceae > Streptosporangium > Streptosporangium longisporum. The sequence continues at coordinate 138,552 of NZ_BAAAWD010000010.1, read as the reverse complement.
CCTGCGCGAGGTCACGGTCGGCCCGCACGTCCTGCACCTGGACCTGACCCTGGCCACCTGGGCCGCCGACGGCCTGCTGGCGATCTTCTTCTTCGTGGCGGGCCTGGAGCTCAAGCGCGAGTTCGTCGCCGGTGACCTGCGTCAGGTGCGGCGGGCCGCGGTGCCGGTGGCGGCCGCGCTCGGCGGTGTGATCGTCCCGGCCGTGCTGTACCTGCTGGTCACGCTGAACGCCGGGGACGGCGCGGGGCGGGGCTGGGCGATCCCCACGGCCACCGACATCGCGTTCGCCCTGGCCGTGCTGGCGGTCATCGGCCGCCACCTGCCCTCGGCGCTGCGCACCTTCCTGCTCACTCTGGCCGTGGTCGACGACCTGGCGGCCATCGTCATCATCGCCGTCTTCTACACCGCGCAGCTGTCGATCCTGCCGCTGCTGGGCGCGCTGGTGCCGCTGGCGGTGTTCGCGGTGCTGGTCCAGCGCCGGGTGCGCAGCTGGTGGCTGCTGCTGCCGCTGGCCGCGGCGACCTGGGCGCTGGTGCACGCCTCGGGGGTGCACGCCACCGTCGCGGGCGTGCTGCTGGCCTTCACGGTCCCGGTCCTGCGCAGCGAGCAGGCGGGCGGGCCCGAGGCCGGTCCCGGCCTGGCCGAGCACTTCGAGCACCGGCTGCGGCCGCTCTCGGCCGCCGTGGCCGTGCCGGTCTTCGCGTTCCTGTCGGCCGGGGTCGCCCTCGGCGGCCTGAGCGGCCTGGTCACCGCCCTGACCGACCCGATCTCGGTGGGCATCGTCGCCGGGCTCGTGGTCGGCAAGCCCGTCGGGATCATGGCCGCGACCTGGCTGGTGGCCCGCTTCACCCGCGCGCACCTGGACGAGGGCCTGTCCTGGGTGGACGTGGCCGGGCTGGCGATCCTGGCCGGCATCGGTTTCACGGTCTCGTTGCTCATCGGGGAACTGGCCTTCGGGATCGGCAGCGAGCGCGACGATCACGTCAAGGTCGCGGTCCTGGTGGGCTCGCTGACCGCCGCGCTGCTGGCGGCGGTGATCCTGCGCCTGCGCAACCGCGTCTACCGGCGCATCAGCGAGGCCGAGGCGGCCGACGACGACCACGACGGCATCCCCGACCTCTACCAGACCACCCCCTCCGGCCGGGAGCGGCCACAGGACACCCCGTGACGGAACGACCGCCCGTGACGGGAACGACGCGCGGGCACGCGCGAGCACTGACGGGGCGGCGGGGACCTTGGCCTCTATGCGGCCCGTCCGCCGAGCGGCTAGCGTTCGAGACATGATTCGCGTTTTCCTGGTGGACGATCACGAGGTGGTGCGGCGGGGTGTGGCCGCGCTGCTGGGCTCCGAGGACGACATCGAGGTGATCGGCGAGGCCGGCACCGCCGAGTCCGCCATCGCCCGCATCCCGGCCCTCAAGCCCGACGTGGCCGTGCTGGACGTGCGCCTGCCCGACGGCAGCGGGGTGGACGTGTGCCGTGAGGTCCGCTCGCGGCTGCCGGGGCTGGCGTGCCTGATGCTGACCTCGTACGCCGACGACGACGCGTTGTTCGAGGCGGTCATGGCCGGGGCGTCGGGGTACGTGCTCAAGCAGATCCACGGCTCGGACCTGGTGGGCGCGGTCCGTACGGTGGCCGCCGGGCAGTCGCTGCTGGACCCGCAGACCACCGCCTCCATGCTGTCGCGGCTGCGGGACAGGTCGCGCAAGGAGGATCCGCTGGCGGCCCTGTCGGACCAGGAGCGCCACATCCTGGAGCTGATCGGCGAGGGCCTGACCAACCGGCAGATCGGCGAGCGGATGTTCCTGGCCGAGAAGACGGTCAAGAACTACGTCTCCAACCTGCTGGCCAAGCTCAACATGCAGCGCCGCACCCAGGTGGCGGCCATGGCGGCGCGGCTGAAGAGCGACGGCAGGGGCTGAGCCGGGACCGGCCGGTGCCCCGGGCGGGGGCGCCTCGGCGCCGGTGATCATGGCCGGGCCCTCGTGGCACCCGCGGTCGTGACGGCCGTTCAGGCCGACCTCTCGCGCCGCTCCCGGTCGTCGTCGCGCCGCTCGCGCGGCACCAGGGTCGGGTTGACCCTGTCCAGGACGGTGTCGCGGCCGACCACGACCCGGGCCACGTCGTCGCGGCCCGGCACCTCGTACATCACGTCGAGCAGGACCTCCTCCAGGATCGCGCGGACCGCGCGGGCGCCGGTGCGGCGCAGCAGCGCCTGGTCGGCGATCGCGGCGATGGCCTCCTCGGTGAACTCCAGCTCCACGCCGTCCATCGCGAAGAGCCTGCGGTACTGCTCGACCGGTGCGTCGCGCGGCTCGGTGAGGATCCGCGTCAGCGCCGCCCGGTCCGGGGCCCGCAGGGTCGAGATCACCGGGAGGCGGCCGACCAGCTCCGGGATCAGCCCGAACTCCAGCAGGTCCTGGGGCATGACCCCGGCGAGCGGGTCCTGTTCCTCGCGTTCCCGGCGGGTGCGGATCGTGGCGCCGAACCCGCTGCCCGAGCGCTCGGTCCGCCGTTCGACGATCCGTTCCAGGCCGTCGAAGGCGCCCCCGCAGACGAAGAGCACCCCGGTGGTGTCGATCCGGAGGAACTCCTGCTGGGGGTGCTTGCGTCCCCCGTCGGGGGGCACGTTCGCGACGGTGCCTTCCAGGATCTTGAGCAGGGCCTGCTGCACGCCCTCCCCGGAGACGTCCCGGGTGATGGACGGGTTCTCGCTCCTGCGGGCGATCTTGTCGATCTCGTCGATGTAGACGATGCCGGTCCCGGCCCTGGCGACGTCGCCGTCGGCGGCCCGGATCAGGCCGAGCAGGATGTTCTCCACGTCCTCACCGACGTACCCGGCCTCGGTGAGCGCGGTGGCGTCGGCGATCGCGAACGGGACGTCCAGCGTCCGGGCGAGCGTGCGGGCCAGGTGGGTCTTGCCGGAGCCGGTCGGGCCGATCATCAGGACGTTGGACTTCCCGATCTCGACCGGGCCGTCCCTGCCGTCCCCCGCCGCCGCCGACCGCAGCCGCTTGTAGTGGTTGTGGACGGCCACCGCGAGCGTCCTGCGGGCGTCCTGCTGGCCGACCACGTACCGGCCGAGGAAGTCGTCGATCTCCCGGGGCGCCGGCACCCGCGACGGCCCGGCCGTCGGGACGTCCTCGCGGTCCTCCTCCATGAGCTCGGTGCACACCGCGATGCACTCGTCGCAGATGTGGACACCGGCCGGGCCCGCGATCAGCCGTGCGACCTGCCTGTTGCTCTTGCCGCAGAACGTGCACCTCGGCAGGGCGCCTCGGTCACCGATGCGTGCCATGGAAAGCGTCTCCTCGATGTTCGCGCTCCGGAGAACCGGAAAAAGGGGCCGGGCCCCCACGTCACCGGGAACGGCCCGGTGGCACGGGGGCCGTCCGGCGGTGTCAGAGGGTCACGGGAAGCGAGACCAGGCGCCAGGTCCCCGGGTCGAGGGCGCGCCCGGCCCCCTCCCCGGGCGGGACGGCTGCCAGGTCCGGGAAGCGGCGCAGCAGCTCGGTGATCGCGACCTCGGTCTGCACCCGGGCCAGCGAGGCCCCCAGGCAGAAGTGCGGGCCGTGGGCGAACCCGAGGTGGCCCGGCGTTCCGGCGGGCCTGGTGAGGTCGAACCGGTCGGGGCCGTCGAACGCGCGCGGGTCGCGGTTGGCGGCGGCGACGACGGCGGTGACGGGCTCGCCCCTGCGCACCGGCGTGCCGAAGAGCTCGACGTCCTCGGTGGCGTAGCGGGGGATCGACAGCAGCACCGGCCCGCACCAGCGGGTCAGCTCGTCGACGGCGCGGGGCATCAGCGAGGGGTCCTCGCGGAGCGCGGCGAGCTGTCCGGGGTGGGAGAGCAGGAACTCCACCGCGTTGGCGATGAGGTTGGCGGGTGTCTGCCCGGCCAGGACGAGGTGCCAGACCAGGGTGACGAGCTCGACGTCGTCGAGCCGGTCGCCGTCCTCGGCCTGGGCGCGGACGAGGTCGGAGAGCAGGTCGTCGCCGGGCTCCTCGCGCCGCCGGGCGACCGCGGCCTTGGCGCCCTCGATGATGCCGGGAACGGCCGCGGTGAACTCGGGGCCCATGACCGACGCCACGGTGAGGCCGTACTCGCGCCAGCGCGGGCGGTCGGACTCGGGGATGCCCACCAGCTCGCAGATCACGTCCATCGGCAGCGGCCTGGCGAAGTGCGGCAGCAGGTCCACCGTGCCGTTCTCGGCGTGTCCCGGCAGGGCGTCGAGCAGCCGGGCGACGAGCGGCTCGATCCTCGGCCGGAACCGCTCGGCGCGGCGCGCGGTGAACGCGGGCGAGACCAGCCTGCGCAGCCGGGCGTGCTCGGTCCCGTCCATCTCGCTCATGGTCCGCATGTAGGGCACGCAGTCCTCGGGGACGTCGGGCCGCATGAAGCTGCCGGCGGTGATCACGAACCGCGGGTCGCTCAGCATCGTCCTGGCGTCCTCGTGGCGGGTGACGGCCAGCATGGGACCGAAGCCCGGTGCCGACAGCCGCGCCAGCGGTGACCGCTCGCGCGCCCGGCCGTAGACGGCGAAGGGGTCGCGCATCACCTCCGGGTCGGTGAGCAGGATCTCCGGGATCTCCGGGATCTCCGGGACCTCTGGGACCTCTGGGATCCCCACGCCCTCCGGGGCCTGGTCCACGTGCCGGTCGGCTGCGGTCATACGTCCTCCCGATTTCGGATGGTCACATCATATGATCTCATCATCTGAGTGGTGACGGTATCTTGGATCGGAATCGGCGGCAACGTGAGGCGGGAGGGCGATGGGCCGGCTCAGCAGGGCACAGTCGCAGGAGCACAACCGCGCCAGGGTGCTGGCCGCGGCCAGGGAGGAGTTCGCCGAGCGCGGCTTCCGGGACGCCAAGATCGACGGCATCGCCGAGCGCGCCGAGCTCACCCGGGGCGCGGTCTACTCGAACTTCTCCGGCAAGCGGGCGCTGTACTTCACGGTCCTGGCCGACCTGGCCGAACGCGGCCCCGAGCCGCCGCACCAGGAACCCGGCCTCACCCCCCGCGAGGCCCTCGGCGCGCTGGCCCGCGCCTGGCTGGCCCGGCTCCCCCTCACCACCGACGAGCCCCGCGGTCCCGCCCGGCTCGGCATGGACGTGATGCCCGAGATCCTCGCCGACGAGCGGCTCCGGCTGTCGTTCGCGCAGTTGATGAAACTCGACGCGATCCTGCTCGGGCTGGCCCTGGAGGGGCTGCGCCCGTCCGCTCCGTCCGGTGGAGGGCTGGTGTGGATGGCCGAGGCCGCGCTGACCACCCTGCACGGGGCGAGCCTGATGGCCGCCGCCGCGCCCGGCTTCACCGAGCCGTTCAACATCGTCAGCGCCTGCGAGCACCTGACGGAACTCGATCTCGGCGACCGCCGGTTCGCCACCCCGTGGAACACCCGGGCGCGACCGGCCGACGAGCCCTGGTCACCGCCCGAGGCGACGGACGCGGTACGCGGCGAGCCCGCGCCGCTCGCCGCCGACGGCGTGGTGGCGATCCTCGGCCTGCACCGGCTGGAGGCCGTCGAGGAGGCCGTACGGGCCGCGCCGCCGGGGGTCGCGATCACCGTCGTCGTGGTCACCGGCGGTTCCGACGAGCTGGCCCCGCTGGCCCGGCTGGCCGTCGCCGACCTCTGCGGCTGCCTGCGCCAGGCGTTCCCGCGTCCGGCCTGGCCGCGGCTGCGGGTGGTCCTCGACGGGTCGGGCGCGATCGCCGCCGCGGCCGGCCTGCCCTCCGCCGGCGAGGGGACCGAGTCCGCGGTACGCGTCGAGGACGGCCGGATCGTGCTGCGCGCCGACGGCCGCGGAGCGTGCCACAGGGTCGCCTCGGCCACCGTGGGCACTGCGGGCACCGTGGGCACCGTGGGCACCGTGGGCACCGTGGGCACCGTGGGCACCGTGGGCACCGTGGGCACCGTGGGCACCGTGGGCACCGTGGGCACTGCGGGCACCCGTACCGGCGGCACCACCACCGGCACCGCCACCGACGCGGCCACCGGTACCGATCCCGATGTGACCACCGGCACCGGGGCGGTCCCGCCCGGCCGGGTCGCGTCGGACGGCCCGCTCCCCCCGGGGCGGGCGGGGCACCGCGGCTGACCCGCGGGGCCGTGCCGGGGGCCGTCCCGGAGGGGGCACGTTCTCAGCGCAGCGGTACGCGCCAGACCAGCCGGGTCCCGCCGGTCGCGGACGCGCCCGCCTCGAAGGAGCCTCCCAGCGCCGTGGCCCGGTCGGTCATGTTGCGCAGGCCGCTGCGCTTGCCCTCGCCGGGCAGGCCGACCCCGTCGTCGGTGACGGTGAGGGTGAGGGTGTCGCCGGCGGCCTCGGTGAAGACGTCGGCCCGGCTCGCCCTGGCGTGGCGCACGATGTTGGACAGCGCCTCGCGCAGCACGGCCAGCAGGTGCCCGGCGACCGGTTCGGGGACCTTGTTGTCGAGCTGGCCCTCCATCCGCAGGCCCGGCATGAAGCCCAGGTGCCCGCGCGCACCCTCCACCAGCTCCACGATCCGCGCGCGCAGGCTCGGATCGGCGGCCTGGCGGGGGGTCTGCAGGGCGAAGATGGTCGAGCGGATCTGCCGGATCGTCTCGTCCAGCTCGTTGATCCCGTGCTGCAGACGGTCGGACGCCTCGGGGTGCTCGACGAACCGCACGATGCTCATCAAGGTCATGGCCACCGCGAACAGGCGCTGGATGACCACGTCGTGCAGGTCCTTGGCGATCCGGTCGCGGTCCTCCAGCAGCCCCAGCCGCTCGGCGTCCTGGCGGGCCTCGGCCAGCTCCAGCGCGATCGCCGCCTGACCGGCGAAGGAGTGCAGGGTGCGCAGCTCGGTGGGGTTGAACGGGATACGCCCCGGGCGCTTGCCCAGCGTCAGCACCCCGCGTACCGCCCCGGCGGCCCCCAGCGGCACCGCGGCCACCGGTCCCACCGACAGGCGGCCGGCCAGCGCGTCCGGCAGGCCCGCCTCGGACAGGGCGCTGACCATGAGGGGTTCCCCGCTCGACAGGGCCCGCCCGGCCAGCGAGCCCTCCACGTCCACCTCGGTCCCGCCGGCCTCCTCGACCTCCTCGGCCTCCAGGCCGTCGGCGATCACCACCCGCAGGATCTTCCGGCCCCGGTCCGGGAGCATGATCATCGCGATGTCGGCGCCGGCCAGGCCCCGTGCCCGGTTCGCCATCAGGGTCAGCACCTCGTGCGGCTCGGCCCCCGACAGCAGGCCGGTCGTGACCTCGGCCGAGGCCTGCAGCCACATCTCCCGCCGCCGGGTCTCCTCGTACAGCCGCGCGTTCTCGATGGCCACGCCCGCCGCGCCGGCCAGCGCGGACACGATCGCCTCGTCCTCCTCGTCGAACTCCCCGCCGCCGCGCTTCTCGGTGAGGTACAGGTTGCCGAACACCTCGTCGCGCACCCGGATCGGCACCCCCAGGAAGGACCCCATGGGCGGGTGGCCGGGCGGGAACCCGTAGGAGGCCGGGTGGTCGGTGATGTGCGCCAGCCGCAGGGTCTGCGGTTCCTTGATAAGCAGTCCGAGCAGGCCCAGCCCGTGCGGCCAGTGCTCGATCCGGGCGATCTCCCCCTCGTCCAGGCCCACCGGGACGAACTGCACCAGCGTGCTCTCCTGCCCGACCACGCCCAGGGCTCCGTAGGTGGCGTCGACCAGTCTGGTGGCCGTCTCCACGATGCGGCGCAGCACCACCTCCAGGTCGAGGTCGCTGCCCACCGAGACGACCGCCTCCAGCAGCGCGTGCACCCGGTCCCGGGTGGCCAGAACCGCCTCCAGACGCCCCTGCAGCTCGGCCAGCAGCTCGTCCAACCGCATGTTCGGGATCAGGGAACGTGGCTCCTTTTCCGTCATAGGGGGAAGTGTGGCATCCGGTGGCGCCGCGGCCCACCTCGTCCGGGGTTCACAGGTACGGTGCCGGGACACGGGCCAGGTCGTCGGACCGGAAGGCCGGGGCGCCCCTGACGTCCACCACCCCGTCGATCTCGCGGACGGCCTCCAGCAGCGGCGCGACCTGCGAGCGGCGGGCGACCTCGCCCCCCAGCGTCACGACGCCCGCCTCCACCGCGACGGTGACCTGCCCGCCGGGAAGACGCAGACGCCGCAGGCTCAGCTCGACGTCGCGGCGGACGTCCTCCTCCGGGCGCAGGAAGACCTTCAGCAGATCCCGCTGGTGGACGGTCCCGGCGATCCTGCCCGTCACGGCGTCGATCACCGGGAGCTGCTTGATCCGGTGCGTGTGCATGAGCCGGGCCGCCTCCCGCGCCGGGGTCGCCGTCGTCACCGTGATCGCGGGGCTGGTCATGATCTCACCCGCGACGGTGCCCGTGGCCTTGCGGCGCTCCTGACGGCGCTCCTGACGATGGCCGAGCCCGCCGAGGAGAACGCCGGAGAAGCCGCACTCGAAGGGCACACCGCCCGCGTCCTGCCCGGCCGTCTCCCTGATCAGGAGATCGTCCTCCGAGACCAGGCCCACCGGCCGTCGGTCGGCGTCGATCACGGTGACCGCGCCGACCTTGAAACGCCGCATCGTGGTGACCAGGTCGGCGAACGAGGCGTCCCGTCCGACCGCGATGGCCACCCTGCCCATGATGTCCTTCACCTGAATCGTCATCGTCGACCTCCCCTTCTCGTCCCCCAGTGTGGTCCCGGCGACCGGGCCGGCGTCATCGTCGAAGGTCCCTGGACGATGGGACGTTCGCCCCCCGTACCGACACCCCGTATCGACCCCCCGCCACGCCCCCGTAGCGCCCTCGCCACGCCCCTCACCGTGCCGCCGCCCGCCGCCACTGTGCCGCCGTCGTGTCCCCGCCGTGTCCCCGCCGTGTCCCCGTCGCCCCCGGCTCGGCCGGTCGTGCCCGGCGGTAACGTTTCCCCTGAGGGGACGTCTCCCTCGCGAGGCCAGAGTGAAGGGGATCGACCGTGGAGGAGCGTATGGGCGAGCAGGGTGCGGCCGGCGACGGGCACGGGGGCGTTCCCGGCGCACTGGAGACGCTCGACCGGCAGGAGTGCCTGCGGCTGATCGCCCCGGGCGGGGTGGGCCGGGTCGCCTTCGACGATCAGGGCGGGCCGGTGATCCTCCCGGTCAACTACGTGCTGCACGAGGGAACGGTGATCTTCCGCACCGCCGTGGGCGGCCCCTTCGACGCGGGCCTGCGGACCGGCGTGGAGGGCGTCGAGTTCAAGATCGCCTTTGAGGTCGACCAGCTCGACGCCGCCGCCAGCGAGGGGTGGAGCGTGCTGGTACGCGGTGGCGTGCACCACGTCTCCGACCCCGAGGAGCTGGCCGCGGCGCAGGCCACCGGCGTGCAGCCCTGGGCCGGCGGGGACCGGACGCTCTACGTCCGGATCTCCGCCGACGAGATCACCGGCCGCCGGGTCCACGGCGGCCGATGACGACGGTGGCGTCCAGCTCCTCGGAACGGGCCACCTTCGCCTCAAGCCCGTTCCGGGCGAAGGCCGCCACGGTCCGCGGCGCCTGCCGCTCGCTCGTCTCGACCAGCAGGTGACCGTCCGGCGCCAGCCAGAGCGGCGCCCCGGCGGTCACCCTCCGCTGGACCTCGACACCGTCCTCGCCGCCGTCGAGCGCCACCAGCGGCTCGTGCACCCGGGCCTCGGCGGGCAGCGACCCGATGGCCTCGGTGGGCACGTAGGGCGCGTTGGCCACCAGAAGATCGACCCGGCCGCGCAGCGCCGCGGGCAGCGGCTCGTACAGGTCGCCCTCGTGGACCTGCCCGCCGTCGCCCACGTTGCGGCGAGCGCACCGCACCGCGGCGGGGTCGATGTCCACCGCGTACAGCTCGACCCCGCCCAGGGCCGCGGCCAGCGCGGCGCCCACCGCGCCGGAGCCGCAGCACAGATCGACGACCACCCACGGCCGTGCCGGACGGCCGGGACGGGCGGGAAGGGCACGACGGGCCAGGGCGACGGCCCGGTGCACCAGGAACTCGGTGCGGCGGCGCGGCACGAACACCCCCGGATCCACCGCCATCCGCGTGCCGCAGAACTCCGCCCAGCCCAGGACGTGTTCCAGAGGCCGGCCCTCGGCCCGCCGCTCCACCATCCCGGCGAGATCGGCGGGCGTGCGCGCGGTGGACATCAGCAGCTCCGCCTCCTCCTCGGCGAAGACACAGCCGGCGGCACGGAGCCTGGAGACGACGACGGGCAGGGACAGGAGCGAGGGAAGAAGCGACATGGAGAACCTTTCGGGAAGCCCGCGGGGCTCCCTCGGTCTCCTATGCCGGACGGACCGCGCGGATGCGGGAAGGGAGCACCCGACCTGATACAGCGGTAATGGGTCTCACCTCCTCGGTAGGTCCTGCGGACGGGGCAACACTACCGGATCCGGGTCAGAGCCGGGGAGTGGCGTGCGGTGAGCCCTTGAGCTCGTGGAAGGCCGGGGTCCCGGCCACCAGCAGCGTCCCGTCCCACAGCCGACCGGCCTGCTCCCCCGTGGGGACCTGTGAGAGCACGGGACCGAAGAACACGACGCGCTCCCCGTCCGTGCCGGTGACCGCCACCACCGGCGTGCCCACGTGCTCGCCGATCAGGCCGATGCCCTCGGCGTGCGAGGCGCGTATCGCCTCGTCGTGGACGGTCGACGCACCGGCCTCGGCCAGGTCGGGCGGCAGGTCCGCGGCGGTCAGCGCGTCGTGCAGGGAGTCGGGCCACTGCTGCCCGCGCCCGCGCCCGGCGGTCCACATCGCGGTGTAGAACCGCGCGAGGGCCTCCTGCCCGTACCGCTCCAGCACGGCGGCGCAGACCCGCACCGGCACCCACAGGTATCCCTCGGTGTCCCCTTCGGGGTCGTCGTCGCGGCCCTCGTTGAGCACCGACAGGCTCATCAGGTGCCAGCGCACCTCGACGGGACGGACCTTCCGCGCCTCCAGCAGCCACCGGGAGGTGATCCAGGTGTAGGGGCAGGAGGGGTCGAACCAGAAGTCCGCGATCGCCTTGTCCGTCATCGCACGCTCTCCGCTCGTCGTCACCGGCGCCATGGCCGCCTCACGCACCGCTCCGCACGCTTTCGCGCGGCCCCGCGCGGCCCCGCGCTGTTCCGCGCTGTTCCGCGCTGTTCCGCGAGAGGCGGGCCGGGCGGGGGCGGGGCGGCGCCTGGGTCGCCCCCGTCCTGGCGCAGTGTACGGAGCCCGCGGCCAAGGCGCGTGCCGCCGCGCCACCGCGATGCCCGGCCGTTGTCCCCAGTTTGATTACGACGTAAGCTTACGTCGTAATCAAACTGGGAGAGGCACCGTGACCACTGTTGCGATCATCGTTCCGTTCGTCTGGCTGGGCTGGCTGGTCCTGACCGACTGGGTCCCCCTGTTCCCCCTGAACGACCTCTCCCCCGGCAACGTCCGCGGGCGCGCGCTGGCGGCGTCCGTCAACTACCCGTTCCCGCTGCTCATCGCCGCGGGGATCGCCCTGCACCGGAGCTGGTCGCTGGTCGCGGCCACCGTCCTGTGCTGCCTGATCGTGGCCGGTCACGTCCGCAGCTGGTGGCTGCCCTACTTCGGCACCGCCTCCGCGGCCCAGCGGGAGATCTACCGGCGCGATCACTCCCGCACCCTGAAGGTCCTGCCCACCGAGGGCCGTGACGTCGTCATCGACGTCCAGCACCTGGTGGTGGGGGTGCTCTCCCTGGTGATGCTGGCCACCACGCTCACCGCTACCCTGGGCGCATGACCCAGCCGGCCCCGCGTCCGCGCCGTGAAGCCGGGCGCGGTGGCCGGCCGGCCGTGCTGACCCTCGGGCGCATCGTCACCGCGGCCGTCGAGGTGCTGGACGCCGAGGGGCTCGACGCCCTGACCATGCGCCGCCTCGGCTCCCGGCTCGGCGTCGCGGCGATGTCCCTGTACCGGCACGTCGCCGACCGCGGCGCCCTGCTGGCCGCGGTCGTCGACCACCTGTTCGCCGAGGCCGTGGTCGAGCTCGACCCCGCGGACACCTGGGACGAGGCGCTGTCCCGCTTCGCCGTCGCCTACCGGGGCATGCTGCTCGCCCATCCGCACGCCGTGCCCCTCCTGGCCACCCATCCCGTCGACACCGACACCGGCACGGCCCTGCTGGCAGGTCTGCTGGACCGTTTCGACGCCTCCGGCATCGACCGGCAGGACGCGCTGATCTGCGTTCAGTCCGTCGGTGTGTACGTCCTCGGTCACGCTCTGGCCCAGGTCGGCACGCCTCCGGGGACGTCCCCGGGATCGGGCCCGGAGGCGGGGCCGGACGCGACCGCCTTCTACGACCACTGGTTCGACACCGGCCTGCTCGCGATGGTCTCCGGGTTCGAGCGGCGGCTCACCCCGTAGCGGACCGCGGGCGTCAGGCCGGGCCGGACGCGCCCGGCGCGGACCCGGCCGGTTCGTAGGTCGCGATCACCACACCGGTGGTCGTGGTCACGGAGTCGGCGAGCCGCAGGGCGTCGAAGGCGCCGTCCTCGGCGAACAGGCGTCGTCCGGCTCCCAGCACCAGCGGGTGGATCAGCAGGACGTACCGGTCGACGAGCCCGCGCCGCATCAGCGACCGGAGCAGGTCCCCGCTGCCGAGCACCACCAGGTCACCGCCGGGCTCCTTCCTGAGGCGGGCCACCTCGTCCGCGGCGTCGCCGGCCATGAGGACGGAGTTGGCCCAGGGCAGCGGTTCCCGCAGCGTCCTGGACGCGACGTACTTGGGCGTGGCGGCGAGCACCTCGGTGAAGGGGTTGTCCCGCTGCCCGGGCCAGAAGCCGTAGAAGTCCTCGTAGGTCCTGCGGCCGAGCACCAGTGCCCGCGTCCGGCTCATCCCCTCGCCCATCACCCGGCCCGCGACCTCGTCGCTGTAGGGCCGGGCCCACCCGCCGTGCTCGAACCCGTCGCGCGGGTCCTCGTCGGCCCGGCCGGGTGCCTGCATCACGCCGTCGAGCGACATGTTGTTGACCGTTACGACGATGCTCATCGTCTCTCCGCCTCAGGGGTTCCGCCGGCCCGGTGCCGGCGTCTCACCCCCTACACGAACGGCCGGTGCGCGGATCGACATCGGGGCGACGAGATCGGGGCCGAGAGGACCGGGCGCCCGGTCCTCTCGGCCCGGTCCTCTCAGCGGCGCCGGCCCGAGCGGGGCAGGGGCCTGGTCTTCTGCGAACCGTAGGCGCGCCTGCCCCCGCGCCCCTGCTCGACCTGGGCGCGCTGCTTGCGCCGGCCCAGCAGCCAGCCCACTCCCAGGACGGCCAGGCCCAACGGCGTACGGGCCAGCCAGCGTGCCACCACGACCTTGAAGAACTTTCTCATGGGACGGTTCCTGCCCTGGGGAGAGCCGATTAGACGGGCGGCACGCAGAACGATGCGGTGAACTCCCGGCCCGATCCGGCCCGATCCGGCTCCGAGGACCCTGCCACGGCGCCCGGCGGGCCGGTGACTCCGAGCGCGGGCGCGGGCCCGCCCTCCGCCGGACCGGCGATCGTTGATAGGGTCCGTCGAAGGTGAGCCGGGAAGTCTGGTCGGCAGTTGTGCCGTCGACCCCGGAAGGGCCCTCATGCGTGCTCGCGACCTGCTCGCCGACTTCCCCACCGTCACCCTCGACACCTCCGTCCTGGACGCCGCCCGGCTGCTGGCCGACCAGGACCTGCCGGGCCTGATCGTGGTGGACCCCGATGGGCTGCCGCTCAGCATCCTGGCGGGCACCCAGGTGCTGGCCCTGGCGGTGCCCGGCTACTGCCAGGACGATCCCGCGCTGGCCCGGGTGGTGGACGAGGCCCACGCCGACGCCTTCCTGCGCGACGTGGCCGACCGGACCGTGCGCCAGGCGCTGCCGCCCACGCCGCGCGAGTTACCGGTCACCGACCCGGACGCCACCGTGCTGGAGATCGCCGCGCTGATGGCCCGTACCCACAGCCCGCTGGTGGCCGTGGTGGACCAGGGCCGCCTGCTCGGCGCGGTGACGCTGCAGGCGCTCATGGACGGGGTGCTGGCGTCGTGACGGCTCTGGCCTGGCTGTCGGTGGCGGTCTTCCTCGGCGCTTATGCGCTGATCGCGACCGAGCGGATCCACCGGGTCGCCTCCGCTCTCGGCGGAGCCGGGATCATGCTGGCCGTTCACGCCAGCGACGCGCAGGCGGCGTTCTTCTCCCCCGAGAGCGGCATCGACTGGAACGTCATCTTCCTGCTGCTGGGCATGATGGTCATCGTCGGGGTGCTGAAGCAGACCGGGGTCTTCGAGTACCTGGCCATCTGGGCGGCCAAGCGGGCCAGGGGACGCCCGTTCCGGCTGATGGTGCTGCTGGTGCTCATCACCGCGCTCGCCTCGGCGCTGCTGGACAACGTCACCACGGTGCTGCTGATCGCGCCGGTGACGTTCCTGGTGTGCGAGCGCCTGGCGCTGCCGGTGGTGCCGTTCCTGCTCGCCGAGGCGATGGCCTCCAACATCGGCGGGGCCGCCACCCTGGTCGGCGACCCGCCCAACATCATCATCGCCAGCCGGGGCGGGCTGAGTTTCAACGACTTCCTCGTGCACATGGCACCGATGGTCGTCGTCCTGGTCGTGGTGTTCGTCGGCCTGTGCCGGATCCTGTTCCGCAAGGCGTTCGTCTACGACCCCGAACGCGCCGCCGGCATCATGGCCCTGGACGAGCGCGAGGCCATCGCCGACCGCACCCTGCTGTGGCAGAGCCTGGTCGTGCTCGCCGTGGTGATGGCCGCCTTCGTGCTGCACCCGGTGCTGCACTACGAGCCCTCGGTGGTGGCGATCCTCGGCGCCGGGATCCTGGTGGCGGCCACCAAGGTCACCACCGAGCAGGCCATCGCCGAGGTCGAGTGGCCCACCCTGGTGTTCTTCATGGGACTGTTCGTCATGGTCGGCGGCCTGGTCGAGACCGGTGTCATCGGCCAGATCTCCCAGGCCGCGGTCGGCGCGACCGAGGGCCGGCTGGGGCTGACCGCGATCGGCCTGCTGTGGGCCTCGGGCGGCATCTCGGCGATCGTGGACAACATCCCGTACGTGGCGACGATGAGCCCGATCGTCGCCGACCTGGTGCAGGCCAACGGCGGAGGCGACCAGGCGCAGGTGCTGTGGTGGGCGCTGGCCTTCGGCGCCGACCTGGGCGGCAACGCCACCGCCGTCGGCGCCGCCGCCAACGTCGTCATCATCGGCATCGCCGCCCGCAACCGCACCCCGATCAGTTTCTGGGAGTTCACCAGGTACGGCCTCGTCGTCGCCTTCGTCACGGTGGCGCTGGTGACGCCCTACCTGTGGCTGCGCTACCTGATGTGAGCCCTCCGTCCCCGGGGCGACGCGTGCCGGGGACGGAGGGCCGGGTGAGCGCTCACCCGGCGCCGAGGAACTCCTTGATCCTTCCTGCGATCGCGGGATAGTCGGGGGCGAACCAGATCATGTGACCGTCGGCCCGGCTCTCGGCCGGCTCGGCCCGCGGGACGGCCGCGGCGAGGGACTCGGCGTGGGCGAAGGGCACCGAGCCGTCGGTGCGGCTGGCGATGACCAGGACCGGCTGGGTGACCTGCCCGGCGCAGTCGGGCACGGGCAGCATGTCGTTGACGAAGCCCTCCCCTGAGCGCATGAGCGTGAACAGCGCGATGAGTTCGGCCCGGTCGTGCTCGCTCAGGCCGGCCATGACCCGGCCGGGCGGCCGGGTGGACAGGTCACGCAGCAACAACCGCAGTCCCGCCCGTGGCGCCGCGCGCATCAGCAGCCGTACCACCGCCAGGTGATGGCTTCGGCGCGGGCGTTGAACACCAGGCGGCCTGCCAGGCGGGTGCGCCGGTCGGGCCAGGGCACGAAGGCGACCGCGCTCTGCAGGATCACCCGCTCCACCAGGTGCGGATGACGCGCCGCCATGGTGAGCGCGGTGCGTCCGCCCGCCGAGACGCCCACCGCCGCGGCGACGCGCTCGACGCCCGGTTCGTGACAGAGCCGGGCGGTGAGGTCGGCGAAGGCGGCGGGCGTGGTGGCGGTGGTCAGGGGGGTCCGCCCGTATCCGGGACGGGAGAGGGCGAGCACCCGGTGGCCCGAGGCGGTGAAGACCTCCTCCCCCAGCGCCAGCCCGGCCCGCATGTGACCACCGTGGAAGATCACGACCGTCCGAGGGCCGTCGCCCTCCAGCCGGTACTCCACCACGCCCTCCGCCAGGCGGGCGGTGGTCGTCTCTCGCTCCGCGATCGTCATGGATCGTCATGCTCGCATGCTCACGAACAGGCGCGTAACCGGTTCACCGACGGGTTCGGGACGTCTTGCCCCTTCCCTCATGGCTGAACGCTTGTTTAGTATACTGAACATGCGTTCAGACAGTGATCTCACCGCGCGGGCCCGGATCGGGAACGCGGCCCTGGAGTTGTTCGGCTCCGAGGGCGTCAATCGGGTGAGCATCCGAGCCATCGCCGCCAAGGCGGGCGTCTCACCCGCCCTCGTGGTACACCACTTCGGCTCCAAGGAGGGCCTGCGCGCGGCATGCGATCACTACGTGATCTCCCTGGTACGCGGGGATCCCGACGACCCGGTCGACCTGGCCGACACCTCCGGCCTGGCCGCCATGCTGGAGGCGGCCGAGCCGGTGCGACGCTATCTGGCCCGCGCCTTCCTGGACGGCACCGAGCAGGCGGCCGCACTGTTCGACGAGATCGTCGAGACCACCGCCGCCTGGCTGCAGCAGGGCAGCGACGAAGGATGGGTGCGCCCCGCCGCCGACGCGCGGGCCCGCGCCGCCCTGTACGTGACCTGGTTGCTGGCGCCGTTGGCCTTCGGCGAGCACCTGTCACGGGTGCTGGACGTGGCCGACCTGCACCACACCGACGCGACCTTGCGCTACTCGCGCACCGCCGTGGACATGCTCACCCACGGCGTGTTCAGCGACGAGCGCATGCTCAGCGCCTGGGACGGCGCCGCCACGAAACGAGGAACGCGATGAAGGTCCTCATCCTCGCCCACGGCACCCGCGGTGACGTCCAGCCGTATGCCGCCCTGGCCCTGGCCCTGCGCCAAGCCGGTCACCACGCGCTGCTGGCCGCCCCGGCCGCTTCGGCCGCCCTCGCCGAGCCCTACGCCCTGCCCTTCGCGCCGGTGCACGACGGCCCCAACACCCTCCTCGACGACCCCAGGATCCGCACGGCGATCGAGACCAACTACCGCGGCCTGGCCGGCAAGAAGATCGCCTTGCAGGTCATGCGAGCCGGCAGAGCGCTCATGGCACGAGTGTTCACCGACATGGTCACCATCGCCACCAACGACACCGGCGATGGCATCGGCGGCGGCGCCGACCTGGTCGTGCACGGCCCCAGCATCCCGGGCCATCGCATCGCCGAGGCCCTGGGCGTGCCCTCCGTGGCGGCGCTGCTGCAGCCGGTGTGGGTGCCCACCGCCTCCTTCGCCAACCCGATGATCCCGCTACCACTGCCGCGGGCGCTGAATCGCGCCTCCTACCTGCCGTTCCGGGCGATGCTGCGCTCCTTCGGCGCGGTGGCCGACACGACGCTCGACCTGCCTCGCCGGCGCGGCCGCCACGACTTCCTGCGCCGCCCTGATGGGGGCCCTGCCACCGTGCTGCACGGCTTCAGCCGTCACCTGCTCCCCTCCGGCGCCGACTACCCGCCTCAGGTCCACACCACCGGGTTCTGGTTCCTGCCCGCCGCCCCCACCTGGAGCCCGCCGCAGGAGTTGGCCGCGTTCCTGGCTGCTGGTCCGGCGCCGCTCTACATCGGGTTCGGCAGCATGGCCGGCACCGACCCCCACCGCATCGGCCGCGTCGTCCTGGACGCGGTTCGCCTGACCGGCATGCGCGCGGTGCTGGTGTCGGGCTGGGGCGGCATCGCCGTCGACGACCCGCCCGGCCTGCCCGAGGAGGTGTTCGTGCTGGACCAGGCCCCGCACGACTGGCTGCTTCCCCACATGGCCGCGATCGTTCACCACGGCGGCAGCGGCACCACCGGCGCGGCACTGGCCTCGGGACGGCCGCAGGTCATCTGCCCCTTCGTCGCCGACCAGCCGTTCTGGGCCGCCCGCGCACACGCCGCGGGGGTGGCCCCCGCGCCCCTGCCGCAACGCCACCTCACCGCCGAGAAGCTCGCCGCCGCGATCCGCCAGGCCACCGGCGAGCACGCCATGGCCCGGCGCGCCGACCGGCTCGCCGACGCCGTCCGCGGTGAAGACGGCACAAAGAACGCGATCACCGTCTTGGAATCACTCATCTGATCGCCTCTGCCCCACTGCAGCGTACGCCTCGGCGGGGCACGGTACGGCTCAACACCGCAGGAGTCGGTGGTCGAGGTCGGCGGCACCCGCGGCACCGACCCGGTGAGGACGGCTCCGGGCGGGACTATGCCGGGTCCCCGGTTTCCCTGCCGCCTCGCAGCTTGGCCCGGACCCGGCGGACGGTGTGGTGCCAGGCGGGGGTCTCGCGCTCGTCGTCGAACCAGCGGGCCACCACGACGTCGGTGGAGGAGTGCAGCAGGATCGACAGCACGATGGTCACGGCGACCAGGGTGAACACCTGCTCGGCCGCGGTGATGGCGGAGTTGAGCACGATGAGGGCGTAGACGACCGAGGCGAAGCCCTTGGGGCCGAACCACATCACGGCCGCCACCTCCCGGGTGCCGAGCCCGGAGCGCAGGAAGGACAGCCAGATGGCCAGGGGGCGGGCCAGCACCAGGGCCAGGATCGCGAACAGCCATCCCTGCCAGCCCACCGAGGCCAGCAGGGCCGGGGAGATGAGCACGCCGAAGACCAGCAGCGCGGCCAGTTTGAGCAACTCGGCGACGAGCTCGCCGAACTGCTCGAAGGATTCGCGCTGGCGCTCTCCGAAGGTCGCCACCGTGATACCGGCGGAGAAGGCGGCGAGGAACAGGTTGCCGTGGGTGGCCTTGCCCAGGGCCAGCACCAGCAGGCCGATGGCCACCGCGTTGAGCGGCTCGTAGTGGTGGGAGGCCGAGAACCAGCGGGTGCGCTCCAGCATGATGGCCGCCCACGGCACCGCGACGCCGATCAGCACGCCCAGGCCCAGCTCCAGGGCCAGCTCGCCCAGGTGCAGATCGGCCGAACCGGCCGCGATGGCGAGGAACACCATGACGAACGGCAGCGCAAGGCCGTCGTTGACGCCGGATTCCACGTTCAGCAGCTGGCGCAGCCGAGGGGGCACCCGCTCGTTGCCGACCAGCGCGGCGGCGAACACCGGGTCGGTGGGGGCCAGGATCGCCCCGATGAGCAGTGACTCGATCCAGCCCAGCCCGACGAGGTAGTGCGCCGTCAGGGCGGTGATGATCAGGGTGAGCGGCAGGCCCCAGCCCAGGGCACGGCCGGGCAGCCGCCAGGCATGGCGCAGGTCGGTCCAGCCCACCCGCATGCCGTCGGTGAACAGCACCGCGAACAGCGCCAGCTCGGCCAGCGTGGCCACCACCGGATCGCCCGGGGTCAGCGGGATGAGCCCGCTGACCCCGTCGCCCAGGACGAACCCGGCCAGCAGGAACAGTGCCGCGGTCGACAGGATCGTCCGGTTGGCCAGGTTGGAGACCAGGACCGCGAGCAGCAACAGCGCGGAGTAGGCCAGCAGCAGGTTCATCGGGGCTCCGGTGCGGTAGCGGGACGTGCGTGAAGAACTGCCGACCAGACTTCCCGGCGCACCGCCGCACACCCTAACAACCCCGTCCGGGCACCGGTACACCGCCTGACGGTGAACGTCGCACGTCCTCCTGGCTCGTCCCACCGGACGCAGGAAGGGTGTGTGCGATGGCGTGCGCCGCCCGGTCGGTCCATTCGCCTCCGAAGGACTGCTCGACGGGTGACCCCGCTCCCGGCCCGGCCTCGGCGCCACCGGTGTGAGGGCCTGCGGGCCGGTCCTGCTCATCGGTCCAGTGCGGGCGCGCTCCTTCAGCGGGGCAGCGGCGGTGGCGTCCAGTCCCATACCGGGGCGAGGGCCTTGGCGGCCAGGGCGGGCCAGCGTGAGGAGGGGACCAGGCGCAGGGCGGTCGTCCGCAGGTGGTAGCCGACGGCGTTGCCCGAGGTCGACCCCAGGCCCTTGGCGCGTGCTTGCCGGACGATGGTCTGGGTGCGGGGACGTCGTCGTTCGTCGTAGCGGGCCAGCGCCGCAGGGATGTCGTCGCCGCTCTCGGCGAGAGCGGCGGCGAGCACGACGGCGTCCTCCAGCGACTGGGCGGCACCCTGGGCCATGTCGGGGTGCATCGCGTGGGCGGCGTCGCCCAGCAGCACCACCCTTCCGCGCACGTAGCCGCTCAAGGGATCCAGGTCGGTGATGTCGTGATGCAAGACCGCCTCGGGCGCGGTCGCCTCCAGCAGGCGAGGGATCGGGTCGTGCCAGCCCTGGACGCGGCGGCGCACCTCGGCGAGCTCGTCGTCGTAGCGCACGCCGGGCCGGTCGGCGCGAGCCCCCAGTGCCCAGTACACCCGGCCGCGCCCGACCGGCATGGCCAGGAAGTACCGGCCGCGTCCCAGGGTCATGGCGGCGTCGACGCCGTCGGCGTGGGCGATGCCCCGCCAGACGGTGTTGCCCCAAAATCGCGGGTCGCGGGCCTCGGGCCACAGCAGACGCCGGACCGTGCTGTGCACCCCGTCGGCCGCCACCGCCAGATCGGCCCTCAGCTCCTCGGCACCCCAGCCGACGACGACCTCGTCGCCGTCCTGGCGGACGGCGCTCACCTGCGCGCCGGTACGCACCCACCCGGCGGGCACCGCGTCCAGGAGCACCCGGTGCAGGTCGGCGCGGTGGAAACCGAGCAGCGGGCCGGTGGTGCCGGGCAGCGCGCGGGCGATGTGACCGCCGGAGGGGACGCGCAGGTTGAAGATGCCCGGAAACGGCACCCCGGCGGCCCGCGCCGCATCGGCGACACCCAGCTCGGCCAGTGCGCGCAGGGCGTTGGGCGACTGGGACATGCCGGCGCCGATCTCCCCGAGTTCGCAGCTGCGCTCCAGGACGGTCGCCGTCCAGCCGATCCGCCTCAGCCCGATGGCGGCGGCCAGGCCGCCGATACCACCGCCGACCACCACGGCGTTCCCGGTCACGTCAGGTCTCCGTGACGGGGGTGGGGGGCGGCGCGTCGTCGAACACCTTCGCCATCCAGTCGAAGATGTGATGCGCCTCGCGGATCCGCGCGGCCCGCGCGCCGTCCGGGCCGATCAGGTCCATGCCGTCACCGGCGACCTCGCGAAACGCGGTCAGGGTCGCGATCTGCCGCCGCACGACCCTCTCCCAGGCCCCCTCCTCCACCCGGTAGTAGGCGGTGCGCTCACCGGGCCGGGTGCGCCGGCTGACGAACCCCATGGCCTGCAACACCCGCATGTTCGTGGTCAGGGCCGCGGGGCTGGCCCCGATCGCCCGGCCGATCTGCCCGGCCGACTGCTCGGGCGGATCACAGATCATCAGCCAGCCCAGTACGCGCCCCGCGACCGGCGGCAGACCGTCGGCGGACAGGAACATCGCCACCCGCTCGACCCAGCCCAGCACCTCCTGGTGATCCGCCTCACGCGCCATGTCCACCGCGTCTCCCACGAAGCCAGCTCCTTCACAATAAGAAAGTTACTTCACAATATTGTGAAACAAAGGAACAGGCAAGACCGCGAGGATGCCGGGTTCACCGCCCCCTTCCCGCCGGACCCCCGTTCCCGTCCGTCGCACGCACACCTGCCGGTGGACCCGGCGGCCTCACCGGGGGCATGGACGCCGGAGGTGCCGGGGGCTCCGTCAAGGACGTCCCGAGGTCCGGCCGGCGCCGTTCCGGCTCATGGCGGTCTCGATCCCGTCCAGGAACACGGCGAGCCCGGCCGCGAAGGTCTCCCTGGCCTCCTGCTCCAGGTAGGGGACGGTCTCGTCCTCGGAGCGGTAGGCTCCCTCGCCGTCCATCCAGGTCATGACGGGGAAGCGGTCGGCGAAGTCGGGGGCGACCTCCTGGAGCAGGGCCGAGCGGGCGTACCACCACTCCTCGTCGGACATCCCGGTCTCGGCCGGGGCCCGCCGGGTCTCCGCGATCGTCTGCGCCGCCCCGCGCACGAAGTGCGTCAGCGCGCCGACGACGCGGCGCAGCACGCCGGCCGGCAGCCCGGTCCCGCGGAGCGCGCGCAGCACCGTCTCCAGCATGACGTACTCGTTGGGACCGAGCACCGGGCGCGCCGGGGAGACCTGCAGCATCCACGGGTGCCGCAGGTAGAACTCCCAGACGTCCTCGGCCCAGGCGGTCACGGCCGCCCGCCAGCCCGCCGCGAGGTCGTAATCGGTGGGCAGCTCGGCCAGCGCGTGGTCGTACATCAGGTCGACCAGCTCGCTCTTGCTGGGGACGTAGGTGTAGAGGGCCATGGCGGTGCGCCCGAGCCGTTCGCCCACCGCGCGCATGGACAGGGCGGCCATCCCCTCGGCGTCGGCGACGGAGATGCCCGCCGTCACGATCAGGTCCACGCTCAGCGCGGGCCTGGGCCCGGGACGCACCTGCGGGGGGTCGGCGGTGCGCCAGAGCAGGGCCATGGAGCGGCGCGCGTCACCCTGTCCGGCGAAGACCGTCACTTGCAACTCCTTACGACATAAACTAACTTGTCCGGGCCATCTCCTTACACCCTAAGGATATCAATGAGAAGGTTCGCATTCCCGTCCGACCGGCCGGCTCCCGGCGGTCGTGCCCGGTGGCGGGCCCGCGCCGCGGACGGTCACGACGTGATCGAGGTCCGCGGGGCCAGGGAGAACAATCTGGCCGACGTCTCCCTGGACATCCCCAAGCGCCGCCTGACCGTCTTCACCGGCGTCTCCGGGTCCGGGAAGTCCTCGCTGGTCTTCGGCACGATCGCCGCGGAGTCGCAGCGCCTGATCAACGAGACCTACACCGCCTTCATCCAGTCGTTCATGCCGAACCTGGGGCGGCCCGACGTCGACTCGCTGCGCAACCTGAGCGCGGCGATCATCGTCGACCAGGAGCGGATGGGCGCCAACTCCCGGTCCACGGTCGGCACGGCGACCGACGCGCAGACCATGCTGCGGATCGTCTTCAGCCGGATCGGCGTCCCGCACGTCGGCACCTCGAGCGCGTTCAGCTTCAACAGCGCCGAGGGCATGTGCCCGGACTGCGAGGGGCTCGGCCGGGTGTCGGACATCGACGTCGGCGCCTTCGTCGACGGCGACCTCTCGCTCAACGAGGGGGCGATCACCGCGCCCAACTTCACCGTGGGCTCCTGGTACTGGCAGAACACCGCCCTGTCCGGCTTCTTCGACCCCGACGTCAAGCTCAGGGACTACACCCCGGCCCAGTGGGACGACCTGCTGAACAGGCCCGCCACCAAGATCAAGATCGGGACCACGAACACCACCTACGAGGGGCTGCTGGTCAAGCTCCGGCGGACCTACCTCGGCAAGGACCGCGAGTCGCTGCAGCCGCACGTCCGGGCGTTCGTGGACCGGGTCGTGACCTTCACCGGCTGCCGCGCGTGCGGCGGCACCCGGCTCAACCCCGCGGCACTGGCCTCCAGGATCGACGGCCGCAACATCGCCGAGTGCTCGGCCATGCAGATCAGCGACCTGGCCGCCTTCGTCGCGGGCATCGGGCACGCGTCGGTGGGGCCGCTGGTCACCACCCTGCGCAACACGCTGGACTCGCTGGTGGAGATCGGGCTGGGCTACCTGAGCCTGGACCGCGAGTCCGCCACCCTGTCCGGCGGCGAGGCCCAGCGGGTGAAGATGGTCCGCCACCTCGGCTCCAGCCTGACCGACGTCACCTACGTCTTCGACGAGCCCACCGTGGGACTGCACCCGCACGACATCGAGCGGATGAACGGGCTGCTGCTGCGCCTGCGCGACAAGGGCAACACGGTCCTGGTCGTCGAGCACAAGCCCGAGACGATCGAGATCGCCGACCACGTGGTCGACCTGGGCCCGGACGCGGGCACGTCGGGGGGACGGATCTGCTACACCGGGGACGTGGCCGGCCTGCGGCGCTCGGGCTCCCTCACCGGCCGTCACCTGGACCACCGGGCCCGGCTGCGCGAGCGGGTGCGCCGGCCCTCCGGCCTGCTGCCGGTCAGGGGCGCCTCCCTGCACAACCTCAAGGAGGTGGACGTCGACATCCCGCTCGGCGTGCTGACCGTGGTCACCGGTGTCGCGGGCTCCGGCAAGAGCTCGCTGATCCACGGCTCGCTCCCCCGCTCCGAGGACGTGGCCGTGGTCGACCAGAGCCCGATCCGCGGCTCCCGGCGCAGCAACCCGGCCACCTACACCGGGCTGCTGGACCCGATCCGCACCGCCTTCGCCAAGGCCAACGGGGTACGGGCGGCCCTGTTCAGCGCCAACTCCGAGGGGGCCTGCCCCAACTGCAAGGGCATCGGCCTGGTCTACACCGACCTGGCGATGATGGCCGGGGTGGCGTCGGTGTGCGAGGAGTGCGAGGGCAGGAGGTTCACCCCCGAGGTGCTGACCCACAAACTGCGCGGCAAGGACATCAGCGAGGTGCTGGCGATGTCGGTGACCGAGGCGCGCGACTTCTTCGGGTCGGGCGCGGGCTCCGGCGCGGCGCGGGCCGTCCTGGACCGGCTCTCCGACGTGGGCCTCGGCTACCTCGGTCTGGGCCAGCCACTGACCACGCTGTCCGGGGGCGAGCGGCAGCGGCTCAAGCTGGCCATCCGGATGGCGGAGAAGGCCGCGACGTACGTGCTGGACGAACCCACCACCGGCCTGCACCTGGCGGACGTGGACCAGCTGCTGGCGCTGCTCGACCGGCTCGTCGACGACGGCAACACGGTCGTCGTCATCGAGCACCACCAGGCCGTGATGGCGCACGCGGACTGGATCGTCGACATGGGCCCGGGGGCCGGTCAGGACGGCGGCCGGGTGGTCTTCACCGGCACGCCCGCCGAGCTCGTCGCGCGGGGGGACTCGCTCACCGCCCGGCACCTGCGCGTCTACCTGGGGAAGAACACCGGCTGACCACCCGGGGCCGGGTCCCGTCCCGACAGCCCTGCCGGGACGGGCGGGCGCACGACGGGCTCGCCCCGTGCGGCACATGGCCGCCGGGCGGGAACGGGAACGGGCCCGTCCCGGTCGTCGTGGCACGTGGCCGCGACGACCGGAGCGGGCCCGCCGTCGTGCGAGGGTGTCCGGTGGCTAGCGCTGCCAGACCCGTACGTAGTCGACCTTGAAGTCGGCCGGGAAGACGGTGGTGGCGTCCGGGTCGCCCAGCCATCCGCCGACCTGGAAGTTCAGCCGCAGGTTGAACTTGCGCTTGTAGTTCAGGTCGCCGCCGAGGGTGTCCTTGAGCCAGGTGGGTGTGTTGCCCTCGCGGCGCCAGATCTCCTTGCCGTCGACGTACCAGCGGATCACGCCCGGCTCCCACTCGGTGGTGTAGGTGTGGAAGCCGTCGCCCGGGTATCCGCTCGGGAAGGTGTACCGGAAGTCGTTCTTGGTGGGCGTGTAGTCACGGAAGATCGCCGTCGTCGAGGCCCGGTAGTACTGCGGGCCGCCGGGGAGCTCGGTGACGTCGATCTCGCCGTTGCCCCCGTCGTCGGGACGCATCCAGAACGCGGGCCACAGGCCCTTGGAGTTGTTCGGCCCGTTCGGGGACTTGGCGCGGATCTCGAACCGGCCGTAGGTGAACGACGCCTTGCCCCTCATGGTGTCGAGGTAGCCGGTCGAGTAGTGGCGGGTCGTACCGGCGCAGGTACGGTCCTCCTTGAGCGCCCGCATGGTCAGCACGCCGCCGCTCACGAACTGGTTCGCCGGCCTGCTGGTGATGCAGGCGCGGTCGAAGTCCAGGGAGCTGTCCCTGGTGTTCCACTTGGCGGTGTCGATCGCGGTGCCGTTGAACTCGTCGGCCCACACCAGCCGCCAGCCGGCCGGGGTCGTCGGGGTCACGGTGGGGCTCGCCGTCGGGGTGGGCGTCGGCCTGACCGTCGGGGTCACCGTCGGCGTGGGGCCGGGCGTCCCGCCGGTGGTGTAGGAGATCACCAGGCGCGGCCGGATCGCCGCGTTGGAGTTGTCGGCGGACGCCCAGTACGTACGGGTGGTGCGGGTCGTCTGGCGGACGGCGAAGGTGACCGCGCCGTTGCCGGTGACGGCCGAGGAGACGTCCCAGGCGTTGTAGCCCTTGGTGACCGCCGTGTTGGAGTCCAGCGCGGCGCCGAGCGCCGGCCGGCTCGCCCAGGTCCCGGTGCCGGAGGCTCCGCCGTCGGCCTCGTGCGCGGTGGTCGTGGTACCCGTGAAGGGATTCCAGGAGTACAGCTCCAGGCGGGCCGTCACACCGGTGGCGCCCGCGGGCAGGCCGGTGACGTTGAACCCGACGACCGCGTCCCGCTGCCCCGAGGCGTTCCCGTCGCAGGACTGCGGGCAGGTCGCCAGGGTCGTCCTGGCACTGCCGTCGCCGTCCTGGGCCACCTGCGAGTAGGTGGTGTCGGCGGCCGGTTTGATCGTGACGCTCGCCGCCGCGGCGGTGGCCGTGCCACTGCCGCAGAGCGTTATGACACCGGTCGCGGCCAGAAGCGCCGCGACCGCGCGTTTCCTCAAGAAGCTTGACCCCGTCGAACGCGGATGAGTCATCTTCCGCCCCCTTGAACATCGTCGGGCCGCTGCTGCAAGCGGCCGTTGATCATGTGAACGGGACGAACATAACAGCGAAAATCCGGTCCCAACGCTTTTCCGAATTTTGGACGGTTCCATATGGCGAAAACGGGGTATGCGCCGGTCCGGCGGGGGGCTCCGGCTCCGGTCAGGCGAACAGGGCCCGCCCCCAGTAGTCGCCCGCGTCGCGCACGCCCGGCGGGCAGGCGAACAGGGCGCTGGAGACGTGCCTGATGTACTCGTTGAGGGAGTCGGTCTCGGCCAGGGAGCGCTGCACGGTGACGAACTGCCGGTGCGGGTCGCGCTGGTAGGCCATGAAGAACAGCCCGGCGTCCAGCCGGCCGAGCCCGTCGGAGCCGTCCACGTAGTTGTAGCCGCGGCGCAGCAGCCGCGCGCCGCCGTTGTTCGACGGGTGCGCCAGCCGTACGTGCGCGTCGTCCTTGATCAGGGCCTGCCCGTCGGGGCCCTTGGCGGCGAAGTCGATCGTGTCGAACTCGGCCTTGCGGCCCAGCGGGGCGCCCTCGCCCTTGTCGCGGCCGAAGATCTGCTCCTGCTCGGACAGCGGTGCCCGGTCCCACGTCTCGATCAGCATCCGGATCTTGCGGGTGACCAGGTAGCTGCCGCCGGCCATCCAGCCGGGGCCGTCGCCGGGCGCCACCCACAGGTGGTCCCTCAGCAGAGCCACGTCCTCCAGCTTGAGGTTGGCGGTGCCGTCCTTGAAGCCCATCAGGTTGCGCGCCGTCGCCTGCGAGCGCGAGGTCGAGGACGTACGGCCGAAGCCGAGCTGGGTCCAGCGGACCGAGACCCGGCCGAAGCCGATGCGCGCCAGGTTGCGGATGGCGTGCACCGCGACCTGCGGGTCGTGCGCGCACGCCTGCACGCACAGGTCACCGCCGGAGATGTCCTTCACCAGCGCGTCGCCGGGCAGGTGCGGCAGGTCGGCCAGCGCGGCCGGCCTGCGCGACGCCAGCCCGAACCGGTCGTCGAACAGCGAGCCGCCGAAGCCGACCGTCAGCGTCAGTCCGGAGGCCGGCAGCCCGAGTGCCTCGCCGGTGTCGTCCGGCGGTGCCTCGCGGTCCCCGCCGACCGCCCCGAACACCCCGGCCTCCTGCCCCCGCGTCATCCGGGCCGCGGCCGCGGTCCACTCCTGGAGCAGGTCGTCCAGCTCGGCCCTGTTCTCGGTGACCACGTCGAACGAGACGAAGTGCAACCTGTCCTGCGCCGGGGTGACGATGCCCGCCTGGTGCTCGCCGTAGAAGGGGATCGGATCGGCGGCGGAGGCGGGGGGGCGAGGCGGGTGCCGGTTCGGGCCCGTCGGCGGCACCGCGCACCACGATCGCGCCGGCACCGGCGGCCGCCGCCCCCGCGGCGCCCATGCCCAGCAGTTTCCTGCGGCTGATCCGCCCGCTCATCGCCCCTGCCTCCCGCGGGTCACTTCGCCACCACCGCGGCGATCCTGCTGATCGGCTCGGAGAGCGCGTTGATCGCGTCCGAGAGCTTCTTGAGGTCGTCCTTGGACAGCTCGGTGTGCAGCTTCCAGCCGTCGCCCTTGCGGTGCGCGCCGAGCGCCGCCTCGGCCGCGGCGAACCTCTCGTCCAGCGTCGTGACCAGCTCGGGGGCGCGCTGCTCCAGGACCGGGCGGAGCGCCTGCACCGCCGCCTTGGACCCCTGCAGGTTGGCGTCGAAGTCCCACAGGTCGGTGTGGGAGTAGCGGTCCTCCTCGCCGGTGATCTTTCCGGAGGCGACCTCGTCGAGCAGCCCCTTGGCGCCGTTGGCCAGCAGCACCGGTGAGAGCTCGGCGGCGTTGGCCTTCTCCACGATGGTCGTGATGTCGGCCATCAGCTTGTCGGCGACGGGCCCGTCCTTGCTGATGTCCCCGCTGACCCAGAGGTCCTTCTCGATGCGGTGGAAACCGGTCCACTCCTCGCCCTCGGCCACGTCGTTCTCCCGGGCGTCGATGGCCGGGTCGAGGTCGCCGAAGATCTCCGCGACCGGCTCGATCCGCTCCCAGTAGGTCCGCGAGACCGGGAAGAGCGCCTTCGCCGTCTTGACGTCCTTCGCCTTGACCGCGTCCACGAACTCCTGCGCCTTGGTCAGCAGGGTGTCGCTCTGCGACTTGATGTAGCGCTTGTAGCCGGCGGTGGCCGCCGCGAGCTGCGCGTCGTCGCTGAGCGGCTTGTGCTCACCGGTGACCTTGAGCGGCCCGCGGACGCCCTTGCCGATCATGCCGGGCTTGCAGGCGGTCTGGTACGTGCCGGGGGGCAGCTCGATGATCACCTCGCGGGTCAGGCCGGGCACGATGTTCTCCACCTCGCCCATGACCCGGTCACCGGCCGCGTAGACGTAGAACTCGGTCACCTTGGTGCCGCCGTTGGTGACGGCGAACGTCGAGGTCCCGGCCGGGACCTCGGTGGCGGCGACCTTGCACTCGGTGTCGCTGGCGGCCACCGCGACGGGACCGCCCGCGGCCGGGGCCGCAGAGGCGGCCGACGTCCCGGCGCCCGGGGCGGGGGCGGGATCGGAGGCGCAGGCGGTGAGACCGGCGAGCGCGAGCACGCCGGTGACGATGGAGACAGAGGTGCGCATGGTCGTTCCGTTCGGGAATAGGGTCAGCCCGCGTGTTGCGGGTCGGTCGCTGAGGTCGGGGACACGGGGGCCGGGCTGCGCCGCGGCCACAGGAAGAGCACGAGCGTGGGCAGCGCGTACGCGGCCCAGGCCACCGTCTCCAGCACGCTCGGCTGCGGGGTGATGTTGAACATCCCGGCCAGCAGCGTCCCGTACCAGGAGTCGGCGGGCAGTACGCCGCTGATGTCGAAGGCCTGGACGGACAGTCCCGGCAGGACGCCCGCCTCCTGCAGGTCGTGCACGCCGTACTTGAAGATGCCCGCGGCGACCAGGATCAGCAGCAGCCCGGTCCAGGTGAAGAAGACGGTCAGGTCGATGCGCATCGCGCTGTGGTAGATCGCCCAGCCCAGCGCGACCGCGGTGAGCAGGCCCAGGCTGATCCCGATCAGCGGGACGGCGGTGGTGGAGGCGCCCTGCGCCGAGGCGAAGAACAGCAGCGCGGTCTCCAGGCCCTCGCGCGCCACCGCCAGGAAGGACACGACCACCACCGCGGTCGCGCCGACCTCCAGGGCCTGGCTGAGCCTGGCGCGCAGCTCGCCGGAGAAGGTACGGGCGGCGCGGCGCATCCAGAAGATCATCCAGGTGACGAACGCGGTGGCCAGCAGCGAGGTGATCGCCTCGAACAGCTCCTGCTGCCGGTACTCCAGGTGGGCGACGGTGAAGGTCAGCAGCGCGCCGAACGCGACCGACAGCACCAGGGCCGCGCCGACGCCGGCCCACACCAGGGGCAGCCGGTCCCGCCGGTCGCTCTTGACCAGGAGGGCGACGAGCACGGAGACGACGAGGGTGGCCTCCAGGCCCTCACGCAGTCCGATGAGATAGCTGGCGAACACCGTCACTCCATGAGAACCGAAAATCACGACCACGTTAGGTTAGGACAACCTTAGTCAGGGTGACGGGACGACTCTCGGGCGGGGTGGCCACAGACCCCTTACGCGCGCACGGAGCGCCAGATCCGTTCGGGCAGCAGGCGGCACGCCTCGTCCAGGTCGATGCCGGGGGCTCCGGCCAGCCACCGGCGGGCCGTCTCCGCGACCGGGCCGACGATCAGCGTCTCGGTCAGCGCGTCCGGCAGCTCCACGACCAGGCCCGCCTCGGTGTACGGCCGCAACCGGCCCAGGATCTCGGCGAGCCTCGGCCCCGTCTCCCGCGTGACCGGCCCGGGGTGGGCGGCGAGGAACCCGGCGTAGGCGGAGGCGTGCACGAAGTGCGCGGCGGACCGGTGCTCGCGGGTGAAGCCGAGGTAGCCGGTGACCACGGCGCGGATCACCCCGGCCGCCTCCTCCTCGTCCCGCCCCGGCCGCGTGGCCGTCCCGGCCCGGACGAGGTCGCGCTCGGCGTCGAGGGCGGCGATGACGGCGTCGAGCAGGCCGGACAGGCAGCGCGCGTACAGTGCCGCGGCCAGCCCGTCGAAGCTGCCGAAGTGGTGGTAGAGGCTGCCGACGCTGACCCCGCTCGTCCCGGTCACCGCGGTCATCGTGAAGCCCTCCGCGCCGTCGCGGTCGTACAGCTCCAGGGCGGCGGCCAGCAGCCGTTCCCTGGTCTCGTCGCCGCGCCTGTGCCTAGGCGACACCGGTGAGCTCCGCGGCCTGCGCCCAGAGCCTGCGCGCCAGGACGGCGTCGGCCGCCACCGGCTCCAGGGGCAGCTCGCGGTCGACGTCGAAGTAGCGCCCGGTACCGGCCCGGTCCATGGCCACCCCCAGGACCGCGGTCGCGCCCTCGGCGGGCGCCTTCCACAGCAGCTTGGCCACCTTCAGCAGCACCCCCACCGGGCCGCCGCGGTCACCGAGCCCGGTCCTGATCACCCCCGGGTGCACGGCGTCGATCGTGACGCCCCGTTCCCTCCAGCGCGCGGCCCACAGCGGTAGCAGCGCCAGGTTGCACAGCTTGGTGTCGGCGTAGGTGCGCACCGGGGAGAAGTCCGCGCCGGTGGGTGTGCGCCCGGGGTCGGCGCGGCCCTTGACGTACAGGCCCGCGGTGACCTGGACGACCCTGCTCAGGCGGTCCTGGAGCAGGTGGTTGAGCAGGAAGGGGGCCAGGTGGTTGACGGCGAAGGACTCCTCGAACCCGTCCTCGGTGAGCCGCCGCGCCGCGGGCCAGATCCCGGCGTTGTGGATCAGCACGTCCGGTCGCGGGCAGACCGCGGCCAGCTCCCCGGCGGCGGACCGGATCCCCCGCAGGGTCGACAGGTCCGCCGTCACCAGGCCGGCGCCGAGCCGGGCCGCCTCGCCCGCCGCGGCGGGGTTCCTGGCCACGAGCACCACGCTGTGGCCGAGGCGGGCGAACTCCTCGGCCGTGGCCAGACCGATCCCGCGGTTGCCCCCGGTGATGACGACGCTGGGTCTCATGTCCGGAAGCGTACCGGATTCTAGAGAGTCTCTCTAGAATCGGTTCCCGGCGCCGGGCGGGCCGCTCAGGGCTCGGCGCCCTGGGGCACCTGCGCGGAGCGGCGGGCGATCGAGCGCACGATCTCCCCGGTGCGCACGGCGGTCATGGACAGCAGCGACGAGGCGATCCCGTGGGTGTCCTCGGTGG
This sequence comes from Streptosporangium longisporum, assembly GCF_039534895.1. NCBI lineage: Bacteria > Bacillati > Actinomycetota > Actinomycetes > Streptosporangiales > Streptosporangiaceae > Streptosporangium > Streptosporangium longisporum. The sequence goes on along the minus strand of NZ_BAAAWD010000010.1, from coordinate 106,886 downwards.
CCCCCTGCAGGTAGACGCCCCAGCTCTTGCCGGGATCGACGGCGATCCGGTAGTCGCGCTCCACCAGCAGCTCGCCCGCCTCGCCGGTACGGCAGTGCTCGCGCGCCTCGCCCAGCAGGTCCAGGGGGTTGCGCTCGCGGTAGCCGGTCGCGCAGACGACCGCGTCGGCCTCGATCGTGCTCGTCTCGCCGGTGGGCAGGAAGCACAGCCGGACGCGGGCGGTCTCGCCGTCCTCGTCCACGCCGAGCAGGCGGGAGGCGTTCAGCATGCGCAGGCGTTCGACCCCGGCGACCTTCTCGGCGTAGGAGCGCCGGTAGAGCTCGTCGATGAGGTCCATGTCCACCACCGAGTAGTTGGTGTTGCGGGAGTAGGCCAGCAGCATGCGCTTGACCTCCTCGGGGGCGGTGAAGAAGTGGTCGACGGCCACGGGGTCGAAGATGCGGTTGGCGAAGGGGCTGTCGTCGGCCGGCGAGTAGCCGTACCGGGTGAAGACCGCGCAGATCTCCGCGGAGGAGTAGGTGCGGTGCAGGTGCTCGACGGCCTCGGCCGCGCTCTGCCCGGCGCCGACCACCACGAACCGCCTGGGCTCGCGGCCGCCGAGGCCCTCCAGGCGGGCCAGCAGCTCCTCGGTGTGCCAGATCCGCTCGCCCGAGCGCACGCCGCCGGGCAGCACCGGGTCCAGCCCGACCGCGATCACCAGGTTGCGGGTCAGGCAGGTGTGCAGCTCGTCGCCGCGCTGCACGACGACCTCCAGCGTGTCGTCGTCGTGCGGGCGCACCGCCACGACCTCGGAGTCGTAGCGCACCAGGCCGGCGAAGGAGGCGGCGACCCACTCCAGGTAGTCGTGGAACTCCAGCCGGGTGGGGAACATGGTCTTGTGGTTGATGAAGTCGACCAGCCGGCCCTTTTCCTGCAGGTAGCACAGGAAGGAGTAGGGGCTGGTGGGGTTGCGCAGGGTGACCAGGTCCTTGAGGAAGTGGACCTGCATCGTGGCGCCGTCGATGAGCATGTTGCGGTGCCAGCCGAACCTGGGCTGCCTCTCGAAGAAGACCGCGTTCACGCCGGCGCCGTACTCCTCCTCCAGGGCCACCGCGAGCGCGAGGTTGGAGGGCCCGAAACCGATGCCCACGACGTCATAGACCGGGCTCGACATGTTCGCCTCTCACGTGCTGAGGAATGGTCCCCCGCGGCCGGGCGGCGGCGGGGGAAGAGCGGGTCCGCACGGGATCCGCACAGGATCCGCGCAGGATCCGGGCGGGGTCCCGCGGGCACCCGCCCCGGTACGGCCCGCCGGGGCGGGCCCGTCCCGGGGCGGGCCGGGACGTCCGTCAGGAGGACGAGGCGGCCTTGGCGGCCTTGGCGACCTGGGGCACGAGCTGGTCGACCACGTAGGGGATCGCCAGCGGCGTCGGCGTGCGCAGCGGCCAGAACGCCTTGAGGTCCAGCGGCACGTACGAGCCGCGCTCGACCACGTCCAGGCCGGAGAACAGGGCGTTGGCCTCGATCTTCTTCTGGGTGGCGGCGTCGTCGTTGTAGTGGCTGAGCAGCACGTCGACGTCGAGGACCTTGACCTTCTCCATGCTCAGCTCGGCCGCGAAGCCCTCGCCGGGCAGGGCCTTGATCTCCTCGGGCAGCACCATCCCGAACTGGTCGAAGAGCTTGACGCTGATGTCGGCGTCGGACTTCATGACGCCGATGTTGCCGGACGGGAAGACGCTGGTGAGCGCGTACTTCTTGCCGGAGAGCTCGGGGTGGGAGGTCTTCACCGAGGCGATCTTCGCCTCGACGTCGGCGACGAGCTTCTCGCCCTCGTCGGCCTTGCCGACCGCCTTGGCGACCTGGCGGGCCACGGTCTGCCAGGAGTCCTCGGCCGGTCCGGTCTCGTAGGCGGTGGTCGGCGCGAGCTGGGAGAGGCCGGCGTACTCCTTGTCGATGTAGTAGTCGCCGCCGGCCAGGATCAGGTCGGGCTTGAGAGCGGCGATCTTCTCCAGGGAGAAGCCCGCCTCGCCGGCCTTCAGCAGCTCCGGCTTCGCGCCGGAGAGCTTCGGGGCGGTCCAGGGGGTGAGGCCGTCGGGCTGGATGCCGGTCAGCTCCGCCATGCCGACCGGCTGCACGCCCAGGGCGAGCAGGGTGTCCTGGTCGATCTCACCGAGGGCGACGATACGCTGGGGCGCGGATTCGATCGTGGTGGTGCCGAGCTTGTGGGTGATGGTCACCGGGAATCCGGAGCCTGCCCGGGCGGCGGGCGTCGTGGCGCTCGCGGCGGGCTGCTCGCCACCGCCTCCGCCACCGCACGCGCCCACCAGGCCGAGGCCCAGCAGGAGTGTTCCGGTGGCGAACAGACGGCGCATCGTGTCGCGCATGGGTATGGGTGTCCTTCCAGAGCTCACGGGAGCTCCCGTTTTAGGTAAGCCTCACCTAAGTTAACAATCTTTGCCCGCCCTGGGAAGCGCTTCACGGCGAAGCGCTTCCCGGCCAGGTGCCTCACTCCAGGCGGTCGACGAGCTCGGCCACGCTCTGGGACGTCATCAGCGTGGCGATCCGCACCCCGGTGCAGCCGGGCTCGCGCCGGATCCTGCGCACCAGCTGCATGGCCAGCAGCGAGTGGCCGCCCAGGTCGAAGAAGTTGTCGTGCGGCCCGACCGCGTCCACCTCCAGGACCTCGGCGAACACCCGGCACAGCCGCTCGGTGAGGTCGTCGTCGCGCCGGGAGGCCCGTCCCGTGGCGGCGGCGGTGACCGTGCGGGCCTCCAGCGCGACGGGCAGGTCGCTCAGGCGCGTCTCGGGTTCGGCCGCGACGCGTCCCAGCACGTCCAGGAGCGCCTCGATCATCGTGTCCACGGTGGCCGGGTCGAACAGGTCGGCCGAGTAGTCGACGATCAGGTGGAGCTCCTCCCCCCGCTCCCGGAAGATGAAGTCCAGGTCGAACTTGGCCGCGGGCGGGCTGAACAGCGCCTCCCGCTGCCGCAGCCCGGGGAAGTCCACCTCGCCCATGGCCTGGTTCTCGTAGCCGACCATCACCTGGAACAGCGGGTTGCGGCCGGGCACCCGCGGCGGGCGCAGCGCCTCCACCAGCGCCTCGAACGGCAGGTCCTGGTTGGCCAGACCGGCCAGGTCGGTGTCGCGGACGCGGGCCAGCAGCCCGGCGAAGGAGGGGTCGCCGGAGGTGTCGGCGCGCAGCACCAGCGTGTTGACGAAGAACCCGACCAGGTCGGCGGCGGCCTCGTCGGTACGGCCCGCGACCGGGCTGCCCAGCGGGATGTCCTCCCCCGCGCCGGTGCGGTGCAGCAGCGCGGCCACCGCGCTCTGGCAGACCATGAACATGCTGGCCTGCGCCGAGCGGGCGAGCTCGCGCAGCCGCCCGGTCAGCGCCGCCGGCAGCCGCCTGGTCGCGGTCCCGCCGCGCTGGCCGACGGTGGCGGGCCTGGGCCGGTCCACCGGCAGCGGGATCTCCTGCGGCATGCCGGACAGCGTCCGCGCCCAGTAGGCGAGCTGGCGGGCGTGCAGGCTGCCGGGATCGGCGGGGTCGCCGAGCAGCTCGCGCTGCCAGAGCGTGTAGTCGGCGTACTGCACCGCGGGCGGCTGCGCGGCCGGTGCCACCTCCCGCAGCCGTGCGGCGTAGGCGCGGGCCACGTCCCTGGCGAACGGCCCGAAGGACCACTCGTCGAACGCGATGTGGTGGAAGACCGCCAGCAGCAGGTGCTCGTCCGGTCCTTCCTCGATGAGCGCGGCCCGCAGCGGGATCTGCGTGGCCAGGTCGAACGGGCGCGCGATGACCTCCTCGGGCGTGGCGGAGGTGATCTCCAGGACCGGGCGGGCCTGCTCGGGCGGCAGGACGCGCTGGAAGGGCACGCCCTCGTGCTCGGCGAAGACGGTCCGCAGGCTCTCGTGCCTGGCGGTCACGTCGCCGATCGCGGCCTGCAGCGCGGCCACGTCGACCCTGCCGCTCAGGTGCACCGCGAGCGGCAGGTGGTAGGCCTCGCGCGGCCCCTCGTCCTCGCGCAGCATCTGGTCCAGCAGCCACAACCGGCGCTGGGCGTACGACAGCGGGACGCGCTCGGGCCGCTCGGCGGGCACCAGCGGGGGCCGCAGCGCGACCCCGGCCCGGTCGTGCAGCCGTTCGGCCAGCTCGGCGACGGTGGGCGCCTCGAACAGGTCGCGGATGGCCAGCTCGGTGCGGAGCACCGCGCGGACCCTGCCGACCAGCCGGGTCGCCAGCAGCGAGTGGCCTCCCAGCTCGAAGAAGTTGTCGTCGATGCCGACGCCGGAGACGTCGAGCACCTCGCCGAAAAGCGTGCACAGCAGGTGCTCCACCGCGGTCCTGGCGGCGCGCCCGCTCCCGCGCGGCCCGTGCCGGTCCGGGGCGGGCAGGGCCCTGCGGTCCAGCTTGCCGTTGACGGTCAGCGGCAGCGCGTCCAGCGTCACGACCGCGCTCGGCACCATGTACCCGGGCAGCCTGCGCTTGAGCCCCTCGCGCACCCGCGCGGCGAGCGCCCCGTGGTCGCGGGCCGCCGCCGGGTTGCTCGCGTACGAGGCGGGCCTGCGGTCGGGGTCGGCCGGCGCGTACGCGGCCCCGCCGCCGAAGACGGCGTCGTAGTACCCGATCTCGGCCGAGAGGGTGATGACCACGTCCGGGTCGAGCGCGTACAGCGACTCGGGGTCGACCCCGCGCGGGGGCTCGGCCAGCAGCTCGCGCGCCCGCCTCGGTGAGGCGCCGCCCTCCAGAGCGCGCAGCGCGGCGAGCTCGCCGGACAGGCGGGGGTCGGGGATGCCCCGCACCCGCAGCGGCCCGGCCGGGCCCGCGGGCGGCAGGGTGCCCGGCCCGGCCCAGTCCACGACCGGGGTCTCCTCCGCCGGTACGGCGGGCGGGGTGACCGGCGCCTTCCACAGCGTCACGTCGTAGCGGTGCCTGCTGAGCTCGTTGTGGTGCACGCCGCGCTTGGCGCGGACCTCCACCCGCGCGGCCACGCCGAGGGCGGTGAAGAACGCGGGGTCGAGCAGCAACTCCTTCTCCATCCGGACGGCACGGTCGATCGCCGCGGTGACCGCCCGCGGGTCGCCACCGTCCGCGCCGTTCCCGTCGTTCCCGTCCTTGCTGTCCGCGCCGGTCCCGTCGCCGAGGCGGCCGAGCTGGACGGCCGCGTGCAGGCAGCGCACCGACCGCAGGTCGCGGACGTCGCCGACGAACAGAGCGCCGCCGGGGGCGAGCAGGTCCATCGCGGCGCCGATCACCTCGGCGAGGTAGCCGGCGCTCGGGAAGTACTGCACCACCGAGTTGACCACGACGACGTCGAAGTGCCCGGAGGGCAGGCCGGCGGTGTCGTGCGCGGGCCGGCAGCTCAGCCGTACCGGCGAGTCCGGGCCGAGGTCGGCCTGGAGCTTGGCGATGACGGGGGCGGCGAAGTCGGTGCCCCAGTACTCCTCGCAGTCACCGGCGAGCCGCGACAGCAGCAGGCCGGTGCCGACGCCGATCTCCAGCACCCGCCGGGGCCGCAGCGCGGCGATCCTGGCCACGGTGGACTCGCGCCACTCGCGCATGTGCTCCAGCGGGATGGGCGTGCCGTCGTAGCTGCTGTCCCAGCCCGCGAAGTCCTCGGTGTGCACGGCCGTGCCGATCTCGGTGTACTCGGCGTCGTAGATCTGCCGCCACTCCGCCAGGTGCTCGGCCTCGGCCTCGGGCTGCGCGGCGCCGTCGGGCACCACGTAGCCGATGAGGCGCTTGACCCCGGGCACGTCCGTGCTCACCGCGACGACCGCGGCCTGCCCGACGCCGGGCTCGGCCGCCAGCGCGGTCTCGACCTCCTCCAGCTCGACCCGGTAACCGCGGATCTTCACCTGCTCGTCGGTACGGCCCAGGAAGTCGATGTTGCCGTCCTCGCGGACCCGTACCAGGTCGCCGGTGCGGTACATCCTCTCCCCGGCCTGGAAGGGGTCGGCCACGAACCGTTCGGCGGTCAGGCCGGGCCGGTCGAGGTAGCCGCGTGCCAGGCCGGCGCCGGAGATGTAGAGCTCTCCGGGCGCGCCCGGCGGGACCGGCCGCAGCCAGGCGTCGAGCACGTACCCGCGGGTGTTCCAGATGGGCTTGCCGACGGTGGGGGTGGCGCTGTCGTCGGTGCCGCCGCCGAGGGTGTTGATGGTGTACTCGGTCGGGCCGTAGAGGTTGTAGCCGAGCGTCCCCTCGGTGCGCGCGAGCCGGTCCCACACGGCCGCGGGGACGGCCTCGCCGCCCAGCAGCACCAGCGGCGGCCGGTGCTCACCGTCGAGCAGGCCCTCCTCCAGGAGCTGCTGCGCGTAGGTCGGCGTCACGTTGATCACGTCGATCCGGTGGCGCCGCAGGTACTCGGTCAGCGCCTCGGCGTCGCGCCGCAGCTCCTCGTCGCAGACGTGCACCTCGTGGCCCTCGATGAGCCAGAGCAGCTCCTCCCACGACATGTCGAAGGAGAACGACACGGTGTGCGCGATCCGCAGCCGGCGCCCGGCCGAGGCCACGACCGGGTCGAAGATGTTGGCCCGGTGGTTGAACTGCATGTTGGTCAGGCCCCGGTAGGGGGTGACCACGCCCTTGGGCCGGCCGGTCGAGCCGGAGGTGTAGATCACGTACGCGGGGTGCTCCAGCCGCCCGGGGACGTCCCTGCCGAAGCCGGGCGTCTCCTCGCCGGTCAGCCCGGTGCCGGGCAGCCGGTCCAGGCGCTCGCGCACCGCGGGGTCGTCGAGCGTGATCGTCTCCCCCGGGCAGGTCAGCCCGGCGGCGATGGCACGGTGCGAGACCAGGCAGGCCGGGGCGGCGTCGGCCAGCATGAAGTCCAGCCGGTCGGCCGGGTAGTCGAGCTCCAGCGGCAGGTAGGCGGCGCCGGTCTTGAGCACCGCGAAGAGCGCGACGACCATCTCCGCCGAACGGGGCAGCGCGAGGGCGACGACCCGTTCCGGACCGGCCCCGTGCGCCAGCAGCAGCCGGGCCAGCCGGTTGGCCGCGGCGTCCAGCTCGGCGTAGGTCAGCCGCACGTCCGGCTGGGAGACCAGGGCGAGCTCGTCCGGGGTGCGCGCGGCCTGCTCGGCGAGCAGCTCGGCGATGGTGAGCTCGGGCACGAACCGCTCGGAGTCGGCCCAGTCGCGGCGCAGCCGGTCGTGCTCGCCGGGCAGCAGCAGGTCGAGCCGGTGGCAGGGCCCGGCCGGGTCGGCCGCGACGGCCTCCAGGACGCGCACGTAGCGGTCGGTCAGGCGCGCGGCCTCGGCCTCGGTGAAGGCGTCGCCCCGGTACATGACCCGCAGGCCCGCGCCGGGCTCGACGACCATGGTGACCGGGTAGTGGGTCGCGTCGCGGACCTGGCGGCCGGTCACCCGCACGTCGCCGCCGGGGCCGAACCCGCGCCCGACGGGCATGCCGGGGAAGTTCTGGAACACGAAGAGGGTGTCGAACAGGGTGCCGAGGCCGGTCTCCCGCTGCACGTCGGCGAGCGCGACGTAGGAGTGGTCGAACAGCTCCGACTGGAAGGTCTGCACCCGCTCCAGGACGGCGCGGAGCGGGTCGGCCGCCGAGGCCCGCACCCGGACCGGGACGGTGTTGAACAGCAGCCCGACGACGGACTCCACCCCGTCGACGTCGGGGTGGCGGCCGGAGACCGAGACGCCGAAGACCACGTCGTCGCGGCCGGTCAGCCCGGCCAGCAGCAGTCCCCAGGCGCTCTCGTACAGGGTGCCCAGGGTCAGGCCGGACTCGCGGGCCAGGGTGTCGAGGCGGGACGCGAGGTCGCCGGGCAGTGCCCGGTGGATCTCCCCGGCGCCCGCGAGGTCGGCGGGGCGGCCGGTCAGCTCGGGCCTGATCAGGGTGGGCTCGTCGAGGCCGTCGAGGGCACGGGCCCATGCCTTGAGCGCGGCCTGGCGGTCCTGGGCGTTGACCCAGTCGAGGTAGGCGTGGAAGGGGACGGCAGGGCGGTCCCGCTCGGCCTCGGCGTCGGTGTAGAACTCCAGCAGCGAGGTGACCAGCAGGGCTCCCGACCAGCCGTCCAGCAGGATCAGCTCGGAGGTCAGCACCAGCCGGAAGTCCCCCTCCCCCACCCTGGCCAGCGCGAAGCGGATCAGCGGCGGGGAGTCGGGGACGAACGGGCGGGCGCGCTGCGCCTCGACGAACGCCTCCAGGCCGTCCGCCCCGCCGGTCCCGCCGGTTCCGCCGGTCTCGCCGTCGTCGCCGGTTCCGCCGGTCGTCCCGGTGAGGTCGGCGAAGGTCCAGTCGACCTCGAAGTGCTCGGGGACGAACTGCACGGTACGGCCGCCGTCGGTGCGGAACCCGGCGCGCAGGTTGGGGAACTTCAGCAGCACCCGGCGCGCGGCCCCGGCCAGCCGGTCCGCCTCGACCGGTCCGGTCAGGGTCACCACGGCCTGCTGGACGTAGATGTCGCGGTCCTCGCCGGCCATCATCAGGTGGAAGAGCAGGCCCTCCTGCAGCGGGGAGAGCGGCAGCTCGGCCCGCTCCGGGCCGGAGGCGCCCCCGGCCGGGACGTCCGGGACGGACGCGTCCGGTGCGGGGACGTCCGGCAAGGACGCGTCCGGTGCGGACGCGGCGGCCGGGATGCGGGCCAGGGCCTCGACGGTGCGCAGCCGGAACACGTCGCGGACGGTGAAGGCGAAGCCGGCGCGGCGGGCCCTTCCCACCAGCAGGGCGGCGCTGATGCTGTCGCCGCCGGTGCGGAAGAAGTCGTCGTCGGCGTTGACGGCGTCCCGCCCGACGGTCTCGGCCACCAGCCGGGCCAGGGCGAGCTCGGGCCCGGTCTCCGGGGCCCGTCCCGCGCGGGCGGCGGGCTCGGGCAGCGCCCGGCGGTCGAGCTTGCCGCCCGGGGTCAGCGGCAGCCGGTCGAGGCCGACGAGCACGGCCGGGACGAGGTGGCCGGGCAGGGTCTCGCGGAGCCCCGCGTGCAGCGCGTCGAGGTCGGTGCCGGGCTCGGTCTCGACGTAGCCGACCAGGCGCGGCCCCGAGCGGAGCGCCACGGCCGCCCGCCGCACCCCGGGCCGGGCCGCGAGCGCGGCCTCGACCTCCCCGGGTTCGACACGGAAGCCACGGATCTTGATCTGGTCGTCGGCGCGGCCCAGGAAGTCCAGGGCGCCGTCGCGGCGGCGGCGCACCCGGTCGCCGGTGCGGTAGAGCCGCGAGCCGGGCGGGCCGAAGGGGTTGGCGACGAACCGCTCTGCGGTGCGGGCCGGGTCGCCGAGGTAGCCGCGCGCCAGGCCGTCCCCGGCCAGGTACAGCTCGCCGACCGTCACCTCGCGCAGCCCGGCGTCCAGCACGTACGCCTCGGTGCCGGTGATCGGGACCAGTCCCCCGGCGCCCTCGGCGATCAGGCTGTCGCCGGCCGCCTCGGAGCAGCCGTACAGGTTGACCAGCCGGGCCGGGACCCGCTCGGCCAGCGCGGCGGGCAGGGCCTCGCCGCTGCTGATCCAGGTGGTCACCGATCCGAGGTCGCCGGTCCCGCCGGCCTGAAGGAGCGCGGACAGCAGGCCGGGCACGACCGTCACCAGGTTCACCCGGTGCCGGCGGATCAGGCCGGCCAGGGCGAGCGCGTCGACGGCGGTCTCGTCGTCGGCCACGACGACGGTGTCGCCGACGACGAGGCCGCCGAGCAGTTCGGTGCTGCCGTCGATGAAGGCCGGTGAGCTCTTGGCGACCCGCGTGCCGACCGGGGCCAGGTCCATGCCCCAGGCCAGGCGTCCGGCCAGGGCCCGCTGGGTGCCGGCGACGGCCTTGGGCGTCCCGGTGGACCCCGACGTGAAGATCACGTACGCGGGGTGGTCGGGCAGCGGCCGGGTCCGGGTGCGGGGCGGTGCGTCCGGGGGGACCTCGTCGGCGCCCAGGACCAATAGCGGGCGGGCCGCGTCCAGCATCAGGTCGATCCGGGAGCGCGGGTAGGTCGTGTCGATCGGCAGGTAGGCGGCGCCGGTCTTGAGCACCGCCAGCAGGGCGACCACGAACTCGGCGGAGCGGGGCAGCGCGATCGCGACGATCCGCTCCGGCCCGGCGCCCGCGGCGGCGAGCCGGTCGGCGAGGGCCTCGGCGCGCTCGTCCAGCCCGGCGTAGTCGAGCACGGTGTCGCCGAAGACGACCGCGGGGGCGTGCGGGGTCCGCGCCACCTGGGCCTCGACCATCTCGGCGACGGTCAGGCCGTCGGTCCCGCCGTCGCGGAGCCCGCGGAGCTCGCGGGCCTCGCGAGGCTCGCGGGTGGTGACGGCGGGCCGGGCGGCCGGGGCGCCGAGCGCCGACAGGCGCCGCGCCGGGTCCTCCACGGCCCGCCTCAGCAGCTCGGCGAGGTCGTCGAGCAGGGCCGTGACGGTCTCGGCGTCGTAGAGGTCGGCGGCGTAGGCCACGAACCCCTCGATCAGGTCCTCGCCCTCGGAGAAGTAGACGTCCAGGTCGAACTTGACGCCACCGGTCTCCGGCAGGAACGGCTCGGCGCGCACGCCCGGCAGCCGGAGCCGGACGTCCTCCAGCCGCTGGTGGACGATCATCACCTGGAACAGCGGGCTGCGGGCCAGCGAGCGCTCCGGCGCCAGCCGCTCCACGACCTGCTCGAACGGCACGTCGGCGTGGGAGAACGCGGCCAGGTCGGCCCGGCGGACCCGCTCCAGCAGTTCGGTGAAGGCCGGGTCGCCGGACAGGTCGGTGCGCAGCACCACGAGGTTGACGAACACGCCGACCAGGTCGGACAGGTCGGCGTCGGCACGGCCCGCGACGGGCGTGCCGAGCGCCACGTCCTCGCCCGCGCCGGCCCGGTGCAGCAGCGCGGCCACGGCGGCGTGCAGGACCATGAACACGCTGGTGCCGGTCCGCAGGGCCAGCTCGCGCACCCCGTCCAGCGGCAGCCGGAACGGGACGAGCCCGCCGCGGTGGCTCGCCTCGGCGGGGCGGGGCCGGTCCGGGGGCGGCGTGCTCTCCTCGGGCAGCCCGCGCAGCGTCCGCTCCCAGAAGGCGGTCCCGCCGGCGACCTCGGAGGCCCGGCTCCGCCAGACGGCGTAGTCGGCGTACTGCACCGGCAGCGGCGCCCAGTCGGGCCCGGCGCCTGCGGCACGGGCGGTGTAGGCGCGCGACAGGTCGGCGAGCAGCGGCGTGAACGACCACTCGTCGGCGGCGGCGTGGTGCTGGAGCATGACCAGCACCGACTCCTCGGCGGAGACGCGCAGCAGGGTCGCCCGGATCGGCAGGTCGGTGGCGAGGTCGAAGACGTGCGAGGCGGCCCGCGTCTCGGCCTCGCGCAGCCACTCCTCGGAGCGTCCGCGCGCGTCCACCACGTCGAAGGCGGCCTCGCCGACGGCCAGGACGCGCTGCACGGGCAGGCCGTCCTCCCCCTCGACGAGCAGGGTGCGCAGCGCCTCGTGGCGGGCCACCACGTCGGCGAAGGCGGCGCGCAGCGCGTCGGCGTCGACGGGGCCGCGCAGGCGCAGGCCGAGCGGGAGCGCGTCGGCGGCCGAGGGGCCGCGCAGGCGCTCCTCGAACCACAGGCCGCGCTGCGCGGGCGAGGCCGGGACGACGTCCGGCCGGACGACGTCGCGGACCCGGGGGCCGGTGCCGCGGGTCAGGCGGGGGGCCAGGGTGGCGACCGTGGGCGCCTCGAAGACGTCGGCGATGGTGAGCTCGGCGTCCAGCGCGGCGCGTACCCGGCCGGCCAGGCGGGTGGCGAGCAGCGAGTGGCCGCCCAGCGCGAAGAAGTCGTCGTCGATGCCCACGCTCTCCAGCCCGAGCGTCTCGGCGAAGACCGCGCACAGCGCGGCCTCGCGCTCGTCGCGCGGTTCCCGGCCGGAGACGCGGACCTCGGGAGCGGGCAGCGCGGCCCGGTCGAGCTTGCCGTTGACCGTCCGCGGCAGCGCCTCCAGCAGGACGGTCGCGGAGGGCAGCATGTACTCGGGAAGCGCCCCGGCCGCGGTGGCCCGCAGATCGGCCTCGTCCAGGCCGTCGTCCAGGCCCGGGTGCGGCACGACGTAGGCGACGAGCCGCCTGTCGCCGGGGGTGTCCTCGCGGACCACGACGGCGGCCTGGGCGACACCGGGGTGGGCGGCGAGCACCGCCTGCACCTCGGCGGGCTCGATCCGGAAGCCGCGGATCTTCACCTGGTCGTCGCCGCGGCCCAGGTACTCCAGGGAGCCGTCACGGGCACGGCGGGCCAGGTCGCCGGTGCGGTACATGCGCTCGCCGGGCGGGCCGAAGGGGTCGGCGACGAAACGCTCCGCGGTCAGCCCAGGACGGCCGGCGTAGCCGCGGGCGAGCTGGACGCCCGCCAGGTAGAGCTCGCCGGGAACGCCGACCGGCACCGGGCGCAGCGCGGCGTCCAGGACGTGGGCGCGGGTGTTGGGGAACGGGTGGCCGATCCCGTCCGACGGCAGCTCGGCGGAGGTCGCCCAGATCGTCGCCTCGGTGGGCCCGTACATGTTGACGGCCGAGGCCGCGACGGCGTGCAGGGTGCCGGCGAGCGCGGGCGGCAGGGCCTCGCCGCCGACCAGGACCCGCAGCCCGGCCAGCGCGGCCGGCTCCAGCGACCCCAGCAGCGAGGGGGTGCCCTGGACGACGGTCGCCCCGGCCAGCGCCCGGCCCAGCGCGGCCGGGTCGCGCACGGTCTCGCGGCTCGCGGGGACCACGGTCGCGCCGCTGATCAGCGGTACGTACAGCTCCAGCGCGGCGATGTCGAAGGCGATCGTGGTGACCGCGACCAGCCGGTCGCCGGCGCCCAGGGCCAGGCGCTCCCGCATCGTGAGCAGGAAGGCGGTGAGCGCGGAGTGCGGGACGGCCACGCCCTTGGGGCGGCCGGTCGATCCCGAGGTGTAGATGACGTACGCCAGGTCGCCGCCCCGCACCGGCCGCGCCTCCGCGCCGGCCGGCGCGCCGGGGTGGGTATCGGGAGCGGTGGCGGTCGTGGGGCCGTCGAGGAGGAGCACGTCGGTCCCGGGCGGCAGGAGCGCGGCGGTCTCCGCGGTCGCGAGCGCGCAGAGCGGGCCCGCGTCCTCGATCATGTACGCCAGCCGGTCGGCCGGGTGGTCCAGGTCGAGCGGCAGGTAGGCGGCGCCGGCCTTGAGCACGGCCAGCAGCGCGACCACCAGGTCCGGGGTGCGGGGCAGGGCCAGCGCGACGACCCGGTCGGGCCCGGCGCCGCGCTCGCGCAGCAGACGGGCGAGGTCGCGGGCGCGCCGGTCCAGCTCGGCGTAGGTGAGCGTGCCGGACTCTCCGTCCACGGCGACCGCGTCCGGGGTGCGCGCGACCTGCTCCTCGAACAGGGCGGTGACCGTGGTGTCCGGGACGGGACGCGCGGTGTCGTTCCACGCCTCCAGCAGCGCCGACTCGGCCGCGTCGAGCAGCTCCAGGTCGGCGATCGGCGTGTCCGGGGCGTTCACCGCGCCGCCCAGCAGCGTCTCCAGGTGGACCAGGAGCGCGTCGATGCGCTCGTCGTCGAAGAGCTCGCGGCGGAAGGTGGCCTCGACCGTCATGCCCTGCGGCCGGACGAACGCCTCCAGCGACAGGTCGAAGTGGGTGGTGCCGTTGTGGATGTGCGTCCAGCCCGTGGTGAGGCCGGGCAGGTCCAGCTCGCCGATCTCCTGGGCGAGGAAGAGCAGCATGGTGTCGAAGAACGGCGACCCGCCGCGCCTGCGGGCCGGCCGCAGCTCCTGCACGATCGTGTCGTACGGCAGCGTCCGGTTCGCGAACCCCTCGGTGCAGGTCTCGCGCACCCGGTGCAGCACCTCGCGGAAGGTGGGCGCGCCGGACAGGTCGGTGCGCAGCACCAGGGTGTTGCCGAAGTTTCCGGCCAGCCGCTCGATCTCGGTGTGCTCGCGGTTCATCACCGCCGAGCCGATCGCGATGTCGGTCGCGCCGGTGTAGCGGTGCAGCAGCACCGCGTGCGCGGCGAGCATCACCATGTACGGGGTGAGGTTCTCCCGGGCGGCCAGCGCGCGCATCCCCGCGGTGACGGCGTCGTCGAAACGGCGGGCCCGGCGCCCGCCGCGCTCGGAGACGACGGCGCCGCGCGGGCGGTCGGCGGGCAGGTCCAGGGGGGCCGGGGGCGGGTCGAGGCGCCGGCGCCAGTACTCCAGCTCCTCGGCGGCGTGCGGGCGGCCCTGCTCCCAGGTGGCGTAGTCGGCGTACTGCACCGGCAGCGGGGGCAGGCCGTCCGGCTCGCCGGAGAGCGCGGCGCGGTACAGCGCCGACAGGTCGCGGGAGAGCGACCCCCAGGTCATGCCGTCCCAGGCGATGTGGTGCACGACCAGGACCAGCGCGTGCTCGTCGGCGCCGAGCCGGAGCAGCTCGAGCCGGATCGGCCGCTCGGTCCGCAGGTCGAACGGGAGCGCGGCGAGGTGCGCGGCCCGGGCCTCGGCGTCGTCGCAGTCGTGCGGCGGCAGGTCGAGGGAGTCGTCGTCCAGGACGCGCTGCACCGGTCCCCCGCTGTTCGCGCTGTTCCCGCTGTTCCCGTTGTTGCCGGTGGTCGCGGGGTGCTCGGCGCCCTCGTCGTAGACGGTGCGCAGCACCGCGTGACGGCGGATCAGGCCGCGCAGGGCCTCGCGCAGCGCCTCGACGTCGAGCGGGCCCGCCATGCGCACCAGCAGGCAGACGTTGTAGACGGGGCTGTCGGGGAACGTCCGGTGGTGCAACCACATGCTCTGCTGGGCGTAGGACAGCGGGGCCGGTCCCGCCGAGGCACGCGGGACGATCCCGTCCCTTCCGGGCCCGAGCCCCGCCTCGGCCATCATCCGCCGCATCAGTTCACGTCGCCGCGCAATGTCCTGCTGTTGCCGCACGCTCAACTCTTCCTTCGGGGCCGGGGCCGGGCACTGTCCAGCGTCTGGCTTAGGTTAGCCTTGCCTCTTAAATTCACACAAGGTTAGGCTTACCTAATTAGTCGGGAAGTTCGTCCCGCGGAGGGGTGGGTCTTTTGTCCTCTGGTGTCAGCACCGATGAGATGCGCGCGCACGTGGTGGTCGGCGACGTGGCCGATCCGCTGTCGTTGGTCACGCGCCTGGCCGGGTCCGGCCTGTTCACCGACTATGTGGTGTACGAGCGGCCGGGCCGCTGGACGTTCGCGGGCGGGGTGGCCGGTGAGGTGATCCTCGAACCCGGCGTCGTGCGCAGCCGCTGGGCGGACGGTCCCGCCGAGGAGGAGACCTGGTCGGGACGGCCCTCCGCCGCGCTGGAGGCCGCGCTCCAGTCGGCTCCCTGGCCGGCCTGGAACGCCTACGGCTGGATCGCGTTCGAGTTCGCCGCGCACGTCCCCGCGGGACGGCTCGCCCACCTGGTCGTGCCGCGCACCGAGGTGCGGATCGAGGAGGGACGCGCCGTGGTGACGAGCACGGACCCGGGCGAGGCCGAACGGGTCGCCGCGCTGCTGTCCGAGCCGGTCGCGTCGCAGGTCGTCCCGCCGGGTGCGTCCCCGGTCCCGCCGTCGGCCGTGTCGTCGGCCGCGTCCTCTGTCGTGTCCCCCGCCGCGTCTCCCGTCATGTCGTCGGCCGAGGTCGCGGCGACGGCGGCTCCGGTGCCGTCCCCGGTCGACGTGCGTCCCGGCGGCGACGACTACCGGGCGCGGGTGGCCAGGGCCGTGGCCGAGATCGGTGCCGGGCTCTACCAGAAGGTCATCGTCTCGCGCCGGTTGCCGGTCCCGTTCCCGGTCGACGTCGTCGCGACCTACGCGTGCGGCCGCGCCGCCAACACCCCGGCCCGGTCGTTCCTGCTCGACCTGGACGGCTTCCGGTCGGCCGGGTTCAGCCCCGAGGTGCTGGTCAGCGTGGACGAGGCCGGTACGGTCACCACCCAGCCGCTGGCCGGCACCCGGGCCTTCGGCCGCGGGGAGAGCGTGGACTCGCTCACCCGCCGCGAACTGGAGGGGGACCCCAAGGAGATCTTCGAGCACGCGGTCTCGGTGCGCGCCTCGCAGGAGGAGCTGTACCGGGTCTGCGCACCCGACACGGTCCGCGTCACCGGCTTCATGACGGTCAAGGAACGCGGCAGCGTGCAGCACCTGGGCTCCAGCGTCAGCGGTGAGCTGGCACCCGGCCGCACCGGCTGGGACGCTCTCGACGCGCTGTTCCCCGGGGTGACCGCCTCGGGCATCCCCAAGCCCGAGGCGATCGACGCGATCGCCCGGCTGGAGGAGCCCCGCGGGCTCTACGCCGGCGCCGTCCTGTCGGTCTCGCGGGACGGGGCGATGGACGCCGCCCTGGTGCTGCGCGCCATCTACAGCGAGAACGGCCGGGCCTGGCTGCGGGCCGGTGCGGGCATCGTCTCCGGCTCGACCCCCGAGCGGGAGTACGAGGAGACCTGCGAGAAGCTCTCCAGCATCGCCCCGTACGTGGTCCCGAGCGCCTAGCCGCCGTTCCCGTGCCACCCGGGCGAGGCGCCCCCGCCCGGGTGGCACGTGCTTCTCCCCACCGGCCGCGTCCGGCGACCACCCGGCACCGCCGACCCGGTGGCCCCGCCCCGGCCCGGCGGCCTCGTCCTGGCCCGGTGGTGCCGGGGCCTCACCGCACCGGCGTCCCGGGAGCCGCGACGTCGTAGGTGAGGAGCAGGGCGCCCGAGGCGAACCGGCGGGTGTCGGTGAGCCGGAGATCCGCCTTCGGGTACGTGCCGTCGAACAGCGGCGTCCCGCCGCCGAGCAGGACGGGGTTGACGACGAGCCGCAGCTGGTCCAGGACACCGAGGCGCACCGCGGAGGTGGCGGCCCGCCCTCCGGCGAAGAGCGCGAGGTCGCGCCCGTCCTGGCGCTTGAGGTCGCCGAGGAGGCGGGCCGGGTCGTCGCCGAGCGGGTGGGAGTTGTGCCACCCGGTGCGCGGGAACGTACGGGACAGGACGTACTTGGGCAGCTCGTGCATCCGGCGCCGCTGGGTGGCCGAGACCTCCTCCCCTGCCGTCGGCCAGTACGCGGCGAGCTGCTCGAAGGCCGTCCGGCCGAAGACCATCCCGTCGATCGACTCCAGCAGGGCGTCGATGTGGTCCTGGAACTCCTTGTCGGCGAACCGCCAGTCGATGTCACCCGCGGGGTCGGCGACGTAGCCGTCGAGCGACACGTTGATGTGCAGGAAGAGGCGTCTCACGGGATCTCCTCGAAGGGGCGATGACTTTTTGATCGGGCGAACAAGAAGTCGTGACCGGCACGGTTCCACTTCTTGAACGCACTGTCAAGAAGTTGTAGGCTCCCCCCATGCCACGCACCGGACGGCCCCGCTCCTTCGACGACGACCAGGTCATCGGGGGCGCCCTGGAGATCTTCTGGCGGCACGGCTACGCGGCCACGTCGCTGCGGGACCTCAAGGGCGGGATCGGCGTGCTGCCGGGCAGCCTGTACGCCGCCTACGGCGACAAGCACGCGATATTCCTGCGGGCGCTGGGGCGTTACGTGGACGCGAGCCGGGAGCAGGCGGACGGGATCGCGGCCGAGGGGCCCGTCCTGCCGCGGGTCCGCGAGCTGCTCCTCGGCGTCCTCGAGGCCGCGCGGGCGGAACCCGGGCGCGGCTGCATGCTCGGCAACACCGCGGCCGAGCTGCTCCCGCGGGACGAGGCGGCGGGACGGCTGGTCCACGACGGCTTCGGCGCGCTGGAGAGCGGCCTGGAGCGGGCCCTGGACGCCGCGCGACGCTCCGGCGAGGTCCGTCCCGACATCGACTGCGGGGCCCAGGCCCGCCTCCTGCTCGCCCTGATGCAGGGACTTCACGTCGTCGCCCGGGCCGAGGCCGACCCCCGTCGCCTCGCCGACGCCGTCGACGCCGCCCTCGCCCCGCTGACCGCCCGGCCCGGGAGCGACCACCCGGACCGGTGACCCCGGTGACCCCGGTGACACCGCCGACCCCGCCGTCCGCGCCTGCGGACATCCCCGGACGCGGACGCCACGGACACGGACGTCCGCGGGTGCGGACGTCCGTGCCAGGACGCTCAGCCCAGGCCGGTGGCGAGCTCCTTCTTGCTGACCTTGCCGACCGGGGTGCGCGGGAAGGTCTCGACCAGCCGGATCCGGTCGGGCCACTTGTAGGCGGCCACGCCGCGCTCCTTGAGGAACGCCTTGACCTCCCGCAGCGTCGGCGCCTGGCCGCGGACGATCAGGAAGGCGCAGGTCCGCTCCCCCATCGCCGCGTCCGGTATGCCGACCACCGCGGCGTCGTGCACCGCCGGGTGGGCCAGCAGGTGGTTCTCCAGCTCCTCGGCCGAGATCTTGTCCCCGCCGCGGTTGATCTGGTCCTTGGCGCGGCCCTCCACGACGAGGTGTCCCGTGGGCAGCTGCCGCACCAGGTCACCGGTGCGGTAGAACCCGTCGGGGGTGAAGGAGCGCGCGTTGTGCTCGGGCGCGCGGTAGTAGCCGCGCAGGGTGTACGGGCCGCGGGTGAGCAACTCGCCGACCTCCCCCGGGGCGACCTCGGCGCCCTCGGAGTCGACCACGCGGATCTCGTCGGCCGGTGAGAGCGGCCTGCCCTGCGTGGTGTCGACCAGCTCCCTCGGGTCGTCCAGCCGGGTGTAGTTGAGCAGCCCCTCGGCCATTCCCAGCACCTGCTGCACCGCGCAGCCCAGCACGCCGGGGACCTGGGCGGCCCGCTCGGCCGCGAACTTGGCGCCGCCGACCTGGAGCAGTTCGAGCGAGGACAGGTCCTCCTTGGACCAGGAGGCGGCCTCCAGCCAGAGCAGCGCGATGGGCGGCACCATCGCGCAGACCGTGACCCGCTCCCGCTCGATGAGCGGGAACGCCTCGTCGGGAGAGCCCGAGGGCGCCAGCACGACCGTGCCGCCCCTGGCGAACACCCCGAGCACCCCGGGGCAGGCGAGCGCGAAGTTGTGCGCCACCGGGAGCACCACGAGGTAGACGGTCGCGGGGGTGAACCCGCACACCTCGGCACTGGCCTCCAGGTTGTAGACGTAGTCGCGGTGGGTGCGCGGGATGAGCTTGGGCAGGCCGGTGGTGCCGCCGGAGAGCAGGAAGACCCCGACGTCGGCCGGATCGGGCCGCTCGCAGGACACCTCACCGGGGTCGGCCTCGAGGTCGGCCAGCGCGAGGAACTCCTGGGCGTCCCCGTCCACCACGACGTGCTCGACGGAAAGCGAGCGGGCCAGCTCGCGGTGGTCGAACCCGCCGTGCACGTCCGGGATGACGTACGCCCTGGCCTCGCTCAGCTCGCACAGGTAGCCGATCTCGCTGCTGCGGTGCGCGGGCAGGGCCAGCACCGGGGCGGCGCCGATGCGCACCAGCGCCAGGAAGACGACGACGAACGAGGACGTGTTGGGCAGCTGCACCACGACGCGGTCGCCGCGCCGGATGCCGAGCCGGGCGAAACCCGCGGCGGTGCGCCCGGCACGCCGGTCCAGCTCGGCGTAGGTCAGTCGCTCGTCCCCGGCGACCAGCGCGACCCGCTCCGGGTCGCCTCCGCGCAGCACGTCACCGAGGAGGCGGTCGCTCCAGTAGCCCTCGGCCACGTACCGGGCCTCGAACTCCTCGGGCCAGGGGGTGAACCCTTCCACGTCTCACCGCCCCGCGAGCTGGGCCGGCTCGCCGGGGACCGGCTCGGCCGGGTCGTTCCCCAGGGCGACGATGCGGTTGGCCGAGTCCACGTGGACCACCTTGGGCAGGTGCGCCCGTCCCTGGGCGTCGTCGAAGGTGCCGTACGAGATGATGATGACGAGGTCTCCGGGATGCACCAGATGGGCGGCGGCACCGTTGACGCCGATGACCCCGCTGCCCGCCTCACCGGTGATGGCGTAGGTGACCAGGCGGGCACCGTTGTCGATGTCGACGATGTGGACCTGCTCCCCCTCGACGATGTCGGCGGCGGCCATCAGTTCGGCGTCGATCGTCAGGGAACCCACGTAGTGCAGGTCCGCCTGGGTCACCGTGGCGCGGTGGATCTTTCCGTTCATAAGGACCCGCTGCACTGTCTGCCCTCTTTCCCTAAGGTCAACTAAGGTAAGGCTCACCTTATCCACTCTGCATGTCGAGGAGAACCCCGAAGATGCTCCGCCATCTGGCAATGGACATCGGCCCGCTCCGTACCAGCAGGGCCTTTCGCGACGTCTTCATCGCGCGCACCGTCTCGGTCTTCGGCATCGGGATGCTCATGGTGGCGGTCCCGGTGCAGGTGTACGCGATGACCGGCTCGACGGTGCACGTCGGCGCGGTCTCCTCGGCCGAGGGCTTCGCCCTGCTGGCGGGTTTCCTGTGGGGCGGGGTGCTGGCCGACCGGCACGACCGGCGCCGGTTGATGCTCGTCGCGCGGACCGCGGCCGGGCTCGGCTTCTCGCTGCTGACGCTGAACGCCTTCCTGCCGTCCCCCTCGCTGGCGGCGATCTACGTGCTCGCGGCCTGGGACGGGCTGGCCACCGGCGTCAGCGTCACCGCGCTGCTGGCCGCGACCCCGGCGCTGGTGCCGCCCGACCGGCTGGTGGCGGCGGGCGCGCTCAACGCGCTGACCGTACGGCTGGGCTCGATGCTCTCCCCCGCGCTCGGCGGGCTGACCGTGTCGGCGTTCGGGGTCGGCTGGAACTACGCGGCCGCGGCCGCCGGCACGCTGGCCACCCTCGGCCTGCTGGCCAGGCTGCCCGCGCTCAGGCCGGTCTCCGAGGTCACCGAGAACCCGCTGCGGGCGATCGGCTCGGGACTGCGGTTCGTGGCCTCGCACCGCGTCGTCGGGTCGCTCATGCTGCTCGGCCTGCTGTTCATGGTGGCGGGCGGCATCCCGGTGCTGATGCCCGCGTTCGCGTCCCTGCAGCTCGGCGGCGGCCCGGCCACGGTCGGCCTGCTGTACGCGGCACCGGCCTGCGGCGCGGTGCTCGGCGCGGTCACCAGCGGCTGGACGGGCCGCTCGCGCTCTCCGGGCAAGGCGCTGCTCGTCGCGTCGGTCTGCGGGTTCGCCCTGCTGGCCTGCCTCGGGCTGGCCCGCCACCCCGCGCTCGCCGTCGCGATCCTGTTCGGGTACGGGCTGGTCGCCTCCATCGAGGAGATCCTCCGCTACGGCCTCATCCAGGCGCACACCCCGGACGGCTACCTCGGGCGGGTGAACGCCCTGTGGTCGGCCCAGGAGACCGGTGGCGAGGCCGTCGGCTCGCTCGGCGCGGGCGCGCTCGGCCGCTACCTGGCCCCCGGCACCGCGATCGTCGTGTACGGGGCCGCCAGCGCCGCGCTGGCACTGGCGCTGGCGCTGACGCTCACCGGCCTGCGCGGCGCGACCCTGGCCCCCGGCGAGCACGGGGACGAGCACGGGGACCAGGGCGAGCACGAGGGCCGGGGCGAGGAGGCCGGGACCCGGTGAGACGGGCCGCCGGGTCCCGGCGGCTCCCGGCCGGTCCGGTGGGTCCCGCCGGTTCCGGGGCGCCCGTCCGGTGCTCCGGACACGGCCGACGCCCACGGGGCCGGCGCGGACACGACCGGCGCCCACGGGACCTGCGGGCTACCGCCCGGCTTCCAGGCGTTCGTCGATCTCGTCCTCGGACATGCCCTCCACCGCGAGCCAGATCTCCGCGACCGCCTCCAGCCTGCCGGGCGTCTCCTCCGTCTCGGTGAACCGGTGGGCGATGCGCGACACGGTCCGCTCGGTGAACAGGGCCCGCAACGGCAGCGACGACGCGTCGAGCGCCTCGCGCAGCCGGGCGATGACCGTGGTGGCCAGCACCGAGTCCCCGCCGAGCGCGAAGATGTCGTCGTGCGCGCCGACCCTCGGCACGTCCAGCACCTCGCCGACGATCCGGGCGAGCACCCGCTCCAGCGCGGTTCCCGGGGCGGTGTAGGGGGCGCCCGCCTGCCCGGCCGCCGCGGTGACCAGGGCGGTGAGCGCCCTGCGGTCCACCTTGTCGTTGGCGGTCAGCGGCAGCGCCTCCACCGGCACCAGCAGGTCCGGGATCATGTGCGGGGGCAGCAGCTCCCGCAGGTGGACGAGCAGGTCCGCGGTGGCGCCTTCTTCCGCTTCACTGGACCGGCCGGGCTCGCCGGTGAGCACCACCGCCGCGGCCAGCCGCGCGTCCGCGAGCAGGCCGACGGCCCGGCGGACCCGGGGGTGGCTCTCCAGCGCGGCCTCGACCTCGCCGAGCTCGATCCGGAAGCCGCGGACCTTCACCTGGTGGTCGCGCCGCCCGAGGAACTCCAGCGTGCCGTCCGGCCGGTAGCGGGCCATGTCCCCGGTCCGGTACCAGCGGGTGCCCTCGTGGACGACGAAGCGGTCCGCGGTGCGCTCGGCATCGCCGGTGTACCCGTCCGCGACGCCCGCGCCGCCGATCCACAGCTCGCCCTGGGCCCAGTCGGGACGGTCCCGCCCCAGCTCGTCCACGACCCGGCAGGCGACCCCGCGCAGCGGCACGCCGTACGGGATCGCCGTCCAGTCGGCGGGAACCTCGCCGTCGACCTCCAGCACGGTCGAGTGGATGGCCGTCTCGGTCGTGCCGCCGAGCGCGACGAACCTGCAGCCGGGTGAGCGCTCCCGCAGCAGCGCGGGCAGGTGCGTGCCGACCCAGTCGCCGCCGAGCAGCACCAGCCGCAGGCTCGGGACGGGGCCGGTCTGCAGCAGCATCTCCAGCACCGACGGCACGCAGTTGAGCACGGTCACCGACCAGCGTCCGGCCAGCTCGGCCCAGCGGGTGGCGTCGCGCCGCTCCTCCTGGTCCGGCAGCACCACGGCGCCGCCCGCCGACCAGAGCGCGAACAGGTCGAACACCGACAGGTCGAAGTCGAGCGCCGACACCGCGAGCGAGACGTCCCCCTCGCCGATGGAGAACCGCTCGACCAGGTCGCCGATGGTGTTCATCGCGGCCCGGTGCGAGACCTCGACGCCCTTGGGCTCCCCGGTGGACCCCGAGGTGAACAGCACGTACCCGACCCGGTCCGGGGTGACGGCCACCGGTGCGCCGGCGGGCGCGGGGTGCGTCACGGCCGCCGCCAGCGAGTCCGGGGTGAGCGAGACCGCGACCCCGGCGGTCGTGAGGATCCGCTCGCGGCGCGCGGCGGGCTGCCCGGACCCCACGGGGACGTACGCGGCACCGGCGGCCAGCACGCCGAGCACCGCGACGGCCTGGTCGGGGCCCTTGGGCAGTTCGACCGAGACGCGGTCGCCGGGCCGTACCCCCTCGTCCCTCAGGTGGGCGGCCACGCGCAGCGCCCGGTCGGCGAGCGCGCCGTAGGTGAGGGTGCCGTTCTCGCCCCAGTGCAGGGCCGGCAGGTCCGGGGTGGTGCGCGCCCGCTCGAAGAACCCCTCGTGCAGCGTCCCGGCGGGCGGCGGGGGCTGGGCGTTGAGCCGGTGGCGCAGGCGCAGCCGGTCGGGGGACGGGCCGATCCGCAGGGGTTCGTCCCAGTCCGCGTCGGACGCGCCCAGGCGGGTGATCGCGCCGGTGTAGGCGGCGAACATCGCGTCGGCGACCCCCTCGGGGAAGGCCGGGTCGCGGACGTCCCAGTTGAGCAGCAGCCCGTCGGACACCTCGGTGACCTGCGCGTCCAGCAGTACCTGCGGCCCCTGGGAGATGATCCACTCCGGCTCGCCGAAGGCGCGCCGGGCCCGGTCGCCGAACAGCTCGCCGAGGTTGAGCGCGCTGGTGTAGACGATCGGCGCGAGCACCTGCTCGCCGCGCGAGCGCGACAGGTCCCGCAGCACCTCCACGCCGGAGTAGTCGCTGTGCTCGCCCGCCGTGTGCAGCAGCGCCTGCAGCTCGCGGGCGCGCTCGGTGAACGGCAGCTCCCGCGACAGGTCCGCCTCCAGCAGGACCGAGCCGGTGAAGTCGCCGACCAGGGCGTCCACGTCGGGGTGGATCGGCTCGCGGTGGAAGAGCGGCAGGTTCAGCAGGAAGCGCGGCGTCGCCGACCAGGCGCCCATGACCTCGGCGAAGACGGCGGCCAGCGCCATGGCCGGGGTGACGCCCTCGCGGTGCGCGCGGGCGATCAGCCGCCGCCTGTCGTCGGGGGCCAGCCAGTGGTGTTTGCGCACGACCCGGTCGCCGGGCTGCGCGACGACCGGCAGCTCGGGCGGGCCGGACAGCTCGCCGAGCCGTCCGGCCCACCAGCGCCGGTCGCGCTCGCGGGCCTGCGCGCGCGGGTCGGCCGCCAGGTAGCGCGCGTAGCTGTAGCCGATCGGCGGCAGGCTCTCGCCCTCGTACAGCGCGGCGAGGTCGGCCAGCATCGTGCGGTAGCTCATCGCGTCGGCGGCGACCATGTCGACGTCCAGGTGCAGCCGGGCCTCGCCGGAGGGCAGCAGGCTCAGCCGCGCGTCGAAGACCCGGCCGGTCTCGATGGGGAGCCGCTGGGTGGACATCTCCGCGCGCAGCCGCTCCAGCTCCGCCTCCGGGTCGGGGACGGTACGCAGGTCGTGCACGGTGACGGCCGGTCCGGGCCGCTCCGGCAGGACGACCTGGGTGCCGTCGTCGCGGATCGCGGCCCGCAGCATCGGGTGCCGTTCGACGAGCGCGACGACGGCCCGCTCCAGGCGGCCGGGGTCGACCCGGCGGCCGTCGAGTTCCACGTACAGGTGCGCGGCGACGGAGCCGAGCGACTGGCCGGAGTCACGGCCGATCCAGTAGGCGTGCTGCATGAGCGCGAGCGGAAAGGGCCCGTCCGGCTCGGTGGCGTCCTCGGTGGCATCCTCGACGTCCTCGGCGGCGCCGGTCTCGGTGCCGTGTCCCGTCCCCGGGGCCGCGTCGGGGGTCGTACCGGAGGCCGTGGCCGTGGTGGAGGCGGCGGCGCCGTCCCCGCCGGGAGCGAGGACGCCGCGCTCGGCGAGCAGTTCCCACCATTCGGCCAGCGTGGGCCGGCGCGCGAGCTCGGCGAAACCGACCTCGACACCGAGCCGGCGCAGGCGGCCGGTCAGCCCCATCAGCTGGATCGAGTCCATGCCCAGCTCGATGAGGTTGTCGTCCGCCTCCACCGGCTCTCCGAGCAGTTCCGTCAGCGAATCGTGAAGTTCTTCCCTGGTCAGCACAGAGCTCCCCTTTAATCAGGTAAGGCTAACCTAATTTAGGCGTGTTCGATCGTCAACGCACGACCGGGCCGGAGCTCCGCAGGCCGCTCACGCCCGCCCCCTGGCCCCCTCGCTGGACAGCAGCCAGACCAGGTACACCCCGCCCAGCACACCGGTGACCACGCCGACCGGGAGCGGGATCGGCAGGTGCAGCGTCACCAGGTCGCTGAAGACCAGCAGCGCCGCCCCCATCAGCGCGGACGGCACGGGCTGCGTCCCCGGGCGGCGGGTGAGCCTGCGCGCGAGCTGCGGCGCGGCCAGCGCGACGAACGGGACCGGGCCCACCGCCGCGGTCGCCACCGCCACCAGGCCCACGCCGGTCACCACCAGCGCGGCCCGGGTCCGCTGGACCGGCACGCCCAGCGCGAGCGCGGCGTCGTCACCCAGCTCTCCCATGCGCAGCCGGCGGCCGAACGCCAGCGCGACCGGTACCAGCACCACCATGGCCGCGGCCAGCGGCCAGGCGTGCTGCCAGCTCCTGCCGTTCAGGCTGCCGGTGAGCCAGAACGCCGCCTCGTACGCCTCGCGCAGCTCGGCGCGGGTGATGAGGTAGGCGTTGAAGGACTCGAGCATCGCCGCCGCGGCCACCCCGACCAGGACCAGCCGGTAGCCGTGCACCCCGCCGCGGTAGGCGACCAGGTAGACGGCGAGCGCGGTCAGCACCGCGCCCAGCACGGAACTGGCAGCGACGGCCAGGGCCCCGCCGCCGACGACGAGGATCTGCACCAGCGCGCCGGTGGCCGAACCGGTGGTGAAGCCGATCAGGTCGGGGCTGCCCAGCGGGTTGCGCGTGATGCTCTGGAAGATCGCGCCGCTCAGCCCGAGGGCGATCCCGGCGAGCAGGCCGGTGACGGCCCGGGGCAGGCGGAGGTTGAGCACGATGAACTCGGTGGCCCGGTCCCCCTGCCCGGTCAGGGCGGCCAGCACCTCGGTGACGGAGAGCGGGAGCTCGCCGGTGCCGACCACGACCACCGCCGCCCCCAGGGCGATGCCGGTCAGGACGGCGCAGACCGCCACCGACCACGGCTCCCACCGCAGGGAGAACGTCCCGGCGCGCAGGACACGACTCGTGCTCACAGCTGGGGAACCCTTCCGCGTCGGACCATCAGCGCCAGCAGGGGGGCACCCAGGAACGCGGTGACCAGCCCCGTCTCCAGCTCCCCGGGCGCCGCGACCACGCGGCCGAGGATGTCGGCCCACAGCAGCAGCACCGGCGCCAGCAGCAGCGAGTACGGCAGCACCCGGCGCTGGTCCGGCCCCGCCAAGGCGCGGACCGTGAACGGCACCGCCAGCCCGAGGAACATGATCGGCCCCACCGCCGCGGTGGCCGCACCGCACAGCACCACGACGGCCAGCGCCCCCAGCGCACGGGTCCGGCCGGGCCGCGCGCCCAGCGCCCGCCCGGTGTCCTCCCCCAGCGCCAGCGCGTTGAGCGGACGGGCCAGCAGGAGCGCCAGCACCGTACCGGCCAGCAGGAACGGGCCGATCCGCAGGAAGACCTCCAGGTCGCGCCCGGAGAGCGAGCCGACCTGCCAGAACCGGAAGCCGCCGAAGCTGCGCGGGCTGAGCAGCATCAGTCCCGCGGTCAGGGAGCTGAACACCGCGTTGATCCCGGCCCCGGCCAGTACCAGCCGGGCCGGGGTGGCGCCGGAACGGCCGCGCGTCCCGACCGCGTAGACCAGCGCGGCCGCCCCGGCCGCCCCGAGGAACGCCGCCCAGACGTAGACGAGGACGTCGTCCACCCGGAACAGGGCGATCACCGTCACCACGGCCACCGCGGCGCCCCCGTTGACGCCGAGCAGGCCGGGCTCGGCCAGCGGGTTGCGGGTCAGCGCCTGCATGAGCGCGCCCGCCAGGCCGAGCGCCGCGCCGACGCCCACGCCCAGCAGGGTCCGCGGCAGCCGGAGCTGCTGGACGATCAGCGCGTTCTCCGAGCCGTCCGGGGCGAGGACGGCGGCCAGGGCCTGGCCCGGCGGGATGTGCTTGGCGCCGATCACGATGCTCGCCAGCACGGTGAGCAGCAGCATGGCGCCGAGCAGGCACAGGGCGGTGAACCGGCCGGGCAGGTACGCGCTCCTCGCGGGGGGAGGCGCGACGGGAGAGGAGACGACGGGGGGAGGCACGCGCTTCAAGTTAGCCCAACCTAACCGACTCGGCGACGGACACCCCGCCGCGTCGACACCGTCGCCACGTCGACACCGTCGCCCTCTCGGCCGTCGCCGCCGGCCCTGTCGAGCCGCCGCTCACCTCGTCCCCGCCCCGCCGCTCACCCCGTTCTCCGTTCCCCGCTCCCCCGGGACGCCGTTCACCCCGACCCCGTCCCGTCGTTCACCTCGTTCCGGGCCGGAGCGGGCCGTCCCTCACCCCGTTCCGGGCCCCGCCGGGGCGCCGGAGCGTACCGGGATCGCCGGGCCCGCCACCGCGTACCGCGCCGGGGCCGGTGGCGTCTCGGGACGCGCCGCGACACCGATGAGCTCGAGAGCCCTGCGGTAGGCGTTCATCTGCCCCGCCGGCGATCCGGCCCGCCCCCACAGGTCGCCGATCTCACGCCAGAGCCGGGCCGTCTCCCGGCCGGTGGCCGGGGCCGCCGGGCTCGACGGAGCCGCCAGGTCCGCCGGGGTCGCCGGGGTCGCGTCGAGCAGGCGCTCGGCCTCCGCCAGCGCCGGTGCGGCGTCTTTGGAGCGTGCCAGGGCGAGTTCGGCCAGGATCACGGACGCCATGGCCGGCACCGTGCCGCGCGCGCCGTCGAGCAGGGTGAGCGCGCGGTCCACCAGGGCGGCGACGTCGTCCAGCGGCTCGGAGAGCCCCGTCCGGCCCGTGCCGCCGAGGCCGGCGGCGCCCGCCGTCCCGTTCACGCCGGCGCGCAGTCGTACGCGGGAGAGCACGAGCAGGCTGCGGGCATGCTCGGGCGTTCCGGGTGCCAGCGTGGAGAGGACGTCGACGGCGGAGGCCGCGAACTCTCCCGCCCGGGTCAGGTCGGCGCCGCCGGGCCGCGCGGTGGCGAGCCATGCCCAGTGCATGGCGCCGCGCACGTAGCGGCCGGCCTCCCGCGCGGGCCTGCCCGCGGCGACGGCGTCGTCGGCGAGCACCACGGCGAGCATGGAGTCCTCCCCGGCCGCGGCCAGGCTGGCCCGCCACAGCTCCAGGGCCTCCGAGCCGGAGCCGGTGACCTGGGGGGCGCCGGACGCCGTCAGCACCCGCTCCGGATAGGAGAGGTCGATCTCCGTCTCGGCGAGCACCGCGGCGAGGTCGAGGGCCAGGTCACCCCGGTCCAGCCCGAGCCGGTCGGCCATGGCGACGGCCTCGGCGCCGAGGTCCCCGGCGCGCAGCGTGTCGCCGGCGCGGTGGTAGCACCGGCAGAGCGCCACGACGAGCGGGAGGTCGGCGAGGCGTTCGGGATGCGCCGCGGCCTCACGGCGGAGCCGCTCGTAGGCCTCGACCGCCTGTGCCGTACGGCCCTCCGCCTCCAGGGCACGGGCCTGGCCGAGCCGCGCCTGGGCGCCGAGCACGGCCCCGTCGTGGTCGGCGGCCTTGACCACGGCCGCGAAACGGCCGGACGCCAGGGCCGGGTCGCCGTAGAGCAGTTCCAGCTCGGCGTGACGCAGGGCGAGCCCGGTGTCGACGCGCTGGTGCGGCTCGATCCCGTGGAGCAGGAACTCCGCGGTGCAGCCGAGCCGGTCGGCCAGCAGGCGGGTGACGACCGGGGTGGGAGTCCGCTTGCCGGACTCGATGAGCGACACGTAGCTGTCCGACAGGTCCTGTCCGGCCAGCTGTGCCTGGGACATGTGCTTGTTCAGCCGCAGTCCGCGGACGCGGTCGCCGATGGTCGCTTGACCGGCCATCACCGGAGCCGTTCCGCCGGGGGCACGATGAGATTCACGTCCCACTCCTTACGCACGGTTTACTGTCAATTACAGTAGATCGTACTGCCGTTCGTGGCCAGCGGCGTCGTGACGGCGAACCGTTTTGAACTCGCTCCACCGGGATCATCCGAAGGGCCCGGGGCGGAGGGCGATGTGATGGTCGTTGTGATTCGGATGCAAGTGGGAGCCAAGTGAGACCGGGTACTTCTTCTACCGACTCTGAGACGTCGAAGGAGAACGATGCCCCCCTCCCTGGCCGCTCCCATAGCGCCGATCGCCGCCCATGAACTGCTGGTCTTCCTGCTCCAGGTCGGGATCCTGCTCATGCTGGCGGTGTCCCTCGGACGCCTCGCCGCCCGGTTCGGCATGCCCGCCGTCGTCGGGGAACTGTCCGTCGGCGTGATCCTCGGCCCCTCCCTCCTCGCCTGGGCCGCGCCGGGCGTGTACGGCTGGCTCTTCCCGGCCGTCCCCGAGCAGTACCACCTGCTCGACGCCGTCGGTCAGATCGGCGTGCTGCTGCTGGTCGGCCTGACCGGCATGCACATGGACATGGGGCTGGTCCGCCGCCGCGGCGGCACGGCCGCCGGCGTCAGCATCGGCGGCCTCGTCATCCCGCTGGCGCTGGGCATCGGCGCCGGCTTCGTGCTCCCGAAGGCACTGATCCCCGAAGGCACCGACGTCACGGTCTTCGCCCTGTTCATGGGCGTGGCGATGTGCGTCAGCGCGATCCCGGTCATCGCCAAGACCCTGATGGACATGAACCTGCTGCACCGCAACATCGGCCAGCTCACGCTGACCGCCGGAATGATCGACGACGCCTTCGGCTGGTTCATGCTGTCGATCGTGAGCGCCATGGCGGTCAACGCCGTCTCCACCGCCACGGTGCTGACCTCGTTCGCCTACCTGGTCGCCATCATCGTCTTCGCGCTCACCCTCGGCCGTCCGCTGGTCAGGCACACCCTGCGGCTCGCCGCCCGGTCCGACGAGCCCGGTCCCACCGTCGCCGCCGCGGCCGTCCTCGTGATCCTCGCCGGGGCCGGGACCCACGCCCTGGGTCTCGAGGCGGTCTTCGGGGCGTTCATCTGCGGCATCCTGATCACCACCGCGGGCAAGGTCGACCCGACCAAGCTCGCCCCGCTGCGCACGGTCGTGCTCTCGGGGTTCGCGCCCATCTTCTTCGCCACCGCGGGGCTGCGGATGGACCTGACCGCGCTGGCCAGGCCCGAGGTGCTGCTCGCCGGTCTGGCCATCCTGGCCATCGCGATCATCGGCAAGTTCCTGGGCGCCTACGCCGGGGCGCGGCTGAGCAGGCTCAACCGGTGGGAGGCGCTCGCGCTGGGCGCCGGGCTCAACGCCCGCGGCGTGATCGAGGTCGTGGTCGCCATGGTCGGCCTGCGGCTGGGGATCCTCAGCGTGGAGGCGTACACCATCGTGATCCTCGTGGCGATCGTGACGTCCCTGATGGCGCCGCCGATCCTGCGGCTCGCCATGGCCAAGGTGGAGCAGACCTCCGAGGAGAGGATCCGCGAGGCCGAGCACCAGGCGTGGACCCGGCAGCCGGTGGGCGGTGCCGATCCGATCGTGTGACCCGCCACCGGGGCGTGGTCTCCGACGGCGGCGGGCCGGGTCCCCCCGGCCCGCCGCGTCCCTCGCGTACGACGGACAGGCCCTATCCTTGCGCGGCCACCGGCGGGTAGGTCTGCGCCCACCAGGCGTTCCAGCGGGACTCCAGCCCGGTGAACGCCGCCTCGTCGAGGCCGTACGCGGTGAGCACCATCATGACGGTGCCGCCCGGGTGGGCGGGCGAGGGCGGGTTCTGGCCGGCGACCAGCAGGCCGTCACCCCAGCCCTCGACGGTGAGCCCGACCTGGTTGGCCGAGCGGAACCTGACCTGTCCGCGGAGCGGCTCGCCGGTGGGGCCGGTCACCTCGTACGGGCGCCCGGCGGGCAGGCCTGACACCGCCGCGAGCCCGGCGGCCTCCAGCAGCGGCGTGGTCGCGTCTCCGGAGAGGAAGACCGTGCGCCGGTCGGCGCCGGGATGGCGCTCCAGGGCGAACGCCAGCTGGTTGACGAAGGTGATCCAGCCCTCGGTGATGTCGTCGTAGTAGGCGTCCCACTCCGGATTCCCGCCGCGCGGGGCACGGGTCAGCCGCAGGCGCGTCCGGTCGCCCAGGTCGGTCAGCTCGAAGACGTCGTCGCCCTGGATCTCCAGCCGGTGGTCCTCGGCCGACTCGACGGCACCCTTGAGGTAGATGACGTCGATCTCCTCGTCGAGACCGTCGAAGTGCCAGCCGTGCCAGCGCCGGATCAGGGCGGGGTCGCGCAGGGCGTCCCACACCTCGCCGACGGGCGCGGCGATGGTGACGTCGACGACGAACGGTTCATCGGTCATTCGGATACCTCCGGGTGGGGGATCGGCGGGGCACCGGCCCCGGGGAGAGGGCCGGTCGCCCGCTCCCTGCGGGCCGGGGCGGGGTGGCCCCCGGCGACGAGGCGGTAGGGCCGCCCGCCGGGGGTGTCGAAGCGTTCCGCGACCCTGGCGAGGGCGTCGGCGAGCGCTTCGGTGAAGTCGTGCACGTCGCCGGGCTCGGCGAAGCGCACCTGCGCCTCCAGGGTGAACGTCAGCAGCCGGACGCCCTGCCGGTCGGCGGCGTCGGCCATCCGGGTGACGTCGCGCACGGTGTCCGCGGCCGCCCCGACGAGGTGCTCGGCGGCGTACCGGTCGGCGACGCGGCGGAACTCCGCGTCGGTCTCGGCGGCCACCTCGGCCTCGGCCGCCGCCGCGTCCGCCTCGGTCCCCTCGGTCGCGCCGGTGAGGCCGGTCGTGCCGGTCGCGCCGGTCGTTTCGCCGGCCTCCGCGGCCCCGGTGGCCTCCTCGGGGGAGGTGAGCACGCCGGGATCGACGAGGAACGCCTTGGCGGTCACGCGCATGACGCGCTCGACGAAGCCGCGCCGCGGGCGCTCCTCCACCAGCTCGATGAGCCCGGCCTCCTCCAGCACCTTGAGGTGGTAGCCGACCCGCTGCCGCGGCAGGCCGAGGTCGGCGGCGAGGCGGACCGCCGAGGCGGGCTCGCGCAGGCGGCCGAGGAGACGCCGGCGGATCGGGGTGAGCGCCAGACGCAGGCGGTCGGGCTCGTCCATCAGCGTCATCTCGGTCGCGGCCATGCTGCATCAAAGCATTGGACAAATTAATCTGTCAAATGACGACGCGGGTGCCGCCCCGCACCGTCCGTCACCCCCGGGGCCCGGACGAGGGCGCCGGCACCGCCGTCCGGCCGGGCGTCAGCCCTTCGGTGACGCCGGCTCCGGCTCGCGCTCCGGCACCGGCGCGTCGAGGATCATCAGCCGCGCCACCCCCACCATCCAGACGAGCGTGAAGGCGATCACCGTGGGGTTCTTGGCGGAGACGAGGACGGAGGTCACCGTCTCCCGCGCGTCCTCGGCGACCCACGCGCCGACGGCCAGGTCGGGAAGGATGTCGAAGAGCGTGAACGCGGCCCCCAGGATGAGGAACTGGGCGGCGACGTCCGACCGCCTCCGGGCGGCGAACACCCCGAGGCGCCTCCACCGGCCGTCGCGCGCGAGCGGTCTCAGGGCGGGGTCGTCGACAATGGCCAGCTTGATGATCATGTAGACCAGCAGGACGCGGCTCGCCACGGTGACCAGTTCACCGGCGACGGCGGCGACGTCCGGGAGGTCGCGGCCCCACCGGATGGAGACGAAGCGCTGGAGCGCCGGGATCATGGAGAGCCCGACGATCGGCCCGGCGTGACGGAGATAGAAGCGCGCACCCCAGCGCGCCGCGTCACGGCCGAGCCGTGCCCCGGTAAGAAGAGTCATACCGCTAGATTATTACAGAGCATTGAACTATTCACCACAGTGAAGTAATTGGAGCGAGATGGACGGCGCCGAACTGGGCTGGGAACTGAGCACCGCGGTGGTGATCTTCCATGAGGCGGTCGCGCGGCGGCTGGGGCTCAGCGCGATCGATCACAAGGCCCTGGGGGTCGTCACCAGGAAGGGCCCGCTGCCCGCCGGGGCGCTCGCCGCCGAGCTCGGGTTCGGCGCCAGCGCGATCACCGCCCTGGTCGACCGCCTGGAGCGGGCCGGGTACGTGCGGCGCGTCCCCGACCCGGCCGACCGGCGGCGGGTGCTGGTCACCGCCACCTCCGGGGGCACCCCCGACCTCGGCGCCATCTTCGCCGGCCTCGGCCGCGAGATGGGCGCCTTCCTGGCCGAGTACGACGAGCGCGAGCTGGCCCTGATCCACGACTACGTGACCAGGACCATCGCGGTCCTGAAGGACCAGACCGCCCGCCTGTCCTCGGCCGAGGACTCGTGACGTCCCCCGGGGAATCCGGAGGATCCGGGGGATCCGGGGGGACGTCCCCGGCGCGCGTCGCCGCCTGGCTGCGGGCACGTCCCGCCCGCGCGGGCGGCACCCGCGTCCTGGCCGTCGAGGGACGGTCGGGATCGGGCAAGTCCACCCTCGCCACCGCGGTCGCCGCCGAGCTGGGGGCTCCCGTCGTACGGATGGACGACCTCTACCCCGGCTGGGACGGCCTGCTGGGCGGGGTGGACGCGCTGGTCCGCTGGGTCCTGCGGCCGTTGAGCCTGGACGGTGGCGCGCGGTGGAGGCGCTACGACTGGACGGCGGGCGGCTACGCCGAGTGGCACGAGACACCGGACACCGGGGTCCTCGTCGTCGACGGCACCGGCTCCGGAGCCCTGGCCGCCGCGCCGTATCTGAGCGGCCTGGTGTGGCTGGAGGCACCCGACGAGGTGCGCAGGACCCGCGCGCTGGAGCGGGACGGCGACCTCTACGCCCCGCACTGGGAGCGCTGGGCGGCCCAGGAGGAGAGGTTCCACGCCCGCGACGACGTCCGGGGCCGCGCGGACCTGACGATCGCCACCGGCCGAGCCGCCGAGCCTTGCGTCGCGGTCTCCGCCGGGACGTGCCGTGGTCAGCCGCGCGGGACGGCGGCGATGGCCTCGACCTCGATGAGGAGTCCGGGGGCGGCGAGGGCGGCGACCACGATCAGCGAGTGCGCGGGCCAGTCGCCCTCCGGGAACCACCGGGCGAACACCTCACCCTGCGCGGCCCGCGAGCCCGCCAGGTGCTCCGTACCGGAGAGCATGGTGAACAGCTTGACCAGGTGCTCGGGCCCGGCTCCCGCGGAGCGCAGCAGGCTCTCGATGTTGGCGAAGACCTGCCGGGCCTGGGACTCGGCGTCCGTCCCCGCCAGGGTGCCGTCCTCCATGACGCCGACCTGGCCGGACATGACCAGCAGTTCGTGACCGGCGGGCACGGACGCCAGGTGGCTGTACCGGCCGAGCGGCGCGGCCGGGCCGTCGGGGTTCCAGCGGCGGATCATCGGTTCTCCTCGTCGTCTGCCGGATCGTCTGCCGGCGCGTGCCGCGGGGGCACGGCCGCCGTCCCGGGCGGTCTCCGGGACGGCGTCCGTCCCCCGCCCGAACGGCGGGTCCCCCCGCCCGAACGGCGACACAACCCTAGACCTCGCCCGGCGAAGGCAGGTCCACGGGCGTCCCGATCGTCACGAGCCTCCCGGACCCGCATCCACGTCCCCGCCGGAAGCGTGGATCTCACCGCGCTCCTCGCGAGGCGCCCGCACCGGTGTACGGGTCCGGAAACCGTCTCAGAATTAGTCTCATTAAATGTCTCATTACTCCGGGGGCGGCGACAGGTAGCGGTAGAGCGTGGCGCGGGAGACGCCGAGGGCCGCGGCGATCTCGGCCATGGTGTGCGAGCCGTCCGCGTCCATCCGCCTGGCCCGCTCGACCATCTCCGGGGTCATCGCACCGGGCCTGCCGCTCCTGTGCCGCCGTGTCACCGCGCCGGGAACGGTGGGCACGGTGGGAGCGGTGGGCGTCCCGGACAGGCCGGGCCCCAGCGGTGTCCCGGGCACGCCGGACGTCCCGGCCGCTTCGGCCACGCCGGCCGCCCCGGGAGCCCCGGGCGTCTCGTCGAACAGGCGGCGCACGCCCGCCAGCACCTCCCGGCGGAGCGACTCCGTGGCGGTCTCGGCCAGGAGGATGACCGGATCGCTGAGCATGGCGATGGCCTGCGCCGCCCGTACCCGCTCGCGCAGGTCCGGGTCGTGACCGGAGACGACGCGGTTGGCCTCGGTCATGGCCACCACGAACCGCTGGAACGCCGAGTTCTGCGCGAACAGCGCGACGTCCCGGAGGATCATGCGCAGCGACCCCCGGTGGGCGAGGTAGACGTCCAGCAGGTTCTCCATCAGCGTCCACCGGTCCCGCTCGGGGTCGGGCGGACCGGTCACGACGACCGCCGCCTCCAGGTCCCGCAGGAGCGGTTCGGCGAGCGCGTCCAGGATGTCGGCCTTGGCGGGGAAGTGGTACAGGACCGCCGTCTTGGTGAGGCCCAGCCGTTCGGCGATCTCCCGGACGGAGGTGCGCTGGTAGCCGTTCGCGCCGAACAGCTCGCGCGAGGTCTCCAGGATCCTCTCGCGGGTTCCGGGTTCGTCGTTCATGGCTCCACCGTAGCGCGCTTGCCTAACCGATGGTCAGTGCCTTACGGTCACTCTACTGACCGATGGTCAGTAGAAGCGGAACGTGGAGGACGACATGACGATCAAGAACCGTGACGTGCTGATCTCGGGGGCGAGCGTCGCCGGCCCGACCCTGGCGTACTGGCTGGTCCGCCACGGGTTCCGGCCCGTGGTGGTCGAGCGCGCCGCGGGCCCGCGCGAGGGCGGCTACCCGATCGACGTGATCGACCCGGCGACGGAGGTCGCACGCAGGATGGGGGTCCTGCCGCGCGTGCGGCAGGCCGCCGTGGAGACGAGGGCGCTGTCGTTCGTGGACCGCTCCGGCAGGAGCAGGGCGAGGGTCCCCACCGGGAGTTTCGCCACGCGCGGCGTCGAGCTGCCCCGCGGCGACCTGGTGAGGATCCTGTACGAGGCCACCGCCGACGACGTGGAGTACGTCTTCGGCGACTCCGTCGCCACGCTGGAGCAGGACGGCGACGGGGTGGACGTCACCTTCGAACGGGGCGGAGCCCGCCGCTTCGACCTGGTGATCGGCGCCGACGGCCTGCACTCCCTCACCCGTTCCCTGGCCATCGGCGAGGAGGGGCGTTTCCTGCGCCACCTGGGCCACTACGTCGCCGCCGCGGACGTGAGCAAGGACATGGGCGTGGACGGCGAGGTGGTGCTGTACAACGAGCCGGGCAGGATGGCCGGCGTCTACAGCTACCTCGACCGGGCGACGGCGATCTTCGTCTTCCGTCACCCCGAGCTGGAGGGTGGGGGCCGGCGTGACGCCGCCCTGCACAGGCGGGTGCTGCGCGAGGCGTTCGCCGGTGACGGCTGGCGGGTGCCGGAGCTGCTGGAGCAGGTGACCGCCGCCCCCGACTTCTACTTCGACTCGGTGAGCCAGATCCGGATGGACCGCTGGTCGGCCGGGCGCGTGAGCCTGGCCGGGGACGCCGCCCACTGCCCGGCGCTGCTGTCCGGGCACGGCACGACCCTGGCGATGGTGGGGGCGTACGTGCTGGCCGGTGAGCTGCACGCCGCCGGCGGTGAGCACCGGGCGGCGTTCGCCCGCTACCAGGAGCGGCACCGCCGGGCCGTCGAGCGCGGGCAGGCGAGGGTCGCCGAGGGGGCCGGGCGGCTGGTCCCGGGCAGCGCCTCGGCCATCCGCACCCGCGACCTGCTGAGCCGGTTCTGGATGCTGCCGGCCGTCGCGAGCCGGCTCGGGAGCCTGCTGCCCCGCCGGACCCCCGTGCTCGACGACTACGGATCCGGCGTCCCCGCCGCTCCCCCGGCCGCCCGCCCCTCCTGAACCCTCCCTCACGGAACCGGAACCGAAGCCGGAACCGGAACCGGTGCCGGGCCGGACGAACGTCGGCGGCATCCCGGACCCCGGCGGACCACGGCCCTCGCCGGGGCCGTCGGCGGCCGGAGGGGGACGTACCGGCTCCGACCAGGTCGGATTAGCCGCGCGCCGGTGCGGGGAGGCCTCAGATGACGCCGAACGGGGGACGCGGAGCCGGAGGAGCCCCGGACTCGCACCGGCGTCACCGTTCTCGGCAGGAGAAATCCCATGACTGGACGCGTACCGGCTCCCGGCGACCTCGGCCGCCGGATCGCCAGGCGGCGCGAGGACCTCGGCCTGACCAGGGAGGAACTGGCCCTGCGGGCCGGGATCGACCCCGGGTACCTCGCCTACCTGGAGGAGACCGTGGCCTCACCGAACCCCGGGACCGTGAACCGGGTGGCCACCGCCCTGGACACCCGGCCGGAGGAACTGCTCGGCGGGAACACCGGCCCGCCGTCGAGGTACGACGTCTCGCCCGGGTCCGGCCTGTCGCCGGGACACGGGCCACCGCCGGTGCCCGGCCGCTCGTCCTGGGACGACCCGCCGTCCGGCACAGACGGGCCGTCCGGGGATGATCGGCCGCCCGGAGGCGATCGGTCGTTCGAGGGGGACCGGCCGTCCGGGGACGACCGGCCCTTCGGGAGTGACCGACCTTCCGGGAGTGACCGGCTCGCCGGGAGTGAACGGCTCGCCGGGAGTGAACGGCCCTTCGGAAGTGACCGGCCTTCCCGGTACGGGCGGCCGTCCTCCCCGGCGCGGTCGCAGCGGCTCGACCGGGACGAGTGCCTGCGGCTCATCACCCCTGGCGGGGTGGGACGGATCGCCTTCGAGGGCATCGGCGGACCGGTGATCCAGCCGGTCGACTACGCCCTGCACGGCGATTCGGTGATCTTCCGTACGGCCTGCGGCGACCCGCTGGAGCAGACCCCGCACCTCGACGTCGACGGCGTCGAAGGCGTCGAGACCAAGGTCGCCTTCGAGGTGGACCGGATCGACGACGCCGGCCGCGAGGGCTGGAGCGTGATGGTGCGCGGCGGGGTCGACCAGGTCTCCTCCGAGGAGGACCGGGCGGCCCTGGCGGCGCTGGGCGTACGGCCGTGGACGGACGGCGAGGGGGAGCCGTACCTGCGGATCCTCGCGAACGAGGTCACCGGCCGGCGCATCCGGCGCGGCCCGTGACGGCCGCGCGACCACGAGCCGCGCGACCACGGCACCGGGACCTGCGCGGCACGGTGGTACGGGTCCTGGCGGACGCCGCGGAGCCGGACAGGCTCTCCCCTGCCCGAACGGGAACACCCGGTTCAGGTGGCCGCGCGGCACAGCAGGGCGGCCAGCGCCCGGGTGACGCCCGCCGAGCCGGTACGGCGCTCGATGGCGGCGAACATGGGCGAGGGGTTGCACTCCAGCACCGCGAACGTGCCGTCGTCCCGGCGGCGCACGTCGACGCCGGTGAAGGTCAGCCCGCACGCCCTGGCCGCGCGCACACAGGCGTCGCGCTCCTGCTCGCTCGGCGGCTCCGGGAGCACGGCCCGCTCGGCCCCCCGGAAGTCCAGCTCCTCGGAGACGATCTCGTACGAGGCGGCCACCTCGTCGTCCACCACGTACACGCGCAGGTTGCGGCCGGGCACCTCCTCCTGGAAGAGCACCGGCGCGGTGGCCAGCAGCCGCAGCCGTTCGGGGCGCAGGTCACCGGGGGTGATCCGGCGGCACAGGGCGCCCCCGGCGAGCGGTTTGTAGACGACCAGCCCGGCGGTGGCGCGCGCGAAGCCGGCGACGGCGTCCGGGTCGTTGGTGGCGAGCGTCCGGGGCACCGGTACCGCGGCCTCGCGCAGCCTCCGGAGCTGGTCGAGCTTGAGGAAGTGCTGGCCCAGGGTCTCGGGAGGGTTGACGAGCACCGCGCCGCCGTGCCGCAGCGCGGTGACGAAACCGAACGTGAACGAGCGGCGCTCACGCCCACCGGCGTACGCCGAGCGCTGCTCGCGCTCCCACTCCTCCGGCGTGACTCCGCCCCCGTCGCCCCCGCTGCCCCCGTCGCCCCGGTCTCCCGGGGTGTCCTGGGCGTCCCGGCCGGGCGGCCAGGGGGCGAAGGGCAGCGGGAGCGGCATGGAGCGCAGGTACCAGGCGCGGACCGCGGTGACGTCCACCCCCGGGGCCGAGGGCGTCCCGTCGAGCAGCGAGAGCCTCGACCGTGCCGGGAACCCCGACAGGTCGAGGACGACGGGCTCGGCGCCGCGCTCCCGCAGGGCGGCGGTCACGTTCGCCACCTGCGGGTCTTCCGGCGGGCCGATGATCCCCCAGCGGGTCACGTCCAGGCCCCCTACGCGCCGGCGCGACCCCAGCCGTGGTCGTCGCCCTCCTCACCGAGGGCGTAGGTGGTGGGGCCGTCGTCGCCCTCCTCGCCGATGGCCAGCGTGGT
The DNA here is from genome assembly GCF_039534895.1 of Streptosporangium longisporum. Taxonomy (NCBI): domain Bacteria; kingdom Bacillati; phylum Actinomycetota; class Actinomycetes; order Streptosporangiales; family Streptosporangiaceae; genus Streptosporangium; species Streptosporangium longisporum. The sequence continues at coordinate 67,823 of NZ_BAAAWD010000010.1, read as the reverse complement.
CGGGTCGTCGCCGCCCTCCCAGTAGATGTACGTCAGCGCGGCTCCGGAGCCCCGGCGGGTCTCACCCGCCAGGCTGCCGGGAAGGTCGGTGATGAAGTGCGCGAGCTCTGCCATGGTCTCAGCCTCCGGTCGGCCCTGTCGGGACGTCGTCACTGAGGGTAACCCTATACGCGCGCGGTGTTCGTGTCGCCGCGCGAGGCCGGTCCCCGGCCGGTGCCGCGCCGGCCGGGGACGGATCCACCCGTTCACGTCCCGGGCCTTCCCGGGAGGGTGCTCAGGGGCGGTGCACCTCGAACGCGGAGAGCTGCGCGGCGGGCCAGCCGGTGTTGCCGGTGACGGTCAGCCGCACGTACCTGACGGCCGCCGCCGGGAACGTGACGGTCACGGTGTTGCCGGTGGCCGGGTCGAAGACGTGGCCCCGTGAGCCCGCCAGGGTGGTGAACGACGTGCCGTCGGCGGAGCCGAGCACCGACAGGGTCTGGGTGCGCCTGGACCAGGCGGCGGCAGGCGGCACCCTCAGCACCACGCGCCCGGCCTGGGCCTGCGCGCACAGGTCGACGGTGATGGACTGCGGGAAGGCGTGGTTGACGCTCTCCCAGTAGGTGGACGCGTCACCGTCGACGGCGTTGGCCGCCACGTAGTTCTGCGTGACGCCGCTCGCCACGACCGGCCTTCCCCTGGCCATGTCACCGGTGTTCGGGGAGCAGCCGGCCGGGGGCCCGGTCGTCGCGGTCACCGTGCCGGAGGGCGGCGAGGTGTTCCGCGCGGCGTCCCTGGCGACGACGTAGAAGGAGTAGGCGGTGGACGGGGTGAGGCCGGTGACGGTGAACGACGTGCCGGTGGTGCTCCCCACCAGCGGGTCGACCGCGCCGGCCTCGCGGTGGACGTCGTAGCCGGTCACCCCGACGTCGTCGGTGGAGGCGGTCCAGCCCACGGTCACGCTGGTGGACGAGGCCGGGACGGCCCGCGCGGCACCCGGCGCCGTGGGGGGACGCGTGTCGCCCTGGCCACCGGCCCTGCGGGTCTCGAACTCCGTCGCCCAGTACTTCGTCCGGTCCAGGTACGCGGTCTCCGCGGCGGCCCCGGTCCTGCCGTAGGCGCCCTCGTAGGTCTGGTAGCCGAACCCGGCCGGCGGGGTGGAGTCGGCCGGTTCGATGGAGCTGCCCTCGTGCCACTCGTTGAACGAGGTGACCGAGACCCAGGTGGGCAGGCCGCCCTTGGCCGGGTCCAGGGCGTTGGACCACTCCAGGTCGTAGGTGGCGCCGTTCGCGCGGCCGAGGGTCGGGGTGGTGTTGCCGGGCACCGCGCGGTCGTCGATGTAGCCGGGGGCCACCGAAGGCGCCCAGATCAGGTTGTTGCGCCTGGCGTACGCGCTCGCGTCGGCCCAGCCGGGCGCGGTGGTGCCGGCGATCCCGTCGTAGGTGTACATGCCGGAGAAGTGCGCGATCTTCGAGGTGTCGGTGGTCTGGGCGAGCACGATGTTGTCCGCGGTGACCTGGTCGAGCGCCGACCAGTCGGTGATGCGCAGGCTCTCGAACACGTAGAACGCGGCCCGGCCGCCGTGCTCGGCCGAGCGGTAGAAGGCGGGGTGGGAGCCGTAGCGGTCGTTGATGTAGCGGATGTCCGCCACGGTGGAGGCCGCGGTGCGCCCGCCGTAGGGCTCCAGGTGCCAGGCGACCTTGATGCCGTGGCGCGCGGCCGCGTCCAGCACGCCCTGGGCGATGCGGTCCTCGGGGCCGCCGACACCCCACCAGCTGTAGACGATGACGCCGACCCCGGCCTGCTTGATCCACTGCATGTGCCGGGTGACGGCTCCGGCGTGGTCCGCGGAGTCGTAGGCGCCCAGGGTGGGGTAGAGGTCGGCGCCGATGTCGTCCGGCGGGGTGTGGCCGCCCTGTTCCCAGTGCCGCCAGCCCCCGCTCACCTGGGGATTGCCGTACCAGGGGTAGTAGAACAGGTGGACGTTGGAGGACTGTTCGGGGACGGCCGCGCCGCGGGCCTGCGGTGGCGCCTGGGCGCCGGTCCAGCACAGGGCGGCCAGCAGGATCGCCAGCACGGTCATGGCACGGCCGCCGAGGCGGTGCGGCCGGGTGGGGGATCGGTCGGATGTCGTCATCGGCTGACCCTTCGTCACGCCGGGCCGGATCGCCGCGGGACGCGCCGTCACCGCGATCCGGCCTGATGGGGGGTGGGGGTGCCGCCGGTCACCTGGAGATCAACGGGCGGCGCTGCTGACACCATAGGATGACAAACAGATGTCTGCAATGTTTCTACTTATTTGTGCAAAATATATATTCGCATCGTGTCGGTGCGGACGCGGCGGATCAGGCACCGGACCGGCCGGACCCGGGCACGGGAGGGGTACGCGGTGATCCCCCTGTGGTTTTCCGCAGGGTGGAGGGAGGGATCTCGCAATGGCCCGGGTCCGGGGGCGGTCCCTACGGTCGGGTGATGCCCGAACTCGACATCACCGGCGGCCCGGTGTTCCGGCGCCTCGCCGCCGCTCTCCCGGCGGCCTGCGTCCTCGCCCTGGCGGCCGTCCCGCCCGCCGCCCTCTCCTCATCCCCGTCCCCGTCCCCGTTCCGGGCCCCGTCCGGCTCCCAGCTCGGGGCTCCCCCGGTCTCCCCGGGCACGGAATCCCTCCTGCCGGCATCAAGGATCGCGGCCGGGGCCGGGCGTGAGATCGACCCCGCGGCCGTCGACCGGTTCGTGAACGCCTACCGCGAGGCCACCGGCCTGCCCGGGGTCGCGGTCGCCGTCACCCGGGGCGCGAAGGTCGTGCACGTCGCCGGTTACGGCCGCACCGCCTCCGGCGAACCGGTCACCGGACGGACGCCGATGGCCGTCGCCTCGCTCAGCAAGTCCTTCACCGCGCTCGCGGTCATGCAGCTCGTGGAGGAGGGAAGGGTCGGGCTCGACGCGCCGGTGCGCGAGGCGCTCCCGGAGTTCACGATGGCCGACCCCCGGGCGGCGCGCATCACCGTCCGGCAGCTGCTGGACCAGACGTCGGGGATGGCCACGTCGGCCTTCCGCGAGAGGAGCCTGCCCCAGCCGCGTTCCCTGCGCGAGGCGGTCGCGCGCCTGCGCGGGGCACGACTGGCCGCCGACCCCGGCACGCGGTGGAGCTACCACAACACCAACTTCCAGGTCGCGGCGCGGCTGGTCGAGGTGGTGGCCGGGGTGCCCTTCGCCGACCGCCTGCGGACCCACGTGTTCGGCCCGCTCGGCATGCGCGACAGCCGCACGATCGACACCGAACGGGACCTGCCGCCGACCGCGCGCGGGCACCTGCACCTGCTCGGCGTCCCGATCGCCCTCGCCGAACCGCACGGGTTCGGCAACGGCTCGGGCGGCGTGATCAGCAGCGCGGGCGACATGGCGCGATGGATGATCATGCAGGCCGGTGAGGGCACCGGTCCCGGCGGTGTCCGCGTCGTCTCCGCCGCGGGCGTGGCCGAGATGCGCACCCCGTCCCGGATCAAGCGCTCGTACGCGCTGGGCTGGGCGCTCGGCACGACCGGGAGCGGTGCGCCGGTCGTGGAGCACGACGGCGACCTGTCCACCGCCACGGCCCGGCAGACGCTGCTGCTGCGCTCCGGCCACGGCATCGTGGTGATGGCCAACACCGGAACCGCCTACGACGACAGCGGCGCGATCGCGGACGCGCTGGTCGCCATGGCCGAGGGGAGGGAGCCCGAACCGCCGCCCTCCCCCTCGCCGTTCCTGCTCGTCGACGCCGTGTTCGCGCTCGCCGCCGCGCTGACGCTCGCGCTCGCCGGGCGGGGGCTGGTCCGCTCGCGCCGCTGGTCGGCACGGCGCGCCGGACGGCCGGGGTGGCGGACGGCAGCCCGGCTGCTGCCGTACGCGGCGCCGGGGGTGCTCTGCCTGACGATCACCGATGTGTTCCGGGTGCTGTCCCGAGGGGGCGACGCCACCTGGGCGCACGTGGCCTACCTCTACTTCTCGTTCGTGATCTGGCTCCTCCTGGCCGCCGTGGCCTGCGCGCTGCTGCTCCTGGCCCGCCTGCGGCACCTGGTCCTGGCAGGCGCGGGTCAGGCATCGAGGTAGCGCAGCACGGCCAGCACGCGCCGGCTGTAGCCGGGGACGCGGACGAGCCCGAGCTTGTCGAAGATCGCGTTGACGTGTTTCTCCACCGCGCTCTGCGAGACGTGCAGGCGCTCGGCGATCGCGGCGTTGACCAGGCCCTGGGCCAGGTGCTCCAGCACCTGGGTCTCCCGCGGGGTGAGCCTGCCGAGCGGGTCGGCGCGCGTGGTGCGGGCCAGCAGCCGCCTGACCACCTCCGGATCGAACACCGTCCCGCCCGCGCCGACCCGCTCCAGCGACTCCAGGAACTCCCCCACCTCGGTGACCCGGTCCTTGAGCAGGTACCCCAGTCCCTCCGGTGCCCCGGTGAGCAGCCGGGAGGCGTAGGTCGTCTCGACGTACTGCGAGAGCACGAGCACGCCGACGTCCGGCAGGCGCTCCCGGATCGTCAGCGAGGCCCGCAGCCCCTCACCGGCCTGGCCCGGCGGCATGCGCACGTCCACGATCGCCACGTCGGGACGGTGCTCGTCCACGGCCTCCAGCAGCGCCGCCGCGTCGCCCACCGCCGCCACGACCACGTGGCCGGCCTCCTCCAGCAGGCGGACCAGGCCCTCCCGGAACAGCACGGAATCGTCGGCGAGGACCAGTCGCATGGGGGCTCCGGAGGTGGGTGCGGGTGCCGGCGGGGGAACCCGGCGGGCGGACACGAGGGGACACGAGGGGACGCGGGCCGGAAGAGGCCGGACGGGTCCCGGGCGGGGCGGCGGGGGCTCACCGGGGCTCACCGGGACGCATCGGTCCCCCGGGGCGGTGCCGGGCGCCCTCCGAGGGGCAGGACGGCCGTGATCATGGTCGGGCCGCCCGGCGGGCTGTGCACCGCGAACGTGCCGTCCAGGGCCAGCACCCGCCGCTCCAGCCCGGACAGGCCGCTCCCGGCGGGGTCCGCCCCGCCCTGGCCGTCGTCGGAGATCTCCACGGTGACGGCGTGCCCGTCCTCGTCCAGGACCACCAGGACGCCCGTGGCGGCGGCGTGCTTTGCGGCGTTGGAGATGGCCTCGCGGACCACGAAGTAGACGGCGGTCTCGATCTCGGAGACGGGACGTTCGACCAGGCCGTAGCGGACGGTCACCGGCAGGCCCGCCTGTTCCGCCACCCCGGTGAGCGCGGCGCGCAGGCCCAGCTCGTCCAGGGCCGAGGGGTAGATCCGCCAGGCGACGCCGCGCAGCTCCTCCAGGAGGCGGCGCGACTCGGCGTGGGCCTGTTCCACCAGCCCGGCGACCACGGCCGGGTCGGTGCCGTGCCGTGCGCGGCCCAGCAGCATGCCCAGGGCCACGCCCCGCTGCTGGACGCCGTCGTGCAGGTCGCGCTCGATGCGCCGCCGCTCGTCGTCGACGGCCCGCACGATGCCGCTGCGGGAGGCGGTCAGCTCCGCGATGCGGCGACGCATCGCCTCCCGCTCCCCGGGACCGGCGAGACAGCTGGCCAGCCGCCGCTCCGCGGTCACCGTCACCGCACCCCACAGCGCGGACGCTCCCAGCAGGACCAGCCCGTGGGCGGTGCCCAGCGGCCCGCTGTCGACCGTCAGGCGCACGCCGGGATACCGAAGCGGGACCGGGTACGAGGTGCCGGAGAGCAGCCCCTCGACACCACCGGTCAGGAACAGCAGGCCGACGAAGAGGCCGGTGAACGTCAGGTAGCTCGCGAGCGTGCCGAACGTCGCCCGCAGCGCGAGGTAGCGGTACCCGTTCGCGGCCGGCACCTCGCCGGTGTCGTGGTCGAACCACGCCGCCAGCCGGGCCCGTTCCAGCGCGACCAGCCGCGCCGCCCCGGCCGCCGCGAGCCGCCGGGCGGTACGACGGCCCGCGGGCCACGTCCCCGGGACCGCCAGCAGCACGCCCGCGACGCACAGGAAGCCGAGCTCGGCGACACCCGTCACCCCGCCCGCGGCCAGGCCGACGAGGCGCCGGGCGGCCCGCGCGACGGGTGCCCCGGCCCGTCCGGACCGGCGCGGCGGTCGCGGCGGGGCGGTCGTCGTCGGCGTGATCGGCATGGTCGGCATCGGATGAATTGTATTGACCCCTCCCCGGCCCCCGGAGGATCCCACGGAGCGGCCGTACGGACGCGGCCGGCAGGGCCGGTGCCGTGACGGGTGACGCTCACCGGAGCAGGTGATGAAGCCCAAGCAAGTGATGAAAATGCAAAAAACAGTCAAAGGCGCGAAAATGGCCGAAAGATGCCGCAATTGCGAATTGCGTTGACCGATTACTGGAGATTAGTCATATTTGCGCAATGACGAAACCACGTACGCTCGCGGGAGCGATGCTCGCAGCCGTTCTGCTGACCAGCTCCGTCGCCGCCCCCGCCACCGCCACGTCCCAGGAGACCGTCGCCGTCTCCTCGGCCGAGGCCGCCGCGCGACCGGGTAACGGAAAGATCCTCTACGACCGCATCAGCGGCGGGCCGGGCAGGCTGAAGATCAAGAACGGCAACAGCAGGGACGCCGTCGTCACGCTGGTCCGCGGCAGGTCCAAGGCGATCAGCATCTACGTCCGCGCGCGGTCCACCGCCTCCGTCAGGGACGTCAGGGACGGCACCTACACGATCTTCTTCACCTCCGGCTACCGGTTCAGCACCTCCCGGGGCAGGTTCGCCGGCGCTCCCTCTTACCAGCGCTTCACCCAGAAGCTGAGGTTCAGCACGACCGCGACCAGCTCGACCGTCTGGACCCTGACCATCAACCCCGTCAGGAACGGCAACGCCCGGACGACCGGCGTCAACCCCAGGGACTTCCCGGCCTGATCCGGCGGGCCCGGCGGATCCGGTTCCCCCTCCCCACGTCCCACCGACCACGGGCGGCGCCCGCGGCGTCCCGCAGGAGCCGTGGGCGGCCCCGACTCGTCGGCGGTGGAACGGAATAGCCCTGTCCTGGGCGGGAACACACATGTGCGGCGGAGGCTCTCCGGAGCGGCGAAGGCCACGACGGCGAGCCAGGCGCCGCAGCATCCCGTCGCGGGACGTACCTTGAACTGCACGGGTTGTTGTATCTGACCGGACCTGGGGAAGGTGTGAACGCCATGGAAGCCGCCACCGTGGAGGGCACCGTCGACGAAGAGGAACTCGTCCTGACGGACGACGACGAGGTACCCGCCGCCCTGGAGTCGAGCGTCGGCGCCAGCACCGACCCGGTCAAGGACTACCTCAAGCAGATCGGCAGGATCCCCCTGCTCAACGCCGAGCAGGAGGTCGAGCTCGCCCGCCGGATCGAGGCCGGGCTGTTCGCCACCGAGCGGCTCAACGAGGCCGACCGGCTCCAGCCGGACGTCCGCGCGGAGCTCGAATGGCTCGCCGAGGACGGCCACCGGGCCAAGAACCACCTGCTGGAGGCCAACCTCCGCCTGGTGGTGTCGCTGGCCAAGCGCCACACCGGCCGCGGCATGCTCTTCCTGGACCTGATCCAGGAGGGCAACCTGGGCCTGATCCGCGCGGTCGAGAAGTTCGACTACACCAAGGGCTTCAAGTTCTCCACGTACGCCACCTGGTGGATCAAGCAGGCGATCACCCGTGCGCTCGCCGACCAGGCGCGGACCATCCGCATCCCGGTCCACATGGTCGAAGTGATCAACAAGCTGGCCCGCGTGCACCGGCAGATGACCACCGACCTGGGCCGCGAGCCCACCCCCGAGGAGCTCGCGGTCGAGCTGGAGATGACCCCGGAGCGGGTCGTGGAGGTGCAGGGGTACGGGCGTGAGCCGATCTCCCTGCACAGCCCCCTGGGCACCGAGGGCGACAGCGAGTTCGGCGATCTCATCGAGGACTCCGAGGCGATCACCCCCGAGGACGCGGTGGCCGCCGCGCTGCTGCAGGAGCAGCTGCACACGATCCTGGAGGCCCTCTCCGAGCGTGAGGCCGGGGTGGTGGCGATGCGGTTCGGGCTCGGCGACGGCCGCCCCAAGACCCTCGAGGAGATCGGCCGCGCCTACGGGGTGACCCGCGAGCGCATCCGGCAGATCGAGTCCAAGACCATGACGAAGCTGCGCCACCCCTCCCGCTCCCGCGCGCTGCGCGACTACCTGACCTGATCCCTCCCGCGGACCGCGTGCAACCGGACGGGCCGGACGGCCCGAAACATCGGGCAAGGGCCGGAGGATCACACAGGGACGTGATCTTCCGGCCGCCTGCCCCTCCCCGTCCTGCCGCAGGCGATCAGGCGCCCTGACGGTCCACCTGGAGGGCCAGCCGCTCCAGGCTGTCGCCGAGCGCCCGGTCGACGGCCTCGGCCGGCGGAGCGTGATCCTCGTCGAAGAACGACAGGTGGATCGTCACCTCGCTCTCGTTCTCCCCGCTGTCGGCCACCTGGAGCCATCCGGCGTACCGGCCGTTGTCGCGGGTGCCCCACTCCATCCGGAGCTGGTCGCGTTCGGCGCGCAGCAGCGCGCGGGCGTCCGTCCCGGTGGAGTCCTCGTGCACGGTCACCGCGGGCGGCTGCTCCCCGGCGTGCACGTGCAGGTCCCGCGGGAGCCAGTCGTCGAGGCCGTCCAGGTCCTCCGCCCGGTCGAACACCACCCCCGGCGGCGCCGCGATCCTGCGGGAACGCTCGTGTTCACTCATGCCTACTCCTTCAGCGTGGAGACCCCCTGACCGCGTCCCGTGCGGGTCGTCGGCCGGTCGTCGTCCCCGGTCGAGGACGTTGATCGACGACTTACCCCTCACCGCCGGGTCCATCCACGAAATCCGAGGTCGAGCCGGGCCCGGCCGGGCACGCGGCCGGGACGGCGTGCCGGTCCGGCTTCGGACGGCGCGGAGCCGGGGAGGAACCCGGTGGCATCCGGCGTCGTTGTGCCTGAAGGTGCGCCGAGATCGCGTGCGGGACGCCGGGCGCGCCGCGTCGTGTCCCGTTCCCGGCCCGACGACCTCCGCGAACGTATCGAAACGGAATGAGACATGCACGTCCCTCAGGATTCCGAGCCCACGGCGACACCCTCGCCGGCCCAGGGCCCGCCCCCGGAGCCGGCCCCCTGGTTCGTGGCGGCTCCGTCCGGTACCCGCTACGACCGGCTGGCCCGCACCCCCCTGCACGCCTGGTGGCGGCCCGTGCTGGGCACGCTCGCGGGCCTGCTCGGCGTCATGCTGGTCATACTCGCCGTGGTCCTCGGCGGCACGCTGGTCGCCGCGCTCACCGGTGCCGGGATCTCCGGGTCGGGCGAGCGGATGTTCGAGGACCCGGTCCTCGAACTGGGCGTCAACCTGTTCGCCATCGCCGCCACCCTGCCCGTCGTGTACGGGATCGCCGCGTGGATCCAGCGCCGGCCGCCCGGCACCCTGTCCTCGGTCGTCGGCCGCCTGCGGTGGCGGTGGATGGCGTGGTGCGCGGCGGTGGCCACCGCCTCCGTGGTGCTGGGCCAGGGCACGGTCGCCCTCACCTACCTGGTGACCGGCGAGGACCTGGGTGAGCTGTTCGGCTGGGTCGGCTGGGAGCGCTTCCTGCCCGCCCTGATCGTCACCGTACTCCTGGTGCCGTTCCAGGCCGCCGCCGAGGAGTACGTCTTCCGGGGCTGGCTGCTCCAGGCGTTCGGCGCCTTCCTGGCCAACCCCTGGCCGGGCATCCTGCTGAGCGCCGCCGGTTTCACCGCGGTGCACGCCTACATCGACTGGGGCATCCTCGACGTCTTCGCGTTCGGCGCCCTGATGGGCTGGCTGGCGGTGCGGACCGGTGGCCTGGAGGCCGCCATCGCGCTGCACGTGGCCAACAACGTGCTGGCGTTCGGGGTGAGCGGGGCCGACGGGTCCCTCGACGAGGCGCTGAAGCAGGGGTCGGTGCCCTGGCAGAGCCTGACGGGGACGGTGGTCCAGCTCGGCCTGTACGCGGTCGTGGTGGTGATCATGGCCAGGAGGCGGAGGATCGAGACGCTCTCCCCCTGACGTCCCGGCTTCCGGGCCGTCGTCCCCTCGCGCCGCGGGGGCGGTGGGTGCCGTCGGCACCCACCGCCCCCGTGGTCATCGGTCGTCCGGTACGCGCGCCCGCTCGGTGCGGGCGCCGTCCGGTCGTGCGCGCTCGATCAGTACTTGCGGTCGGCCAGGACCGCCTTGGCCTGCTCGGGCGTGAAGGTGGTCTCCTCGGTGAGCACCCGCTGCGGGATCTGCTCGCCCTTGACGGCCTTCTTGACCAGGTCCATCAGTTGCGGGCCGAGGAGGGGGCTGCACTCCGCGATGAAGCTGATCTTCCCGTCGGCCAGGGCCTGCATGCCGTCCTTGACCGCGTCGATCGTGATGATCTTGATGTCGGTGCCCGGCTTGAGTCCCGCGCCCTCGATCGCCTCGATGGCACCCAGACCCATGTCGTCGTTGTGCGCGAACAGCACGTCGATGTCCTTGTGCGCCTTGAGGAAGGCCTCCATGACCTCCTTGCCCTTGGCGCGGGTGAAGTCACCGGTCTGCGAAGCGATGATCTTGAACTTGGGGTCGGCCGCGATGGCCTCGCCGAAGCCCTTCTTGCGGTCGTTCGCGGGCGCCGAGCCCGTGGTGCCCTGGAGCTCGACGATGTTGACCGGGTCGGACTTGCCCTCGTACTCCTTGACCAGCCACTCGCCGGACTTCTTGCCCTCGACGACGAAGTCGGAGCCGATGAAGCTCTTGTAGAGCGAGGTGTCGCTGGAGTCGACCGCCCTGTCGGTCAGGATGACCGGGATGTTGGCGTCCTTGACCTCCTTCAGGACGGTGTCCCAGCCCGACTCGACCACCGGCGAGAAGGCGATCACGTCGACCTTCTGCTGGATGAACGAGCGGATGGCCTTGATCTGGTTCTCCTGCTTCTGCTGGGCGTCGGAGAACTTCAGGTCGATGCCCGCCGCCGCGGCCGCCTCCTGGACGGACTTGGTGTTGGCGGTACGCCAGCCGCTCTCCGCGCCGACCTGCGAGAAGCCGAGCGTGATCTTGTCGGACCCGCCGCCCTGGGCGGTCGCGCCGGTCGTGCCGGTGTCCCCGCCGCCCGAGCCGCAGGCGGTGAGCACGACGGCCATGAGTCCCGCGGCCAGTACCGCGGGCAGTTTCTTGAACATGAACCTTCTCCTGATAGTGAGGTGAGGAGTTTTCTCGAAGAGGAAGTCGCCTCCCGGAGACCGTCCGGGACCGGCGGGGAAGGGGGGATCGGCGCGGAGGGAACGGACGCCGATCGGGTGGTACGGGAGCGTCAGTGCGGGGCGGGGCCGCTGCTCTCCCTGACCACCAGTTCGGGTTCCACGATGCGCGGGCCTCCTTCCTCTGCGCCCTGGATACGGTCGATCAGCAGCCGGAAGGCGTGCCGTCCGACCTCTCCGAAGTCCTGCCTGACCGTCGTCAGCGGCGGCCAGAAGTAGGCGGCCTCGGGCACGTCGTCGAAGCCGACCACGCTGACGTCCTCGGGGACGCGCCGGCCCGCCTCGCGCAGGGCCCGCAGCACCCCCAGGGTCATCTGGTCGTTGGCCGCGAACACGGCCGTGACCGAGGGGTCCTCGGCCAGCCGCCTGCCGAGCCGGTAGCCGGAGTGCGCGCTCCAGTCACCGGCCGCCACCTCGGGCACCGGCCGTCCCTCGGCCTCCAGCACCGACCGCCACCCCTCGACCCGTCCCCTGGCGTCGATCCAGTCGGGAGGGCCGGACAGGTGCCAGACGGTCTCGTGCCCGAGGCTCAGCAGGTGCCGGGTGGCCCGTACGGCGCCGCCGCGCTGGTCGACCATGACCACCGGGACGGGGATGTCGTCCCCGGCGTCCACCGCGACCAGCGGCAGGCCGGACGAGAGGTGGCGCAGGCCGTCGGCGGCCGACTCGTGCGGGGCCAGGACGACGATGCCGTCGACCGACTGCGCGTGCAGCCGCTCCACCCCCTCCGCGATCGACCTGCGGTTCAGGGCGCCGAGGCTGGCGATGTTGACCACGTAGTCGTTCTGCCGGGCCGCCTGCTCGATCGCGTAGAGCGTGGAGGCGGGCCCGTACAGGGTGGTGTCGAAGCTGACCACACCGAGGACTCCCGAGCGGCCCGTGACGAGCTGGCGCGCCGCCGGGTTGGGCCGGTAGCCGAGCTCGTTCACCGCCGCCATGACACGCGCCCGGGTCTCGGGGCGCACCCTGTCGGGAGCGTTCAGCGCCCGGGACACCGTCATGGCGGAGACCCCGGCCAGCTCGGCGACGTCGTCCAGCACCGCCGGTCTGGTCCTCGCCTTGCCGTTGTCGGCACTGGGTGTCATGGGGGTCCTCGTCATGTTTCGCTGGGGTTACCAGAGTGTTTGCGATAACACCGACCATGTCAATACCGACGAAGTCACCTTTTCTCCGGTTTTGCCAGGAAGGCGGAATCACCCCTTCCAGCCGGAGTTCTTCCCGAATCGTGATGTACGGGCCCCTTGACGCGCCTGCTGGTAGCGCTAACAATCGGAGCCGCGACCCGGCCGTCAAATCCTCACGTACGCATGCCCTTGACGCGCGCGCGGCCTCCCCGGGCGGGCGCGCCGTCACCCCTGGGCGATCACTCGGCGATCACTGGACGACCACACCGCACCGCCGCACGCGCCCGCGGAGACGGTCCGGCGGAAACGGCCCGGTGATCACGGACCGGCCGGTCCCGCGCCGATCCATCCCGCCCGGATCGGCGCGGGGCCGGTCACCGCAGGCCGTCCAGGAGCGTCCGGGCGAGCCCCGCGGCGAACTCGTCGACCGGCAGGGCGGCCGAGCCGAGGGGCGGGCGGCCCGAGGCGAAGGAGTGCAGGAACGCGCGCTGGAAGCAGGCCCCGAGGAACAGCGCCGCCGCCGCGGCCGGGTCGGCGTCGGAGCGCAGCCGCCCGGCCGCGCGCTGCTCGCGCAGGTAGGCGGTGAGCGCGTCGAGCGGCCGGTGCGGGCCGTTGCCGAGCCTGTCCATCTCCTCCCCGTGCCGTCGCAGCAGGGCCGGGTCGGAGAACAGGGAGGCGGCGATCGGGAAGCTGGAGGCGTAGAACGCCACGGCGTGCCGGGCGACCTCCACCAGCGTCTCCTCGACGTCGCGGCCGTCCAGGCCGCCGCTCTCCAGATCGGCCACGAGCGGGCCGAACGGGGGCAGGCGTTCCTGCAGGACGAGCACGAACAGCTCCTCCTTGCTCTCGAAGTGCTTGTAGAGGGCGGCCTCCGAACACCCCGCGGCGCGGGCGATCTCCTTGGTGGTCGTACGGGCCAGGCCGATGGTCCGCATCAGGTGCTCGGCGGCGTCCAGGATGCGGACCCGGGTCGGCTTCATGCTGGGCGCTCCCCCGGGTTGACGAACGGTGAGTGTTCACCCACCCTAATGGTTAGTGAGTACTCACCAACCACATGGAGGCGTCATGAAGCTGACCGTCTGCGGAGCGACCGGGGGCACCGGCCAGGAGGTGGTCCGGCAGGCGCTGGAGGCCGGGCACGAGGTGACGGCGGTGGTGCGCGACCCCGCCCGGCTGCCGGGCGACCTCGCCGGCGCGCGGGTCGTCACGGCCGACGTCACCGACCCGCGGTCGCTCCGCCCGGCGATCGAGGGACGGGACGCCGTGCTCTCCGGCCTGGGCGCGCGCAGCCGCGGGCAGGCCAAGGCCGGTGTGGCCGCCCCGGTCACCCGCGGGATCCTGGCCGCCATGGCCGGGTGCGGGGTGCGCCGCCTCGTCGTGGTGAGCGCCGCCCCCCTCGGCGTCTCGCCCCCGGGTGAGCCCTTCCTCGACCGGCGGATCCTCACCCCCCTGGTGCGGGCCGTCCTGAGCCCGGTCTACGACGACCTGAGGGCGATGGAGCGGGCGATCGCCGAGAGCGACACCGACTGGACGGTCCTGCGGCCGCCCCGCCTGTTGAACGGGCCGGTGACCGGGAGGTACCGGCTGGCGGTGGGCGCCGGCGTCCGCGCCGGCCGCACGATCGCCCGCGCCGACCTGGCCCACGCGATGCTCGCCGTGCTGGACGACCCGGCCACGATCAAGCGGACGGTCGGCATCGCCTACTGAGCCCGTCCCGTCCCGCCCCGTCCCGTCCCGGACACTCCCTGACGTGCGAGAAGGCGCCGGGCGGACCGGTGGCGGGCCGGGCGGCGCGTCGTTTGCACCCTGCCCGTCAGGGCACGCACCCGGGTATGACCATGCAGTCCTATTGGATGGAATCAGCCCCCGGAGTGCCCTATCCGGTCCTCGACCGTGACCTTCAGGTGGACGTCGCCGTGGTCGGCGGAGGGATCGCCGGCCTGAGCACGGCCTGGGAACTCGCCCGCGCCGGCCGGTCGGTGGCCGTCCTCGAGGCCGGTCGGATCGCGGCCGGGGTCACCGGCAACACCACCGCCAAGCTGTCGGCCCTGCACACCCTGATCTACGCCGACCTCGCCTCATCGGCCGGGCCGGAGGCCGCGGCCCTCTACGCCCGCTCGCAGCGGGAGGCGATCGCGCATCTCATCGCCACCGCCACCGAACTCGGCGTCGACTGCGACATCGAACGGGTGCCCTCGCTCACCTACGTCGAGTCGGCCGACGGGGTCGGCAAGCTCAAGGCGGAGGCCGAGGCCGCCGAGCAGGCCGGGCTGCCGGCCTCGTTCGTGACCGAGAGCTCGCTGCCCTTCCCGATCGCCGGCGCGGTGCGGGTGGAGGACCAGGCCCAGTTCCATCCGCGCGCCTACCTGCTCGCGCTGGCGGAGGCCATGACCGGGATCGGCGCGCTCGTCTTCGAGGGGACGCGCGTGGTGGGCCTGAAGGAGGGCACGCCCTGCCGCCTCACCACGTCCGAGGGACTGACCGTCACGGCGACGGACGTGGTGGTGGCCACCCACTACCCGATCTTCGACCGCTCCCTGCTGTTCACCCGGATGGAGCCGCACCGCGAGCTGGTCGTCGCCGCCGCGATCCCGGCCGGCCAGGACCCCGGCGGCATGTTCATCACCACCGAGCAGAGCACACGCTCGGTCCGCACCGCCCCGTACGAGGACGGGCAGCGCCTGCTGATCGTCACCGGCGAGTCGTTCCTCCCCGGGTCCGGCAACGTCGGCGACCGGCTGGAACGGCTGCGCTCGTGGACGATCGAACGGTTCCCCGGGGCCCGCCCCACGCACTGGTGGGCGGCCCAGGACAACGACACCACCGACGGCGTTCCCTTCGTCGGCCCGCTGCACCCCGGCGCCAAGCACGCCTACGTCGCCACCGGCTTCGGCGGCTGGGGCATGAGCAACGGCGTCATGTCGGGGCTGCTGCTGAGCACGCTGATCACCGGCGGTTCGTCACCCTGGGCGGGGTTGTACGACCCGCGCCGGCTGCGCCCGGTACGCGAGGCCGGGCCCGCGCTCAAGATGCAGGCCACCGTGGCCAGGCACTTCGTCGGCGACCGCCTGTCCACCGCGGGCACGGGCGCCCAGGACGCGATCGACCTGCTCCCCGGCGAGGGGACCGTGGTCAAGAAGGGCGGCAAGCGCTGCGCCGTCTACCGTGACGAGACCGGGACCCTGCACGCTGTGTCCGCCATCTGCACCCACATGGGCTGTGTGGTCGGCTTCAACGAGGCCGAACGCTCCTGGGAGTGCCCCTGCCACGGCTCGCGCTTCGGCGTGGACGGCGTCGTCCTGCAGGGTCCCGCGGTGGCCCCGCTGGAGAAGGTGGACCTCGCCTCCGGGGACGACGACACGTCCGGATGAGCCCGCCGGAACCGCCGCTGACAACGATGTTTGCTCATCGTGAAGAGGGTAAGGGGCTGTTCGCACGACGCGGGGATCCCGTCCTCCGGAACGAGAACCACCGGGACGGAATCACCGGACACATGACAGAAAAACAAAGAACTGAGCTTGTACGCCCGCCTTGAGCGTTTCCCGGCTGAAGCGCGGAAGGCTCCGTGATCACATCGAAGGAGAGCGACATGGCACCGATATCGCACGCCCCCGGTCACGAGCCGGGCACCCCGCACGGCATCGACCCGGCCGGTGTGGAGGCCCGCAGCGAGCTGGCCCGCTGGGTCAGCGGCGCCGGGGTGTTCCCCACCGACCGTGACACCCTGATCGGCCGTGCTCAGGAGCAGGGCGCGCCCGACACGGTGCTCGGCACCCTGCGGTCCCTGCCCGAGCGGACCTACACCAACATCGCGGACGTGGCCGAGACCCTCGGCTACGGCAAGGAGGAGACCGGGCAGGGCTGAGACTCCCGCGTACGGCGCCCCGTGCGGGACGGCACGATCACATCCGGTCTCCTTCCGGCACGGGTCTCCGTGCCCCGCGGGACCGGCCAGACCGTACTCGAAGGAGAGGGAGCAGATGACCGACCGTCAGACGACACCTGAGCTGATGGACGAGAAGGACGTGGTGGAGCTGCTGCTGGCCCAGCACTCGCTGATCCGGGACCTGTTCGACGAGGTCGAGACGGCCTCCGCCGAGGACAGGCCCGAGGCGTTCCAGCGCCTGGTGCGGCTGCTGGCGATGCACGAGACCGCCGAGGAGGAGATCGTCCACCCCTATGCCCGCCGCAAGATCGAGGGCGGTGACGCGGTGGTGGACGACCGCCTGGCCGAGGAGAACGAGGCCAAGCAGCTGCTCACGACGATGGACAAGGCCGGTGCCGACGACCCGGAGTTCCTGACGAACCTCGCGGTGCTCCGGGCCGCGGTCATGGCCCACGCCCGCAGCGAGGAGCGCTACGAGTTCACCCAGCTGCGCGCCCAGACCAGCCAGGCCGAGCGCCGGGCCATGGCCGCCGGGGTGAAGGCGGCCGAGGCGATCGCACCGACCCACCCGCACGCCGGGGTGGAGTCGGCGACCAAGAACCTGCTGGTGGGGACCCCGGTCGCGATGATGGACCGGGCCCGCGACGTGATCCGCCAGGCCATGGGCAAGACGGGCTGAGCGCCCGCGCACGGCGAACGGCCCGCTCCTCCTGAACCACGGGAGGGGCGGGCCGTTTCCTCGTCCGGTGGGGGCACAGGACGGTGGGACCGCGAGACGGTGGGGCCGCGAGACGGTGGGGCCGCGAGAGGGACGGGGGCCGTAGGAGGGACGGGCCGTGACGGGAGGGCCGTCTCGTCCGGCGGAGGACGACGGGTGCCGGATCCCCGTGCACGGCGAAGGGCCGGTCCCCCTCGACGGCGGACCGGCCCTTCGCCGCGTCCTACCGGTCCGGGTAGAAGACGGCCCGCACGCAGCCGTCCTCCTTGCGCTTGAACATCTCGTACCCGCGGGGACCGTCGTCGAGGCCCATCGGGTGCGTCTCCAGGTGGGCGGCGTCGATCTCGCCCTTGGCCATCCGGTCGAGCAGCATCGGGATGTACCGCTGGCCGTGCTGCTGGCCGCTGCGCAGGGTGAGGCCCTTGTTCATCACCGCGCCCATGGGGAACTTGTCGACGAACCCGAGGTAGACGCCCATCACCGAGACCGTCCCGCCCTTGCGGCAGGCGTGGATGGCCTGGCGCAGCGGCAGGCCGCGGTCGGTCTGCAGCCGCAGGGCCTGCTTGGTCCGGTCGAAGGCGTACTGCGCGCCGGTGCCGTGACCCTCCATGCCGACCGCCTCGATGCACACGTCCGGGCCGCGTCCGCCGGTCATCTCCTTGAGCGTGCCGAGCAGGTCGGTCTTCTCGTAGTCGATCGTCTCGGCGCCGATCCGCTTCTCGGTCATGGCCAGGCGCTCGGGGAAGCGGTCGATGCCGATGACCCGCTCGGCGCCCATCAGCTTGGCGGCGAGCATGGCCATCTGGCCCACCCCGCCGCAGCCCCACACCGCGACCACGTCACCGGGGCCGACGCCTGCGATGTCGGCGCCCATCCAGCCGGTGGGAACGGCGTCGGAGGCGAACACCGCGTTGGAGTCGCTCACCCCCTCCGGCACCGGGAAGGCGTTGACGTCCACGAACGGCACCCGCACGTACTCGGCGTGGCTGCCGGCGTACCCGCCGAGGGCGTGGGAGTAGGCGAAGATGCCCGCGGTCGCGTGACCGATCAGCGTCTCCAGGAAGCCGGGATTGGGGTTGCTGTTGTCACACAGCGAGTACATCTCCTGGCGGCAGTAGTGGCAGCCGCCGCAGCCGATGATGGAGCAGACCACGACCCGCTCGCCGACCCGGCGGTCGCGCACGTCCGGCCCGACCTCGACGATCTCGCCGAGGAACTCGTGGCCGAGGATGTCGCCCGCCATCATGGTCGGCACGTATCCGTCGATCAGGTGCAGGTCGGAGCCGCAGGTGGCGCTTGCGATGATCTTGACGATGGCGTCGCGGCGGTTGAGCAGCCCCGGCTCCGGGACGTCCTCCACCGACACCTCGTTGATACCGGTCCAGCACACGGCCTTCATCGGATCCCCCTCCTCATCAGCCGCTTGGCCCCCGGCAGCACGGTCCGCCCGACCAGGGTCCTGTGGCCTTCCGTCTGGCCCTCGACGCGGAGCACCTCTCCGGTCTCGATGAGCTGCTTGACCGCGCGCAGCCGTTCCCTGGGGGCACCTTCCGAGGTGCGCACCGCCACCTCGGTCCCGCGGCCACCCGGGGCCTCGCTGAAGCGCACGTCGTGCTCCTCGACCAGCCTCGCCAGCTCTCCGGGGCGGTCGGGCCCGGTGAGGACCTCCGGGGCGCACTCGATGGTGAGCGCGTACCACTCGGCGGGGTTCGGCGTGGCCCTGCGGGACAGCAGGCGCCGGCCGATCGCCGCGGCCGCCAGACCCGCCGACGCCGCGGCCACGCTCTTGATGACCGAGGTCATGTCAGATTCCCTTCGTGTGAGGACGCCCGGTGTTCGCACGGGAGATCCGGCGGCCGGGCGGGCCTTCGCCCCCGGACGGGGGCGGGGGACGCTCCCGTCCGGGAACGTCCCCCATCACCGCCGTGACCCCGACCGGGCCGGGGGTTCGTCCCCTAGTGGTGGGAGACGTTGTTACGACGGGAGAGCAGCACGCCCAGGGCGATCATGCCGATGCCCAGGAGCAGGTGCAGCCAGTTGTCGGCGCCGTTGAGCGGCACGAAGTTGGCGTCGCTCTCGTGACCGACGAGCATGCCGTACACCCACAGCAGCAGGTAGACGACGCCACCGCCGATGAGGTAGTTACGGGCGCCTCCCCAGGTGCGGGAGAGGACGATACCGGCGATGCCAAAGAGCAGGTGGACGATGTTGTGCAGGATGGACACCTGGAAGATGCCCAGGAGCATGGCCTCGGACTCGTGCCCGGCGAACTCCATGCTGTCGTAGTTGGTGGTTATCCCCGGAATGAATCCCAGTACTCCCACCAGCAGGAAAACCACCCCGACGGCCATCGCGGCCGTCTGGAGACGGGTCTTGTTACGTGTGGTGGCGTTCATGATCTCTCCTTGGGTACGGCGTGGCGGCGTCCCGGCCCGGACCGCAGTCCGGGAAGCGGGCGCGCATGGGGGGCGGTCATGACCTCTGTGGAGTCCACGAGGATCACACCGGGCCCGGCCGGTCGAGAGGCACGCCGTCCCGTGGCCGCGACGGGGAGGTCACCCGGGCCGGTGACGGCGGCGAGGTGGGCCTCACCGCGCGCCACGGCGATGTGACCGCCGACGCCTGGACACGATCTCAACTCACGATCCCTTTCGAGTACGTCGCCGAAGAAGCGCGTGCCGCTCTCCTGCCGAGCCGCTCCAGTACCCGGGCGTCGCGTGTCAAACCTGCCGGTTCGAACGGGTGAGATCCCCGCCGGGCACGTTCCAGGGCACGTTTCCGAATTCGCGCCGGTCAGGGCCATCGCGCCGGGCCGGTGGGACGCCGGGACAGATCAGCCGCATTCGATAAAAAGGTGCCATCGCGGTCTCCGCGGCCTTTCACGTGCAAGTCTCGTGATCAAAA
The DNA here is from genome assembly GCF_039534895.1 of Streptosporangium longisporum. Classification (NCBI taxonomy): domain Bacteria; kingdom Bacillati; phylum Actinomycetota; class Actinomycetes; order Streptosporangiales; family Streptosporangiaceae; genus Streptosporangium; species Streptosporangium longisporum. The sequence continues at coordinate 48,014 of NZ_BAAAWD010000010.1, read as the reverse complement.
ATTATCGCTATTGTCACTATTGATTGGGATTAATGCGGACTTTTGAATTGCACGGCGACGTCCCCTGCCCTCCGGGTCCCGGGTCCCGGGCCGGAGCGACCCGGGAGCGGCCCCGGCGCGGCCGGGAGCGACGGTCGCGCCCCCGGTTCCGCGCGCTCAATGGCGGACGGCCGTGAACAGGGCGTAGCTGATCTGCGGGATCTGGCCGAAGCGCCGGTACATCTCCCTGCGGGCGGTCGGGCGTTCGGCGTCCTCACCGGCCGGGCCGGTGGCGGCCATGGGGAGGACCTCCTCCACCTGGCCGAACGACCGGCTGATGTTCGCCCATATGTCATGAAAAATCTCGATCTTCAGTCCGGCCTGGTCCATCCGCCGGTAGAGGTCGTCGGCCGTGGGCAGGAACCGGACGCCGAAGCTCCGCGCGAAATGCTCGATCTCCTCACCCGGCAGCGGCTCCAGCAGGTACCACTCCCCCACCACGAACCGCCCGCCCGGCCGCAGCACCCTGGCGATCTCGTCCAGGGCGGCCGACGGGTTCTCCAGGTGGGCCAGCGACTCGATGGCGTACGCCGCGTCGAAGGAGTCGTCCTCGAAGGGCAGCCACATCGCGTCGGCGAGCTGGAAGTCGGCCTGGCCCACGCCCTCGCCCGCCTCCGGGCGTGACCGGGAGAGCCGCACCTGGTACTCGCTGAGCGTGACCCCGGTGACCTGCACGTCGCGAGCCGTGGCGATGCGCACCGCTGGCCTGCCCGTCCCCGAGCCCACGTCCAGGACGCGGTCCCCGGGAAGGACCTCCAGCCGCTCGGCCACCAGGTCGGTGAGACGGTCCGTCGCCTCGCCCGCGGACGCCTCGTCGTACTCGTCGGTCCAGTAACCGGCGTGCAGGTTCCCGCCGAACGGGTCCGCCGGGACGTCCGGCTCCGCGGTCCCGGGGCTCGCGGCACCGGTCCAGGCCCCGGACGTGTCCGCCCAGAAGCCGGACACACTGTCATGGGCGCCGGACGTGCCGGACCACACGCCCGTCACGCCCGGCACACCGGGCACACCGGGCACACCGGGCACGTCGTCGCGGACGTCGGACGCCTCGGCCCACACGCCCGACACGTCGTCGCGGGAACCGGACGTCTCGGCCCACACGTCGGACGCGTCCTCATGAAAGTCGGCCGTCTCGGCCCAGGAACCGGACGTGCCGGCCCACACCCCGGTCACGTCGGGCGCGTCCAGCGCGTCGGGCCCGTTGTCGTGGGTGCCGGCGAAGCGGTCGTGGGTCTCGCCGGTCCCCTCGGGCGAGGGTCTCTCCTGCCGGGTCATAGTCAGCTCAGCCTGCCTCTCCGGGGCGGTCCGCATGAGATTCCGTGACGGGAGGGCACGGCGAGAGGCACGCCCTCCCGGCCTCACCCGGCCACCCGGCCGCCGATCGCGACCGGGCGGGGCCGCGTGCCCCCGCCCGGGACCCTCCATGAAGGATCACGGGACGGGCGCCCGCCGTACCACGTTCCCGGCGTCACCGCGTCGCACGTGGCGCGGTCGCCAGATTACTCAGCGTGCACACCGGGAGCCACGGCACAGCCGGGGCATGTTCGGTAAATCTTCGTTCACGGGATAGGGCGGGTCAGAGCACCCCAGGTCTCCCCGGCGGGGCAGGGCCCCGCACCGGCCGGGCGCGGGGACGTCCGCGCGCGGACCGGGACGTCACCGGCGCCTCACCGGACCCCGGCGCCGGCCCCCGCCTCCTCCAGGAGCACCCGCGCCAGCGTGTCGGCCGCGTCGACGCGGCCGAGGGAACCGGCGGCTCCGGCCATGGCGGCACGGGCCCGCGGGTCCCTCAGCAGCGCGTCGAGCTCGGCCATCAGGTGCTCGGCGGTGGGACCGTTCTCCAGCAGGGCCCGGGCCGCTCCCGCCTCGGCCAGGTAGCGGGCGTTCTGGCGCTGCTCGTCTGCGGCCGAGGGCACCAGCGGGACGAGGACGGACGCCTTGCCCACCGCGGTCAGCTCGGCCACGGTCCCCGCGCCGCTGCGCGAGACCACGACGTCGGCGACGGCGAACACGTCGGCCAGCTCCGCGCCGACGTAGGGCACCGGGCGGTAGCGCTCGCGCAGCCACCCGGGCAGGGCGTCCGCGGTACGGGTGAGCTGGTCGATCCAGCCGGGCCCGCACTGGTGCAGCACCTGCGCCCGGCCGAGCAGGTCGGGCAGGATCTTCTCGATCATGGTGTTGATCTGCCGGCTCCCCTGGGCGCCGCCGGTCACGTACACCACCGGCAGGTCGGGCGTGAGCCCGAAGTGGCGCCGCGCGGCGTCGACGTTGCCGCGCAGCAGCTGGGGACGGACCGGGTTGCCGGTGACGACGGCCCGGTCGCGCACCCCGGCGGGCAGGTGCTCGATCGAGGAGGGGTGGGTCAGCGCGATCCGCCGGGCGAAGCGCGACAGGATGCGGTTGGCCAAGCCCAGGGAGGTGATCTGCTCGTGCATCACCAGCGGGCGGCCCAGCACCCGCGAGGCCACCCCCAGCGGCACGCAGACGTACCCGCCGGTCGACAGCACCACGTCGGGGCGGTAGCGGGCGGCGATGCCGAAGGCCTGGAACACGCCCACCGGGATGCGGAACATGTCCGCCAGGTTGGTGAGCAGCTCGCGCGGGTTGGGCGAGCGCCTGAGCTTGCCCGCCTTGATGGCCCGGAACGCGATGCCGTGCTCGGCCGCGACACGGGCCTCCAGGCCGGTCGCCGTACCGACCCAGAGCACGTCCAGGTCCAGGCCGCGCGCGGCGGCGTGGTCCCGCAGGGCCGTGACGGTGGTCAGCGCGGGATAGGTGTGACCACCGGTCCCGCCTCCGGTGACGAGCAACCGCAGGGTCCGGTGATGTCCGGCCTCCATGTCTGTCCTTCCTTCGCTGTCGCGGCGGTGTCCCGCCGTCGTGACGGTCGTGCCCGAGGGGCCGCGCCGGAGTGCTCCGGAACCCCGGGCACGGTACCCGAGGCGCCCCTGAAGATCCACTTCGCCCTCCGTCGTGGAACGGTCGCCTCCCGTACCGCCCGACACGCCCGCCGTCCGGGGCGTCGGCCGATCGGTCCTGTGGATTCGCCGCGATGAGTACGGTATGTGAATGGATCTGACGGAAGAGCATTTCTTCGGGGCGTCGGAGCGTCTCGGTGACGCGCTGGCGGTGCTCCAGAAACAGGCCGGGGCGGGCGCGGAGGCGCTCGGCTACTTCGGCGACATCGCGCGGGAACTGCACTCGATCGGATCCTGGTTACGGCGCCCGGCTCAGGTCCGGGAGTGGCCGCAGCACATCATGCCCCCCGTCTACGGCCTGCTGTTCGCCCAGGCATGGGAGCTGGCGTTCCCCGACCTGACGCCCCCGGCCTTCCCCGACGGCGCGGAGCGGACCGAGGCCGGCTGGACCGTGCACCGGGCCACCGTCTGGTTCGGCGACACCCACGTCCCCGGATGGCTCGACCTCAAGGCGCCGCTCATCGTGATCGGCCACCTGTCGGTGGAGGGACTGCTCGACGACGGCGACGCCTCCGAGAGCTACCTCGCGGTGGCCGGTGACGTGCGGGCCCGCGCGATCCACAGCGCCGCGGACCACCTGGTGCTGGGCACCCTCTCGGCGGAGGTCGTCTTCTGCACGGGCAGCGACGGCGTCCTGGTCACCGGCGGGGACGTGATGGCGGACCTGTTCGTCCCCGCCGAGCACGCCTACGCGCACTACGGCAAGCTCCGGGCCGGGGTCGTCGGCGCCGGGGGACCGGGCCGACGTGGTGGCCGAGAGGCTGGCGCCGTGGCTGCCCTCGGGCTACGTCCGCCTCGGCGTGCCGGGCACCCCGGTGGACAGGTGGCGCGTCCTGCAGGAGGCGGCGGTGGGACGCTCGCCGGTGCTCGCCCAGCCCCGGCCGGTGGTGTTCCCGCCCCCGGCGCTGCTGCTCTCCGCCCTGGCCGCGCCCGCCGCGGTGACCGAGCTGGACCTGTCCGGCAGCCGCCTGCACCGCGTCCCCGAGGACATCTCGGCCCTTACCGCGCTGACCCGGCTGGACCTGGAGCAGACGCCGCTGACCGGCCTGGACGGCATCGGGGGCCTGCGCACCCTGGAGCACCTGTCGATCAGGAACACCCCGGTGCGGTCGCTGGCACCGCTGCAGTCGCTGAAGGACCTGCGCCACCTGGACGTCTCCTACTGCGAGGACGTCCAGGACTGGGCCGTCCTGCTTGACCTGCCCGCGCTGGACACGCTCGTCGCGCACGGCTGTGCCCTACCGCCCCAGGTACGCGCGCAGCTGCTCACCAGGCTCGGCGAGCGGATCATCGGGCAGGGACCGCTCCCGGCGTGACGGCCTGACGATGCGACGCCTGCCGATGTGACGGGCCGATGCGACGGGCGGACCGGCGTGACGGGCGGACCGGCGTGACGGGCGGGCCGATGTGACGGGCGGGCCGATGTGACGGGCCGATGCGACGGGCGGACCGGCATGATGGGCGGGCCGACGTGAAGGCCGGGCCGATGTGACGGGCGGGCCGGCGTGACGAGGCGGGTTTTTGTCGGTGGTGACTGGTTGGGTGGCGGGCATGACTGAGCGACCCGTCCTCGTCCTGGGAGCCACCGGCTCCACCGGCCGCCGGGTGGCGGCCCTGCTGCGCGCCGCCGGGCATCCGGTGCGCGCCGCCTCCCGCGAAGGTGAGGTGCGCTTCGACTGGACCCTGCCGGAGACCTGGGGGCCCGCCCTGGACGGTGTGTCGAAGATGTACCTCATGGCGCCCGACGGGGTGGCGGTCGACCCGGCCTTCGTCGCGCAGGCGGTGGAGCGGGGCGTCAGGCGCATCGTGCTGCTGTCCGCCACGGCGATCGAGGCGATGGGCGACGAGCGCCTGATGGCCGCCGAGCGGACGGTGCGCGCCTGCGGCACGGCCTGGACCATCCTGCGGCCGACCTGGTTCGCCCAGAACTTCGACGAGGGCCTCTTCCGCCAGGACGTCATGGCCGGTGAGCTCGCGCTCCCGGTGGGTGACCTGCGCCAGGCGTTCGTCGACGCGGACGACGTCGCCGCGGTCGCGGTGAAGGCCCTGACCGTGACCGGCCACGCCGGGCGGAGGTACGAGCTGACCGGTCCCGCCGCCCTGTCGTTCGCCGAGGCGACGGCGATCGTCGGCCGCGCCGCCGGGCACCCGGTGCGCTTCCTGGGAACGCGGGAGGCGTATCTGGACGCGCAGGAGGCGATCGGCCGTTCCCCTGCCGAGGTGACGGCCGAGATCGAGGCGTACGCCGCGCTGCGGAACCTGGGCGACGCCGAGCCCGGCGACGTGGTGCGCCGGGTGACCGGGCGCGCACCGAAGAGCTTCCGGAGGTACGCCGCCGAGGCCGCCGCCCGGGGCGCCTGGCGCGACCGGGCGACGGCCGGGTCACGCGGGGCCTGAGATCGCGCCGACCCGGGGCCCTCGCGGCGAGGGCCGGTCCCCGCAGCGGGGAGCCGGTACCCCGCGGCGGGGAAACCTGTCGCCCGTCCGGCCCGCTGAGGGGATCATGTACGCGTGAGCGATCCCGTCCTCCCCGTCATTCCCGAGATCCCGACCGGCCCGGTGACCGTCCCCGCCGTCGTCCTCGCGCTCGCCGGTGACGACACCGTCACCCCGGTGTGGCGCAACGAGCTCGGCGGGCTGACGTTCCGCCTCGATGACGGGCACGGCCGGGCCAGGTACGCCAAATGGGCCGCCACCGGCACCCCGGAGATCGACCTCGCCGCCGAGGCCGAGCGCCTGACCTGGGCGCGGCGCTGGGTGACCGTCCCGCCCGTCGTCGAGCACGGCCGGGACGCGGACGGCACGTGGCTGCTCACCGAAGCGGTCCCCGGCCGCCCGGCGGTGGACCGGCGGTGGCTCGCCGCCCCGGCGACCGCGGCGGCGGCGATCGGCCGGGGGCTGCGCCTGCTCCACGACACGCTGCCCGTGAAGGGGTGCCCGTACGACTGGAGCGTCGAGCGGCGGCTCGCACACGCCGACCTGCGCATCGCCGCCGGTGAGGGCACGGCCGGCCTGTCGCCCGAGCACCGGCACCTCGACCTTGCCGAGGCCCGGGCGCGCCTCGGCGAGCCGCCCGCGATCGACCGCCCGGTCGTCTGCCACGGCGACGCGTGCGTCCCCAACACGCTGCTGCACGACGACGGCACGTTCGCCGCGCACGTCGACCTCGGTTCGCTCGGGGTGGCCGACCGGTGGGCCGACCTCGCGGTCGCGGCCTGGAGCACGGAGTGGAACTACGGCCCCGGCTACGACGGCGTCGTGTACGACGCCTACGGGATCGCCCCGGACCCGGAGCGCATCGCCTACTACCGCCTGCTGTGGGACATGAGCTGACGTTCCGCGCGGGTCTTCCGGCACGTCCACGACGAGGCCGGGAACGGCACGGGTGAGGCCGCCCGGCCCGCGGGACACCGTCCCGGACGCCCACGCCGGACCGGCGTGACGGTCCGGGGACGGCACCCGCCGACGCGGACGTCCCCTTGAGGCGGGGGCCCGGTTGGATCCGCGGCACCGGCTGTGCGAGGGTCGGCCGATGCGATACATCATCATCGGAGCGGGGGCCGTCGGCGGTGCGATCGGCGGGCGGCTCTTCGCCGCCGGGCACGAGGTCGTGCTGGTGGCACGCGGTGCGCACCACGCGGCCCTGCGCGACGGCGGGCTCCGGCTCACGGTCCCCGACGGCTCCCTCACGCTGCCCATCCCGGCCGTCGACCGGCCGGAGGCCCTCGAACTGCGTCCCGGTGACGTCCTCGTCATGGCGGTGAAGACCCAGGACACCAACGGCGTGCTGGAGAGCTGGGCCGGCCGGCCGGTGGCCGGTGGCGGCACCGCCTGCGAGGAGCTCCCGCTGGTCTGCGCGCAGAACGCGGTGGAGAACGAGCGGCTGGCCCTGCGGCGGTTCCGGCATGTGTACGGGATGTGCGTCTGGCTGCCGGCCACGCACCTGGAGCCGGGAAAGGTCGCGGCCTTCGGGTCGCCGCTGACCGGGATCCTGCACATCGGCCGCTACCCCTCGGGCACCGACCGGACCGCGGAGCGGATCTCGGCGGACCTGGAGACGTCGGCGTTCCTCGCACCGGTCGTCCCCGACGTCATGCGCTGGAAGTACGCCAAGCTCCTGGCCAACCTGGCCAACTCCCTGGAGGCGGTCTGCGGCCCGGTCGACGGGGACGACCTGCTCGGCCTGTACCGGCGCACGGTGGCGGAGGGCAGGGCGGTGCTCGACGCGGCCGGGATCGCGTACACCGGTGAGGAGGAGGAGAAGCGCGTGCGGGGGCGACAGGATCCGGCTGCTCGAGGTCGAGGGCACCGAACGGGGCGGCGGATCGTCCTGGCAGAGCCTGGCCCGGGGCACGGGGTCGATCGAGGCCGACCACCTCAACGGGGAGATCACCCTGCTGGCGCGGCTGCACGGGACGGCGGCACCGGTCAACGAGACCCTCCAGCGGGTGGCGAACGCGTTCGCCCGCGAACGCCGGGCGCCGGGGAGCATGCCCGTCTCCGAGCTGCTGGACCTCATCGACCGGCGGGCCCGGGACCGGGACTGAGCCCCGGCCCGGAGCGGAGACCGGGACCAGAACCGAGACCCGGCCGGAACGGAGACCGGGACCGGAGCCGAGACCCGGGAACGGACAACCGGACCGGAACGGACACCCGGACCGGAGCCGAGGACCGGTCAGGCGTCGTGCAGGCGCACCTCGCGGGAGGGCGACGCCGGGGCGAGGACGTCGAGCAGGCACGTCCCCTCCGCCTCCAGGTCCGCCCGTTCCCGCTCGCTCACCGGGGCGAACAGCTCCACCTCCAGGGTCGCCTCCCGCCGCTCGCGCGTCACCTTCCAGATGCCCCGCACGAAACCGTCGACGAGCACCGTCGCCTTGACGATGCCGTTGATCGTGAAGATCCGCCCCCGGTACTCCTCGTCGCAGATGCGGGTCCTGGTCCGCCGGTCGAACGAGATCAGCATGTTGTCGTACTCCGACAGGTAGCGGACCGGGACCGGGGTGTCCGGGCCGGGGCGTTCCGCCTCGGGCAGGTCGAACAGCTTCGCGCCGTCCTCGGTCGCGAAGACCCGCAGGTCCATCTCGCGGACGACCTCTCCCAGCCGGGTCAGGCCCGACCACTGCTGGAGGTCCATCACCGTGGCGGGTCCGTAGGCGGCGAGGTAGCGGCGGATCGCCTCCTCGGCGCTGGGCCGCTCCGCCAGGGGCCGGCCCAGCCATGCCTCGGCGGTGGTGTGGGCGGCCTGCCCGCCCACCCCCCCAGATCCCCCGGGGCGGGACCTGGACCAGCGCCAGTGTGTTGCGCACCACGGCGACCAGATCCGCTGCGGGAACCTGCGGCCACCGTTCCCGCAGCAGTTCCCCCAGCTCGCGGAAGGTCAGCGGGCGCTCCTCCACCAGCTTCCGCCCGACGGCGGTCACCTCCTCCAGGTCCATCCCGGCCAGGCTCCTGCCGCGCAGGGCCCGCTCCAGCACCGGCCGCATCAGCGGCCGCAGGGCCAGGCAGTCGTCGGCGGTGACCAGGTGGATGGTGGAGCGCATCAGCACCAGCCGCACCACCAGGCGTTCGTTGATCAGCCGGGCGAGGTCGTCGGGGACGAACCCGGCCAGCCTGCTCCACAACCCGATGTAGGGAGGGTCGGGGGCCTGCGCCTGCATGCCGTACAGGTGCTGCACCGCCTCCAGCGCGGACAGCTCGGCGCGGGCCGACAGCAGCTGTCTCTCCAGCGTGGCCCTGTTCAGCGCGCGCCGGCCGAGTACCTCGGGCATGCCTCTCCTTTCAACGCGTGTCCTCGCATGTCCTCACGTGTCCTCGGGTGCCGTCGTGCCGTCGTGCCGTCCTCCGCACCGTGGCCCGGTCGTGCGCGTGGCCGCGCACCCGCGTCCCGCACGGGCAGCACGGCGGGCAGGACGACGCGCAGGCACGGGGGTCGCGGAGGCGGGCCTCAGAGGGTCGGTGGCACCCACACGTACGGTGTCATCGTGGTGATCGCCTCCAGGCCCAGCCTGGCCAGGATCGGGCCGCTGGCGCCGGAGGCGTCCACCCGTACGAAACGGAAACCCCGCGCGACCGCCAGGCCTGCCCGGTACGACACCATCGCCCGGTAGACGCCCCGGCCGCGCCACTCCTTGAGGGTCGAGCCGCCCCAGAGGGAGACGAAGTCCGTGCCCTCGTGGAACCGCACCCACGCCGCGCACACCATCCGCCCGTCCGCCTCGGCGACCACCACCGTGCAGGGGTCCCCGGGACCGGCGATCTCGCGCTCCAGCATGCCGGGCAACCAGCCGTGGTCGGCGTTCCAGACCGTCTCCTCCAGCTCGCGGATGCGTTCCAGGTCCTCGCGCCCGGCCGCCTCCCGCAGCCGCACCCCGGCGGGCGGGGGGTGGGCGCCGGCCGGCTCGGCGGCCTGCCCGACGAACAGCGTCTCGCGCTCCAGCGGCTCGAACCCCGCGGCTTCGAGCCGTTCGGGCAGGTCGGCGGGCAGGTCGTAGGCGTGGTACTGCCACTCCACCTCCCGGCCCACCCGGGTGAAGAAGTCCCGCTGGCGCGCGATGACCCCGTCCAGCTCGGCACCGTCGAGCCCGCCCAGGTCACGGTAGGACAGCAGACCCTGGCCGTGGCCGGTCGACACGGTCCGCAGCAACGGCCCGAATCGCTCGGCGGTGCGACCCGGCATCGGCCGTCCACGGAGCTGGTCGTGATATGCCCGTAGGTAGGCGGAGGCCCGCGATGAGTTGTCCATTACGGACAGCCAACCACAGACTCACCGCCTCCGACATGGCGTTCCGCCACCCCCGGCCCACCCCGGCCCGCCGTGAGCCGTCCCCGGCCGACCCCGGATCTCCGCGAGCCGTCCCCGGCCCGGTCGCGGCCCACCTCCGGCCTGTCCGACGGCCCGAGCTCGGCCCGCCCCCGTCCGATCGAGGGGCCGGGGTCCGAGGGCCAGAGGCCAGGGTCCGAGGGTGGGCGAGAACGGGGTCCCAGAGCGGGCCGGAACGGGGGCCGGTCGGAACGGTGTCAGACCCGCTTCAACCGGCGGTGCGGGGGCGGCGGCAGCTCCACCTCGATCCGGTCACCGGGACGCACCTCGCCCCCCGAGGTCACCACGCCCATCACCCCGGCCCAGCCGACCCGGTCGCCCTCGGAGGTCCGCGCCGTCATCCGCTTGAGCAGGCCCGTCCGGAAGCGCTCGATCTGCACGCACGGGTTGCGCAGGCCGGTCACCTCCACCACGGCCTCCTCCCCCAGCCTCAGCAGCGTCCCGGCCGACAGTTCCAGCAGGTCGACGCCCCGGGTGGTGATGTTCTCCCCCAGCTCTCCGGCGCCCACGGAGAACCCCTCCCGCCGCAGCTCGTCGTGGAACTCGGCGGGGATCAGGTGGACCTGGCGGAGGTTGGGCCGGGTAGGGTCCTGCGCCACGTGGAAGCGGTGCTTCACCGTGACCCCCAGGTGCGCGTCCCCCTCCACGCCCAGCCCCGCCAGCAGCCGGATCGCGGGTTCGACGGCCTTGCCGAAGGTGTGGGTGGCGCTGCGGCCGACCGCGGTCACTTCTCCGTACGTCATGATGTGATCCTGCCCGGTCGCCCCGCCTCGCAGAACCCCTCCACGGCCGGTTCTGATCACGTGCCATCTCCTTTACGATGTAGATTCACCGAGCGCGGTAGGGTCGGCACGGTGAGCGTGCCAGCCGTCCCCCGACTCGCCGAGCCCCGTCCTCGAACCCGCCCGTGACCCCTACCGGGTGTACCTGGACTCGCTGACCAGCGCGGAGTCCCGCCGTACCATGCGCGGCTGCCTCGACAGGCTCGCGGCCCTCGTCTCCGGCGGTGAGGTCTCCTCCGGCGCGGGACGGCCCTGGCATCTGCTGCGCTACGAGCACACCGTGCGCCTGCGCGCCCTGATGACCGAGCGCGGCTGGTCCCCCTCGTACGTCAACAAGCACCTGGTCGCGCTGCGCCGGGTGCTGCGCGAGGCCTGGCGGCTGGGCCTGATGACCGCCGAGGAGTACCAGCGCGCGGCCGACCTGCCGACCGTCGAGCACACCCGGCTGCCCACCGGCCAGCACGTCCCGCCGGAGGTGGTGGGAGCCGCGCTCGCCGCGTGCGACCGGGACGACTCCCCGGCCGGGGCCCGGGACGCGGCCCTGCTGGCGGCCTTGTACTCCACCGGTTGCCGTCGCGCCGAGATCGCCGGGCTCGCGCTGGGCGACTACGACCCGGGGTCGCGGTCGCTGCGGGTACGCGGCAAGCGCGACAAGGAGCGGCTGGTCTACCTCACCACCGAGGCCGTGGCCAGGATGGAACGCTGGCTGGCCGTACGAGGCCGTCCCGCCGGCGCCCTGTTCTGCCCGATCAGCAGGCTCGGCCGGCTGCGGACCCGGGACGGCGGTCCCGCGCCGATGACCGGGCAGGCCGTGGCCGACATCCTGGCCCGGCGGCTGGCCCAGGCGGGGGGCCGCGGCCCGTACCCCGCACGACTTCCGGCGGACCTTCATCGGCGAGCTGCTCGACGCCGGGGTGGACCTGGCGACCGCGCAGGCCCTCGTCGGCCACTCCTCCCCCGCGACCACGGCCCGTTACGACCGGCGCCCCGAACGCCGCCGCCGCGAGGCGGTCGACAGGATCACCCTGCCCGCTCCCAAGCCGCTCTGACCGCCGCCGCACGCCCGTGTCCCGGCCCGGATCCGGTCCCGGACCGCCACCTGGACGACCCCCGGCCGGTTCCGGATCGGCCCCGGATCTCACCATGGTCCGCCGGGTACGCCGTAACTGTCGGTGGCGACCTTTACCATGAGCCATCTCGAGGAGGGATAGCCGCTCATGGTGGACGCGCTCAGGGTTTCGCTGCTGGTCACTACCGATCTGCCGCCCGACACCGACCTGACGGAGTTCGGGGAGTTGCTGGTCGATTCGGTGCGCACGCTGCAGCGGGGCGAGGTGACCTACCCCGCGCTGCTGCGCGGCGGGGTGTTCTGGCTGGATCGGCCGCTGCCGCCGTCCGACGACGACGGGCTCGCCGTCGTGGCGACCGAGGAGCTGCGGTTCGCGGCGCTGCTGGGCCACCTGTCGGCCGCCCACCCGCCGGGCTCGGCCAGGGAGACGGTGGCCGACGCCGGCCGGGCGATCACCGCCGCCGTCACCGCCCGGTACGGCGACCTGGGCAGTCCGCCCGCCGTGATGGCGATCCGCGGCGAGGACGTGCGCGAGCGCACCCCGGAGTCGGCCGTCCGGGTCGGCCCCGGCACCTCCACCGTCCCCGTCTCCGCCCCCCAGGGGCAGCCCGTCCAGGAGACGCGGCCCGGTTCGCCCGTCCCGCACGCGCAGCCTGCCCTGCCCGTGCAGCCCGTCCCACAGGAGCAGCCCCTTTCGCAGGTGACGACGGGGCCCACGGCGCGGACGTCGGCGGCGTCAGCGTCGGCGTCGACGGAGGGCCGGGCGACGCAGCCCGCGGCGCACCCGGTCCCGTCCGCGGCTCCTCGGGAGGAGACGCCGGACGCGAGGGCTCTGAGCGGCCGCTCCTGAGCCTCCCCGGGCGCCGCGCGTGCGGCCCCTGTACGGCTTGACGGAGGTGTGAACGAAGGTGTGATCCGGCCGGGCCGGAGCGACGGCCGCGTTCGCGCGGTCCGTCGACGGAGCCGTCAGGATGCCACCAGGTCGTCAGGTCACCAGCGCCGCCAAGCACCACCAGGTCACCAAGCACCACCGGGCACCAAGCCGCCGGGCCCCAAGACCCTCGGCCCCTCAGGAGGGGGCGGGCGGTGCGGGATTGCGCCTGCGCCGGGCGGACACCGCCAGGAGACGAGGGGTGATCACCGAGACGATCAGCAGCAGGCCGGTGACGATCGACTGGATCTCGGTCGCCACGTCGTTGAGCATGAGCAGGTTACGGAGGAGCCCGATGAGCAGCACCCCGGCGATCACCCCGCCGAGGGTCCCCCTGCCCCCGTCGAAGTCGACGCCCCCGAGCAGTACCGCGGCGATCACCGCCAGCTCCAGCCCGACGCCGTTGTCGGCCCGGGCGCTGCCGTAGCGCAGGGTGAAGATCACCCCGGCGAAGGCGGCGACGGTGCCCGAGACCACGAACAGGATCAGCTTGATCCGCTTGATCCGGATCCCGGCGAACCGCGCGGCCTCCTCCTGGGCGCCGATCGCGTACAGCGAGCGGCCGAAACCCGTCGCGTGCAGCACCACGCCGGTCACGGCGGCCAGCAGGACGAACAACGCCACCGGGTACGGGACCGGCGTGCCGGGCACATTGCCCACCACGAGTTCCGTGTGGCCCCGCGGGAACTCGGCCACGGCCCGGTCCCCCAGCACCACGTACGCCAGGCCCCGGTAGAGCGCCAGCGTGCCGATGGTGACGGCCAGCGAGGGCAGCCCGAGCCGCGTCACCAGCAGGCCGTTGACCAGCCCGCAGACCGCCCCGATGACGACCACCAGCGGGATGATCGTCTCGATCGCCCAGCCGGCGTCCCAGAGGGCTCCGAGCAGGGCGCTGGACAGGCCCAGCACCGAGGCCACCGAGAGGTCCACCTCCGCGGCCACCACCAGCATGGTCATGGCGAGCGCGATCAGCGCGATCTCCCCCAGGTCGCCCAGCGCGAACGACAGGTTGCCCGCGCTCGCGAAACCGGGCGACCCGGCCGAGCCCGCCAGGAGGACGAGGACGAGCAGCAGTCCCACGAACACGTCCCAGCGCAGCAGACGGCCGAACGAGCCGCGGTCCGCCCGCGCGGTGAAGGGCCGGCCTGCGGCGTCCCCGGTGTCCCGGGAGTCCCCGGGGCTGTCAGGACCGTCGAGGCCGTCAGGGCCGTCGGGGCCGGAGCGTGCGGTGCTCGCCTCAGGAGCCATGCCGGGCGTTCCTCCTCCGCAGCACCCGCGCGACGCGCAGCGCGAGCAGCCGGTCGACGCTGATCGCCAGGAGCAGCAGCACCCCGGTGATCGCCTGCTGCCAGAACGGGCTGACCTTGAGCACGACCAGCGCGCCGGTGATGGTGGTGAGCAGCAGCGCGCCGAGCGCCGCGCCGTACACGGTGCCGGCCCCGCCGGTGATCGCCACCCCGCCGACCACGACAGCGCCGACCACCTGAAGCTCCCAGCCGCCCGCGGCGTCGGCGACCACCGTGCCGAACCGCGACAGCCAGAGCACCCCGGCCAGTCCCGCCAGCGCGCCGCTGAACAGGTAGGCCCCCATCACCCGTCGCCGCACCGGCACGCCCGCCAGGCTCGCGGCCTCGGCGCTGGAGCCGATGGCGTAGAGGTCACGTCCCGAGGGGTAGGAGCGCAGGTAGAGGCCGACGGCCAGCATCACCGCGACGGCGATCACCGGCAGGTACGGGACCCCGAGCACCGAGCCGTTGCCCAGCGAGAGCAGCGAGCGCGGCAGGTCGACGGCGTTGATCTGCCGTCCGTGGGCGATGTAGTGGCCGACGCCCTGGATCACGTACAGCGTGCCCAGGGTCACCACCAGGGCCGGTACGCGGCCGAAGCCGACCAGCAGGCCGTTGACCAGGCCGCAGAGCGCGCCGATCGTCACGCCCGCGACCACCGCGAAGGCGACGCCCCTGCCGTGGCCGGCGGAGAGCAGGTCACCGACGGTGAAGGCCACCAGGCCGACGACCGAGCCGACCGACAGGTCGATGTTGCCGGTGATGACGACGACGGACTGGCCGACGGCGAGCAGCACCAGGATCGAGGCGTTGAGGAAGATGTCCGTCAGGCCCTGCCCGGACAGGAAGTTGGCGTTGGCGCTCGCGGTCACCGCCACCAGGACGGCCAGCGCCGCCACGATGCTCAGCTCCCGGGCCCGGAACACCAGGTCGACCAGGTCGCGGGCGCTCCGCTGCGCGGTGACGGCGCTCACCCGTCCTCCCCCGCCGGTGGCGCGTCCCGGCCGGCGCGGTTCAGAAGGCCCTTCCCCGCCGGCCCGCCGTCGTCCGCGGCGTGCTCCCTGGCCGGCCGCGCCTGTGGCCCGTCGCGGTTCACGAGGCCCTCCCCGTCCGCCGTACGTCCCCGCCGCGGTCGTTCACGAGGCCCTCCCGGTCGCCGCCGACATGACGTTCTCCTCCGTGGCCCGCTCCCGCGGGATCTCGGCGACGAGCCGTCCCTCCTGCATGACCAGGATCCGATCGGCCATGCCGAGCACCTCGGGCAGGTCGGAGGAGATCATCAGGACGGCGAGCCCGTCGGAGGCGAGGCGGGACAGCAGGCGGTGCACCTCGGCCTTGGTGCCCACGTCGATGCCCCGGGTGGGCTCGTCGACGATGAGCACCTCGGGGCCGGTGGAGAGCCACTTGCCCAGCACGACCTTCTGCTGGTTGCCGCCGGAGAGCACGTCGACCGCGTCCGACAGCCGGCCGAACCTGAGATGGAGCCTGATCGCCCAGTCGCGGGCCCGGTCACGCTCGGCGGAGCGGGAGATCACCGGGCCCCGGCGCAGGCGCTTCAGACCGGTGATCCCGATGTTGCGCTCGATGGAGTGCTCCATCACCAGGCCCTGCCGGCGCCGATCCTCGGGGACCAGGGCCAGACCGGCGGACATCGCGGCGGTCGGGGACGCGGCGGGCAGCCGCCTGCCGTTCACCTCGACGGTCCCGGCGTCCCGGCGGTCCACCCCGAAGATCGTGCGGGCGACCTCGCTCCGGCCCGCCCCGACCAGCCCGGCCAGGGCGACGATCTCACCCCGCCGCACCTCGAAGGAGACGTCGGTGAACACGCCCTCGCGGGTGAGCCTGTCGACCCTCAGCGCCACCTCGCCGACCCGGGCGTCCTGCTTGGGATAGAGGGTGCCGAGGTCGCGGCCGACCATCCGGCGGACCAGCTCGTCGTGCGTCAGCCCGGCGACCGGCTCACTCGCGATCCAGGTGCCGTCGCGCAGCGTGGTGACCCGCCCGCAGAGCTCGAAGATCTCGTCCAGCCGGTGCGAGATGAACAGCACGGCGCATCCCTGCTCGCGCAGCGCCTCGGCCACCCCGAACAGCCGGGCCACCTCGTTGCCGGACAGCGCCGCGGTCGGCTCGTCCATGACGAGCACCCGCGCGTCCCGCGAAAGGGCCTTGGCGATCTCCACGAGCTGCTGGTCGGCGATGGACAGGCCGCGGGCCGGCTGCTCGGGGTCCAGGGCCACGCCGAGCCGGGCGAACAGCTCCGCGGACCGGGCGCGCATGGCCGCCCGGTCGATCCGGCCGAGCCTGCCCCTGGGGTGGCGGCCGATGAAGATGTTCTCGGCGACCGACAGGTCCGGGAACATCGTGGGCTCCTGGTAGATCACCGCCACGCCCGCCCGCTGGGCGTCGGCCGGGCCGGAGAACTCCATCGGCTCGCCGTCCAGCAGGACCTGCCCGGCGTCCGGGCGGTGCACCCCCGCCAGGATCTTGACCAGCGTCGACTTCCCGGCGCCGTTCTCCCCGGCCAGCGCGTGCGCCTCACCGGCGTACAGGCCGAGCGAGACCTCGTGCAGCGCCCGTACGGCGCCGAAGGCCTTGCTCACCCCGGCCAGCGCCAGCACCGGGGGAACCTCCGGGGAGGACAGGGAAGGCGGCCCGGCGGGCGGTCCGGGAGAGGGTCCCGCGGAAGGCGGTCCGGGGAGAGGGACCTCCTCACCCGGTGCGGTCACCGCACCCACCTCCTCCGCGTTAAAAACGTTTTAGAGTAATGAACGGACGCTAATCCCGTACGCCGAGGACTGTCAATGGGGGTGAGGTGCTCGTCTCCGAGGGGTGGGGCCGGTGCTGCGCGAGCACGGCATCGGCGTGGTGTTCCCCGGCCATCCCGCCCACCGGCCCGGCCCGGCCCGGCCCGGGAAGGTGTGCCATCGTGGCGCCCATGGCTCTTCCCGGCTACGACGAGCTCCGCCCGCGCATCGCCGCCAACCTCTCCGCGTTCCGGCGGCGGAGCGCCCTGCCGCTGACCGAGGGACTGCGGCACGCCGCGGTCACCGTCTGCGTGCTCCAGGACGGGGCGGGGCGGCCGTACACGATCGTGATCAGGCGCTCCGCGCACGGCCGTAACGCCGGGCAGTGGGCGCTGCCCGGCGGGCGCCTCGACGACGGCGAGGACGCACTGGCGGCGGCCGAGCGGGAGCTGGAGGAGGAGGTCTCGGTACGGGGGGTGGAGGTGGCCGGGGTGCTGGACGACTTCGTCACCGACTCGGGGTTCGTGATCACTCCGGTGGTCGCCTTCGGGGGGCGGCAGCGGCCCCGCGGGGATCCGTACGAGGTGGCCTCGGTGCACCGGGTGCCGCTGGAGCGGTTCCTGGCGCCGGGGGTGCCCCGCTGGCGGATCGACGAGGAGGGGCGGAGCCTGCTGCAGATGCCCCTGGGACCCTCGATCGTGATCCACGCGCCCACCGGGGCGATTCTCTGGCAGTTCGCGGAGGTGGCCCTCAAGGGCCGTGACCTGCGGGTGGCCGGGGTCGCGCAGCCGCACTGGACACGCCGATGACCCCGAAGCGGAATAACCGGCGGTGAGGGTCGGTTAGAGTAAGCGTGCCGATGTGGTTTGTGTCCCCCGGGCCGCAAATTACCGCCTTCACGGAATACCGTTCGGCTGGAGCCGTGTTGTGCCTCTCGCCGAGGAGGCGACCGCCACATCGGCACTAAACGTCACGCCCCGCGAGCGCTCGTACAGGCTCGCGGGGCGTTTCCTTTTCCCGCCTTCTGCCTCCGGTGGCCCTGCCCAGCGCACCCCGGGCCGTTCTCCGGCTTCTTGAGGGCTCCCGTAGGCCCCTGGATGGCCCAGGGGTCTCTGTGGCGGGCCCCCGGCCTCGCCCGTGGGGTTCCGGCCGACAGGGGGTTTCGCCCTGCTCGCCCAGGTTGGGGCCGGGGCGTTGGAGGATGGCCACAAAGCCGGGAGCTCCGCTTGTGCGGGTACGCACAACCGTCCCCCGCAGGACCACCGCTTAGGGTTGTGAACCCGTCCCATGAGGAGAGCCTGTGCTCTATCGCCTGACCAAGACCGTCAGCGCTCCGGTCCTGCACCTGCTCTGGCCGACCACGGTCACCGGGCACGAGCACGTTCCCGTCACGGGCCCGGCCATCATGGCCTCCAACCACCTCTCGGTCCTCGACTCGACCTTCCTGCCGCTGGTGCTCAAGCGCCAGGTGCGCTTCGTCGCCAAGTCCGAGTACTTCACCGGCAACCCCGTCACCGCGCTGTGGATGCGCGCCACCGGTCAGATCAGCATCGACCGGCAGAGCCCCACCTCGGCCCAGGACATGCTGGACGCGGCGGCGGCGGCGCTCGGGAAGGGCGAGCTGTTCGGCATCTACCCGGAGGGCACCCGCTCCCCCGACGGCCGCCTCTACCGGGGCAAGGTCGGCGTCTCCTGGCTGGCCCTGGCCACCGGCGCGCCGGTGATCCCGGTGGCCATGGAGGGCACCGACAAGGTGCTGCCCATCGGCGCCACGAGGCCCAGGCTCGGCAGGGTGAACGTCCGCATCGGCAAGCCGATGACCTTCAGCGGCTCCGAGCGGAGCGCGCGCGACCGGCGCGCCGTCACGGACGAGATCATGGCGGCGATCCAGGAGCTCTCCGGCCAGGAGTACGTGCCGAGTTACGCACCGAGTCGCACACAGGGCAAATGATCATCTAACGGCGGATGTCACACCGTCACGCTAGGCTGCCCCCTTCGGAAAACCGAAGCGCGACGAACGGGGGGATCAGGTGGCGCGGGGCAGAACGATCGCGATCACGTCGGCGGCCGTCGTGCTGGTGGCGGGGGCCGCGGGGGGGCGGCGCATGGTGGTACCTGCACACCAGGGGCACCCCCCAGGAGACCGCGGAACTCTTCGTCCGGGCCTGGCAGAGGGGCGACCTGGCGGGCATGCGCGCTCAGCTGGGGACGCCGGCCCCGGCGTTCGACACGACGTACGAGAACATGCGCAAGGCGCTCGGCGTGCAGGGCACCGCGGTGCGGCTGGACGGGGTGCGCGAGACCGGGGACGGCGCCGGCCAGGCCGCGTACACCGCCACGCTGAAGCTCAAGGACGTCGGCGAGTGGAGCTACTCCGGCACCGTGGACCTGGCGGTCGTCGACCGGCACTGGCGGGTGAAATGGTCACCGAGCGCGGTCCATCCCGACCTGACCGGGACGACCGCCTTCGCGCTGAGGACGAAGTGGCCGGAGCGGGCCGCCATCACCTCCGCGGACGGCGACCGCATCGACGGCACCGACGTGGGCGGCTCGGTGCAGCAGCTCGCCGGTTACCTGGAGAAGGCCACGGCCAAGCACGTCGCCAAGCTGGGGGCCCCGTACCGGGTGGGCGACGCGGTCGGCGCGAGCGGGTTGCAGCAGAGGTTCCAGAAGCGCCTGGCCGGCACCCCGGACACCGGGATCGAGCTGGTCGGCGCGGACGGCAAAACCGTCAAGACCGTGGGCGAAATCGACGGCGAGGCGGGCGAGGCACTGGCGACCAGCCTGGACATGCGGGTCCAGCGGGCCGCGGTCGAGGCGGTCCGCGACCTGAAGAAGACCACGTCGCTGGTCGCGGTCAGGCCCTCGTCGGGTGAGATCCTCGCGGTGGTGAACAACGTGGGCGGCTTCAACCGGGCCCTGGACGGCAACTACCCTCCCGGCTCGACCTTCAAGGCGGTCACCGCGGTGGCGCTGCTGGGCGAGGGGATGAAGCCCGGCGACCGGGTCACCTGCCCCAAGGACGTCAAGGTCGGCGGGCTGCCGATCCGCAACTCCAACCACGCCGCCTACGGCTCGGTGTCGCTGTCGGACGCCTTCGCCCACTCCTGCAACACCACCTTCGCCCCCCTGACCAAGGAGCGGCTGGACGCCGACAGGCTGGTGGAGACCGCGGAGCTGTTCGGCTTCAACACGCCGCTCGACATCGGCGTCCCCGCCGCCAAGGGCAGCTTCCCCAGGGCCGAGAGCGACGCGGAGCTGGCCGCCGAGTCCTTCGGGCAGGGCCGCATCACGGCCAGCCCGCTGCTGATGGCCTCGGTCGCCGCCGCGCTGGCCGACGGCACCTGGCGCCCGCCGACCCTGGTGCCCTCGCTGAAGCAGCCGGTGGAGCCGCGGGCGCTCCCCGAGGGGGTGCTGCCCGACATGCACCGCATGATGTCCGCCGTGGTCACCAAGGGCACCGCCGAGGACGCGGGCCTGCCCCGGGGCACCCGCGGCAAGACCGGGACCGCCGAGTACGGGCCCCAGGACGACCTGAAGACCCACGCCTGGTTCATCGGCTTCCGCGGGGACCTGGCCTTCGCGGTGATCGTGGAGGAGGGGTCGGGCGGTGGCGCGGTCGCCGCTCCGGTGGCGGCCGACTTCCTGCGCGCCCTGGGCTGAGCCCGAGGGCCGTGCGTCGTGCGCGGTCCCGCCGGTGGGGCGATGGGGAAGCGGGCGGTCAGAACGGAAGGGCCGCGGCCTCGTGACGCAGGACCATGATCAGAAGCGTGGCGATCAGGGTGGCGATCAGCAGCCAGCTGAACATGATGATGACGGTGGACCGGCGCAGGCGCGCCGACGAGCGTCCGCGCCGCTTCCTGGGGGCGCGGGCGCGTCCGCCGCGCTCGTTGCGCTGGACGCGCTCGTTGAACGACTCCAGGCGCGCCGCGAGCCGCGGATCCTCATCGACGAGGTAGCGCTCGATCTGCAGCAGCATCCGCTCTTCGTCTTGCGACCAGGCCATGCGGCACCTCCCCGGAACGCAAGCCGTGTGCGGACGTTCTGCCCAATCGTGAAGATCGTTATCCGTTCCGAGGGCCTTGATTTACCCCTTCTTTTCCTGGAGGCGATCAGAACACGCGATCATGCCCGCTCCGGGAGCCGGAAGGGCTCGTGACGGTGGTTCGGGCGATTCCCAGCCTTCGGTACGATCTCGACATTCCAACGGGCCGGTAGATCCTGGACGGGCCCGCATGCCTCCCCTCGGCGCCGTCGTGAACCGCGCCGTCGTGAACCGCGCCGTCCCCCCGAGCCGGTACGACCCGGCACGAGGAGACGGCACGGCGCCGGGGAGACGACCCGGCACGGAGCGGTGACCCGGCACCGGGAGGGCGACCCGGCGCCGGGGAGACGGCACGGCGCGCGAGGGCGGCCGTTCAGTCGAGCGGGGCCGTCACCGTGCCCGCGCCGACGGTCCTGCCGCCCTCGCGGATCGCGAAGCCCAGCCCGGCCTCCAGCGCCACCGGCCCGCCCAGCTCGACCGTGACCTCCACCGTCTCGCCGGGCAGCGCCGGGCCCGCACCGCCCAGGTCCATCCGGCCCGGCACGTCGGTCGTCCGCAGGTAGAACTGCGGGCGGTACCCGGTCGTGACGGCGGTGCTCCGCCCGCCCTCCGCGGCCGTCAGCAGACGGACGGTGGCGGTGAAGAGCCGGTGGGCGCTCTGGCTGGCCGGCGCGGCCAGCACCTGTCCGCGCCGGACCTGCTCGCGGCGGATCCCGCGCAGCAGCAGCGCCGCGTTGTCCCCGGCCTCGCCGCGCTCCATGGTCTTGCCGAAGGTCTCGACCCCGGTGACGACCGCAGTGAACCCCTCGCCGAGCCCGACGGCCTGCACGGTGTCGCCGACCCCAACGGTGCCGCGCTCGATCGCCCCGGTGACGACCGTGCCGCGGCCGGTGACGGTGAGCACGTTCTCCACCGGCAGCAGGAACGGGGCGTCGGTGTAGCGGACCGGCACCGGGACGTGGTCGTCGACCGCCTGGAGCAGCGCCTCGATCGAGGCCGTCCACTCCGGGTCGCCCGCCAGCGCCCGCAGCCCGGAGACCCGGACCACGGGCACGTCCCGGTAACCGTGCTCGTCGAGCAGGTCGCGCAGTTCCAGCTCGACGAGGTCGGCCAGCTCCGGGTCGGCCCCGTCGGCCTTGTTGAGCGCGACCACGACGTGCTCGACGCCGACCCGGCGCGCGAGCAGCACGTGCTCGCGGGTCTGGGGCATGATCCCGTCCAGCGCGGAGACCACCAGGATCGCCCCGTCGAGCTGCGCCGCCCCCGTGATCATGTTCTTCACGTAGTCGGCGTGGCCGGGCATGTCCACGTGCGCGTAGTGGCGCGTGGCCGTCTCGTACTCGACGTGCGAGATGTTGATGGTGATGCCCCGGGCCGCCTCCTCGGGGGCCCGGTCGATGCGGTCGAACGGGACGTAGGCCGCCCCGCCCCGCTCGCTGAGCACCTTGGTGATCGCCGCGGTCAGCGTGGTCTTGCCGTGGTCGACGTGTCCCATCGTGCCGATGTTCAGGTGCGGCTTGGTCCGCACGTAGGCCTGCTTGGCCATGATCGTTGTCTTTCCCGACGCTCGTCCGTGACGGCGACCCGTGCTCGGCCGACCCCTCCCCGCCGGGTCACCTGGGACGAACGGGAAAGGGTCGGCGCTCCGCGCCGTCGAGCCGCCGGGCGGCGGGAGTCAGGGCACGCCCGGACGCGCCCGCGGTGGCGGGCGTCGCGAGAATGGCGTGCCGGAACATGCCTTCATGCTGTGACATGTCCACGTACGTCGGCAACCGGATTTCCGGCGGTCCCGGACGGCGCCCCCGGGCCGGGTCTCGGGCCGGGCCCCGGACCGCGCCCCGGACGGCGGGCCCGACGGCGGACCTGACAGCAGATCCGACGGCAGGCCCGGCGGCGGACCGGCGAGCGGCGGGTCGCGGGTGGCCGATGCCCGGAAGGGGTATCTAACGCTCTGTATGCCTGGTCATGGGCATCATCCGTCGAGCATCACGGGGGAAACGATGACGGACAGCAGGGATTCCAAGGACTCCGGCAAGGCCGCGAAGGTCTCCGGGAAGAGCAAGAAGGCGGCCATGAAGGCGTCGCGGTCGGCCAAGCAGGCCAAGAAGCAGGCGGACGGGTCCGACACCAGGATGCCGGAGACGGGGCCGGCCCACTCCCAGGGACGGGCCGGCCGGCCTCCGGGAGCGTGAAATCATGATCGGGCGACCGAGGTGACCTCCCGTCGCCCGATCATGGAGTGACACGATGCCCGCCTACCTTCGCTTTCCGACGATCTTCGGTGACGTGGTCGTCTTCGCCGCTGAGGACGACCTGTGGATGGTCACCGCCGAGGGCGGGCGGGCCTTCCGGCTGACCGCCGGGGTCGCCGAGGCGGGCTATCCCCGCTTCTCCCCCGGCGGTGACCGCCTCGCCTTCGTCGGCCGCGAGGAGGGGCCGGAGGAGGTCTACGTGATGCCCGCCGACGGTGGCGCCGCCCGGCGGGTGACCTACCACGGGGCCCGCTCCACCGTCACCGGCTGGGACCCGACCGGCGGCATCGTCTACGCCAGCGACCAGGGGCAGCCCTTCGACGGCCGCAGGTGGCTGCACCGGGTGGAGCCGGACGGGATGCCCGAGCGCCTGCCCTACGGCCCGGCCAACACCATCTCCTACGGCCCGCGGGTCGTGCTCGGCCGCAACACCGCCGACCCGGCCCGGTGGAAGCGCTACCGCGGCGGCACCGTGGGCGACCTGTGGATCGAGACCGTTGGCGGGCGGTTCCGTCGGCTCACCTCGCTGCCCGGCAACCTGGCCTCGCCCTGCTGGGCCGGGGAGCGGGTGTACTTCATCTCCGACCACGAGGGCGTCGGCAACGTCTACTCCTGCGACGCCGAGGGAGACGACCTGCGCAGGCACTCCGACCACGCCGACTACTACGCCCGCAACCTCTCCGGCGACGGCCGCAGGCTGGTCTACCACGCCGGGGCCGAGCTGTACCTGGTGGAGGACGGGGAGTCGCGCCCGATCGAGGTGCGGCTGCGCAGTTCCCGTACCCAGCGCAACCGCCGGTTCGCCCCGGCCGAGGACTTCCTGGACGGCGCCACGCTCAGCCCCGACGGCAGCGGCCTGGCCGTCACCACCCGCGGCAAGGCGTTCTCCTTCGCCGCCTGGGAGGGGCCGGTGCGCCAGCACGGGTCGCTGTACGGGGTCCGCTACCGGTTGCTGAACTGGCTCGGCGACGGGGAGCGGCTGGTGGCGGCGGCCAGCGACGAGGGCGACCGCGAGGTGCTGGTGATCCTGTCCGCCGACGGCTGCGCCGACCCCGTCCGGCTCGACCACCTCGACACCGGCCGCGCCGTCGCCCTGGAGGTCTCCCCCACGGCGGACGTCCTGGCGGTGGCCAACCACCGCAACGAGCTGATCCTGGTGGACCTCGCACCGGACGGGACCGGCGGGACGGACGGCCGCGACCGTGCGACCGGCGCGACCGGCGCGACCGGCGCGACCGGCAGGGCACCGGCGGCCGGCCGCCGTACCGGCTCCGCGAGGGGCGCCGGCCGGGACGGGGACGGCCGGGCCCGCGCCCGGGTGGTGGACTCCAGCAGGTTCGGCGCGATCGAGGACCTGGCCTGGTCCCCCGACGGCCGCTGGCTGGCGTACGCCTGCCAGGACACCGCGCAGACCACCGCGGTGAAGCTGTGCCGGGCCGAGACGGGCGAGACGTTCCCCGCCACCCGGCCGCTGCTCTGGGACGGCCGTCCGGCCTTCGACCCCGGTGGCGACTACCTGTACTTCATCGGCCGGCGCGTCTTCAACCCCGTCTACGACGAGCTGCAGTTCGACCTCGGCTTCCCGCTGGGCTCGCGCCCGTACGCGATCGCGCTCCGGGCCGACGTGCCCTCCCCCTTCGTCCCCGCGCCCCGGCCGCTCAGGGACGACGACGACGACACCGGCACCGGCGGCACCGGTCACGAGAACGGGGAGGGCGGGGACGACGACGGTGACGGTGACGAGGGGGTGCCCGAGGTGGTCATCGACCTCGACGGCATCGAGGACCGGGTCGTCGTCTTCCCCGTGCCCGAGGGCCGCTACGAGGGCGTCGCCGCGATCGAGGGCAAGGCGGTCTACCTGACCTTCCCGGTCGAGGGGAGCATCGGCGACGACTACGCCGACTCCTCCGACGGCACCCTGCACGTCTACGACTTCGCCAAGCAGAAGCAGGAGACCCTGGTCGGGGACGTGTCGGAGTTCCGGCTGGGCCGCGACGGCGACACGCTGCTCTACCGGTCCGGCACGCGGCTGCGGATGATCAGGGCCGGACAGGAGCCGGAGGACGACGACACGCCGGGCCGTACCAGCGGGTGGGTGGACCTGTCGCGGGTGAAGGTCTCCATCCGGCCCGAGGCGGAGTGGCGGCAGATGTTCCGGGAGGCGTGGCGGCTGCAGCGGGAGAACTTCTGGACCGAGGACATGGCCGGGCTCGACTGGGACGGGGTCTACCTGCGGTACCTGCCGCTGGTGGACCGGGTCACCACCCGGGGGGAGTTCTCCGACCTGCTGTGGGAGCTGCTGGGTGAATTGGGCACCTCGCACGCCTACGAGAGCGGCGGCGCCTACCGGCCCCGGCCGCACTACCGGCAGGGCAAGCTCGGCGTCGACTGGGCCTTCGAGGACGGGGTCCACCGGATCGCCGGGATCGTCGGCGGCGACCGGTGGGACCCCGAGACGACGTCGCCGCTCAACCGTCTCGGCGTGGACGTACGGCCCGGTGACGTGGTGCTGGCCGTCAACGGCCAGCGGGTGGGCCGGGACGTGTGCCCGGACGAGCTGCTGGTCAACCAGGCCGACCAGGAGGTGCAGCTCACCCTGCGGCGCGGGGACGACAGGCGGACGGTGACGGTCAGGGCGATCGGCGACGAGCAGCCGGGCCGCTACCGCGACTGGGTGGAGGCCAACCGGGTCCGCTGCCACGAGCGCGGCGGCGGCCGGATCGGCTACCTGCACATCCCGGACATGGGCCCGGAGGGGTACGCCGAGTTCCACCGCGGTTTCCTGGTCGAGTACGACCGCGAGGCCCTGGTGGTGGACGTCCGCTTCAACGGGGGCGGTCACGTCTCGGCGCTGCTGCTGGAGAAGCTGGCTCGGCGCCGCCTGGGCTACGACTTCCCCCGCTGGGGGGTGCCCGACCCCTACCCCGACGAGTCGCCGCGCGGCCCGATGGTGGCGATCACCAACGAGTGGGCGGGCTCCGACGGTGACATCTTCAGCCACACCTTCAAGCTGCTGGGCCTGGGACCGCTGATCGGCAAGCGCACCTGGGGCGGGGTGATCGGCATCTGGCCCCGGCACCGGCTGGCCGACGGGACGATCACCACCCAGCCCGAGTTCTCCTTCGCCTTCGACGACGTGGGCTGGCGGGTGGAGAACTACGGCACCGACCCCGACATCGAGGTGGACATCACCCCGCAGGACTACGCGGCCGGGGTGGACACCCAGCTGGAGCGGGCCATCGACGTGGCCCTGGAGCGCCTGGTCCTGCAGCCGCCGCACACGCCCAACCCGGCGGCCAGGCCCCGGCTGGCGGTGCCGCGCCTGCCGCCCCGCCAGACCGGGGGACGCATGCCCTGACCCGCGCGCCGTCGTGCGCGCGGGGCCCGGCGGGGCGGGCGTTCACCGGCCGGACGCCGTCTTCAGGGCGCCATGGTCAGGGCGCCGCCGGGGCCGGGGAGGTCCCGGGGAGGCTCCTGCGGTGACGTGCGCCCGTCGTAGGCGTCGCGGGCGGCGGCGACCTGCTCGATGTGCGTCTCGGCCCAGTCCTTGATGGCCCGCATCACCGGGAGCAGGCTGACGCCCAGCGGGGTGAGGGCGTAGTCGACCCGTACCGGGACCGACGGGGTGACCGAGCGGGACACCAGCCCGTCGCGTTCCAGGGTGCGCAGGGTCTGGGTGAGCATCTTCTGGCTGACACCGGCGACGGTGCGGGACAGGTCGCTGTAGCGCCGCGGGCCGTCGGCGAGCGCGTTGAGGAGCAGGCTCACCCACTTGTCGCTGATGCGGTCGAGCAGCCGGCGGGCCGGGCAGGCCGCGAGGTAGGCGTCGTAGGCGACACGCGCCTCCTCACGCTGCCGCGCGGCGGTACGGGTGGTCATGACGCTCCTGGGGGTACGGTACGCACCTCCGAGTGCGTACTTCCTGATAGAGAGTAACTCTCCATACGGTTGTCCCCACATCCATGAAGGCCTTTCGGAACAGATGGTCTTTCGGAACAAGGGGGAGAATCATGCGTGCAGTCGTCGTCCGCGCCTTCGGCGGGCCCGAGGTCCTGCAGATCGCGGAGGTGCCGGTGCCGGTCACCGGAGAGGGACAGGTACGGGTCCGGGTCGAGGCGTCCGCGGTCAACCCCGTCGACCTGGCCACCCGCTCCGGCGCGCTCACCGAGGCGGGCCTGCTTCCGGTACGGGACGTGATCGGCATCGGCTGGGACGTGGCAGGCGTCGTCGAGGAGACGGGCCCGGGGGTCACCGGGTTCGAGCGCGGGGCACGGGTGATCGGCCTGTCCGACCGGCTGGACGTGCCGCTGGGCGCCCAGGCCGAACAGGTCGTGCTGGACGCGGACGCGGTCACGGCCGCCCCGGCGGGCGTGTCCCCCGTACAGGCCGCGACGCTGCCCCTGAACGGGCTCACCGCCGTCCAGGCGCTCGACGGCCTGGGCCTGGAGCGCGGGGGGACGCTGCTGGTGACCGGTGCGGCTGGTGGCGTCGGCGGCTTCGCGGTCCAGCTGGCCGCGGCACGCGGGATCCGGGTGGTCGCGGTCGCCGGGGCCGGCGACGAGCCGCTGGTGCGCGAGCTCGGGGCCGACGTGTTCGTGCCGCGCACGGCACGGCTGGGCGAGGCGGTGCGCGCTCTCGTCCCGGGCGGCGTGGACGCGGCACTGGACGCCGCCGTGGTCGGGGCGGCCGCCCTGGACGCGGTCCGCTCCGGCGGGACGTTCGCCGCGCTGGTCGCGGGAGGGGCACCGGCGCCGTTGCGGGGCATCCGGGTCTTCAACCACTGGATCCGCGCCGACGGGGCGCGCCTGGCGGACCTCGTCGCCCTGGTGGAGGCGGGCACGCTCACCCTGCGCGTCGCCGGGACCATGCCCCTCGACCAGGTCTCCGCGGCCCACCACCGGTTCGCCGGCGGCGGCCTCCGCGGCCGCCTCGTCCTCACCCTCTGAGCATCGCCCTGCCCCGCGGGCCCGAAGGCGCGTCCAGGCTCCCGGGCCCGCGGGAACCGGGCCGGGCCGGTGAGGCCGAAGGCCGGCGGCAGGTGCGTCTCGTACCGGGGCGGCATCCGCGAGATCCTCCGGAAGCCCGTTCGTCATCCGGCTCCTCCCGGCGAGCGGGTCCCCTGCCCGCGTCCCGTGGTCTCGCGCCTCCTCCCTCAGGGGACGCCTCGTAAATCGATCGAACGGATGCGGTGGCTTCGTTAGGGTGTTCGAATGTCTTCCCAGCCCGCCCTGCTGCCGCGCTCGACACCGGCCGCCTCGGGGGTGTCGTCCCGTTCGATCTCCGCGCTGCTGGACCGGATCGAGGCGCAGCCGGCCGAGTGTCACTCCATCATGATCGTGCACCGCGGTCACGTCGTCGCCGAGGGCTGGTGGGCGCCGTACTCGGCCGGACGCCCGCACCTGTTGTACTCGCTGACCAAGTCCTTCACCGCGATCGCCACCGGGCTCGCGATCGCCGACGGGGTGCTGTCGCTGGAGGATCGGGTGGTGGACGTGCTGCCCGAGCACGTCCCGGCCGGCATCTCGCCACAGGCGCGGCGGCTGAACGTCCACCACCTGCTGTCGATGACGACCGGGCATCGCGGCGACAGCCTGGACGAGGCCTGGCGGCTGGAGCCGGGCGACCTGGTGAAGGGTTTCCTGCGCGTGCCGTTCCCCGACCCCGAGGGGACGCGGCACGCCTATGACAACGCGACCACCTTCGTGCTGGCCCGGATGGTGGAGCGCGTCACCGGACGCGGCCTGCCCGAACTGCTGCAGGAGCGCCTGTTCGGGCCGATGGGCATCGAGCACGCCGAGTGGGACCGGGTGGCTAGCGGTGCCGCCTTCGGCTTCCACGGGCTGCACCTGACGACCGAGGCCGTGGCCGCCTTCGGGGAGCTGCTGCTGCGCGAAGGCATGTGGGGCGGGCGACGGCTCGTCCCGCGCGAGTGGGTGCGGCTCGCGACCGGACGGCACGTCGACACCCGGCAGGTCGAGGGCTGGTCGGAGAACCCCGACACGCTCTGCGGGTACGGCTACCAGTTCTGGATGTCGCGCCACGGCTACCGCGGCGACGGCGCCTTCGGCCAGCTGTGCGTGGTCGTCCCGGAGCACGAACTCGTGGTGGCCGTGACCGCCGCCCTGACGCAGGGTGAGTCGATCCTCGGCCCCCTGTGGGAGTGCCTGCTGCCCGGCCTGGGTCAGGCGGCGGACGGCCGGGACGACGAGATGCTCGCCGATCGGCTGCGGCGGTCGTCGTTCGCTCCGGTGCCGGGATCGGCCGGCCCGGAGCGTCCGGCCGAGGCCGTCCTCGGCGCCTCCACCGAGGACTCGGCCCTGCCCGGCGGGACCACGGTGATCGTCGATCCGGTGCAGGGGGGATGGCTGGTGCGCTTCGGGTCGCCGTCCGAGGTCGAGGTCGAGGTCGGCCACGGCGAGTGGCGCGAGAGCGCACCGCTCGGGCGCCCGGTCGTGGCGACCGGCGCCTGGCAGGGCGGCACGTTCGTCGCCGAGCTGTACGTCATCACCACCCCGCACCGGGTCCGGCTGGAGCTCGACGCCGACGCGGGCACGGCGGTGGCGACGTGGAACACCGTGCCCCTGACCGGTCCCGACCTGACGTTGCATCTGCGGTCACCGCTGATGACACGTCCCGACGTCGCGTAGGTCACACCGGCGCGGTCATCGTTCCCCGGCCGGCCCGTCCGCCCGGCCGGCGAAGGCCAGCAGGCGGGCGGCCAGGGACCTGACCTCGTCGCGCAGGTCGTCCGGGGTGAGGACGGTGAACGGCAGGCCGAGACCGGCGAGCATCTGCGCCATCCCGTCCAGCCGCTCGGCGCGGGCGGCGAGCAGCACCCCGCCGGGGGTCTCGCTCAGGGTCGCCGCGGTGGCGGGGATCCGCGCGGCGGCCTCCTCCAGGGTGGTCTCCAGCACCACCCTGACCTCGTGCCGGTACGGCACCGCCGCCAGCGACCCGACCACGTGCGCGACCGGGTCGAAGCCCTCGGGGGCGGCGAACGCGCGCTCGGTGCGCGCGACGTCCACCACCCGGTCGACCCGGAACGTCCTGACCTCCCCGCTGGCGTGGTCGAACCCCGCGACGTACCAGCGGCCGGAGTGGAAGACGATGCCGTACGGGTCGAGCTCGCGCATCGAGGCGTCGCCGCGCCAGGAGCGGTAGGCCAGCCGTACGGTGGCCAGGTGCCGGGCGGCACCGGCGAGGGCGAGCAGCGGGGCGGCCCTCGGGGCGGGTGTCCTCGGCGCCGCGCGTCCGGTGTGGTCGAGCGTCTGGGACACCGCGTCGACGCGCTCGCGCAGCGGGCCGGGGAGCACGCGCTGGATCTTGGCCAGTGCGCTCTCGGTCGCCGCCTCCCCCACCGCCAGGCCGGTGCGCCGCCCGGCCAGCAGGCCCAGCACCACGGCGGTGGCCTCGTCGTCGGTGAGCATCAGCGGCGGCAGCTTGTAGCCGGGCAGCAGCCGGTAGCCGCCGTAGCGGCCCCGCTCGGCCTGGACCGGGACCCCGAGGTCAGACAGCCGTACCGCGTAGCGGCGTACCGTGCGCTCGTCCACCTCCAGCCTGGCGGCGAGTTCGGGGCCGGTCAGGCCGGGTGCGGCCTGCAACAGCTCCAGCAGCGCGAGAACCCGGGCGGCCGTCACGACAAGACTTCTCCACATCTCCCTGCATATCCGGACCGGTACTGTCCGGATTCGATCCTACGGTGAGACCAGGCGAACGAAGGAGAAAGACATGAGCACGTACGTCCTGGTCCCTGGTTTCTGGATCGGTGGATGGGCCTGGGAGAAGGTCGCCCGGCCGTTGCGCGAGGCCGGGCACGACGTCCACCCGGTCACGCTCACCGGGGTCGGCGACCGGGCCCACCTGGCGGGTCCCGGCGTCGACCTGGAGACCCACGTCCAGGACATCGTCAACACGATCGTCTTCGCGGACCTGACCGGGGTGATCCTCGTCGCCCACAGCGGGGCCGGGTCCCCGGTCACCGGGGCGGCCGACCGGATCCCCGAGCGCGTCGCCCGGATCGTCTACCTCGACAGCGGGCCGATGGCCGACGGCATGTCCCAGCTGGACATCAGGGAGCCCGAGGAGCGGGAGCTCGTCGAGAGGCGGGTCGCCGAGGACGGCGGCGGCGTGGGCTACCCGCCCCCGTCCTGGGAGGAGCACGAGCGGGCCGGGGTCAGCCTGGAGGGGCTGGGCGAGGCGGAGCGCGCGTGGTTCGCCTCCCGCGCGGTCCCGCAGCCGTACGGGACGCTGACCCGGCCCCTGAGGCTCGGCGGAGGCGCGGACGCGCTGCCCAAGACGCTGGTGACGTGCTCGTTCCCGCTGGAGCAGGTGCACGCCATGATCGCCTCCGGTCACCCGTACTTCGCGGCGCTCTCCGGGCCCGAGTGGAGCTTCGCGGCGGTGCCCACCGGCCACTGGCCGATGTTCTCCGAGCCGGAGAAGACCGCGGCCGCGCTCGCCGCGCTGTCGGCCTGATCCGGGACTCCTTCGCGGACGGTGTCCGGGGGCGCCGCGTCCGCGGACGGTGACATTTGTCCCGGCCGGGTCCGGATCGATGGATCTACCTGCGTCTTCGGGGTCTCCGTAGCGTTTCCCCCATGACGAGCACGACAGTGACAGCGAGCACGACGAGCACGACGAGCACGACGAGCACGACGGGCGACGCGGTGTCGCTCGGTGATCTGACCAAGCACTTCGGGACGGTACGGGCCGTGGACGGCCTCAGCCTGGACATCCCCGTCGGGCAGACCGTGGCCCTGCTCGGGCGCAACGGCGCGGGGAAGTCGACGGCCATCGGGCTGATGCTCGGCTTGCTGGCCCCGACCTCGGGCGGCGTCCGGATCTTCGGGGGGACGCCCGAGGCCGCGATCCGCGCCGGGCGGCTGGCGGCGATGCCCCAGGAGGGCGGCCTGGTCCCCCGGACCACCGTGGCCGAGCTGGTCGGCTTCGTCTCCAGGACCTACCGGACGCCGATCCCGGTGCCGGAGGTGCTGGCCGCCGCCGGGCTGGAGGAGCTGGCCGGCCGGCGGGTGGAGCGGCTGTCCGGTGGCCAGGCCCAGCGGCTGCGCTTCGCGCTGGCGCTGGCCGGGGACCCCGAGCTGATCCTGCTGGACGAGCCGACCGCGGCGCTGGACGTACGCGCCCGGCGGGAGTTCTGGGAGAGCATGCGCGCCTTCGCCGCGCGCGGCAGGACCGTGCTGTTCTCCACCCACTACCTGGAGGAGGCCGACGAGTACGCCGACCGGGTGGTCGTGATCGACAAGGGCCGGGTCGCGGCCGACGGCACCAGCCGGGAGATCAAGCGCCTGGTCTCGCTGACCACGGTCAGCGTCACCGCCGACGCCCGGCGGGCCGCAGCCATGGAACGCCTGCCCGGGGTCACCTCGGCGCGGGCCCGCGACGGCCGCGTGCACCTGCGGACCCGCGACGCCGACGCCACGGTGATGGCACTGGCCGGGACGGGAGCCGTACGGGACATCGAGGTGGCGCCCGCCGCGCTCGAGGACGCCTTCATCGCGCTGACGGAGGTGGACGCCTGATGTTCTCCTACATACGCCTGGAGGTCGTCAGGGTCCTCCGCGACCCGGCGTACGTGATCATGGGCTTCGTGATGCCGGTGGCGATGTACCTCCTGTTCACCAACCTCGGCGTCACGGGCGCCGACCGCGTCTCGGCCGCCGTGTACGTGATGGTCAGCATGGCCGCCTTCGGGGCGATCGGCTCGGCCTTCAACAACGGCACCGGCGTCGCCGAGGACCGTACGGCGGGCTGGCTGCGGTTGCTGCGCACCACCCCGCTGACCCCGGCGCGGGTGGTCGCGGGCAAGGCGATCACCGGCATGCTCGTGGTGCTGCCCGCGATCTGCGGGGTGTCCCTGGCCGGAGCGCTGCTGAACGGGGTGCACCTGCGGGCCTGGCAGTGGGCCTCGATCGTGCCGCTGCTCTGGGTCGGCTCGCTGCCCTTCATCCTGCTCGCCCTGGCCTTCGGCTACCTGTTCAGCGGGCAGACCGCCACCGTGCTCAACATCGCCGCCAACCTGGGGCTGGCGGTCGTCGGGGGTCTCTGGATGCCCGTCGAGGGCTTCCCCGGCTGGATGAGGACCCTGTCGGGGTGGACGCCGAGCTTCGGCTACGCCGACCTGCCGCGCCGGGTGGCGTTCGGCCAGGCGCCCGACGCGGGCACGGCGCTGATCCTGGCCGGCTGGCTGGTCGTCTTCGGCGCCCTGGCCGTGTACGCCTACCGCCGGGCCGGGCGCCTCACGTGAGCGGTGCACACCCGTCACCGGGCCGGGCGCCTCGTGCGGACCGCATGATAGGAGTCTCCAGGTGAGCGGAGGGCCTGCGGTGGGGAAGCGCGAGGGGCCGTGGGCCCGCCGGGCCGGTCGGGCCGGTCGGGGGCGCTCGCGCGCGGCGGAGCCGGACGGCCACCGGGACGCGGGAGGGCCAACGGGACGCGGGGGGGCCGGGGCAGCTGGCCTTCTACCCCTGGCTGCTGATCGCCTATCCCCCGCTCGTCGACGTGGTGGAGGGGGACGTGCGGCCGGTGCTCCCCGCGGCACTGGGCCTGGCGGCCTTCGTCGTCCTGTACGCGCTGTGCGTCCGGTTGTCCTTCACCGACCGGCGGCGCGCGGCGGCCGTGGTGCTGGCCGGGCTGCTGGGGGTGACCTTCCTGCTGCTGGCCGGGCTCGCCCACCACTGGTTCTTCCTCGCCCCGCTGATGACGATCGCCTGCGGGGTCGTGCTGCGCGGCAGGCTGGTCTACGTCCTGCTGGTCGTGCTGACCCTCTCGCTGGTCGCGGTGATGTGGCGGTCGGGGGCGAGCACGGAGGAGATCTCGCTGGTCAGCTGGGGGACGACCACCGGCGGCCTGGTGGTCAGCATCGTGCTGAGGCTGTTCTCGGTGATCGGCGAACTGCACGACACCCGCGAGGAACTGGCCCGCGTCGCAGTGGCCGAGGAGCGGCTGCGCTTCTCCCGTGACCTGCACGACCTGCTCGGGCACACGCTCTCGGTGATGGTGGTCAAGGCGGAGGTCGTACGGAGGCTGGCCTCCCGTGACGCCGAGGCGGCGGCCTCGCAGGCGGCCGACATCGAGGCCCTCGGACGGGAGGCGCTGCACGAGGTGCGGGCCGCGATCACCGGCTACCGGGGACGCGGCCTGGCCGCCGAGCTGGACGGCGCGCGCACGGTCCTGGCCGACGCGGGCGTCACCGCCACGGTGACCGTCACCGGGGACGTGCCCACGCCGGAGGCCGACGCGCTGCTGGGCTGGGCCGTGCGCGAGGGCGTGACCAACGTCGTCCGCCACGCCTCCGCCCGTACCTGCTCGATCTCCCTGCGGGGCACCGTGCTGGAGATCCGCGACGACGGCCGGGGGGCCGGGGAAGGGGTCTTCGGCAACGGCCTGCGCGGCCTGTCCGAGCGGGCCGCGGCGCTCGGCGGGACGCTGGAGGCCGGCCCGGCACCGGGAGGCGGTTTCCTGCTGAAGGTGACGCTGCCATGACCGGCCGGCTCCCGCACCGAAGGACGTTCCGATGATCAGAGTGTTGCTGGCCGAGGACCAGGGCATGATGCGCGGCGCGCTGGCCACGCTGCTGGACCTGGAGGACGACATCGAGGTGGTCGCCACCGTCGGCAGGGGCGACGAGGTCGTCGCCGCCGCGCTCGGCGCGCGGCCGGACGTGGCGCTGCTGGACATCGAGATGCCCGGGATCAGCGGCCTGGACGCCGCCGGCGAGCTGCGGGACCGGCTGCCGGAGTGCCGGGTGCTGATCCTGACGACCTTCGGCAGGCCCGGGTACCTGCGCCGGGCGATGGAGGCGGGCGCCTCGGGGTTCCTGGTCAAGGACGGTCCGGTGGAGGAGCTGGCCGCGGCGATCCGGCGGGTCCTGGCGGGCGAGAAGGTGATCGATCCCGCGCTGGCCGCCGCGGCGCTGAGCACCGGCACCAGCCCGCTGACCGAACGCGAGCGGGACGTGCTGTCCGCGGCGGCCGACGGCTCGACGGTCGCCGACATCGCGGACCGGCTGCACCTGTCGGAGAGCACGGTGCGCAACTACCTGTCCGCCGCCATCGGCAAGACCGGCACCCGCAACCGCATCGAGGCCGCCCGTACCGCCCGGCACAACGGCTGGCTCTGAACGGCGGCGACGGCTCCCCTGCCCCCGGGGGCCCGAGGGAGTGAGGGTCAGGGAGCGGACAGGGGTTCCACCACCGGTTCGGCGAGCCAGTCGCGCATCATCTGGAAGGTCCTCTCCGCGATCAGCCGCTGGCCGGCCGCGTTGGGGTGGAAGAAGTCCCACTTGCTGACGTGGCCGAGCGTGAACGGCTGCGCGAACACCTGGCCGCCGTCGTGGCGGCAGCCGGGGCCGTAGGCCGCGCAGACCCGGGCGAGCGCGGCGTTGTACCCGGCGATGCGGGCGCGTACGCGCTCGCGGCGCGCCCGGTCGGCCTCCGACGCCGAGGTGGGCCGCGCCAGCATGGTGGGGCAGATCCGGCCCACCGCCCAGAAGCCGCGCGCCACCGGGCTGTCCTTGCCGATCCGCCAGAGCCGGCCGACGTCGGGGACGCTCGCCAGGAACACCCGGCCGCCGGGCCGGCCGGCCCGGAACGTCGCCAGGGCCTGGGCGACGCGGCTCTCGTAGAGGTCCACCGGGGTCATCAGCCGCTCGGAGGACACGCAGGCGTCCTGGGCGCCGACCAGGATCGTGACGTAGTCGGCCCGGCGGTCGACCGCCCGCGCCACCTGGGCGGCGAGACCCGCGCTGGTGGAGCCGGGGACGGCGAGGTTCACGGTGCGCGGGGCGAGGCCGAGATCGCCCATCCTCAGGCGGTGGCTCCGGACGCTCGGGTGGTCCCCGGTCGACCAGGAGCGCGAGGCGCAGGGGGACGTACCAGCCGCAGGCGTTGAACCCGGCGCTGATGGAGTCGCCGAGCGCGGCCATGACCCTCGGCCGCCAGGGCTCGGCCGCCCGGGCCACCCCGGACACCCCGGCCGTCCGCGCCACCCCGGGCCCCTGGGCCGTCGGGGCCGTCGGGACGGCCCAGGCCGGGGCGGCCTGGGCGATCGTGAGGGCGGCCAGCCCTGTGAATGCCGTCACAGTCCTGCGAAGCATGACACCCCCGCTGCGAGATCTCGTCTGCTTCGGATGTATCACCGCAGGTCGGAGCGGCAGGCTCCGTTGACCGAGTGCCTTGGTTTTCTTGACACGGCGTGGCGGGTGTGCTGGGGCGTGAACGACAGTCGAACACGTTCAGTTTTACGCATAGAGTGGCGGAGGTGAGTGTAGCGCTCGGATCGATTCGTCCTCTCGTGGTGAGAACCACCCCCGTCGAGGACCCCGGCGACCTTTTCTCCCGGCTCCCCGACGCCGCCCCCTACGCCTGGGTCAGGCGCGGAGAGGGACTCGTCGCGTGGGGCGAGGCGGTGCGCCTGGACGTGCCCCCCGGCCCCGGGCGTTTCGACTGGGCCCGCGACCGCCTCGCGGAGATCTTCGGCGAGGCGCACGTCGACGACGACGTGACGGCCCCCGGCTCGGGCCCGGTCGCCTTCGGCTCGTTCACCTTCGACCCGGACGCCCACGGCTCGCTCCTGGTCGTCCCCGAGACGATCCTGGCCCGCCGTGACGGCCGCGCCTGGCTGACCACCGTCGGCGAGCGCCGGCTCGACGCCGTCACGCCGCTCCGCGACCCGGGCAGGATCCGGTACGGTGACGGCAGCCTGACCGCGCCGGAGTGGCAGCACGCCGTGGCCCGCGCGATCCGGCGGATCCGGTCGGGCCTGCTGGAGAAGACCGTGCTGGCCCGCGACCTGAACGCGGTCGCCGAGCGGGCGATCGACGTCCGCCTGCTGCTCGCCCGGCTGGCCGCCCGCTACCCCGAGTGCTACACCTTCTCCTGCGCCGGGCTGGTCGGCGCCACCCCCGAGCTGCTGGTCCGGCGTACCGGGGAGACGCTGGAGTCGCTGGTGCTGGCCGGCACGATCGCCCGGGGCAGCGGCCAGGCCGACGACATGGCGCGCGGCGCGGCCCTGTTCGCCTCGGAGAAGAACCGCCACGAGCACGCCTGCGCGGTGGCCTCGGTACGCCAGGCGCTGGACCCGCTCTGCGCCGAGCTGAAGATCCCCGAGGAGCCCGAGCTGCTGGTGCTCGCGAACGTCCAGCACCTGGCCAGCCCGGTGACCGGGCGGCTGCCGGCCGGGACCTCGGTGCTGGACGTGGTGGAGGCCATGCACCCGACCGCCGCCGTGGGCGGCACCCCGACCGGGCGGGCGCTGGACGTCATCCGCGACCTGGAGGGCATGGACCGCGCCGGGTACGCCGGTCCGGTCGGCTGGATCGACGCCCGGGGTGACGGTGAGTGGGGGATCGCGCTGCGCTGCGCGCAGATCCGGGGTCCCCGTGCCCGGTTGTTCGCCGGTTGCGGGATCATGGGCGACTCCGACCCGGCCTCCGAACTCGCCGAGGCCCAGGCGAAGCTGAGGGTGATGCAGTACGCCCTGGAGGGCTGACCCCGCCCTGGTCGACAGCGGTTCGATGGGCGTACCCTCACAAGGGCAACACATCGGACATTTCAGGCAAGGAATGATCCTTCTTCTGCTCCATGTTCTCTCATGCCGTACGGCCCGGCCTGCTCGTCAGGGAGAGGAAGATCATGACGTTATTGACCACCGACCGCCTCACGGTGCGTGACTGGAGTCCCGCCGACGCCGGCGAGGCCCTGGCCATCTACGGGGAGCCCGAGGTGACCCGCTGGCTCTCTCCGGCGATGAGCCGGCTGGAGGGAGAGGAGGCGATGCGGGCCACGCTGGAGTCGTGGGAGAGCAGCAGACCGGCCCTGACGCCCCCGCTGGGTCGCTGGGCGGTCGTCCGCAACTCCGACCAGCGCATCGTCGGCGGCCTGTCCCTCAGATACCTGCCGCCGGACGAGGAGGACATCGAGATCGGCTGGCAGCTCGCCCCCGACGCCTGGGGGAACGGGTACGCCACCGAGGCGGGCCGCGCCCTGGCGGGCTGGGCGTTCTCCATCGGCGCCCACGAACTCGTCGCGGTCGTCCGGGTGAACAACCAGCGCGGCGCCGGGGTGGCCAGGCGCATCGGCATGCAGTGGGCCGGGGAGACCGACAAGTACTACGAGACGCGCCTGAACGTGTACCGCCTGTGGCCCAGCGATCTCACCGCCGCCCAGGAGGAGGCCCTCCGGCTCTGACCGGTCTCCTCACGGGGGTCGCGTGAGGAAGCCCGACGAAGAGGCCCCACCGGCGTCCGCGATGCCCGGTCCCCGGATCAGGGGGCCGGGCATCGCGGTCGGCCCGCCCGGTGAGCGTGGCCGGACGCCGGGATCCGCCACCGGAAGGCTCCCGCGAGTCCTGACGTCACCGTGGAAGCCCGGCCCGGGGAGCGGGGGCGTCATGGCGGGCGGCGCGGCGGGTCCCGGCCAGCAGCAGGACGATCGCGAGCACGCCGAGCGGCCAGGGCGTGAACGGCTGGACCACGGCGTCGACCACGGTCCAGATCCCCAGCGTCCACGCGATGAACGCCGGTGGCGTGATGCCGCGGCGGTCCAGCCACACCACGATCAGGCCGATCACGGCGAGCGGCGGGCCGAAGCTGTCCATGCTCAGCCAGTACGCGCTGCCCGCCGGGCTCATCTGCGCCAGGTCCTCGTGCCACAGTCCCCCGCTGAACCACGTCCCGGCGTGGCGCGCGGCCTTCTCCACCGTCAGGGCGCCGAGCGTGTGCGCCGCTCCGCAGAGCACGAGGGTCCAACCGGCCCATTTGATCATCTGAGTTCTCCGTTCGTGTCGCGATGCCGTGCGGTGCGGCTCCATCGGCGATGGAACGGCCGCCGTCCAGGCCCGGACAAGTTACGGAACCGTGGTTTCGGTACCGATGTTCCGTATCATGCAGGCATGGCGGTGAGAAGGCAACAGGGCGGACGCCCCCGGGACGGTCGCGTGGATCACAAGATCCTGCAGACCACCCGGGAGCTGATCGACGAGGCGGGCTACCCGGCCCTGACGGTCGACCGGGTCGCGGCCCGCGCCGGGGTGGGCAAGGCGGCGATCTACCGCCGCTACGCCTCCAAGGCCGAGATGGCGTTCGCCGCCCTCGTGCACGGGCAACGGCTGCCACCACCGGCCGACACCGGCTCCCTGCACGGGGACCTGCTGGAGCTGACCCGCACGTTTCACGCCCGGATGGCGGCCCCGGCGGCCAGGCACGTGGCACCGGCCCTGATGAGCGAACTCGCCGCCAATCCCGAACTGGACAGCCGGTTCCAGGACACCTTCCTGGCCGCCGAACACGCCGGTCTCGCCGAGATCGTCGAACGGGCCGTGGCCCGCGGCGAACTGGCCGGACCCGTCGACCCCACGATCGTTCACCTGCTGCTGCTCGGCTCCCTCGCGGCCGGCCTGTACATCATCAACCTGCCCGTCGACGACGCGATGATCACCGACCTCGTCACCGCGACCGCGACCGGCATCACCGCCCTGGCCGGCCGGCACCACGGCGAACCCGGTGGCGAACCCCACGGTGACCCCCACGGTGCCGCCCGGCCGGGCCCGCCGTCACCGGATCGAGCGTGACGTCGGCGATTCAGCGCCGGGGCTCGTAGCCCCCGCGCAGGGCGACGACGCCCAGGTCGAGGCCGCGCCACGCCACCCGTTCCCGGCCGCCCCTGGACGGTGCCCGTGCCCGCACCTCCCGGACAGTCCGCGGGAACCGTCCGGCCGCACTTTCATACATGCACGTATGTATGTATATTGACGATGGAACCGGCGACGAGAGCGGGGGAAGCGGCATGAGCGGGACGGTCGCGCGTCGTACACAGGCCGACCGGCGCGCCAGGACGCGGGGGGCCATCCTGGCGAGCGCCGCGCGAGGACTGTCCACGTACGGGTACGCCAACCTGGTCCTGGAGCAGGTGGCGAGGGAAGCGGGGTACACCCGGGGGGCGCTCTACCACCTGTTCGCCGGCAAGGAGGAGCTCGCCCTCGCGGTGGTGGAGTGGGTGGGCGAGACGTGGGACGCCGAGGTGCGCCGGCCCGCCCTCTCCGAGGCCGATCCCCTGGCCTCGCTCCTGACCATGGCCAGGGGTCACACTCTCTACTGCCGTCGCGACGTGGCCAGGGTGATGCTCACCCTCAGGGTCGAGTTCGCCGGGCAGGATCACCCGGTCGGGCGTGCGGTCGGCGAGACCATCGGCCGGCTGGAGACCGAGTGTGCCGGGCTCGTCGCCGCGGGCCGCCGCAACGGCTCGATCCCCCCGGGGCCGCCGGCGCGCCTGACGGCGGCCGCCTTCGTCGGGATGATCGAGGCGATCGCGATCCAGGTGGCCGGTCAGGCCCCCCACGACGTCGAGCTCATGGAACGAGCGGTGCGCGGGATCCTCGGTGTCGCCCCCGTCGTGTCCCCGTCACCGGCCACGCACCACTGACGGCGGGGACCACGTGACCACGCCGGCACCCTGACCGATCGATCCGAACGGGAGAACCGAGATGCCGATCACGAAACGAGCCCGCGCCCATCCCGCCGTGGCGTCACCGACGACGTTGCTCACGGCCTCCGGGATCCGTGGCGACTGGACCGACCGCCAACGCCAGCCGGTGTCCGCGCACGCGTGCACGGATCCCGCCGAATGGGCGCGCAGGCTCTTCCACGATCCACCGGCGTGGGTCACCGCCGCGCTGTCGGTACGCGATCGCGCGGTCAGGCTTCTCGGGCTCCGGACGACCTCGCAGGAGAGCTTCCCCGTCCTGGCCCGCGACGAGAAG
This sequence comes from Streptosporangium longisporum, assembly GCF_039534895.1. NCBI lineage: Bacteria > Bacillati > Actinomycetota > Actinomycetes > Streptosporangiales > Streptosporangiaceae > Streptosporangium > Streptosporangium longisporum. The sequence goes on along the minus strand of NZ_BAAAWD010000010.1, from coordinate 7,296 downwards.
GAGGTGCTGGTGGGTGTCGACGACCGGCACCTCGACTTCCGGGCGGCCGTCCGGTGCGACGACGGCGCGGTGGACGTGATCACGTTCGTCCAGGTCCACAACACGCTCGGGCGGCTCTACCTCGGTCCCGTGCGTCTCGTGCACCCGCCGCTGGTCCGAGGGCTGCTCCGGCGCGCGGCCGGACATCTGGATCCGTCACCGGGCTCCTGAGGCCGGCACGAGCGCCTCGTCCCGCCCGCCGGACCCGGCCGGGGCTCAGGGGCCGGCCGTTCCCGCCGGCCCCTGAGCCCCGGTCGTCCCTTCAGCGGTCAGGCGTGGTGCCTGCCCTTGCGGCGGTCGGAGACCCTGACCACCACGAAGATCACGACGGCCAGGATCACGATGCCCAGCACCGCCTTCGAGACGATGCCCATGTAGCGCTCGACCAGCTCCCACTGCTCGCCGAGCAGGTAGCCGGCCATCACGAAGGCCGTGTTCCAGATGAGGCTGCCCGCCGTGGTCAGCAGCGTGAAGATCGAGATCGGCATCCGCTCGACCCCCGCCGGGATCGAGATGAGGCTGCGGAAGATGGGGATCATCCGCCCGAAGAAGACGGTCTTCTTGCCGTGCCGGGCGAACCACGCCTCGGTCCTCTCGATGTCCGCGACGTTGATCAGCGGCAGCTTGGAGGCGATGGCCACCACGCGGTTGCGTCCCAGCAGCGCCCCGACCGCGTACAGCGCCAGCGCGCCGATCACCGACCCCAGGGTCGTCCAGACCACGACGTCGAACAGCCTCATGTCCCCCTGGCTCGCGGTGAATCCGGCCAGCGGCAGGATCACCTCGCTCGGCAGGGGCGGGAACAGGTTCTCGAGCGCGATGGCCAGACCTGCCCCCGGTGCGCCCAGGGTTTCCATAAGGCTGATCGCCCAGCCGGCGATCCCGTCGGGATTCGGTGAACTCATGGGGACAAGGCTACGGAGAGCCGGAGTACGGCGTGGATGAGGAGCGCTCCCGATCCTGCCTGGCGCGCACCACAGGACGTCGGCTGAGGAAAATCGCACCCCCCGCGGCCGGGCCCGCCCCGACCGGCCGCCTCCCGGGGTTTCCGCACGTCAAAGCGATTTTCGAGGGGCCGCTCAAGGGGTCGTGCCGGGCCGGGCCGCCCCTTCCGGCCGCCGGGAACGGGCCGATCCACCCCCCGGTCCGCACCACCGTCCCCGGCCAACTGTGACCTATCCCACATTGACGCCGTCCCGGTCGTCCCTTTCCGGCCCCGCTCAGAGAGAGGCGAGGTGAACCGCCTCGCCCGGCTCGACCCCGGCCCGGCCGGCCGTCAGGGTGGCGACCCAGCCGGGAAAGGCCGCGAGGTCCCGCTCGCGCACCGCGACGCGGAAACCCACCTCGGCCCCGTAGGCGACCTCCCTGATCTCGTACGGGGAGGCGCGCAGGTCGTTCTCCAGCCGTCCGGCCCGGACGTGGTCCACGGTCACGGTCATCACCTGGGCGGGCACCATCTCGACCAGCGGTGTCACGTCCAGGGTCTTGCCGACCGAGGAGCCGTAGGCGCGGACCAGGCCGCCCGCGCCGAGCTTCACCCCGCCGAAGTAGCGGGTCACCACCGCCACCGCGTCGGCCACGCCCCGGCGCAGCAGGGTCTCCAGCATCGGGGTCCCCGCGGTGCCGCCGGGCTCGCCGTCGTCGTCGGCCCGCTGGACGCCCCGGTCACCACCGATCACGTACGCCGAGCAGTTGTGGGTGGCGTCGCCGTACAGCCGCCTGCGACCGGCGACGAACTCCCTGGCCGCCTCCTCGGACGGGGCCGGGCCGACCGCGCACAGGAAACGGGACCGCTTGATCTCGATCTCGTGTTCCACGGTCTCCCGGGGCGTCAGGTACGGTTCGGGCACCCGGCAAGGCTACCGGCGGGCCCGGATCCCCCCGGGCGGACGCGGCTCGCGGTTCGCGGCCCGCGGGTGCCAGTTTCCGGACGCCGGATGCCGGACACGGATTCCGGACAGGGTGCGGCGGGTCAGCGGGCCGCCTGGAAGGCGCGGCCCGCCCGGGTCACGGTCCCGTCGGCGCGGAACAGCCCGCTGCCCGGCTCGGTCTCCGAGGAGGGCAGCCCGAACCAGGCGTAGCGCCGCACGTACGGAAGAGTGGCCAGCATCCTGGTGGAGGCGGTGAGGAACGCGGCCTGCTGGGCGTCGGTGGCGTAGCGGGTCCCGTTCGAGAAGTCGATCAGGGCGTACTCGGTGAGCCAGATCGGCTTGCGGTAGCGCTCGTGCACGGCCTGGACGTACGACCTGAGCTGCGCGACCGCGGCCTCGGTGCGGAAGTCGGCGCCGTACCAGTGCAGCGCGATGAAGTCGACGCGGTAGCCCCGCTCCTCGGCGCCGGACATGAAGCGGTCCAGCCACCCGCCGGGGGTGTCGGCGCCGAACGCGACCGACGGGCTGCCGAGCACCCGCCCCGCGGACATCAGTTCGGGCCAGAGCGACAGCGCCTGCTCCACGGTCATGTTCGCCTGCGCGGGCAGGTCGGGCTCGTTGAAGGCCAGCAGGTACGGGCCCGCCTTCCTGGCGCGGGCCAGCTCGGCGGGGGTGACGCTGCCGGCCCCCCAGATCATCGGGACGAACCCGCTCCTTCCCGAGCCGGTGACGCCCTCGGGCCGGGTGGACCAGTTGTAGTACCAGCCGGCGCCGGAGGCGGCGAGCGCCGTGCCGAGGCCGGGCATCTTCCACACGCCGACGCCCTTCCTGGCGGAGGTCACCACGGCGGGCGGCGCGGACGGCCGGGGGGTCCTGCTCCGCCCGGGGGACGGGGTCGGCCGGGGCGTGGCGCGCGCCGACGGCGTCCGGGCCGGCGGTGCCGGGGACGCCGACGCGGCCGCCGCGGTCGAGATGGCGGTACGGGCCGGTTCCGCCTGCGGCGGTCCGGGGCGCGGGGGCGCGGGGTCGGGGGCGACCAGGCGGCCGACCACCAGCAGCGCCCCGACGACGACGGCCGCCACCCCGCCGAGGACGGCCACCGGGCCCGAGGACAGCTGCGACGCCAGGCCGCGCCCGCCGGACTCCGCGGCGTGGGAGCCGTGCGAGGCGTCCCAGAAGGTGGAGTGCGCCGCGGCCTCGGCCGCGGGCGGGACGGCCTGCAGGTGGTGCAGGGCGAAGCCGACCGGCAGCGGCAGCAGCGGCAGCCCGGCGAGCAGGCGGTCGATGGGCAGCAGGCCCGCGGTCCTCCCCTGGCACAGGTCGCAGTCGCGGATGTGCCGGGCGAAGCGCTTGCGCCACAGCGGGCTGGGCGTGCCGTTCCAGTTCGCCGCCAGGTCACGCAGCCCGGTGCAGCCGGACTCGGCGCGCGCCGCCCCGAGGGCCCGCACGATGGTCCGGGCGGCCTGCACCTGCTCCTTCATCCGCTGGACGCGCACGGCCGCGTGCCGCCCGGACAGGCCGAGGGCCCCGGCCAGCTCGGCGCGGCCGAGCTCGCCGGTCTCCTCCAGCCACCACAGCGCGAGCAGCGTCTGGTCGTCGCCGTCCAGCCAGCGGGTGGCCTCGGCCACCTCGCGGCGCTGGTCGGTCAGGCCGAGCCGCAGGATGGTCACGGCGGCGAAGTCCGAGGCCGGGTCGGGCAGCTCCTCGGCGGACTCCAGGTCGGCCCTGCGGTGCTGCGCGGACCTGCGGTCCTGCTCGTGGTCGCGTACCTGGCGGACCGCGATGGCCACCAGCCAGGACCGGTACGCCCCCGCGTCCCGCAGGCCGGGCAGGGAGCGCACCACCCGCAGCAGCGTCTCCTGGACCACGTCGTCGACGTCGCCGTGACCGTTCAGCGCCCGCCCGACGATGTTGTAGACGAGCGGGAGCGAGCCGGCGACCAGGGCGTCCAGGGCCCGCTGGTCCCCGGCGCGCGCCGCGGCCACCATCGCCGTGTCGGGTCCGTCCCTGCCGGTCTCCGGCATCCACACCCCTCGCTTCCGTCCGCGTCCGTGTCCGCCGCGCGCCGTGGCGCACAACGGACACGGACGATTCTCTCCATAACTCTCATAACGGGAGACCACGAGCCCCCTTCATGGAGACCGGAGGGCGGCCGGGCCGACAACGAAAATCCGGGCCGTCTTTTTTTGGTACGTCGTCGTTTTTCCGTTATCGCCGGCCGGGCCCGTGGTCTCCGGTACAGGAGCGGAACGCGCCCGGCCTCATCGCCGGACGCCACGACAGGAAGGCTCGCGGCGATGACACCCCCCACCCGGCGCGACCGGCCGCTCCCGCACGGGGCGTCCCGTGCCGGGCCTCGGAACGGCGAACGGCCCGGCACGGGACGCCACCCCCATCACCACCCGATCCCCCTAAGGACCTTCATCCACATGAGTGAGACCGCTCCGCGCACCACGGCACCTCGCCGGCGAACGCGCCGCCTCGCGCTCACCGGTGCCCTCGCGACCCTTCTGGGCGCCTGCCTGGTGAACGGCGTCCTGCCGGCCGAGGCGGCCGAGGCGCCGCTGTCACGGTCGGGCAAGGCCACCGCCTCCTCGTCCGAGAGGGGCGACCTGTCCCCCTCGGCCGCGATCGACGGCAGGGACGACACCCGCTGGTCGAGCGCCTTCGACGACCCCCAGTGGTTCCAGGTCGACCTGGGCGCCTCCGCGTCGATCACGAAGATCGTGCTGAACTGGGAACGCGCCCACGCCACCGCCTTCACGATCCAGACCTCCTCCGGCGGCGGCCAGTGGAAGACGATCCACGCCACGACCGCGGGCAAGGGCGGGACGCAGACGCTGAACGTCTCGGCCACCGGCCGCTACGTGCGGCTGAACGCCACCGCGCGCTCCTCGGAGTACGGGGTGTCGCTGTGGGAGTTCGAGGTCCACGGCACCGGCGGGAGCACCGCGACCCCCCGGCCCAGCGCCTCCCCCACCCGCACGTCCCCGAGCGCCTCCCCGAGTGCCACCCCCACCCGCACCACCCCGAGCGCCTCCCCGACCAGGCCCGTCCCCTCGCAGACGCCCTCCGGGCCCGGGGGCGACCTGCCCAAGGGCCCGGTGCCGCCGGGCGCGGTGCGGGTGGCGGAGTTCGTGGCCGAGTGCCCGTACACCCACCGGCTGCCCGACGACCCGATCGTGGTGCCGGGCCTGCCCGGCGGGTCGCACATGCACAGCTTCTTCGGCAACACCACGACCGACGCCGACTCCGACGTCACGAGCCTGCTCAAGGGCGGCACCACCTGCAGCCCGAAGACCGACCTGTCGTCGTACTGGGTGCCGACCCTCTACAGCGGCGACAAGCCGGTCGAGCCGACCGGCACCACGTTCTACTACCTGGGCGAGGGCGTGCGGGACGAGCTGATGGCCAAGACCCGGCCGCTGCCGCTGGGACTGCGGATCGTGGCCGGCAACGCCAAGGCCACCAAGCCCGACGCCTCCAGCAACGCGCGCTGGTCGTGCCTGCACGCCGGGCACGTGGGCTCCTCGAAGGACTTCGTCGAGTGCCCCTCGGGCACGATGCTGGAGTCCTACCTGGACTTCCCGCACTGCTGGAACGGCAAGGACCTGGACTCGGCCGACCACAAGAGCCACATGTCCTACCCGGTGAACGGCGCCTGCCCGGCCTCGCACCCGGTGATCGTGCCCAAGCTGCGCCAGGTGCTGCGCTACCCGGTCAGCGGCGACCCGGCGAAGTTCCGGCTCGCGTCCGGTCCGGGCTTCACCATGCACGGCGACTTCTTCAACGCCTGGCCCGAGGCCGAGATGGAGCGCCGGGTGCGCGACTGCATCCGCCCGATCGTCAAGTGCGGCGCCGACGGCACCCCCTGACACCGAGACGACGCCCGGAAGGCGGTGACCGGAGCACGGCCACCGCCCCACGGTTATCGCCCCACGGTGACCGGCCCATGGCGGCCGGTCACCGCCGGCCGTCCGGTGGCGATCGTTTGACATGACCGGTTGACGGCGGGGCATGCGGCACCGTACGTCTGTCTCACCCCCCACCCTCATCCGAACGGCGGGCGGGGCCCGGTCCCGGGCCCCGCCCCACACCCGGGTCCCCCCTCCGGCACGGCCCGGGTGAAGGGAGCGACATGATCGGAGCGTCCGTCGTCGTGTCCGGTCACTCGCTGTGGTCCGCTCACCGATCGACTGCTGGTCTCGCGCTGCATGAGCGGCCGGGCCCTGAGTCCCATCGGCCGCGGGTCACGCACGCGGGCCGGACGGCGTCGGCCGTGAGCTCCCCCTCCCCTCCACGGCGCCCTCCGGCACGCCCTCACACCGAGGCCGCCACCCCGGCCCGGTCGCGTCAACGCCACAGCGATGGGCCAGACCTGCCTGGCTACGCCGCCGGGTCGATGTCCCACGGCCGCGCGCTCGCGCGGTGATCCCCGTGACCACCGCGGCGAGGCCGCTCGCGATCAGTGCGACGACGAGGACGCAACGACGGTGGAACGGCGCCGGCGCGGACGCGTGCGCTGGTCCGATCATGGAGACAGCGTAGTGTCATTGAACCGTCCGGTGTGTTGTGAAGGGTCGCGGGTGTCCACCCGCCTCGTGACCGAGATACCGTGCTGTTCGGTCGGCGGGCGTCACTCAGGTACGCGAGAGGGCGAGTCGCTGTTGTCGCGAAAGCCGCCCTGGTGACCAGGCCCGGCGATCTGGCGTGCGCTCCCGCTCGAAGTGGAGTGTGGTCGTCGGCGAAGAACCGCGCGACGGTGGGCTCTGCGAGTGAGGAAGTCGCCGTTGACGTGGGCAGAAGCGCAGTGCCGTTGTAGAGGGTGATGCTCAGCGACAGTGCAGGTCGATGACCGGCGGGCGCGGTGCCCGCCGATCGTCGAAGGTCTCGGTACATGATCCCGCGGGCACTGGCTACGGCCGTGCCGCCGCTGTCATCTGAGGGCGGACACCGGGGTGTCACAGCGTGGAGGTAGGCGCCGCGCTGCTGGGCGGCGCGGACCATGAGTGCGTGAGCAGTTCGCGTTAGCGGGCGGAGCACGACGTGGCGCAGGTGGGACGGAGCGCTGTCGTTGAGTGCCGCACTGGATGAACAGGTGGTCGCCGGCCTTCATCCCGGTGGAGGCGCTCGAGCATCGCCTGCATGCGGTGTCGGAGTAGGCGCGTGGAGCTGAGCAACGCACTCCCGGCGGAGTTCTTGGTACGGTGACGGCGGACTGAGGTACAGCCAGGTCTGGACGCTGCGGCCGCCTATGGCGACTGTTGACCACGCATGCGTCGGCGGTCTGAGATAACCGCCGGAGTCCCTGCCCCGCCGACGATGGCGCCGCGGAGCTTCCGGCGACGGTGGACGTCCCCGGCAGCCAGACCGTGGTCCTGCCGGG
>NZ_BAAAWD010000009.1:0-193345 GCF_039534895.1 Streptosporangium longisporum | reverse complement strand
CGCGACTGATGGTGTGGAGTAGCTCGGGAAGCTGGTGGGAGGCGCTACGTCAGCGACCCGAACTGCCGGGTTCCCGTACCCCTAGACGGGGTCGTCCTGCGGGCCCTGCGTCCAGGCCACCGCGCGTCGCACGGCAGGATAGGCACAAGTGGGCCCTGCAGCGCGCACTGAAGGCCCTCCTACGCCCCCCGCCCTACCTCGGAGAGACGTTAGAGCTCCTCATCGCCCTCCCTGCCGGCCACCAGCTGACGGGCATCCCTCGACACGTGGGTGCCTGATTCGCGTATACGCTTCAGCGTACCCGGGTATGAACAGCCCGACCGGATCGGCCGTCGCGGCGGCAGAGGACGATACAGCTCCCGACGCATACGCCCGTCGCGGCGGCCTGGTTAGAGCTTTGAGGGCGCGCCGTCACCGAAGCGCCGCCCTCGCGCGGACGACAGCCACCGGGGCGACGGCGCCACCTGCGCCCGCATCCACCGCTGCGCTGCCGATACGAGGTGCAGCCGCAACCCTCCAGATCAGAAGCTCAGCCCGCCGGCGCTGACGGGCCCTCTCGTGGCCGTCGCTGTAGTGCCTCGGCCGGTTCGGCATTCGCGCCTGCCCGGCACGGGCCATACAGCCCGCACGGCCGGCACGCAATCGTCCCTGCTGCGGTCCCGCGACGAGGCTTCAGGACGGCCCCGCGCGCCCGCCGCGGGAACAGCCTCGTGAGCCCGGCCGCCACCCCCAACAGCCCCGCCATCACCAGGAATGACGAGAGGACGACAAGCCATGACTGGACCGCCCGCATCCGACCATACGTAACCCTAGGTACAGCTCGCCAGCACGAACCCCGCGATGAGCAGGATGATGGGCTCGAGAGTACCAGACCGGCCCCTGATGCATGCGATCATCAGAGAGACTCCACGCGATTGCGGTCAAAGTTGATGACCCCGACATCCTTAAGCGGACGGTCGTTATATTGTTTTGCACTTTTGTAAGAAGGACCGTACCAACACCCTCGCGAATGGCCGCCCGCACCATTTCGCGCCGAGTGCTGCGAAGTTACCCCGGGCTCTGCCACCGAACGCTATGGCTTGACGACCTGCCGCAGCCTCCTGCTCCAAGCGTCGGCTGGCACGCCGGGTATGCACCGCGGGCCGACATGCCCGGCGCGACGCTCCCCGCATCACGATCGGGAACCCGCCGCCTGCCTGCCCTCGGGACACAGGACGTACGTTCAGCTTCACGCGCCCAGCAAACTGACGCTTCTCCAGCGTACAGCTTCAGAGCTGCTTGCCGAGCGTACTCGGCCTCGCCAAGCTGCGGCAGACTCCTAAGACTCTAATGGCGCTACCAGCCTCCGTCAAGGGCTCTGCCCCAACCAGAGGATGCCATGGCTAGCAGTGCCGCGGGGGGGTTGATCCTGCCGCGTCGCGATTCCAGCCGTGCTCGGTCGCGGGCACGCGGCGTCACTCGTGACCTGCTCGGCCTAGGCGGCCGCGCCTTGCCCCGAAGGATGTGAACCGTCCGTCCCTCGCGGCGCGCTCTACTAGGCCGTCACGACGTCTAGCCTCGCCTACCGGCTGGGCTGTCCGCGATTAGCGCCCTGAGTAACTTACGCGTATAGCCGTCTGCTAGCCGCGTAGGGCGAGCTTACGACGCCGCGGCACGCCCGTTTGGTGTCCATGTTGTCATCGGACTCCGGTCACTTGCTAATTCCTCATGGCGTGGCTCATTCCCATGCACGACGCGGAGCGGGCCTGCTGGAGCCTGCATGCACCCCAGAGCTCACGGGAGACTGCGCCCATCTGGTACGGCCTAGGCTGGCCTGCCACTGACCATAATCATCTCGGGCTTGGCATCGGCGATCGCCGGCGGTCCGGCGCCGATAAGCGGCCTATAGCACATTGCGCCGGGCATACCTTTGCCCCGCAGTCAATCCAAGTCCCTAGCCTTGGCCGGAGTCATCGTTACTCCTAAGGATGAGACGGTCCAGCTCGGACTCGACACGCTCGAGGCCAATGGCCGTACTAACGTCCTAAACACTCCGTTACCGACGTAGCCCGGCGACGGCAGAGAGCCGTAACGAACTAATGAATTGCCCTATGTTCCCGCTCCATATCGGCGGGCTTTATCCGTGTTTCTCGGCGATCAGACCAGAGCATTTCGCGTCTAACCTTTGAGCGACGCTTGGAGTCTAGTACAACGAGTCCGACGGCTACCCGCCATGCAAAAACGCTGGCGCCCGACACGAGTTGGATCAAGACACACGACCAAGATGAACAGCAGTGTGAAGCTTAGGTCAAAGGCCCACCGTACCCAACCGGAGTGGTGGAATGAAACGGCGGAGGAACTTGAGAGGTGGGTCGGTCACCGTGTATACGAGCTCCGCCAGCACCAGGACGATGCCGTGGGCCGCCAACTGACGGCGAACGCCTGCACCGTCTCCAAGATCATTCTGCCCGATCAGCAGAACGAGGGTAGATGGACAGGACAAAGACCAGGACCCCACTAACGATCTCCACGGTCCGCCCCCGCCTCCACTTCGCTCCGCCGTCCCCTGCCCCGTCGGGACCTGTCGGGCCGGTCACTGTTCATGATGGAACTCTAGCTCTGGTTGAAGAATCCGCGTTCCGCGATTCGGGCCTTGTCCTCGGCGGTCACCTCGACATTGGCTGGGGACAACAGGAACACCTTGTTGGTAACACGTTCAATGCTGCCGTGTAGGCCAAAGACCAGACCTGCCGCGAAATCGACGAGGCGTTTTGCGTCACTGTCAACCATCTCGGTCAGATTCATGATGACCGTGGTGCCGTCCCGGGAAGTGCTCGCCGATGGTCCGCGCCTCGTTGTACGTACGGGGGTGAAGGGTGGTGATGCGTGCCAGATCGGTCGTACGACGCTCCAGAACGGCCCGTCGCGGGGCCTGACGGCGGGTACGGCCGGGTCGGTGTCGTCCGGGAGGTCGTGGACCGTGCCAGGACGCTCGTCGCCCCTCGCGGCGCGTGTCGTGCGAACTCCTCGTACTCGTCGTCGGGGTAGCTGTCGTATCTCTCGTAACGGTCGTCCTCGACAAGACCGAGGTAGACCGCCATCTTGCGCATCGCGCGGCTCATCGCTACTTCTTCCTCCGTCTTACCTCGATGCGCCCGAGGGGCCGGCCGACCGCCTTGAGCTCACCACCGTTCGACCGCTGTCAGGACACGTGGATGCCAAGGTCCACTTGAAGGGACATTACCTGACGAAGGGCTTCCTGCGACCGAGCAACGCCGTACCAACACGCAGGTGTGTCGCGCCGTTGGCAATGGCCTGGGACAGGTCCCCCGCTCATCCCGGCCGAGACGACGACGGCCTCGGGGTGGGCGTCGCGGACGGAGGCGCGCTGATCTCCCGCAGCCGGGCGAACGCCCTGCCCGGGTCCTCGCGAGGGGCGCGACCGCCATCACCCCGCGAGCGCGAGTCCTCCGGCACCGGCGACGGCGTCCGCCAGCGCCTCGACCTCTCGGGCCGCGCGCCGCCCCTGCCGGGTCCCCGTCCAGGGCCACCTGCACCAGGCAGTGTGATCCGGCGTCCCGCCGCGAGCGCCTCCCGGCTGAGCGCGGTGACCAGGCGCGGACGGTCGACCGATGGACGACGTCGGCGTAGCGGCCACCGAGCGGGCCTTGTTGGTCTGCAGCTGGCCGATGAAGTGCCAGCGCAGGCCCAGGTCGGCGCAGTCGCGCGCCTTGGCCGAGGCCTCCTGGTCGCGGTTCTCCCCCACGTCGGTGATGCCGAGCCCGGCCAGCAGCCGCACGTCGGAGGCGGGGTAGGTCTTGCTCACCGCGACGAGCGTCAGCTCCTCGCGGTGACGTCCGGCCGCCCGGCAGGCCTCGGCGATCTCCGCCTCGACCCGGGCCAGGCCGGCCGCGATCTCGTCGCGCCGGGTCGCCGGCGTCGCGTCCGCGCCGGCCGGCGCCGGCCGGTCCGCGGAGCCGTCCCCGTCGGCTCCGGCCGGCGCGGCGGGGTGCTCGTCCCCCGTCCCCGGGGTGACCGATCTCACTTGAGGAAGTCGGGGACGTCCAGCTCCTCCTCCTGCTCCTCGAAGATCACTGGTCGGCGCCGGGCCGGGTCCGGGACCCGCGCGGAGATCGGCGTGGGCTGTGACGGCTCGGGGGCGGGACGCGGGATCGACAGCGGCGGGGTGTGCGGCTCCTCCCCGCGGTGCGGCTCGCCGCCCTCGGACGGGGAGGACGCGGGCTGGACCTGGTGGATCTGCTGGGCGGGCTGCTCCACGGGCGCGGGCTGCGGGGTGACGGCCGGCCGCACCGGCGGGGGCGGGGCGTGCTCCACCCTGGGCTCGGGCCTGGCCTCGTGGCGGCCCTCGTGCCGCGGCTCGTGCCTGAGCTCGGGGCGCTGCTCGCTCTTGGCCGTGGGGGCCAGCGGCCGCACCGGGGCCGCGGCCTGCTGCGCCGGGGCGGGACGTGCGGCCTGCTGGGGACGCGCGACCGGCTGGGCGAACGGCTTGGGCGCCGGCTCGGGCTCGTCGAACCCGGCGGCGATCACGGTGACGCGCACCTCGTCGCCGAGGGCGTCGTCGATGACCGTACCGAAGATGATGTTGGCGTCCGGCGCCGCGGCGGTGGAGACGAGCTGGGCCGCCTCGTTGATCTCGAACAGGCCGAGGTCGGAACCACCGGCGATGGACAGCAGCACGCCGTGCGCGCCGTCGATGCTGGCCTCCAGCAGCGGGCTGGACACGGCCATCTCGGCCGCGGCGACCGAGCGGTCGTCGCCGCGCGCGTGGCCGATGCCCATCAGGGCCGAACCGGCCCCGGACATGACGGACTTCACGTCGGCGAAGTCGAGGTTGATCAGGCCGGGGGTGGTGATCAGGTCGGTGATGCCCTGGACACCGGAGAGCAGCACCTGGTCGGCCGCCTTGAAGGCGTCCAGCACGCTCACCTGCCGGTCGGAGATCGACAGCAGCCGGTCGTTCGGGATGACGATGAGGGTGTCGACCTCCTCGCGGAGGGTCTCGATCCCGGCGTCGGCCTGCATCGCCCTGCGCCGGCCCTCGAAGCTGAAGGGCCGGGTCACCACGCCGATGGTCAGCGCGCCCAGCGTGCGGGCGATGTTGGCCACCACGGGCGCGCCGCCGGTGCCGGTGCCACCGCCCTCACCCGCGGTGACGAAGACCATGTCGGCACCCTTGAGGACCTCTTCGATCTCCTCGCGGTGGTCCTCGGCCGCCTTGCGCCCGACCTCGGGGTTCGCCCCCGCGCCGAGGCCGCGGGTGAGCTCCCGCCCGACGTCGAGCTTGACGTCGGCGTCACTCATCAGCAGCGCCTGGGCGTCGGTGTTGATGGCGATGAACTCGACGCCCTTGAGTCCCTCCTCGATCATCCGGTTGACGGCGTTGACTCCGCCTCCGCCGATTCCTACAACCTTGATGACCGCGAGGTAGTTCTGCGGTGCTGCCACGACGAGGGGCCTTTCCGCTCGTTGACTTGCAATTTCATGCGGCACGGGGCCCGTGCCGTCGTTTTTGAAACCCTCACCCTCAAGTTGAGATTTAGCTTTATGTCAACCTGAGGAGTGATACGGACAGTAGGAGTTGCGCTCCTGGCGGGTCAACTAACCGCGCCGCAAGCACGTCCAGCGTGTCGCGGGCCGTCCTTTTCCGGGAGGGCCCGCCCTTCGATGAGATCACTTGACGGTCACCACGTCAGGCGAACTGACGTCATAGCTGTCGGCCCGGCGTTCGAGCAGCGTAACAAGGATGCGCGCCTTGTCGGCGGGACGGTCGCCGCCGCCCCAGACGACCGAGCGGCCGTCCTTGAGACGGAGCGAGACCGTCTCCGCCGAGGGGGCGAGCACCTCCGCGACCCGGCGCGCCAGATCGTCCGGCAGCGCGGTGATGACGGTGAGCGCCGCCGCGGTCGCCGGGTCCCCGGGGCCGGGCCGGGCCACCCGCAGCACCGGCAGGACCGGCGGGGCGACGTCCCTGACCTCGACGACCACCCCGTGCCGGTCCATCAGCGCGGACCGGCCGCCGGCCGGCACCACCGCCACCGGCTCGCGCTCGACGACCTGCACCCGCAGCGTGTCCGGCCAGGTGCGGCTGACCTTCACCGACTCGACCTGCGGGATGGCACGGATCCTGGAGGTGACCTCGGCCACGTCGACCGTGGCCAGCGGCCTGCCGTCGGCCACCTGCGCCGCCCGCCGGATCTGCTCCTCCGACAGGCCCGCGTTGCCCACGACCTCGATCTCCCGCACCCCGAGCACCGGGGAGAAGAACACCAGCCAGGCGGCGATGCCGACGACCGCCACGGTGAGCAGCACCAGGACGCCCGATCTCCACACCCCGTTCATCACCGGTCCATCACCGCCCCCCGCGCGGTGGCCCGAACCCCGGCGCGCGTCACCGCGCGGCCAGCTCCGCCACGATCCTGGGCCCCAGCTCGGTCACGTCGCCCGCGCCCATGGTCAGGACGATGTCACCGGGCCGGGCCCGGCCCGCCACCAGGGCGGGCACCCCGTCCCGGTCGGGCGCGTAGGCCACCCGCTCGGCGGGCAGCGTCACCTTGCCCGCCACCAGCGCCCCCGACACCCCCGGCTCGGGGTCCTCGCGGGCGCCGTAGACGTCCAGCACGATGGCCTCGTCGGCCAGGCCGAGCGCGGTGCCGAACTCGTCGGCGAAGAACCTGGTGCGCGAGTACAGGTGCGGCTGGAAGACCGCGATGACCCTGCCGTCGCCGGAGGCGAAGGAGGCGACCACGTCCCGGGCCGCGCGCAGGTCGGCGGCGAGCTCGGTCGGGTGGTGGGCGTAGCTGTCGAAGACCGCCACCCCGCCCGCCTCGCCCTTGGCCTCGAAGCGCCGCTTGGCGCCGGTGAAGAGCGCCAGGCCGTCGCGGATCTCCCCGAAGGAGACGCCCAGCTCCCCGGCCACCGCGATGGCCGAGGCGGCGTTGAGCGCGTTGTGGCGGCCGGGCACGGCGAGCCTGACCTCACCGTGGCCGCCGAGCCTGAAGCTCAGGCCCAGCCCCTCGGGGGTGATGTCGCTCACCCTCAGGTCGGCCTCCCCGGACTCGCCGTACGTGACGACCTTCAGGCCGCGGGCACGGGCGATCGGGATCAGCGCGGCCGAGCCGGGGTCGTCGGCGCAGAGCACCATGGTGGTGCCGACGCGCTCGACGAAGCGCGCGAAGCTGTCGTGCACGGCGCGCGGGTCGCCGTAGTTGTCCAGGTGGTCGGGCTCGACGTTGGTCACCACCGCGATGTCGGGGGCCAGCATCAAGAACGACCCGTCGCTCTCGTCGGCCTCGGCGACGAACACCGTACCCGAGCCCTCGTCGGCGCCCAGCCCGGTCGTCACCAGCTGCCCGCCCACGCAGTACGAGGGGTCGGCGCCGCACTTCTGCAGGGCCACGGTGAGCATCGAGGTGGTGGTGGTCTTGCCGTGGGTGCCGGCCAGCGCCACCCCGGTCTTCCCCGCCATCACCGAGGCGAGCGCCGCGGCCCTGGGGATGACCCGCAGGCCCTGGCGGAGCGCCTCGCCCAGCTCGGGGTTGGAGTCGCGGATCGCGGTGGAGACCACGACGGTGTCGACCTGCCTGATGTGCGAGGCGGCGTGGCCGATGTGGATCCTCGCCCCCAGCTCCCGCAGCTCGGTCACCATCTCGGACCCGCGCGCGTCGCTGCCGGAGACCGGCACGCCCCGCTTGAGCAGGATGCGCGCGATCCCGGACATGCCGGAACCGCCGATCCCGATGAAGTGGACCCGCCCCAGGTCGCCGGCCGCGACCGGATCCACCAGCTTGACAAGGCTCATCGGCCGCTCACTCCTCCTCGTACGCCGCGCCGGCGGCCTGGTGTCCCACCCGTTCGCGCCACCGCGTGCCGCGCCGGGGGCCGGCCGCGCCGGATCCGCCCTGCGCCCGCCCGCGCGCTCATCCGGCGGCCCTGCCCTGCGCCGCCACGCGCAGCACCCGGTGCGCCAGCGCCATGTCGGCGTCCTTCCTGCCCATCCTGGAGGCCGCCTCCGACATGGCGACGACCCGCTCGGGGTCGCGCAGGACGGGCAGCACGTTGTGCACGATCCACTCCGGTGACAGCTCGGCGTCGTCGACCATCATCCCCCCGCCGCCCCGCACGATCGGCGTGGCGTTGAGCCGCTGCTCGCCGTTGCCGTGCGGCAGCGGGACGTACGCCGCCGGCAGGCCCACCGCGGTCAGCTCGGCGCAGGTCATGGCGCCGCTGCGGCACAGGACGAAGTCGGCCGCGGCGTAGGCCAGGTCCATCCGGTCGACGTACTGCAGCACGACGTACTGCGGGTCGCCCGGGGGCGGCTCCTGCTCCGGCGTGTTCTTCGGGCCGATGACGTGCAGCACCTGCACGCCGGCGCGGCGCAGCGCGGGGGCGGCGGCCAGGGCCGCCCGGTTGAGCGAGCGGGCCCCCTGGGAGCCGCCGGTGACCAGCAGCGTCGGCAGGTCGGCCTCCAGGCCGAACCAGGAGCGCGCCTTGTCGCCCATGGAGAGCCGGTCCAGGTCGGCGATCTCGCGGCGCAGCGGGATGCCCACGTACTCGGCGTTGCTCAGCGGGGTGTCCGGGTGCCCGGTGAAGACGTGCTCGGTCAGGCGCGCGCCCAGCCGGTTGGCCAGGCCGGGACGCGGGTTGGCCTCGTGCACCACGATCGGCACGCCGCGCCGGCGCGCCCCCAGGTAGGCCGGGGTCGCCACGTAGCCGCCGAAGCCGACCAGCACGTCGGCCCGGACGCGGTCCATGACGGCGGCGGCCGCGTTGACGGCTCCCGCCAGGCGGCCCGGCACGCTCAGCAGCTGGGGCGTCAGGGCACGCGGCAGCGGCACCGCGGGCACCAGCTCCAGCTCGTACCCCCTGGCCGGCACCAGCCGGGTCTCCAGGCCGCGCTCGGTGCCGAGGCAGGTGATGGCGATGCCGGGGTCGAGTCTGCGCAGCGCGTCGGCCAGGGCCAGCGCCGGTTCGATGTGACCGGCCGTCCCGCCACCGGCGAGGACCACCCTCATTTCGGTCCTTTCGCTCATCGTCGTCCGCGGACCGGCCATCGTCTCCGGGCCGGACCACCCAGGCCAAGCCAGCTTAGGCCCCGCGCCACCGGTCCGGGGCCATGGGCGGCGAGCGCCTCGCGGGCGCCGGGTTCGTGCTTGGCGAACGACAGCAGCATGCCGAGCGCGGCCAGGGTGGGCAGCAGCGCCGACCCCCCGTAGGAGACCAGCGGCAGCGGGATGCCGGTGATGGGCAGCACGCCGATGACCGCGCCGATGTTGACGATGGCCTGGCCGACGATCCAGGCGATCGTGGCGACGGAGGCGAGCCGGACGAACGGGTCCTTGACCCGGGTGGCGACCCGCAGCCCGGCGTAACCCAGCAGCCCGAACAGCGCGATCACGACGAGCGTGCCCATCAGGCCGAGCTCCTCGCCGAGGATGGAGAAGATGAAGTCGCTCTCGGCGTGCGGGATCCAGCTCCACTTCTGCCGGCTGGAGCCCAGGCCGAGGCCGAACCAGCTGCCGCTGCCGATGGCGATCTGCCCCTGTACGGCCTGGAAGCCCGATCCCTGCGCGTTGCCCCACGGGTCGAGCCAGCCCATGACCCGGTCCCAGCGGTAGCCCTCCGTGGTGATCATGACGACGGTCGCGAGCACGGCCACCGCGAGGATGCCGCCGAACAGTCTCAGCGGCGCCCCCACCACCCACAGCAGCGACAGGAAGATGATCATCAGCACCAGGGTGGTGCCCAGGTCGCTGCCCAGCATGACCATGACGGCCAGGATCGCGGTGCCCGGCATCAGCGGGATGAGCAGGCTGCGCCACTCGATCAGGCCGCCCCGCGCCCTGCGGGCCAGCAGGTCGGCCCCCCACAGCAGCAGCCCGAGCTTGGCGGGCTCGGACGGCTGCAGGTAGATCGGGCCCAGGTCGATCCAGCGCTGGGCGCCGAGCTGGGAGGTGCCGACGAACAGCACCAGCACCAGGGCGAGCAGGGAGAGCACCATCAGCGGGTACCCGGCGAGCCGGAAGAACCGCAGCGGCAGGTGCGCGCAGATCCACATCAGCGGCAGGCCGAGCGCGGCCGAGATCGACTGCTTGAAGAACCAGTAGAAGGGGTCGCCCACCTCCTGCAGCGCCTCGATGCTGGAGGCCGACAGCACCATCATCAGGCCCAGCACCAGCAGCAGCGCGCTGCACCCCAGGATCAGGTAGTACGAGGTCAGCGGCCGGTCGAGCATCTCGCGCAGGGCCGTCAGGTGCTCGCGGAACCCGTCGGGGCGGCCGGGGACCTTCTCCTGCGCGGTCTTCTCCTGCGCCGCCCTCTCGTGCGCGGTCGCGCTCACGCCCGCGGTCCGCCGTCCGTCCCGGTGCCGGTCCCGGCGAGGCGGTGCACGGCCCGGGCGAACGCCTCCCCCCGGGCGGGGTATCCGGTGAACATGTCCCAGGAGGCACCGGCCGGGGCCAGCAGCACGGTGTCTCCGGGGGCGGCGAGCCTGGCGGCTTCGGTGACGACGCGATCCATGACCCCAGTGTCTTGCCCGGCCACCTCCACCACCGGAACATTCCCGGCGTGTCGCGCCAGAGCCTCGCGAATTCGCTCGCGGTCGACGCCCAGGAGCACCGCTCCGCGCAGCCGGGGCGCGGCCCGGCGTACCAGCTCGCCGACGTCGGCGCCCTTGAGCTGCCCTCCGGCGACCCAGACGACCGAGGGGTAGGCGGCCAGCGACGCGGCGGCCGCGTGCGGGTTGGTGGCCTTGGAGTCGTCCACGTAGTCCACCCCGGCGACGCTGGCCACGTGCGCGATCCGGTGCGGGTCGGGCACGAAGTCCAGCAGGCCGCGCCGGACCGCGTCCGCGGGCACCCCGTAGGCCCTGGCCAGGGCGGCGGCGGCGAGCGCGTTGGCCACGTTGTGCGGCGCGAGCGGGCGGACATCGTCGAACGAGGCCAGCTCCTCGGCGCCGGTCACCGGGTCGGCGGTGAACGCCCGGTCCACCAGCAGGTCCTCGACCACGCCGAGCTGTCCGGGACGCGGGACGCCCAGGGTGAAGCCCACGCTCCGCACGCCCGGGTGCGCCGTCGCCCGCGCCGCCGCGGACCCGGGCACCGCCGCGGACCCGGTCGCGGGCGCGGTCACGGCCGTGCCGGGCGTGGTCAGGTACGGCGCGGCCAGCCGGGTCGCCCACTCGTCGTCGGCGTTGTACACGACCGTCCCGGCGCGGGCGAAGATCTCCCCCTTGACGCGGGCGTACTCCTCCATGGAGCCGTGCCAGTCCAGGTGGTCGGGCGCGACGTTGAGCACCGCGGCGGCCAGCGGGGCGATGCCGGGCGAGCGGTGCAGCTGGAAGCTGGACAGCTCCACCGCCAGCACCTCGCAGGGCCCTCCGACGGCCTCCACCACCGGGGTGCCGACGTTGCCGACGGCCAGTGCGCGGTGCCCGGCGGCCAGCAGCATCGAGGTGAGCATCCGGACCGCGGTGGTCTTGCCGTTGGTGCCGGTCAGCGCCAGCCAGGGGGCGGCCCCCTCGGGGCGCAGCCGCCAGGCCAGCTCGACCTCGCCGATCACCTCGATCCCGGCCGCCGCCGCGGCGGCGAGCATCGGGTGGTGCGGGGGCCAGCCGGTGGTGACGATCGTGGTGGTGCCCGGCGGGGGCTCGGCCGGCTCGCCGAAGCGGACCTCGACGCCGAGCGCGGCGAGCCCGGCGGCGGCCGTCCTGGCCCGCTCGCCGTCCCTGCCCTCCAGGACGACCACCTTCTCGCCCCGGGCGGCCATCACGCGGGCGGCGGCGACGCCCGAGACGCCCAGGCCCGCGACGCAGATCACCGGACCTCCCGCGCCGCCAGGACACCGCCCACCCGGGCGCCGCCCGCCAGGTCGCCGTTCACAGCTTGGGCATCCATTCCACGTAGAACAGGCCCAGCCCGGCGGCGGCGCACAGGCCGGCGATCAGCCAGAACCGGACCACGATGGTGGTCTCCGCCCAGCCCGACAACTCGAAGTGGTGCTGCAGCGGGGCCATCCTGAAGACCCGTTTCCCGGTCATCTTGAAGAAGCCCACCTGGATGATCACCGACATGGTGATCAGCACGCACAGGCCGGCGAGGATGATCAGCAGCAGCTGGGTCCGGGTGGTGATGGCCAGACCGGCGACCACGCCGCCCAGGGCCAGCGACCCGGTGTCGCCCATGAAGATCTTCGCGGGCGGGGCGTTCCACCACAGGAAGCCGACCAGCGCGCCGAGCACGGCCGCGGCCACCACGGCCACGTCCAGCGGGTCGCGCACCCAGTAGCAGTTGGGGCCGAGCTGGGTGGTGCAGCTGTTGCGCAGCTGCCAGTTGCCGATCAGCACGTACGAGCCCAGCACCACGCCGGTGGCGCCGCTGGCCAGGCCGTCCAGCCCGTCGGTGAGGTTCACCGCGTTGGAGAAGCCCACGATCATGATCAGCACCCAGATGGTGAACCCGACGATGCCGATCGAGGGGCCGAAGTCCCTCAGGAACGACAGCCGCGTCTCGGCCGGGGTGATCAGGTACTCGTTCGGGAAGCGGGTCACCAGGACCGCGAAGACCGCGCCCACGACGAGCTGGCCCAGCGCCTTGGCGCCGCTCCGCAGGCCCAGGCTGCGCTGCTTGTAGATCTTGATGAAGTCGTCGAGGAAGCCGACCGCGCCGAGCCCCGTCATCAGGAACAGCACCAGGACGGCCGAGGCCGTGGGCGGGGTGAGGCTGTACAGGTGGGCGCAGGCGAAGCCGACCAGCGAGGCGATCACGATCACCGTGCCGCCCATGGTGGGGGTGCCCCGCTTGTCGTGGTGACCCGACGGGCCCTCCTCCCGGATGCTCTGCCCGTAACCGCGCCGGGAGAACAGCCGGATCGCCAGCGGCGTGCCCAGCATGGACAGCACCAGGCTGACCGCGGCCGCGACGAGGATCTCCCTCATCGGCGGTCACCCCCGAGCAGTGCCGCGGCCACCCGTTCCAGGCCGGCCGCGCGCGGTCCCTTGACCAGCACGGCGTCACCGGGCGCCAGCAGCGTGGACAGCTCCTCGCCCGCACGGGTCACGTCGGCCGCGTGCGCGACCCGGGTGTGCCCCCCGGTGTCCCGTACGGCGGCCTGGGCGCCCGCCAGCACCGGCTCGGCGTCGGGGCCGACGACCAGCAGGCCGGCCAGGCCCGCGCCACCGGCCAGGCGGCCCAGCTCCTCGTTGAGCGCGTCGCTCTCCTCGCCCAGCTCGCGCAGGGCGGCGACGACGGCGAAGCGGCGCCGTCCGCCCGCGAGCGCGTCCAGCGCCGCGAAGGCCGCGCGCATGGAGTCGGGGTTGGCGTTGTAGGCGTCGTTGACCACGGTCACGCCGTCGGCGCGGTCGGTGACCTCCATCCGCCAGCGGCTGCGCGGCTCGGCCTCCGACAGCTCCTCGGCGATGGTGGCGACCGGCAGCCCGAGCTCGTAGGCGGCCGCGGCGGCGGCCAGCGCGTTCTGCACGGCGTGCTCGCCGTACAGCCGCAGGCCGATCGGGGCGGCGCCGGAGGGGGTGCGCAGCGTGAAGGAGGCGCGGCCCCGGTCGTCGACGGTGACGTTCTCGGCCCGCACGTGCGCGTCCTGCGACCGGCCGTACCAGGTGACACGGGCGCGGGTGCGCCCGGCCATCGCGGCCACCAGCGGGTCGTCGGCGTTGAGCACGGCCACGCCGTCGTCGGGCAGCGTCTCGACCAGCTCGCCCTTGGCGCGGGCGATCGCCTCCCTGCTGCCGAAGACGCCCAGGTGCGCGGTGCCGACGTTGAGGACCACGCCGATGCTCGGCGGGGCGATCCGGGCCAGGTGGGTGATGTGCCCGACGTTCCTGGCGCTGAGCTCCAGCACCAGGAACCGGGTGTCCTCGCCCGCCTTGAGCACGGTCAGCGGGTGGCCGATCTCGTTGTTGAACGACTCGACCGGCGCGACCGTCGGGCCGATCCTGGCGGTGAGGCGGGCCAGCAGGTCCTTGGTGGTGGTCTTGCCCGCCGAGCCGGTGACGCCGACGACCGTGACGGCCGGCAGGTCCGCGCAGACGGCGGTGGCCAGCGAGGCCAGGGCCTCCACGGTGTCGCCGACGACGACGGCGGGAGCGTCGACCGGCCGGTCGGCCAGTACGGCGACCGCGCCCGCCTCGACGGCCCGCGCGGCGAAGTCGTGCCCGTCGGCCCGCTCACCCCTGATCGCGACGAACAGCGCCCCGGGTTCGACGGCGCGGGAGTCGATGACGACCGGGCCGCGCACCACCGCGCGTGGGTCGGCCATGCCCGCGAGGGCCCCCGAGGTGATCTCGGCGATCCTCGCCAGCGGCAACGGGATCATGATGCTTCTTCCCTACTCTCCATACGTGCTTCGGCGCCCGGTGCGGTTCCTGCGCCTGACGATCGCCTCGGCCACGACCTGCCTGTCGTCGAAGGGGAGCACCTGGTCGCCGACGTACTGGCCCTGCTCGTGACCCTTGCCGGCCACGACGACGACGTCCCCGAACCCCGCCCGGCCGACGGCCAGGTCGATGGCCGCGGCACGGTCCGGCTCAATGATCACATGTGCGCGCCCGTCCCGGGGCACACCGAGAACTCCGTCCATCATCTCGGCCAGGATCCGCAGCGGGTCCTCGGAGCGGGGGTTGTCGCTGGTGAGAATAGCCACATCTGCGAGCCTTGCGATGGCTTCTCCCATCATTGGGCGTTTACCGCGATCGCGGTCACCCCCGCAGCCGAGCACCATGATGATCCGGCCCTTGGTGATCTCCCGCAGCGAGCACAGCACCGACTCGACCGCGCCGGGCTTGTGCGAGTAGTCCACGATGGCCTGGAAGTCCTCGCCACCGGCGACCCGCTCCATCCGGCCGGGAACGCCCGGGAGCGACCCGACGCCGGTCACCGCGGCCCGCAGCGGCACCCCCGCCTCCACCAGCGCGACGATCGCGCCCAGCGCGTTGGCCACGTTGAAGGGACCCGGCAGGTTGATCGACACGGCCTCCTCGACGCCGCCGGGGCCCACCACCCGGAAGACGCCGCCCTCGGGCCCCAGGCTCGCGTCCAGGGCCCTCCAGTCGGCCTCGGGGGATCCCTGGGCCGAGAAGGTGGTCATCGGGATCTCGGCGATGTCCAGCAGCGCGCGCCCGTGGGCGTCGTCGATGTTGACCACCCCCGCCCGGCTCATCGCGGCGGTGAACAGCCGGGCCTTGGCCGCGAAGTAGTCGTCGAGGTCGCGGTGGAAGTCCAGGTGGTCCTGGGACAGGTTGGTGAACAGCGCCACGTCGTAGAAGACCCCGTCCACCCGGCCCAGCGCCAGCGCGTGGCTGGAGACCTCCATGGCCGCGGCCGTGACGCCCTGCTCGCGCATCAGCGCGAACAGGCCGTGCAGGTCGCTGGCCTCGGGCGTGGTGAGGCCCGGCGGGAAGTGCAGCTCGCCGACGTGGATCTCGACGCCCCCGATCAGGCCCGCCCGGTGCCCCGCGGCCCGCAGCCCGGCCTCCAGCAGGAACCCGCTGGTGGACTTGCCGCTCGTCCCGGTGACCCCGATGACCGTCACGCCGGCGGCGGGGTTGCCGTACACCCAGGCCGAGACCTGCCCGAGCACGGCGCGGGGGTCGGGCACGACGAGCACCGGCAGGCCGGTCGCGACCGCGGCCGCCCGTCCCGCCTCGTCGGTCAGGATCGCGGCGGCACCCGCGGCCAGGGCCTGCGCGGAGAAGTCGGCGCCGTGGGCCGCGGACCCCGGCAGCGCGACGTAGAGGTCCCCGCGGCACACCCGCCGGGAGTCGATGGTGACCCCGCGGACGGCGGCGAGCGGCGCTCGCGACGTGCCCGAGGGCGCGCCGATGAGGCTCGCCAGCCCCGAGAGCGGGCGGGGTGAACTGTTTGAGGGTCGCATGGACGACGGGGGACGCACGGCGGAGAGCGTACCTTCACTCGTCACTCCCCGGCGCGTATCCGCACCGGGGACGGCCGGGTTCCGGTCGGCGGGATCTTCCCGCTCTTCAGCGCGAACGTCATCACCTTCTTGAAGACCGGGGCGGCGATCTCACCGCCGTAGTGGCCCTCCTGGGGGTCCTGCAGGACCGCCAGGACGACCAGCCTGGGCTTGTCCGCCGGGGCGAAGCCGACGAACGTCGCGGTGTAGCCGCAGTAGCCCTGGCACCTGGTGTCGTAGCGCATCGCGGTGCCGGTCTTGCCCGCCACCCGGTAGCCGTCGATCGAGGCGAGGTTGCCGGTGCCGCCCTCGCTGACCGCGGCCTCCAGCATCGCGGAGACCTCCCGTGCCGTACGCTCGCTGATCACCCGGGTCCGCTTGGCCGGGGGGGACGCCGTGAAGGCGCCGTTCTCGCCGGTGGTCCCGGCCACCACCTGCGGCGTGACGCGCACCCCGCCGTTGGCGATGGTCTGGTAGACGCTGGCCGTCTGCAGCGCGGTCACCGAGACACCCTGGCCGTAGGCGATCGTGCAGCGCTGGCTGCCCGACCAGTCCTTCCAGTCGGGCAGCAGCCCGGCCTCCTCCCCCGGCAGGCCGGTGCCGGGCCGGGTGCCGAACCCGAAGCGCTGCAGCATCGAGTGGAGCTTCTCGTCGCCGATCCGCTGGGTGGCCAGGATGGTGCCCACGTTGCTGGAGGTCGCCACGACGCCGGAGAAGGTCAGCCGCTCGACGGGGTGCGGGTGGGAGTCCTTGAGCACCTGGTCGGCGCACCGGATCTGGTCGGGGACCGTGAACGGGGTCTCCGGCCGCACCGCCCCCGACTCCAGGGCCGCCGCCGCGGTGATGACCTTGTTGGTGCTGCCCGGCTCGAACACGTCGGTGACCGACCGGTTGACCCGGTCGGCGCCGGCCGCGGCCATCCAGTTGCCCAGGTCCAGCTCGGGCGCGTTGGCCATGGCGACCACCTGCCCGGTCCGCACGTCCATCACGATGACGCTGCCGGTACGGGAACCGGTGGCCTCGACCTGGTCGGCGATCACCTTCTGCGCGGCCCACTGGACGTCGCGGTCGATGGTCAGCCGCACGTCCCTGCCCTCGATGGGGGCCAGCAGCGTGCTGTGGGTCATCGGGATGCGCTGCCCCTGGCGGCCCGTCTCGATGATCTGCTTGCCGTCGCGACCGGCGAGCAGCCTGTCGTAGGTGCTCTCCAGCCCGGCCAGCCCGGTGCCGTCGGTGCCGACGAAGCCCAGCAGGGTGCCCGCCAGGTCGCCGCCGGGGTAGTCACGGCGGTAGCGGTGCTTGCTGCCGACGCCCTTGAGGTCGTGCGCCATGATCCGCTGGGCGGCCGCCGGGTCGGCGGCCGCGGCGATCTGCTGGTAGCGGCTGGTGCGATCGGCCAGTTTGGCGAGGATCGTCTGCTTGGTGGCGTTCAGCTCCTTGGCGAGGATCGTGGCCACCTGGTCGCGCCTGTCGTCGGGGATCTCCGAGGGGTCCACGAAGATCTCGCGCGCCTCCAGGGTCAGCGCGAGCTCGTGGCCCTTGACGTCGGTGATCGACCCCCGCCTGGCGGGCAGCCTCTCCTCCTGGACGCGCTGCTCGGCCGCCTTGGCCGCGTAGACCTTGGAGTCCAGGCCCTGCAACTGGATCAGCCGCCCGGCGAAGATGGAGAGCACGAAGGTCATCGCCATCAGGCCGATGCCGATGCGCCGGCGGGGGTTCCCCAGGCGCAGCATCGCGACCGGGCGCGCCGGAGGCCGGGGCGGCCTGCCACCCGGGCCGCCACCGCGCGCGTGCTCACGCGGGCGCTCGCCCCGGACACCGGGACGCGCCCCGCCGGACGGGGGCGGTTCGTCGGCGCGCGGGGCCCGCACCGGGCCGCGCGGCTCCGTCCCGGGCGGCCTGCGCGTCGTCTCGGGG
Source organism: Streptosporangium longisporum (assembly GCF_039534895.1). Lineage (NCBI taxonomy): Bacteria > Bacillati > Actinomycetota > Actinomycetes > Streptosporangiales > Streptosporangiaceae > Streptosporangium > Streptosporangium longisporum. The sequence continues at coordinate 175,507 of NZ_BAAAWD010000009.1, read as the reverse complement.
TTCCCCGGCCGGACGGGCCCGCCCGGCGGCCCGGGACGGACCGGCCTGCCCGTCGTCTCGGCGCTCCCCGGCCTGCCGGGGGGCCTGACCGGCCTGTCGGGACTCCCGGGGGCGCCGCCCCGGTCGGGACGCGCCGACGGGCGGCCCTCCGGCCGTCCGGTCCTGCCGGGCGAGCCCGAGGCGGACGGCCTGGCGGCCGGTCCCGGCCTGCCCGCGGGCGTCTGCCTGCCGGTGGGGCCGGGCCTGCCGGTGGAACCCGGCCTGCCGGTGGGGTTCTGCCTGCCGGACGCGCCGGAGCCGCCCTGGGCGGCCGGTCCCCTTGCCGGGGATCCCGGTCCTGCGGAGCCTCCCTGCGCGCCGGACCTGCCGGGCTTATCGGGTTTCCCGGGCGTGCGCGGACCGCCCGGGGACGCGGGCGAGCCCGTCCTGGCCGGGCCCTGCGGAGTGGCCGCCCCCCTGCCCGAGCCCGCGGAGCCCGCGGAGCTCGGCTGCCGGGCGGCCGGGCCCGGAGGCGCGGCGGGCCGGGCGGATGCCGCCGAGGGCCGGGCCGCCGGACCGCCCCTGGCGGACCGTGCGGCGCCCTGGCGGGCACCGGAGGCCTTCCCCGCGGGCGCCCCGCCGGGACCGGCCGCCGGGGACGCCTTCCCGGCCGGGCCGGGCCTGCCCGTCTGCTCGGGCCCCTCCCCCGGCGCGGGCCTGCCCTTGGCGGCGCGCCCGGACGAGCGGTCCGCGGGCGGCCTGCCCGTGGAGGTCCTGCCCGCGGGACCCGGCCTGCCCGCCGGGGCCGGTCCGGGGGGACCCTCCACCGGGCGCGGGCCACCGGAACCGGTCACGCCCGGGACGTTCGGCGCGCCCGGGCGGCCGGTACCGCCGGACCGGCGGCCGGAGCCTCCGGCCGCCCCGCCCCGGGGGTCGTCGCGCCCCGGCACGGGATTGCGTCCGCCGCTCTCACTCACCGGCCGGGCCCGGCACTCGTTCCCGTCCGGCGGGCGCGCGGGTGTCACCGGCGACCTCACCCGAGGAAGCGCCGGGGATGATGACGCGCGCGGTGTCCCAGTCCGGCTGCTGGCCCTGGTTCTCGTCGTTGCGCGCCAGGACGCCCGGCATCTCCAGGCGCATGTTGACGCTCTCCTTCTGCTCCCTGGCCAGCCGCAGCTCGTTGATGTCCTTGCGCAGCTCGCTGGCCCGGAAGTAGTCCTTGGCGAGCACGGCGTTCAGCAACAGCAGGCTGACCAGGCCCCCGCAGAGCAGGCCGACCACGAGCAGCAGGAAGGGAGCCCTCGGCGCCCGCCGGCGCCGGGCGGCGGGCACCGCCTGGACCGGTGTGGCCGGGCCCGCGACGGGACCGGCCGCGGCCGGCACGGGCCGGCGTCCGCGGGGCGTCGCGCGGGGGACGCGCGCGGGACGGGCACCGCGGCTGGGCGCGGCGCGTCGGACGTCTGTCTCACTCCTCGTCAACTGCCTCACGGATCCTCTCTGCCGCCCGACACCGGGCAGAGGCCGCCCGCGGGTTGCGGGCCACCTCCTCTTCGCTCGGAAGCTCGGCTCCCCTCGTCAGGAGCGCGAACCGCGGCTGGTGGGCCGGCAGCGGGACGGGGAGCCCCGCCGGACCGGTGTCCCGGGTCCGCGCGGTGATGACCTGCTTCGTCAGCCGGTCCTCGAGGGAGTGGTAGGCGAGCACGACGACGCGCCCGCCCAGCGTCAGTGCGTCGAGCGCGGCAGGGAGCGCGCGTTCCAGCGCCGTCAACTCCGCGTTCACCTCGATTCGCAACGCCTGAAAAGTCCTTTTGGCGGGGTTGCCCCCGGTCCTGCGGGTCGCGGCCGGGATCGCCGTCCGGACGATCTCCGCAAGCCGCTTGGTAGACGTTATGGCCTCTCTGGCCCTTTCCTTGAGGATTAGGTTCGCGACACGCGGGGCGAATCGTTCTTCTCCGTAGTCCCGCAGGATCCGGATCAGCTCGGGGGCGGAGTAGGTGTTGACCACGACCTCGGCGGTGAGCTCCTGGTCGCGGTCCATCCGCATGTCCAGCGGGGCGTCGTAGGAGTAGGCGAAGCCGCGCTCGGCCTCGTCCAGCTGCGGGGAGGAGACGCCCAGGTCGAACAGGGCGGCGTCGACGCGCGGCCGGCCGGCGTCGGCCAGCACCTCGGCCAGCTCGTCGGAGACCGCGCGCACCAGCGTGATCCGGTCGGCGTACGGGGCGAGCCGGGCGGTGGAGCGCTCGATGGCGGTGGGGTCGCGGTCGATCCCGATCAGGTGCAGCGCGGGATGGGCGGCGAGCAGCGCCTCGGCGTGGCCGCCGAGGCCGAGGTTGGCGTCGACGAGCACGGGGGCGGGCCCGGTCAGCGCCGGGGCCAGCAGTTCCAGCACCCGGTCGAGCATCACCGGGACGTGGACCGGCGGCGTCCGGGGATCACCCTGGAGATCGTGGCCGCGCGAATGCAGATCATGACTGTCGTTCTCGGCGCGCATGAAGCGCCAACCCCCTTGTTTCCCGCCCCGTCCGCGGACGTGCGGCGGGCCTCACCGGTCTGTCGAAACCGGCCCCCTACCCTCGGGGCCGTCCGGCCAGGTCCCCATCCGCACCCGCGTGTCGGCCCGTCACCTGACACCGGGGAAGGTGCATCAGCTGACGGGCAGGTGGTTGCGGGTGGAGACCTCGCCGAACGACGTTTTACCGATGAGTCGACCGTGGAGTCACAGAATCCCTGGCAGCACCTCCTCCGACAGATCGGCAAAAGCCTGCTCTTGGTCGGCCAGATAGGCGCTCCAGGCATCCTCGGCCCAGATCTCCAGCCGGGTGTTGGCCCCGATGACCACGCAGTCGCGGCGCAGGCTGGCGTACTCACGCAGGGCCTGCGGAACGGTGATCCGGCCCTGCTTGTCGGCGACCTCGTCGGACGCGCTGGCGAACAGGACGCGGCTGTAGTCACGGACCGCCTTGGCGGTCACCGGCGCGGTGCGCAGAGCCTCGGTTATGCGCTGGAACTCCTCTACGGGAAAGACGTAGAGGCAGCGCTCCTGGCCTTTGGTGATCACCAGACCCTCCGCCAGCTCCTCACGGTACTTCGCCGGCAGGAACAGCCGTCCCTTGTCATCGAGACGCGGGTGGTGGGTGCCGAGGAACATCGGCCTCACCTCCCGTGCCCAGCGGAGCGCCAGGCATCGCAGCCCTGCCCTCCACTGCGCACCACCATACTCCACTTCTCTCCACCGTCAACTGATTCCACGCCTCTTCGCGGCGGGTTTCACCGACATTTCCCCAGTTCAAATGGGGTGGGGTGGAGTGGAGGGGGTTGGCGCCCCGACATAGGCCACGGGCGTGTCGTAAACACCGTCCAATAGCTCAAAGATCATGAAATGCTCATGGACCAGAGGAGAACCACCGGGGCCGAAACGGACGCCCGATCCGTCACGGGACCGGCACGTCATCCGCACAGGATCGGGATGAGGATGGGACACACTGTGGCCATTCACCCGGAATCATCCCTGATGACCAGATAAAGTCGCCGCCGGTCCGCGCGGCACCGTAGTGTCGGTAAACAGAATGAGCAAGGGGATCGCAAAGGTCCCGCGACAGAACCCCCCGGCGCGCAACCGCCGCACCTTCATGGAGGCCTGGGTGGCAGTAACCCATGACGTCTCACCGCAGCTTGATGATCTCGTCGTCACCGCGCACCGGATCCGTGAGTCGATCGAATCGGTGATCGAGGGCAAGAGCGACGTGGTCCGCCTGACCCTGACCGTACTGCTCGCCGAGGGCCACCTTCTCATCGAGGACGTGCCCGGAGTCGGCAAGACCATGCTCGCCAAGGCGCTGGCGAGGTCCATCGACTGCCCCGTGCGCCGCGTGCAGTTCACCCCCGACCTGCTCCCCAGCGACATCACCGGGGTGAGCGCCTACAACCAGCAGACCATGGAGTTCGAGTTCAAGCCCGGCCCGGTGTTCGCCAACATCGTGGTGGGCGACGAGATCAACCGGGCCTCGCCCAAGACCCAGTCGGCCCTGCTGGAGTGCATGGAGGAGCACCAGGTCACCGTGGACGGGTCGACCTACCGGCTGGACTCCCCCTTCATGGTGATCGCGACGCAGAACCCCATCGAGATGGAGGGCACCTACCCCCTCCCCGAGGCGCAGCGCGACCGCTTCACCGCACGGATCGCGATGGGCTACCCCGCCCCGTCCGCCGAGCTGGAGATGCTCGACGTGCACGGCGCCGCCTCCCCGCTGGACAAGCTGGAGCCGGTCGCCACCACCGAGGAGGTCAAGGCGCTCATCGAGGCGGTGCGCGGCGTCTACGTCTCCCAGCCCATCAAGATGTACGCGATCGACCTGGTGACCGCCACCCGCCAGTCCCCCGACCTGAGGCTCGGTGCCTCACCGCGCTCGACCCTGCAGCTGGTCCGGGCCGCGCGGGCGCACGCGGCGCTGGCCGGCCGCGACTACGTCATCCCCGACGACCTGCAGGACCTGTGCGTCCCGGTGCTGGCGCACCGGTTGCTGCCCAGCATCGAGGCCCAGGGGCAGCGCCGCCCGCCCGAGCAGGTGATCGCAGACCTGGTCCGCCGGGTACCCGTTCCCGAGGCCCAGCCGCGGTGACCTCCGGCCTCAAGGCGCTCACCGCCCGCGGCCGGTCCTTCCTGGCGTCCGGCGTCGCGGCGCTGCTGTGCGCCTTCATCCTCGGCGAGCACGACCTGCTCAGGATCGGCGTGCTGATCCTGTCGCTGCCGCTGCTCGCCGCCATGGTGGTCGCCCGGACCCGCTACCGGCTGAGCTGCGCGCGGCGCCTGGACCCGCCCCGGGCCGAGGTGGGCAGCGAGGCCACCGTCACCCTGCGCCTGGAGAACGTCACCCGGCTGCCGACCGGCCTGCTGATGATCGAGGACACCGTCCCGTACGCCCTGGGCGCCCGGCCCCGGTTCGTCCTCGACCGGGTGGAGGCCAAGGGCGTCCGGGAGATCGACTACCGGGTCCGCTCCGACCTGCGCGGCCGGTTCACCATCGGGCCGCTGGCCATCCGGATCAGCGACCCGTTCGGCCTGGTCGAGCTGACCAGGGCCTTCACCATCACCGACACCCTGGTGGTGACGCCCCAGGTGGTGGCGTTGCCGCACGTGCGGCTGGCCGGCGAGTGGAGCGGCGGGGGCGAGAGCCGTACCAGGAGCGTGGCGGCGGCGGGGGACGACGACGTCGCGCCGCGCGAGTACCGCCAGGGCGACGACCTGCGGCGGGTGCACTGGCGCTCCACCGCCAGGCGCGGCGAGCTGATGGTGCGGCGCGAGGAACAGCAGTGGCAGAGCAGGGGCGCGCTGCTGCTGGACACCCGGCGCTACGCCCACCGCGGCGAGGGCCCGCGCTCGTCGTTCGAGGCGGCGGTCTCGGCCGCGGCCTCCATCGGCGTGCACCTCGCCCACGAGGGGCTCGGCCTGCGGCTGATCACCGACCAGGGGGCCGAGCACCTCACCGACAGCGGGCTGAGCCGGTCCCTGCTGGACACCCTGGCCGTGGTACGGGCCGGCACCGCCCGGTCCCTGGAGTTCGGCGTCGGCGCGCTGCGCCAGGGCGGCGGCGACGGCCTGATCGTGGCCGTGCTCGGCTACCTGGACCTGGAGCAGGCCCAGGAACTGGCCAGGGCCAGGCACGGCAACGTGACCGGCGTGGCCGTGATGCTGGACGTGTCGGGATGGGAGCATCCCGAGCTGGGCGAGAACGAGGAGTTCAAGGCGGCGCGCGCGATGCTCGCCGGGACGGGCTGGCGCGTCGTGCGGCTGGCCGCGGGCGCCTCCGTCGCGAGCGTCTGGCAGGAGGCCGCGCGAGGCGGCCGATTCGCAGCGAGCAGAGGTGACACATGAGACTTCCCATCGCCTCGGGGATGGCCACGGGAGCGGTCGCGATCGCGCTCTATCCCCTCTTCCAGGGAGGCGACTGGTTCTGGGCGAGCCTGGGGGCCATCCTCGTGGTCACCGGGATCGGCACGGTCGCCGGGTACTACGCGCTGCCCGGCTGGCTGGTGACGCCGGTGCAGGTGTTCGCCACGTGGATCTACCTCACCGCCACCTTCGCCGGTGACGAGGCCTGGGGCAGGGTGGTGCCCACCGCGGACTCGGTGGTGGAGCTGGCCAGGCTGCTGACCAAGGGCTTCGCCGACATCCAGCGGTTCGCCGCGCCGGTGCCCGACAGCACCGGCATCGTCCTGCTCACCTGCGGCGGCGTCGGCGTGATCGCGATCGCCGTGGACCTGCTGGCCGCGCGGCTGCACAGGGCCGCGCTCGCCGGGCTGCCGCTGCTGGCGCTGTTCACCGTCCCGGCCGCGGTGGTCGCCGAGCCGATCGGCTGGCCGGCGTTCATCGTCGGCGCCGCGGGCTACCTGGGGCTGCTCGTGGCCGACGGCCGCGAGCGGGTCACCCACTGGGGCCGGGCGGTGCTGGTACGCCGCACGTCGGCCGCCATGACCGCCCGTCCCGCCTCCTCCGACGCCGGGCCGCTGCGGCTGTCGGGCAAGCGCATCGGTTTCACCGCGGTCGCGCTGGCCATCCTGCTGCCCGCGTTGCTGCCGACCCTGGAGCCCGACCCGCTGTTCGGGTTCGGCGTGGGCAACGGCAGGGGCGGCGGCAACTCGGTCAGCATCCCCAACCCCATCGTCAACCTGCGCGGCCAGCTCTCGCTGCCGGAGAACTCCACGGTGCTGACCTACCGGGTCAGCGACGGCGACTCGCGCTACCTGCGGATGTACTCCCTCGACGTCTTCGACGGCGAGCAGTGGACGATGTCGGAGCCCAAGGGCCGCCCCGAGGACCGCACGTCCGAGGCGGCCATGCCGCCTCCCCCGGGCCAGAACCCGTCCCTGTCGGTCACCTCGGCCACGCTCGACGTGAACGTGAGCGACCAGGTCAGGAGGCTGAGCTTCCTGCCGCTGCCCTACCCCGCGGCCCGGGTCACGGCCGCGGGCGACTGGCGGCCGGACCGGGACACGCTGATGGTCTTCTCCACCCGCGACACCGCCGAGGGCCTGTCGTACCGGGTGACCACCGCCGAGCCCAGGTCCACGGCGGAGCGGCTCAAGGCGGCGGGCCCGCCGTCCGCGGCGATCGGCGAGCGCTACCTGGTGCTCCCGGAGAACCTGCCCGGCGAGATCAGGCAGCTGGCGACCCGGGTGACCGAGCGCGGCGCGAGCCCGTACGAGCAGGCGATCCAGCTCCAGAAGTTCTTCACCGAGGACGGCGGGTTCACCTACGACCTGTCGACCCAGGGGCACGACGGGCCGGCGCTGACCGACTTCCTGATCCGTAACCGCACCGGGTACTGCGAGCAGTTCGCCGCCTCCATGGCGGTGCTCGCCCGCGTCCTGGGCATCCCCTCCCGGGTGGCCATCGGCTACACCGGCGGCGGCAGGGTCGCCGGGGCCTGGCAGGTGCGGACCCACGACTCGCACGCCTGGCCCGAGCTGTACTTCGAGGGGACCGGGTGGCTGCGTTTCGAGCCGACCCCGGCGGGCGGGGCCGGTCAGGGCAGCGCCACGGTGCCGGAGTACACCCGGCCGCAGGCGGCCCCGACCGCCAGCGCCGAGCCGAGCGCCGCCCCGTCGGCGGAGGCCGGCGACTCGACGACCGGACCGGGCGGGACCGCGGCGAACCGCCGTGACCGGATGCTCGAACGTGATCTGGGCGGCCTGCCGATCGCGCCCGAGGAGGGCGTGCCGACGGCCGCGAAGATCGGCATCGGGGTGGCCGTCGCGCTGCTGGTCATGCTGATCCCCGGCCTGATCCGCTGGCAGCTGCGGATCCGCCGCCGCAGGGCCTACTCGCGGCCGGTCCCGGCACCAGGGCCGGTCCCTGGATCCGAGGTCCCTGCGTCCGGGCCGGTCCCGGTCTCCGGGGGTGCCTTTGGGGGTGAAGGGCCGGGCAGGGTGCCGGGTCCGAGGCCGGCCGGGATCGCGTCGCCGGACGGGAGCCGCCGGGAGCCCGCGGTGATGGCGGCCTGGGCCGAGCTCGACGACGCCCTGTGCGACTACGGGATGGCCCGGGAGCCGAGCGAGAGCCCGCGCTCGCTGGCCCGCCGGCTGGCGAAGCAGTACGCCTTCGACCCGGAGGCCACCGCCGCGCTGGCGAGGATCGCCGCCGCGGTGGAGCGGATGCTCTACGCCCGCAGCGGCGGGGAGATCGGGACACTCCGCGAGGACCTGTCCCGGGTACGGCGGGCGCTGGCGGCCACCGTGACCCGCGGCAGGCGGATCAGGGCGGTGCTGCTGCCCCCCTCGACGCTCCTGCGGATGCGGGCGATGGGCGGGCGGGTGCTGGACGGGTTCGACCTGCTGGAGAACATCCGGCTGCGCAGGCCCGCCAGGAAGGGCGCCTGAGCCCGGGCACGGATCGCCTCCGGCCGCTCCCCGCCCGGGGAGCGGCCGGACGCGTTCCCGCCCGGGAACGGCCGGGTGTGAAGGATCACGGGACGCGCAGGCGGCCGGACCCGGTGGGCCGGCGGGCAGAAGGGATCAGCCGGGCGTCGGGACGTCCGGGCACGAGGGGTCACGGGACGTGAGGGGCCGGGGGTGAAGGATCACGGGCGCGAGGACGTCCGGGCACGAGGGTCGGCGGGGCGCCGGAGATCGCCGGGCCGTCGCCGGGGCACGCGGGAGGCGGCCCCTGGCGCAGGGAAGGGAAATGTCACCGGGGAGGGACCCGCCGCCGCGGACGGCGGCGGCCCCGGCGGCCTAGCGCTCGTCGTGACGACGGCGCCAGCGCTCCTCCATGCGTTCCATGAAGCTCTGGCGGGGGCCGGGCCTGCGGCCGCCGCCCCCTGCCCTGCCGGGCGGCTGATCGGTCGGGGCGGCCGGACCGGCCTCACCGAACCCGTTCATCCGCTTCCAGCTCGACAGGCCCCACAGACATGAGGCGAGCATGACCACGAAACCGCCGACGCCGAGCGGGATGCCGAGCGGGACGTTGTTGATCACTACGCCGACCATCAGCAGGACGATGCCCAGGATGAAGCCGATGCCGGCCTTCACCAGACGACGCCTGTAGTGGCTGCGCGGATCACTGATCCTGACGGTATTGGCCCACTTCGGGTCCTCGGCGTAGAGGGCCTGCTCGATCTGGTCGAGCAAGCGCTGCTCGTGCTCAGAGAGCGGCACGGCGCCTCCCAAGGACAGCCCCAGGACGGGGAAGACGGTGACGGACGACACGGGGTGTCCGAACCTCGCGGTCGGTTATCCCCAGAATACGAGGCTGTAGACGTAGACGAAAGAAAACGTCCAACGTAGTCCAAACCGGAGGCGACGTCATGGTTCCATTCCATCAAACGGCGGGCGGATAAGGGAGGCCGGGAGTACCGCATCCCGGCCGAATCTTCGGGTCGCCCGGTCCATCGCCTGCTCGGCCTCCCGCCAGCCGGTCTCGCGCTCACCGAGACCGAGCTGCCGGGTCGCGCCCTCGGCCGGGCCGAGGTTCTCCACCCGCACACCGACCAGCCGCAGCGGGACGTTCTCCAGGCCGGAGGCGGTGTAGAGATCGCAGGCGACGTCGTACACGATCTTGGCGACGTCGGTGGGGTCGTGCAGGCTCCGGGAGCGGGACAGGGTGGTGAAGTCGGCCCGGCGCAGCTTGACGCTGATCGTGCGGCCGACCGCGCCGGCCCCCCGGAGCCGGGCCGCGACCCGTTCCGACAGCCGGAGCAGCTCCCGGCGGATCCGCACCGGGTCGTCGATGTCGGTGGCGAACGTCTCCTCGGCCCCGATGCTCTTGTCCGGCGTGTGCGGGGTGACGGGGCGGTCGTCGCGTCCCCAGGCGAGCTCGGCCAGGTGCGTGCCCGCCGCCTGCCCCAGCTCGCGCCGCAGGGTGTCCACCGGGACCGCGGCGAGGTCGCCGACGGTCGCGATGCCCAGCCGGGCCAGGGAGCGCTCGGTGCGCTCCCCGACGCCCCACAGCGCCGCCACCGGCAGCGGGTGCAGGAAGTCGACCACCTTGTCGGCCGGCACCACGAACAGCCCGTCGGGCTTGGCGTGCCGGGAGGCGAGCTTGGCCACGAACTTGTTGCGGGCCACCCCGACCGAGCAGGTGACGCCCTGCTCGCGCGCGACCTGCTCGCGGATCATCGCGGCGATCTCGGCCGGGCGGCCGAGCCGCTTGCGGGCCCCGGCGACGTCCAGGAAGGCCTCGTCGGACGCGATGGGCTCGACCTCGGGGGTGAAGCTCTGGAAGATCTCCATGACCTGCCGGGAGACCTCGGCGTACTTCTCGCGGCTGGGCGGGAGGATCACCGCCTGGGGGCAGAGCCGCCGGGCCCGGGTCATGGGCATGGCCGAGTGCACCCCGAACTCCCTGGCCTCGTAGGTGGCGCTGAGCACCACCCCGCGGCCCGCGGAGAGGCCGACGATGACGGGCCTGCCCCGTAGCTCCGGGCGCGTGCGCAGCTCGACACCGGCGTAGAAGGCGTCCATGTCGACGTGCAGGATCGGGCAGCCCGTGTCGTCCGACCCCAGGGCCGGACCGGGGCGCGGCATCTGCTGCTTTCTCGACACGGCGTCATTCTACGGGAACACTCGTTCGATGCGGCGTTCACCGGTGTCCGAGGACGTGCAGCTGGGTGGCGATGTCGCGGAGGACGGGGTGCGCCGCCGCCGCCTGCTCCAGCGCGACCAGGGCGCCGGCGGCTCCGGGCTCGCCGTCCAGCACCCTGCTGGGCACCAGATCGGCGAAGATCCGCACGCCGTGCACCTCGCCGGGGGTGAAGCCGGTCGCGGCCAGCAGCAGCTCCAGGCTCTCCCGGGTGAAGCGGCGGGGGGTGGGGTCGCGGTCGCCCCAGCGGCCGTCGGGGTCGGTGAGGACCTCGCGGGCCTCGTCGAACCGGCCGGCGATGGAACGGTGCAGCGCGGCGGCCAGCGGGTTGGCGGCGAGCACGCTGATCACGCCTCCGGGACGCAGCAGCCCGGCCATGGCGGTCACCGCACCGGCCGGGTCCTCCACGTACTCCAGCACGCTGTGGCAGAGCACCAGATCGGTGTCCCCGGGTGGGAGCAGCTCTCCCAGGTCGGCGGCGTCGCCCTGCAGGGCACGCACCCGCACTCCCGCCTCGGCCGCCCTGCGCTCCAGCGCCGCGAGCGAGTCGGGGCTCGGGTCGACGACCGTCACGGAGTGGCCCAGATCGGCCAGGGGGACGGCGAAACCGCCCGTGCCTCCCCCGGCGTCGACGATGTCCAGCCGTTCACGGCCCGTGGCGGCCGCCCGATCGGCCAGCACGGCGCTCAGGGCCTCCCACACGACCGCGGTGCGGACCGCCGGGGTACCCGCCTGCCGTGAGATGCCTACGGCGTGCAACTTCAGATCGCCTCCTCGTACGGTGACGAGTCCAGCCTACGCCGCGTCCCGCGCGGTGCGGGCGGAGAGCCGGGGCGAACGGCTCCCCGCCGGGCACGGCTAGAGCGCCAGGGAGGGTTTGAGCTGCTTGAAGCGGGCCATCAGGCCGTTGACGAACTGCGGTGACTCGTCGGTCGACAGCTCCGACGCCAGGCTGACCCACTCGCTGATGACCACGCCCTCGGGGACGTCGGGCATCCACAGCAGCTCGTAGGTGCCGCCGCGCAGCAGGTTGCGGTCCACCGCGGGCATGCGGTCCAGCGTCCAGCCCTCGGCGTAGGCGGTGATCAGCTCGTCGATGCGCGACCGGTGACGGCAGACCCCCTCGACGATCGTGGTGGTGTACTCGTTGACGGGCGGATCGGCCCGCTCCAGGCGCTCGGCCAGGACGTTCCTGGGGTCCTCGCTCCGTGCCTCGGCCTCGAAGAGGATGTCCAGCGCGCGCCTGCGCGCCTTACCCCGTGCCGACATCAGGCGCGGCCGAGATAATCGCCGGTGCGGGTGTCGACCTTGACCTTCTCGCCGGTGGTGATGAACAGCGGCACCTTGATCTCGGCGCCGGTCTCCAGCGTCGCGGGCTTGGTGCCGCCGGTGGAGCGGTCTCCCTGCAGGCCCGGCTCGGTCTCGGAGACGATCAGCTCGACGGCCGCGGGCAGGTCGACGTAGAGGACGTTGCCCTCGTTGATCGCCACGGTGGCCAGCATGTTCTCCAGGAGGTAGTTGGCCGAGTCGCCGACCGCCACCCGGGAGACGTGGAGCATGTCGTAGGTCTCGGTGTCCATGAAGACGTAGTCGTCGCCGTCCATGTAGGAGAACTGCATCTCGCGCTTGTCGACGTTGGCCACCTCGACCTTCACGCCCGCGTTGAAGGTCTTGTCGACGACCTTGCCCGACATCACGTTCTTGAGCTTGGTGCGGACGAACGCGCCGCCCTTGCCGGGCTTGACGTGCTGGAACTCCACGACGGCCCAGAGCTCGCCGCCGTCGAGCTTGAGCACAAGGCCGTTCTTGAGGTCGTTCGTCGTCGCCACTAGTCTCTCCTGCGTACGGCCGCTCTTAAAGGACGAGCAGCTCTTTGGTCGTCCGTGTGAGAAGCTCCGGCCCGCCGTCGCGCGCCACGAGAGTGTCCTCGATGCGCACGCCGCCCCTGCCGGGCAGGTACACCCCGGGCTCGACGGTGATCGGAACTCGATCCTCTAGTCTACCGTGCCCAGCGTCCCGCTCCGGATGCCGAGGAGACAGGAACGGCACCTCGTGGATCTCCAGCCCGACGCCGTGCCCCAGGCCGTGCTCGAAGAACTCCGCGTACCCGGCCTCGGCGATCAGGTCGCGGGCGGCGGCGTCCACCTCGTGCAGGGCGGCGCCGGTCCGCGCGGCCACCAGGCCCGCGCCCTGGGCGGCGTGGACCAGGTCGTACAGCTCGCGCTGCCAGGCCGCGGGCTCGCCGATCGCCACGGTCCTGGTCATGTCCGCGTGGTAGCCCCGGTGGCGGGCCCCGAAGTCCATGGTGACCAGGTCCCCGCGCCGCAGCGGCCGGTCCGAGGGCGAGTGGTGCGGGATCGCGCCGTTGGGTCCGCTCGCCACGATCGGGTCGAAGGCGGGCCCGTCCGCGCCGAGGTCGGCCATCCGCCGCTCCAGCGCCCTGGCGATCTCCTTCTCGGTCACCCCGGGACGCAGGTCGGGCAGCACCTGCTCGAAGGCCCGGTCGGTGAGCTCGCACGCGGTGCGCAGCAGGTCGATCTCGTCCTCGTCCTTGACCATGCGCACCGACTCCACCGTCCCCGACAGGCGGAGCAGGTCGCCTCCCAGCCGGAAGTAGGCGGCGACGGGCAGGTGGTCGGCCTCGATGCCGACACCGCCGGTGCCGCCGGACGCGGCGAGCAGCGCGCCGGCGACGTCGCGTTCCTCGACCACCTCGATGTCGGCGCAGACGTCCCGGGCCGCGCCGATGTAGCGGGAGTCGGTGGCCAGCGTGGCGGTGGCGTCGGCCCGGACCAGGACGACCGCGTTGGAGCTGGCCAGGCCGGTCAGGTAGCGCACGTTCACGGCGTGGGTGACCAGGATCGCGTCCGCCTCGTGAGCGGGGAGCAGGGCGGCGAGGTTCTCGCGGCGCCGGGCGTGAAGGACGGTCATGCCAGGCATGCTATTGACCGCCATGCCCCGTGTCGCCACCGCGACCGTCCCTCGCCCGTCTCCCGTGTGGTCGCGGCCGTCCCTCGCCCGGCGCGGGACCGGACGCGGGGCCCGGCCTCGCATCCGGCCGGGGTCAGGCGGCGAGCTCCCTGACCCGCTCGATCAGCCGGACGCGCTCCTCGTGGGTGCGCGCCAGCGGGCTGACGTTGACGGTCGTGACGCCCGACTCGCGCATGGCCTGCAGGCGCTCGCGGACGTGCCCCTCCGGGCCGATCAGGGACGTCCTGTGCAGCAGCTCGTCCGGGACGAGCGCGGCGGCCTCGTCCTTCCTGCCGTCGAGGTAGAGGTTCTGGATCTGCTCCGCCTCCTTCTCGTAGCCGTACCGGCGGGCGAGGTCGTTGTAGAAGTTCTTCCCCCTGGCGCCCATGCCGCCGATGTACAGGGCGGCCATCGGGCGGCCCAGCTCCAGCCAGTCCGAGACGTCGTCGCCGATGGCCAGCGGCGCCTGGGCGATCACGTCCAGCTCGCCCAGTGCCGGGTCCCGCCTGGCCCTGCCCGCGGCCAGGGAGGCGCCCCAGACGTCGGCGGCCTTCTCCGGGACGTAGAAGATCGGCTCCCAGCCCTCGGCGAGCTCGGCGGACAGCTCGACGTTCTTGGGGCCGATGGCGGCGACGACGATCGGGATGCGGTCGCGGACCGGGTGGTTGATGAGCTTCAGCGGCTTGCCCAGGCCGGTCCCCTGGTCGGCCGGGAGCGGGATCGTGTAGTGCCTGCCGTCGTAGGTCACGCGCTCGCGCCGCCACACCTGGCGGCAGATCTCGATGACCTCGCGGGTACGGCCGAGCGGGGCGGTGTAGGGGACGCCGTGGAAGCCCTCGATGACCTGCGGTCCCGACGCGCCGAGCCCGAGGGTGAAACGGCCGTCGGAGACGTAGTCCAGCCCGGCCGCGGTCATCGCCAGCAGGGCCGGGGTGCGGGAGTAGATCGGCAGGATGCCGGAGGCGATCTGCAGCCGCTCGGTCTTGGCGGCGATGTACCCCATCTGGCTGACCGCGTCGAAGCTGTAGGCCTCGGCGACGAAGACGATGTCGAGGCCCGCCCTCTCGTAGTCGGCCAGCGCGGCCACCGTCTCCTTGAACCCTCCGGAGTAGTTCAGGGCCATACCGATACGCATGGTGGGATCGTCCTTCCGCAGCGCGACAAAACCGAATGTTGTTCCGTTGTCTCGGCAACAAAGGCTATCGACTCACCGCCCGCACACCAAGCCCCGCACCCTCGCCTCCGGGCCGGTAGCCTACGCATTCCGGGGCAGGGCGGCCCCGGCGGAACCCGGCGGGAACGGACGAGGAGCGGTGTGCTGAGGCAATCGATCGTCGTGGCGGCGGGGGCACTGGCGCTGACCCTCGGGGGGCATCGCCTCCTGCCCGAGCTGGGCGGGTTCACCCCCGTGCTGGAGAGCCTGCTGCCCTGGCTCGGCCTGGCCGTGCCGGTCCTGCTGGTCTGCGCGCTGGCCACCCGGTCCTGGCGGGTGATCTGCGCGGCGCTGCTCCCCGCGACCGTGTGGGGGGTCATGTTCGGCCCGGCGTTCCTGCGCACCCCGCCCGGAGGCCCCAGCGACCTGTCGGTCGCCACCATCAACGTGGGCGCGACCAACGGCGACTCGGCCGACGCGATACGGGCGGTCTCCAGGGGGCGTGACCTGGTCGCGGCGCAGGAGCTGACCGCGGGCGGCCCGGCGGCCGAGGAGCTCGACGCCCGCTTCCCGCACCGCTACCGGATCGCCACGGTCGGCCTGTGGAGCCGCTTCCCGATCGCCGAGGCGCGCAAGGCCGACATCGGCCTGGACTGGGCCCGCGCGCTGCGCGCGGTGGTCGTCACCCCCAAGGGCAGGGTCACCGTCTACGTCATGCACCTCGCCTCGGCCCGGCCGGGCCGGACGAGCCAGCGCGACGAGACCCTGGCCTACGCGCGCCGGATGATCGACAAGGACGACAGCCCGCGCCTGCTGCTGCTCGGCGACCTCAACACCGCCACCACCGACCGCAAGCGGACCGGCCTGGTGCCGCCGCTCTCGGACGCCCAGCAGGAGGCCGGCAGGGGGTTCGGGTTCACCTGGCCGTCCGCCTTCCCGGTCACCCGGCCCGACCACATCCTCTACCGGGGGATGACCGCGACCAGCGCGGGCGTCGAGCCCGCCACGGGCAGCGACCACCGGGCCGCCGTCGCCTCCCTGCGGCTGGGCACCTGACCGCCCCCACCGGGGTCCGGCCGGAGCGGCGAGATCGGTCCCGGCGTCCGTGGCGTGAGACCGGAGCGGCTCAGGGTCAGATCGCGGGGCCGGTACGGGCGTCCGTGGCGTGAGACCGGAGCGGGCCGGGGTCAGGTCGCGGGGCCGGCGCGGGCCCGCAGGGCGGCCAGGTCCGCGGGGGTGTCGATGTCGGCGGGGTCGGCGACGTCGTCACAGGGCACCGCGACGACCAGCCCGGCACGGGCCCGCAGGAAGGGGCGGGCACCGGCGTCGCCGGTCGCGAGCCGGGCGACCTCCGCGAAGTGCTCCCTGGCGATCAGCACCGGGTTGCGCCGCTCCCCCGCGTAGGTGGCCACGGCGACCGAGGCGCCCCGCCCGGCGGCCCGGATGAGCCGCCGCACCGCCCGCGACCCGACGAACGGCTGGTCCACCAGGGCGATCACCACGTGCGCGGCCGTGCCGGGGACCGCCTCCAGGCCGGTGCGCAGCGAGGAGCCCATCCCCGAGGCCCACTCAGGGTTGTGGACGGTGACCGCGCCCGGCACCCGCGTACCGGCGGCCCCGAGCACCACGATCACGGACCGGCAGCCGCCCTCGCGCAGCGCCCTGACCCCCCGGTCCACCAGCCGCTCCCCGCGGAACTCCACCAGCGCCTTGGGCGTGCCGAGCCGCGAACCCGACCCGGCGGCCAGCAGCAGGCCCACGCTCACCCGTTCCCCGGCGTCGCCGGCCTCCCCGGTCCCCCTGGCCTCCCGGGCGTCCTCGGCCGACCCGTCCGACTCGTCCGGGCCGGTCGGGCCGGTCATGTCGGCCGGTTCCGCGCCCGCCTGCCCCCCGGGCTCCCGCGCCGCGCTCACGTCCCCGGCCCGTCCCGGTGGATCCGGCCGGAGCCGTCGGTGAGCGGGCGGCCCGAACCTCCCCAGCGCAGCTGGATCAGCTCGGCGGCGATGGAGATCGCGGTCTCCTCGGGCGTACGCGCACCCAGGTCCAGGCCGATCGGCGAGCGGAGCCGGGCGAGCTCGGCCTCCCCCAGGCCCGCCCGCGCGAGCCGGGCCAGCCGGTCCTCGTGCGTGCGGCGCGAGCCCATCGCGCCGACGTACCCGGCCGGGGTGCGCAGGGCCACCTCCAGCAGCGGGACGTCGAACTTCGGATCGTGGGTGAGCACGCAGATCGCGGTCCGCTCGTCCACCGCTGCCGAGACGAGGTAGTCGTGCGGCCACTTGACGATCACCTCGTCGGCCTCGGGGAAGCGCTTGGCCGTGGTGAAGACCGGCCGGGCGTCGCAGACGACCACGTGGTACCCGAGGAACTTGCCGACCCGGGCGACCGCGGCGGCGAAGTCGATCGCGCCGAAGATCAGCATCCGGGGCGGCGGCGCGAAGGACTGGACGAAGACCGCCAGCTCGTCGAGGCGCCGCTGTCCCTGGGCACCGTACCTGCGCACGCCCGTCAGGCCCTGGGCCAGCATGCCGCGCGCGTCGTCGTCCACCGCGGCGTCCAGCCGGGCCACGCCCAGCGACCCGCCGGAGCGGTCCGGCCAGATCACCCGGCGGGCGCCCACCGTGCCCGGTCCGGACAGGACGGTCGCGACCGCCACCGGTTCGTGCCCGAGCACCGACGCGGCGACCGACCCCAGCTCGGGGAAGGTGTGCCGGGAGACCGGCTCGACGAACACGTCCAGGATGCCGCCGCAGGTCAGCCCGACGGAGAAGGCGTCGTCGTCGCTCACCCCGTACCGCTGCAGCACGGGGGTGCCCGAGGAGACCACCTCCCGGGCCAGCTCGTAGACGGCGCCCTCGACGCAGCCGCCCGAGACGCTGCCCTCGGCCTCCTCGCCGAGCACCGCCATGGACGCCCCCGGCGGGCGGGGCGCGCTGCGGAAGGTGTCCACCACGGTGGCCAGGCCGAACGTCTCCCCGGCCTCCCACCAGCTCAGGACCTGCGACAACACATCACGCACGGGTGCCTCCCAGCAGTGCCGCCAGCTCTTCGAAGGCGGCCAGGCTGTGCCCGGCCACGAAGTCGTCGATGTACGGCAGGGCGGCCCGCATCCCGGCCGTGAGCGGCTCGTAGCCGTCCCGGCCCTTGTGCGGGTTCACCCACACCACCCGGTGCGCCGTACGGGACAGCCGGGCCATCTGCGTCCCCAGCAGCTCCGCGCCGCCGCGCTCCCAGCCGTCGGAGGCGATCACCACCGTCGCCCCGGCGGCGTCGCTCCGCGTCAGGAACCGGCGCAGCTCCTCGCCCAGCCGGGTGCCGCCGCTCCAGTCGGGGACGGCCCGGGAGACGGCGTTCATCGCGGCCGCCGGGTCGCGGTGGCGCAGCTCGGCGGTGAGCCGGGTCAGCCGGGTGCCCACGCTGAACACCTCGGTGGCCCGGGGCTCGGACCTGACCAGCGCGTGGGCCAGGCGGAGCAGCGTGTCCGCGTACGGGGTCATGGAGCCGCTGACGTCGACCAGCAGCACGACCCGGCGGGGCCTGGTGCGGTGCTCGCGGTGGCGGAGCCCGGCGGTCTCGCCGCCCCGGCGCAGGCTCTCGCGGACCGTGGCCCTGCCGTCCAGCCGTCCCCGGCGCGAGGGCCTGAACCGGCGCGACCGGCGCCGCTCCCGTCCCGCCCGCAGCAGGGCGAGCAGCCGGTGCACCTCGGCCAGCTCCGGTCCCGTCATCGCGGCCACGTCCCGGGTGCGCAGCACCTCCGTCGCGCTCGCGGTCGCCGCCAGGGCGGGGGGCTCGGCGCCGCCGTCCGGCTCGGGAGCGGCCCCGGGATGGGCCGCGGTGTGCCGGGTGACGGTGATCGTCGCGGGTCTCGCCCGGGACGCGCTCCGCCCGCCGAAGTAGGCCGCGAAGACCCGGTCGTAGCGGGGAAGGTCGTCGGCCGAGGCGCAGAGGGTGAGGCGCCCGGCCCAGTACACGTCGCCGGGACGCGAGGCGTCCAGGTGCGACAGGGCGCGGAGCAGCCCCTGGGTGCGCTCGTGGTCGGCCGGCACCCCGGCGGCCCGCAGGGTCCTGGCGAAACCGGTCATCACCCGCACCAGGTCCGGCCCGGCACCGGCGAGGTCCGGCCCGGCGAGGTCCGGCCCGGGTCCCTCAGCCGCGGGACGCACCGAGGAGTCCGTTCCCGAGCACCGTCTCGTGGTCCTCCCGGTGCTTGAGCAGGGCGCCCAGGCTGGCGGCGGCCAGGCCGGGGTCGAGCTCTCGGAGCTCGCGCGCGCCGAGGGCCATCAGGGCCTCGGTCCAGTCGAGGGTCTCGGCGATCCCCGGCGGCTTGATCAGATCGGCCTTCCTGAGCCGCCCGGTCGCCGTGGCCACCTGCTCGGCCAGGATCCGCGAGCACTCCGGGAGCCGCCTGCGCAGGATCGCCACCTCCCGTTCGAAGGAGGGGTGCTCCAGCCAGTGGTAGAGGCAGCGCCGCTTGAGCGCGTCGTGCACCTCGCGGGTGCGGTTGGAGGTCAGCACCACCACCGGGGGGACGTCGGCGCGGATCGTGCCGAGCTCCGGGACGGAGATCGCGAAGTCCGAGAGCACCTCCAGCAGGATCGCCTCGAACTCCACGTCGGCCCGGTCCACCTCGTCGATGAGCAGCACCGCGGGGTGCGTCTCGATCGCCTTCAGCAGCGGCCTGGCGATCAGGAAGCGCCGGTCGTACACCTCCCCCTCCAGCCGGGCGGCGTCGGTCACCCCGCCCGCCTCGGCGGCCTTCAGGTGCAGGAGCTGGCGGGCGAAGTCCCAGTCGTAGAGCGCCTGGGAGGCGTCGAGCCCCTCGTAGCACTGCAGGCGGATCAGCGGGGCCCCGAGCACCGCCGCCAGGGTCCTGGCCAGCTCGGTCTTGCCGACGCCCGCCTCGCCCTCCAGCAGCAGCGGGCGGCCCATCCTCAGCGCCAGGAAGGCCGCCGTGACGAGCCCCTCGCCCGCCAGATAGGCCTGCCCGGCGAGCAGCTCCGCAAGCTGCTCGGGCGATTCCACGTCGGATGCCTCGATTGTCCGCCTCACCACCACCTCAGGCTACGCCGGTCACACGTCCCGGCGTGCCCCGCCGGCGAACCGGCCGGACCAGATCACGGGCCGGCGGCGCCGGACGCGGCCGGACGATCGTGGGAACGGGATGACGGCGGGCGTTCTGCCGGTCCCTTCGAAGAAGTATTGTCGCCGTCTGTGAAGAACCTGCTCGACCAGATCAACACCCCGTCCCGGGTCGTCGTGCTGGCGTTCCTGGCCGCGGTCCTCACCGGGGCGGGGCTGCTCGCGCTGCCGATCGCGACCGAGGGGGGCGCGGCGGCGTCGCTGACGTCCGCGCTGTTCACCGCGACCTCGGCGGTGTGCGTGACCGGGCTCGCCGTGCACGACACCGCGGCGCACTGGTCGGTCTTCGGCGAGGTCGTGCTGATGGTGCTGATGCAGATCGGCGGCTTCGGGATCATGACGCTCTCCTCGATCCTCGCGGTGATCGTCTCCGGGAAGCTCGGCCTGCGGGCGCGTCTGAACACCCAGGCCGAGACCAAGACCCTGGGGCCCGGCGACGTGCGCCAGGTGATCGTGGGGGTCGCCAAGGTCACCCTGGTCGCCGAGGTGCTGACCGCCACCGTGCTCGCCGTCCGCTTCGTGGTCGGGTACGGGGAGCCGGTCGGCCGGGCCGTGTACTACGGGGTCTTCCACGCGGTCTCGACGTTCACCAACGCCGGGTTCGCGCTCTGGCCGGACAGCATGATGAGGTTCGCCCGCGATCCGTGGATCTGCATCCCGCTCATGCTGGCGGTGGTCGCCGGGGGTCTCGGCTTCCCCGTGTACGCCGTGCTGCGCGAGCACTGGCGCCGCCCGGCGCGCTGGAGCCTGCACACCAAGATCACACTGGGGATGACCGCCGTCCTGCTGTTCGGCGGCGCACTGGCCATCACCGCCACCGAGTGGAACAACCCGAGGACGATGGGCGACCTCCCTCCGGGCCTGCGGGTCATGGCCGGGTTCTTCCACAGCGTGATGACCCGCAGCGGCGGGCTGAACTCGGTGGACACCTCGCAGATGGACGAGAAGTCCTGGCTGATCAGCGACGTGCTGATGTTCATCGGGGCGGGCAGCGCGAGCACCGGGGGCGGCATCAAGGTGACCACGTTCGCGCTCCTGGGGTTCGTGATCCTCGCCGAGCTGCGCGGCGAGCCGGACGTCACGGCGGGCCGCCGCCGCATCCCCGAGCAGCTGCAGCGCCAGGCCCTGACGATCGCCCTGCTGAGCGTGGCGTCGGTCACCGTCGGCACGCTCGTCCTGATGGCGGTCACCCCGTTCAACCTCGACCGCGTACTGTTCGAGGTGGTCTCCGCCTTCGGCACGGTCGGGTTGTCGACGGGGATCACCACCCAGATGGGCACCGAGGGGCACCTGGTCCTGACCATCCTCATGTTCGTGGGACGGCTCGGGCCGGTGACGCTGGGCGCCGCGCTGGCACTGCACGTGCAGACCCGTCGGTTCCGATACCCGGAGGAGGGTCCCCTCGTTGGTTGACAAGAGAAACCGCCACGAAGCGGTCGCGGTGATCGGCCTGGGCCGGTTCGGCGGCGCCCTGGCGATGGAGCTGGTGGGACGGGACATCGAGGTGCTGGGGGTGGACAACGACCCCAAGAACGTGCAGCACTTCTCCGGACGCCTCACCCACGTGGTGAGCGCCGACTCCACCGATCCCGACGCCCTGGCCCAGCTCGGCATCGGCGAGTTCGGCAGGGCCGTGGTCGGTATCGGCACCGACATCGAGGCGAGCATCCTGACCACCTCGATCCTGGCCGACCTGGAGGTGACCTCCATCTGGGCCAAGTCGATCAGCCTGCAGCACAGCCGCATCCTGCGGCGGGTCGGCGCGCACCACGTGGTGCAGCCCGAGCACGACATGGGCGAGCGGGTCGCGCACCTCGTCACCGGGCGGATGCTCGACTACGTGGAGGTCGACGAGGGGTACGCCATGATCAAGACCATGGCGCCGCGCTGGGCGGACGGCAAGACCCTCGGCTCGCTGGGGATCCGCAGCGAGTACGGAGTCACCGTGGTCGGGATCAAGAAACCCGGCACCGGGTTCACCTACGCCGCCTCCGACACCCTGATCCAGAACGGCGACACCCTGCTCGTGGCGGGCGAGACCACCAGCGCGGAGCGGTTCGCCGAGGAGACCTGAGCACCGTCCCCGGACCGGCGGGACCCGGACGACCCGGACCGGCGGGACCCGGACGACCCGGACGGCCCGGACGACTCAGCGGGCCTCCGGGGCCTCCCCGTGCCGCCTGATGAGGGCGGACAGCTCACGGACCTGGCGGGCGGTGCGCTCCTTCTCCGACCCCTGCATGCCCATGGCCCCCACGGTGACGCCGTCGGTGAAGTCGATCTTCGCCCACGGCTCGCTCTCGGTCAGGCTGACCCCCAGCACCTGCGACCACTCGTAGCGGTGCACCCGCAGCGGGTTGACGACGGCGATCCCCCGCTCGTCGGCCTCCACGCGGCATCGTCCCAGCAGGTGGAGGACCCCGGCGATCACGAGGCCGAGCAAGGTCATCGCGATCCTGTCGGCCAGGGTGAACGGATCGGGCAGGAAGACCGCCATCAGCACCGCGCCGACGACGATCACGCTCGCGAAGCCGTAGGCCGCGATCCGCCCGTTCCTCGGCCGCCACACGACGGGCAGCGGGGGCGGGGAGACGCTCTCCGGGCTCACTGTCAGATCACGATCCTTCGGAAGAACCGGCGCCTGCGGAAAACCTGCGTCCTCGGGGGAACGGGCGCCCTCGGCGGACCGGCGGCCGGAACGGCCGCGACGGCCGCGACGACCGGTCGTGGCGCCGACGGCCGGTCACGGCGCCGATGGAAACCTATCGCACGGCCGTGCCCGCCCCGTCGCACGGCACGACGGGAGCGGCACCGCACGGCACCGCACGGCACCGCACGGCACCGCACGGCACACCGGAGCACACGGGGGCACGCGGGGGCACGGCCACCGGTGACCGCCCGGTCACGCGCCCCGCCCCGGCCGCCCCGGCCCCTGCCACCCCGCCTCGGCCACCTCGGTCCCCTGCCACCCCGCCCCGGCCGCGTCGGCCACCCCGGCCACCCCCGCTACCTCGGCCGTCCCGACCGCCCCGGTCCCTCGGCCTCCGGCCCGGTCGCGTGACCGGGCCGGTGGCGCGGATCTCCGGCCGTCGCGTCAGAAGCCCGCCGTGACGGTCTTCTGCGAGCGCAGTTCCCTCAGCAGCAGCGCCGTCTCCAGCGCCGCGACGGTGGCCTCGTACCCCTTGTCCTCGTGGCTGCCGGGCACGCCCGACCGGTCGACGGCCTGCTCCAGCGAGTCGCAGGTCAGCACGCCGTTGCCGATCGGCACCTCCTCGTCCAGGGAGATCCGGGTCAGGCCGGAGGTGACGGAGTCGCAGACGTACTGGAAATGGGCGGTCTCACCGCGGATCACCGCGCCCAGGGCCACGACCGCGTCGCACCGCCGGGCCAGCGCCTGGGCCACCACCGGGATCTCCAGCGATCCGGCCACCCGGACCACCGTCACCTCCGCGCCGCTGTCCCGTCCGGCCTGCACGGCCCGCGCCACGAGCTGATCGGTGATCTGCCCGTGCCAGCGGGCGGCGACCAGCCCGAGGGTCAGCCCGCCGGCCTCGACGGCCGACGCCGCCGGTCGTCCGGTACCGCTCATGTGTCCTCCCGGGGAATGTCGTGGCCGAGGCGGTCGCGCTTGGCCGACAGGTACTTCTCGTTGTACGGGTTCATCGCCACCGGCATGGGCTCACGGCCGAGCACCTTGACGCCGTAGCCGTCCATGCCGCGCAGCTTGGCCGGGTTGTTGGTCAGCAGCCGGGCCGACTTCACGCCCAGGTCGGCGAGGATCTGCCCGGCGTTGGAGAACTCCCGCGCGTCCACCGGCAGCCCGAGCTCCAGGTTGGCGTCGACGGTGTCGCTCCCGCCGTCCTGGAGGCTGTAGGCCCGCAGCTTGGCCAGCAGCCCGATCCCGCGTCCCTCGTGGCCGCGCAGGTAGACGATCACACCCCGTCCCTCGGCGGCGATCCGCGACATCGCGTGCTCCAGCTGGACCCCGCAGTCGCAGCGCAGCGAGCCGAGCACGTCCCCGGTCAGGCACTCGGAGTGCGCCCGGACCAGGACGTTCTCGCCGTCGTCGATGTCGCCGAAGACCAGGGCCAGGTGCTCGCCGCCGTCCAGGGAGCTGGCGAAGCCGTAGGCCCGCCAGACGCCGAACCTGTTGGGCAGCCTCGTCTCGGCGACCCGGGTCACCATCCGCTCGGTCCGCCGCCTGAACTCCACGAGCTGCTCGATCGAGACCAGCGCCAGGTCGTGCTCGTCGCAGAAGACGCGCAGCTCCGGCAGGCGCATCATGGTCCCGTCGTCGTTGACGACCTCGGCGAGCGCGCCCGCCTCGCTCAGCCCGGCGAGCCTGGCCAGGTCCACGGCCGCCTCGGTGTGACCGCGCCTGGCCAGCACGCCGCCCTCGCGGTAGCGCAGCGGGAAGACGTGGCCGGGCCGTACCAGGTCGGTCCGCCCGGTCTCCGGGTCGCACAGGGTGCGGATGGTCCTGGCCCTGTCCGCGGCGGAGATGCCGGTGCCGACCCCGTCGCGTGCGTCCACGCTGATCGTGTACGCGGTGCGCAGGCTCTCCTGGTTGTCGCGCACCATCAGCGGCAGGCCGAGCCTGTCGAGGTCGTCACCGCGCATCGACACGCAGATCACGCCGCTGCTGTGCCTGACGGTGAAGGCGAGCAGCTCCGGCGTGGCCGCGGACGCGGCGAAGATGAGGTCGCCCTCGTTCTCGCGGTTCTCGTCGTCGACGACCACGACGGCCCTGCCCTCGCGGATGTCGGCGATCGCGCGCTCGATGGGGTCCAGCGTGGTCACACGGCCTCCTCGGGGACGAGCACGGTCCGGGACCGGTACTCCTTGAGCCAGTTGACGAATCCGATCAGGACGAGCACGAAGAACAGTCCGTAGACGGTCCCCGAGACGACGAGCCCGGAGCTGAAGGCCAGCGGCACGCCCACCAGGTCCACGGCGACCCAGATGATCCAGAAGTCGACCAGGGCGCGGCCCTGGGCCCAAGTGGCGACGGCGCTGCCGACGAAGATGTAGGCGTCCGCGGCGACCAGGAAGTAGCCCTTGGGCAGGGGGGGCGTGCGCGCCCCAGGACAGGCCGGTGAGGAAGAAGAACACGGCCACCACGGCGGTGCCCGCGATCATGACCGTGGCCAGGACGAGCCGCTCGTGCCCGGTGGCGGGGCGTACCGGCAGCTCCTGGCCGTCCCGGGTGCCGCGCGACCAGCGCCACCAGCCGTACACGGCCAGCGCGCCGAACATGACCTGCTTGAGGGCGTTGCCGGTGAGGCTCGCGCTGATGGAGGCGGCCAGCAGCAGCACCGAGGCGGTGAGCTGGACCGGCCAGGTCCACAGCGACTTGCGCATCGCCAGCAGCACCGTGGCCAGCGCGGCCACGTTCCCGACCAGGTCGGTCCAGAGCACCTTGGTCCCCAGGACCATGAATCCCGCCTGGGCCCAGTTCACGACACGCCTCCCCGCACGGTCGCGCCGTTGCCGCCGTTGCCGCCGTTGCCGCCGCTGCCGCCGTTGCCGCCGCTGCGCCCGCCCGCCGCGGGCGAGGAAGCCCCGGACGAAGGAGCCGCGGACGAGGAAGCCCCGGGTGAGGGAGCCGCGGACGAGGGGGCCTCAGGGGAGGGAGCCGCGGTGTAGGCGCCGACCAGCTTCTCCACGTGCTTGGCGATCACGTCCACCTCGAGGTTCACCGGGTCGCCGAGGCCCTTGGCGCCGAGGGTGGTCAGGCGCAGGGTGGTGGGGATCAGGCTGACGGCGAAGCCGTCGCGGTCGACGTCCATCACGGTCAGGCTGACGCCGTCGACGGCGATCGAGCCCTTCTCGACCACGTAGCGGTCCAGCCCGGGCGGCAGGGAGATCCGGACGATCTCCCAGTGCTCGGCGGGCTCGCGCGCGAGCAGCATCCCGGTGCCGTCCACGTGGCCCTGCACGATGTGGCCGCCCAGTCGCTGGTCGGCGCGGACCGCGCGCTCCAGGTTGACCGGGGAGCCGGTCTCCAGCGCGCCCAGGCAGCTGCGGTCCAGGGTCTCCTTCATCACGTCGGCGGTGAACACCTCGCCGCGCACGTCCACCACGGTCAGGCAGACGCCGTTGACCGCGATCGAGTCACCGTGCCCGGCGTCGGCGGTGACCGTCCCGCCGCGGATCGACAGCCGGGCCGCGTCGGTCAGCGGCTCGATCCCGGCGATCTCGCCGAGTTCTTCGACGATTCCGGTGAACATTCACGACTCCTTCGGGGGGCCGTCGGGGAACGGGGGAACGCCCGGGGGCGGAAGCGGGGGGCGGCCGCCGGCCCCGGAGGGCTCCGGGCACGGCGCGACGAGGGCGCCGGAGGCAATGGGGACGCCGGGGACGCCGGGGACGCCGCGGGGCCACGGGCGGACGCGCCACGTGCGAAGGGCGCCGGGGCCTGTGCGGCCGGGCGGACGGTGGTGGGGGGCGGCGGTGCCGTGTCCGTGAGGGACGTGCCCGGCCGCCCGGCGCCTCAGCGCCGGATCAGTCACCCGAGGTCTCCTACTCGCCAGTAGCTTTCTGCCACGGCGGCCCCGGGGATCGACGGGTGCGTACACCCGATAAGCGGAGGGTGCCCGAAGGCACACTCCGCTCGCGCGCTTCCTCCCATCCGGACTTTAACCGTCGGTCCTGGAGTTCCACCAGGTCAACCGGTCGATGGCATCGACCGGGTCGCGGACTGTAACCGCCGGCTCGGAATTTCACCGACCCCGGAGCACGCTGCTCGCACTGTCACGGAAGGCGGACCGCGCAGCGGCCCGGCCTTTCCGTACACCAGTGTGCCATGTACGGCAAACCACGCCACACGAGAGTCCAGGATTCGGACCAGGAGAGCACGCCGGAGGACGTCAGGCCGCGCGCTCGGAGATCGTCCTGCGGGCCCTGCGCGCGTCCGGGGAGTAGCGCACCGGGGCGGGCACCAGGCCGATCCCGGTGTGCAGCGCCCGCAGCGAGGCCGTCGCCCACAGGTCGCCCAGCGGGCTGCCGGGCAGCCCGTACAGCCTGCGGGCCCAGCGCGGCAGGGTGGCGAAGGCGAGCAGGGTGATCAGCGGGAACATCGGCTTGAGCGCGGTCAGCTTGGCCGGGAGCGGGGCGTTGAGCGACTGCCGCAGCGGGTGGGGCACCTCGGGCGCGAAGTACAGCCCCGGCCGGCAGGCCCGGATGTAGTCGTCCATCTCGCCGACCGAGCCGGGCACGTCCTCGGGCCGCAGGCCGACGACCTCGGCGGCGCGGCGCCACTCGGCCACGAACCGGTCGGCCTCGGAGTCGCTCAGCCGCACCCCGGCCCTGCGGGCCACCGAGAGGTAGGAGTCGACCTCCCCGACGTGCACCCACAGCAGGGCGGCCGGGTCGTCGAGACGGAACCGCTCGCCGGTGTCGAGATCGAGGGCGGTGAGGCCGGCGTGAATCTTTCTGACCCTGGCCCCTGCGCGGGCGACCTCCTCGGTCGTACCGTAGGTGCGTACCCGTACGAACTCGGTGGTGCGCAGGAAGCGGGACCACGCCTCCGCGGGGTCCATCAGCGCGGAGTTCTGCGCGACCCCGCGCATGGCACGAGGATGCAGCCCCTGCATCAGCAACGCCCGGAAACCCCCGACGAGCAGGATCGGCTCCCCCATCACCTTCCAGGTCGCCGACTCCGGACCGAACAGTCCGTGATCCATGCGCCACCTCCCTCGTAAGCGGGTAGTTACCCTACCCGGAGGGCCGGACACCTTTGTCCCGGGTCCGTGACACGAGCGGGACGGGATCGGGACCGGGGTGTCACCACCACGTCATGGGTGTGTCACAGATCCGTGAAAAGCAGCCTTTAGGTGCCTTAATTGTGGCATCTCACCCCCTGGGTACGTCAACGGAATTGAAGCTACAAACAGGTGGAAATTGCACAACAATAAAATGAGTAACGGGTAGACCATTGATTTGACCTCGACTGTTTTGCGATGGTTCCAAGGATCCCGCTCAGCCATGCTCGTTGGGGGCACCCGAACGATGACCATCCCTGCACCAGCCGCGACCACGATCGGGGAGCCCTCCGCGGTGAAGACACCGGAGACGGTGGGCCGCTCCCCCGGCCAGCTGATGTGGCTGCGCTTCCGCCGCGACCGCACCGGGCTCGTCTCGGCCGGCGTGGTGATCTTCTTCTTCCTCGTGGCCATCCTCGCGCCGGTCATCTCCTGGCTCTACGGCAAGGACCCCTACGTCCTGTACGGCCAGGACACCCCGGGCCTGCTGAACGACTTCGGCTACCCGATCCGGCCCAACGGCGGCATCAGCTCGGAGTTCTGGTTCGGCATCGAGCCGAACCTGGGCCGGGACGTGTTCATGCAGCTCGTCTACGGCATCAGGACCTCACTGTCGATCGCGGTGGCCGCCACGATCATCACGACCTGCATCGGCATCGTGATGGGCATCGTCGCCGGGTACACCGGAGGCAGGACCGACTACCTGATCGGCCGCCTGATCGACATCCTGCTGTCGTTCCCCTCGGTGCTGTTCATCATCGCGTTCATGCCGGTGGTGGAGAACCTCTTCGTCGCCTCCGACGAGGAGACGCCGGTCTGGCTGCGCGCGGTCACGCTCGTGATCGTGCTCACCGTCTTCGGCTGGGCCGGGCTGGCGCGGCTGCTGCGCGGCCAGGTGCTCTCGCTGCGCGAGCGGGAGTTCGTCGAGGCCGCCCGGGTCACCGGCGCCTCCCCGTTCCGGATCATCTTCAAGGAGCTGCTGCCGAACCTGTGGACGCCCATCCTGATCCAGTCGACGCTGCTGCTGCCGGCGCTGGTGACGTCCGAGGCCGCGCTCTCCTTCCTGGGCGTCGGCATGATCGAGCCCATCCCCGACTGGGGCCGGATGTTCCTGCGCGGCACCGAGGTCTACCGGAACGACATCACCTACCTCATCTTCCCGGGCGCAGCTCTGCTGATCTTCGTGATCGCGTTCAACCTTCTGGGTGACTCGATCCGCGACGCCTTCGATCCCAAGCTCAAGCGTTAGATCCGAATAGGAGTGAGATGACAGTCCGTACGCGGTCAGCGATGGCCGTATTCGCCATAAGCGCGCTCGCATTCACCAGCGCGTGCGCCGAGGGCAACCAGGGGGCCCCCGCCGCCCCCAGCGGCTCCTCCGGCGCGGCCGCCCCCTCGGCCGAGCCGTTCAAGCCGCCGACGATCACGGTCGGCACGGCGGACGACTCCAAAGGTCCCGCCGTCGAGCCGGAGGGCGTCGTCAAGGGCGGCACCGTCACGATGATGGACCGTGACGACTTCTCCCACATGGACCCGGCCCAGCTCTACGTCAACACCGAGACCAACTTCTCCCTCCTGATCAACCGCGGCCTGACCGGCTACAAGCGGGTCGCCAAGGGCGACTACAAGCTGGTCGGCGACCTGGCCACCGACGCGGGCACCGCCTCCGACGGCGGCAAGACCTGGACCTTCACCCTCAAGGACGGCGTGAAGTGGCAGGACGGCACGCCGATCACGTCCGAGGACGTCAAGTGGAGCATGGAGCGGACGTTCGCCTCGTTCGTCACCCAGGGCCCCACCTACATCCAGCAGTGGCTGACCGAGGTCGACCACAAGAAGGCCTACCAGGGCCCCTATGACGGCAAGCGCCTCGACAACATCGAGACGCCGGACGACAAGACGATCGTCTACAAGTTCAAGACGCCGCACGCCGACGCCAACTACGCCTTCGCGATGGGCGGCTACGGCATCGTGCCCAAGGCCAAGGACACCAAGGAGAAGTACGACAAGGAGCCCTTCTCCAGCGGCCCGTACATCATCAAGAGCCACGTGGTCGACAAGACCATCGACCTCGAGCGCAACCCCAACTGGGACCCGGCGACCGACCCGATCCGCGGCGCCTACCCCGACAAGTGGCACCTGGAGTTCGGCCAGGAGGCCCTGCAGATCACCGACCGCCTGATGGCGGACGCGGGCGCCGACCAGACCGCCTTCACCTTCTACGCGACCGTTCCCCCGGAGCGGCTGCAGCAGGTGCTCGGCGACCAGTCCCTGGCCGGCCGTCTGCTCAAGAGCCCCTCGCCGTACGGCAACTACTACTACTTCAACCTCGACCGCATGAAGGACATCAAGGTCCGTCAGGCGATCAACCACGCGTGGCCGTCGAAGCAGATCCAGCAGGTCATGGGTGGCCCGCAGGCCGCCGCGCTGCCGACCACGATCCTCAACGAGAACACCACGGTCGGCTACGAGCCCTACGACCTGTTCGGCAAGACCACCAAGCCCGAGGGTGACGTGGAGAAGGCCAAGCAGCTGCTGGCCGAGTCGGGCAACCCGACGCCGACCATCGTCTACGCCTACAACCAGACCCCGGTCCAGGAGCAGGTCACCGTGGTGATCAAGAACGCCCTGGAGAAGGCCGGCATCAAGGTCGTCGCCAAGCCGCTGGACCGCAAGACGTACTACGACTCGATCGGCAAGATCGAGAACGAGTTCGACCTCTACTGGGGCGGCTGGGGTGCCGACTGGCCGTCCGGCTCGACCGTGATGCCCGTCATCTTCGGCCCGGTGGCCGACGGAGCGCCGAACTACTCGCACCTGAAGGACGAGGCGCTGACCAAGGAGATGGAGGAGATCATGGCGATGACCGACATCGACGCCCAGAACAAGGCGTGGATGGCGCTCGACAAGAAGATCCAGGAGACCATCACCCCGCTGGTCGTGGCCGAGAACAGGATCGCCAACACCCTGCACGGCTCCAAGGTGGGCGGCGTGGAGATCGACCCGCAGCAGTGGGTCGTCCCGCCGAACCAGATCTTCGTGAAGCAGTGACGCTCGCGAAGCCGTAGGAGACACCGACGGCCGCGGTCCCGCGGGAGGGGAGACGACCTCCCGCGGGGCCGCGGCCAGGGGCCGCACGGCCCCCCACAGCGGTCCCAGTCATCTCGGGAAACAGGCAATGCTTCCATTCATCACTCGCCGTACGCTCGGCGCCGTGGTCACCCTCGTGATCATCTCCGCGGTGACCTTCTTCCTCTTCTTCGCGGTGCCCGCCGACCCCGCGAGGCTCGCCTGCGGCAAGGTGTGCCCGCCCGACCTGCTGGAGCAGGCGCGGCACAACCTGGGACTGGACCAGCCGCTGTTCGCCCAGTTCGTGGCCTGGCTGGCCGGCATCTTCGTCGGCCGCGAGTACGAGGGACTGGGCAGCTGCCCGGCCCCCTGCCTGGGGTACTCGTTCGTCAACCGCGAGCCGGTGTTCGAGACGATCCTGGACCGGCTCCCGGTCACCGTCTCCCTCACCGTCGGCGCCGCGGCCATCTTCCTGGTCTTCGGCGTCCTGACCGGCATCGTCGCCGCGCTGCGCCAGGGCAAGCCGCTGGACAAGATCGCCAGCGTGTCGTCCCTGATCGGCGCCTCCGTGCAGATCTACTTCATCGGCACGCTCGCGCTGTACTTCCTCGTCTACAAGGGCCAGATCCTCGCCCAGCCCAAGTACCTGCCGTTCACCGAGAACCCGATCGCCTGGGCCGGTGGGCTGTTGCTGCCCTGGCTGGTGCTGGCGATCATCTTCACCGCCAACTACACCCGCATGACGCGCTCGACCATGGTCGAGCAGCTCGGCGAGGACTACGTCCGCACCGCGCGCGCCAAGGGCATGTCCGGCCGGAGCGTGGTGATGAGGTTCGCCCTGCGAGGTACCCTCACCCCCATCATCACCATCTTCGGCGTGGACCTCGGCACGCTGATCGGCGGGGCCATCATCACCGAGACCACCTTCGGCCTGCAGGGGCTCGGGCGCCTCTCGCTCAAGGCGGTGGACACCTCGGACCTGCCCATGCTGATGGGAACGGTGCTCGTGGCGGCCGGGGCGATCGTCTTCTTCAACATCATCGTCGACGTCCTGTACGCCTTCATCGACCCCCGCGTGCGGCTGGGTTAGGAGTTCTGAAGAAGTGTCGAACCCTTTCCTCTCGGTCCGTGACCTGACCGTCGACTTCCACACCGAGGACGGCGTCGTCCACGCGGTGGACGGGCTCTCCTTCGACGTGGAGAAGGGCACCACGCTGGGCATCGTCGGCGAGTCCGGGTCCGGCAAGTCGGTGACCAACCTGACCGTGCTCGGCCTGCACAACCCGGAGACCACCAAGGTCGGCGGGGAGATCCGGCTGGACGGCGAGGAGCTGATCGGCGCCTCCCGGTCCACCATGGAGAGGCTGCGCGGCAACAAGGTCGCGATGATCTTCCAGGACCCGCTGACCTCGCTCTCGCCGTACCACACCATCGGCAAGCAGATCTCCGAGGTCTACCGCAAGCACACCGGCGCGAGCCGCGGCGAGGCCAGGGCCCGCGCGATCGAGATGCTGACGCGGGTCGGCATCCCGCAGCCGAAGACCCGGGTCGACGACTACCCCCACCAGTTCTCCGGCGGCATGCGGCAGCGCGCGATGATCGCGATGGCGCTGGTCTGCGACCCCGACCTGCTGATCGCCGACGAGCCCACCACCGCGCTGGACGTGACCGTGCAGGCCCAGATCCTGGACCTGCTCAAGGAGCTCCAGGACCAGGCGGGCACCTCGATCATCCTGATCACCCACGACCTCGGCGTGGTCGCCAACACCGCGCACGAGGTGCTGGTGATGTACGCCGGGCGGGCGGTGGAGCGCGGCACCGTGCGGGAGGTCCTGCACGAGCCCCGCCACCCCTACACCTGGGGCCTGATGGCCTCCATGCCCCGGCTGACCGGCCCGGTGGACGTGCCGCTGCGGCCGGTCCGCGGCACCCCGCCCAGCCTGCTCAACGTCCCGCCGGGCTGTCCCTTCCATCCCCGGTGCGACTACAAGGAACTGGCCGGTCCCGAGCTGTGCCGTTCCGAGCGGCCCGAGCTGTCCCCGCACCGCGGCCACGGCGACGCGTGCTACCTGACCCTCGCCCAGAAGCGGGAGATCGTGAAATGACCGAGACGACCGGCGAACCCCGCGGCGAGGCGCTGCTGGAGCTGTCCGGGCTGAAGAAGCACTTCCCGGTGATGGGCGGTGTCGTCTTCAAACGGCAGGTCGGCAAGGTCCACGCGGTGGACGGCATCGACCTGACCGTGCACGGCGGGGAGACGCTCGGCCTGGTCGGCGAGTCCGGTTGCGGCAAGTCCACGGCCGGACGGCTGGCCGCCCGCCTGCTGGAGCCCACCGAGGGCAGCATCCGCTACGCCGGGCGGGAGATCGGGCACGCCGGGCGCAAGGAGCTGAAGCCGATCCGCTCCGAGATCCAGATGATCTTTCAGGACCCGTACTCGTCGCTCAACCCGCGGCACACCGTGGGCACCATCGTCGGCGGCCCGATGGAGATCAACGGCATCGACCCGCCGGGCGGCAGGACCAAGCGCGTCCAGGAGCTCCTGGAGATCGTCGGGCTCAACCCCGAGCACTACAACCGCTTCCCGCACGAGTTCTCCGGCGGCCAGCGCCAGCGCATCGGGGTGGCCCGCGCGCTCGCCCTGAACCCCCGGCTGATCATCGCGGACGAGCCGGTCTCGGCCCTGGACGTCTCCATCCAGGCCCAGGTCGTCAACCTGCTCCAGCAGCTCCAGCGGGACATGGGGATCGCGTTCCTGTTCATCGCGCACGACCTGGCGATCGTGCGGCACTTCTCGCAGCGGGTCGCGGTCATGTACCTCGGCAAGATCGTGGAGATCGCCGACCGCGCCTCCCTGTACGAGCGCCCCCGCCACCCGTACACGCACGCGCTGCTGTCGGCGGTGCCCGAGGTGCTGGAGGACGAGGTACCGCGCGAGCGCATCCGGCTGGCCGGGGACGTGCCCTCCCCGATCAACCCGCCGACCGGCTGCCACTTCCGCACCCGCTGCTGGAAGGCCCAGGAGAAGTGCGCGGTCGAGGAGCCCCCGCTGGTCAGGCTGGAGGGCAACGCGGCGGGTCACCTGACCGCCTGCCACTTCCCCGAGCAGCCGACCGTGCACGGCGAGGACGTGGTGCTGGACCCGGCCCTGCAGCCGTGAGGGGATAGCCCTCCCGCCGATGCGCCCTGCCCGGTCCGCCCGGGGCGGCGCGGCCTTGCCGAAAGGTCGCCTTCCGGGAGGAAGGCGGCCTTTCGCTTCACCGGAGGCCTCCCGGGCGCCACCGGAGGTCTCTTGGATGCCACCGGGGGCCTTCCGGTGTCACCCGGGGGTCTTCCGGTCACTGGGGACGGCCGGGGTCAGGCGGGGAAGGCCGGGGTCAGCGGCTCTTCGCCAGGGCGCGCAGGGCGTCGACCGCGCGGGCCGGGTCCTCGGCGCCGTAGACGGCGTTGCCCGCCACGAACACGTCGGCACCCGCCTCGGCGCAGCGCTCGATCGTCGTCTCGGAGACGCCGCCGTCCACCTGGAGCCAGACCTGCCCGCCGTGCCGGTCGAGCAGCTCGCGGGTCCGGCGGATCTTGGGCAGGACCACGTCGAGGAACTTCTGCCCGCCGAAACCGGGGTCGACGGTCATCAGCAGCAGCATGTCGAGCTCGCCGAGCAGGTCCTCGTACGGCTCGACCGGGGTGGCCGGGTTGAGCGCCAGACCGGCCCGGGCGCCGGCGCCGCGGATCTGGCGCAGCGTGCGCACCGGGGCCTTGGCGGCCTCGGCGTGGACGGTGACGCTCCCGGCCCCGGCCTCGGCGTAGGAGGGGGCCCAGCGGTCCGGGTCCTCGATCATGAGGTGGCAGTCGAGCGGCGTCGAGGTCGCCTTGAGCAGGGACTCGACGACCGGCAGCCCGAGGGTCAGGTTGGGCACGAAGTGGTTGTCCATGACGTCCACGTGCAGCCAGTCGGCGTTGGGGACCGCCGCGGCCGCCTCGGCGAGGCGGGCGAAGTCGGCGGACAGGATGCTGGGCGAGATCTGTACGGCCATGATGGGCCGATTCTATGGGTCCCCGCTTCCGTGGGTCTCCCGCCTCCCCACTCCCGCTCCGCCCGGGACCCGGCCGGACGCCACCCGGCTCCGGCCCTGCCGTGGCGGGTCCGGCCCGGCCCGGATCCGGCGCGAGGTCCGGCCCGGCTCCGGCCGGTCCCGGCGGGGCCGGGTCGCGGGCGCGATGGGGCCGGGTCGCGGGCGCGGCGGGGCCGCTCAGTGACCGCCGCCCGCCAGGTTGAGGCCGACGACGCCGCAGAGGATGAGGAGGATGGAGGCGATCTTGAGGGGGGAGGCGTTCTCGCCCAGGAGGACCATGCCCAGCGCGGCGGTGCCGACGGCCCCGATGCCCGTCCAGACGGCGTAGGCCGTCCCCACGTCGAGGCTTTTCAGGGCGAGCGCGAGAAGGCCGAAGCTGGCGACGGCCGAGACGACGAAGCCCGCGGCCGGCAGCGGTACGGAGAACCCGTCGCTGAGCTTGAGCGAGTAGGCCATGACGACCTCGAACAGACCCGCGACGACGACCAGGATCCAGGCCATGACAGACCCCTTCCGTGAAGGAGCGTCGTCTTCGCTGGCCGGGTACGGCGCGTCTCGTCCGGACGGGCCCCGGTCGGGTCCCGTACCGGCGACAACGGCCGTGGCCCTCCCGGGATTCCCCCGGCCGCACCCGGGACCACGGCAGGCGACGATCACGCCGACCGGCCGGACCGCTCCTGCTCCGGGCCCCGGCGCAGGAGCCGCGACCGCTCGGAGACCGCTCAGGGACGGCTCGGCAACCGCTCAGGGACGGCTCGGGGCGGCTCGGGGCGGCTCAGTGACGGCGCAGCAGGGCGAGGAACATCGCGTCGGTGCCGTGCCGGTGCGGCCAGAGCCGCGCGTACGGCCCCTCGCCCAGCCCCTCGGTGACCTCGGGAAGGTACGCGCGGGCGTCCAGCGCCTCCACGTCGTCGCGGCGGCGCAGCACGTCGCCGACCACGGCGACGGTCTCGGCCAGGTGCGGCGAGCATGTCACGTACGCCACGACGCCACCGGGACGGACGGCCTCCAGCGCGGAGGTCAGCAGGCCGCGCTGGAGCGCGGTCAGCTCGGGCAGGCTTCGCGGATCGCGGCGCCAGCGGGCCTCGGGGCGCCGGCGCAGCGCGCCCAGGCCGGTGCAGGGGGCGTCCAGCATGACCCGGTCGAAGACGCCGGGCCGCCAGGCGGGCCGGGTCCCGTCCGCGGTGACGACCGCGGCCCGCCGGGTCGTCTGGCGTACCAGCCGCGCCCGGTGGTACTGCAGCTCGTTGGCGAGCAGGTGCGCCCCGCCGCCGAAGGCCACCGGCCCGTCGCCGCCCGTGCCGTCTCCCGCCCCCGGGGCGGGGGAGGGCGCCGGGGCGGGGGAGGTCGCCGGCAGGCCCGCCACGTCGCCGTCGGACGCGAGGGCGTCGAGCAGGCCCGCCTTGCCGCCGGGCCCCGCGCACAGGTCGAGCCAGCGGGAGTCGGCACCGCGCACCGGGACCCGGGTCAGGGCCAGCGCGACGAGCTGGCTGGCCTCGTCCTGCACGGCGGCGCGCGACTCGGCCACCGCGAGGATCGACCCGGGATCGCCCTCGGACAGGTAGGCGGCGTAGCGGGAGTAGCGGGCGGGCTCGGCACCCGCGGCGAGCAGCTCCTCGGTCGAGGAACGGCCCGGGCGGGAGACCAGGGTCACCCGGGGACGCTCGTTGTCCGCGGCGAGCAGGGCGGCCGTCTCGTCGAAGTCGCCGCCCACGGCGTCGCGCAGCGCGTCCACGATCCACCGGGGATGGCTGTGGGCGACCGCCAGGTGGCCGACCGGGTCGTCGGCGGGATCGGGCGCCACGATCGGGATCCACTGCTCCAGGGAGCGGGTGGAGACCTTGCGCAGCACGGCGTTGGCGTACTTGGAGGCGCCGATGCCGACCCGCAGCCGGACCAGGTCGACGGTGGTGCCGACGGCGGCGTGCGGGGGCACCCGGGTGCGCAGGAGCTGGTGCACCCCCAGGCGGACGGCGTCGAGCAGCGGCGGGTCCACCTGCTCCGGCGCCCGGTCGCTGCAGGCCGCGATGATCTCGTCGTAGGTGCCCAGGCCGCGCAGGGTGCCGTAGGCCAGCTCGGTGGCCAGGCCCGCGTCACGCCCGGACAGGCGGCGCTCGCGCAGCAGCGCGGGCATCAGCAGGTTCGCGTACGCGTCCCGCTCGTCGACGGCGCGCATCAGGTCGTAGGCGGTGTTGCGCGCCTCGTCGCGGACCGGCCTGGGCGGTCTGCCGCCCCGGCCGCCACCCCTGCCGCGGCCCTGTCCCTGCCCTTGTCCCTGGCCTTGCCCCTGTCCCTGGCCGGGGCGCCGGGCCTGACGCCGATCGCCACCCTGGCCGTGACCGCGCGGTGCGTCACGGCCGTCGCCACCACTGCTCATGATCCTCAGGCCAGCCGATCCTCGTCGGTGAGCCGCACGCCGCGGGCCCACTCCCCCGCCCCCATCGGGCGCTTGCCCTGCGGCTGCACCTCGCCCAGCTCGACCGGGTAGGTCGCGGTGCCGACCAGCACGGAGTTCTTGGACGCCGCGATCCGGCCCGGCTCCAGGCCGGGGGCGTCGGGAACCGGCCGTACCGGGCCGAGCTTGATCCGCAGGTCGCGGAACTCCGTCCACGCGCCCGGCGCGGGGGTGCAGGCCCGGACGAGACGGTCGACCCGCATGGCGGGCGCCGACCAGTCCACCCTGGCGTCCTCCACGTTGATCTTCGGGGCGAGGCTCACCCCCTCGGCGGGCTGCGGTACGGCCTCCAGCTTGCCGTCCTCGATCCCGTCGAGGGTGGCCGTCAGCAGTCCCGCGCCGGACCCGGCGAGCCTGGCCAGCAGCTCGCCCGCGGTGTCGGCGGGACGGATCTCCTCGGTGAGGACGCCGTAGACCGGGCCCGCGTCCAGCTCCTTGACGATCCGGAAGGTGGTCGCGCCGGTGATGGCGTCGCCGTGCAGCACGGCGTGCTGCACCGGTGCCGCGCCGCGCCAGGCGGGCAGCAGCGAGAAGTGCAGGTTGACCCAGCCGTGCGCGGGGACGTCCAGGGCGGACTGGGGCAGCAGCGCGCCGTAGGCGACCACCGGGCAGCAGTCGGGGGCGAGCTCGCGGAGCCGGTCCAGGAAGGCGGGGTCGCCCGCCTTGGGCGGCTTGAGCACCTCGATGCCCGCCTGCCCGGCGAGCTCGGCGACGGGGCTCGGCTGCACCCTGCGGCCCCGGCCCGACTGGGCGTCCGGACGGGTGACGACGGCGACGACGTCGTGCCGTGGCGAGTCGATCAGGGCCCGCAGCGCGGGCAGAGCGGTGTCCGGGGTTCCGGCGAAGACCAAACGCAAGGTTCCTACAGAGCCTTCCCTTGGGTGGGGTGCGGGGAGAACTTGAACGCGGGGGCCGACAGGCCGCTCCAGGGGGCCTCGCGGATCGCCTTCATGGCGAGCTTGCGCTGTGCCGCGTCCATCCGGTCGATGAACAGCACGCCGTCCAGGTGGTCGGTCTCGTGCTGGAAGCAACGGGCCATCAGGTCGGTGCCCTCCAGGGTCACCGGCTCACCGTGCATGTCGAAGCCGGTCGCCACGGCCCGGATCGCGCGGGGGGTGGGAAAGGACAGCCCGGGGAAGGACAGGCAGCCCTCCTCGCCCTCCTCGTCGCACTCGTCCGACAGGTTCAGGTCGGGGTTGATCAGGTGTCCGAGCTGGTCGTCCACGTAGTAGGTGAAGACCCGCAGGCCGACCCCGATCTGCGGTGCCGCGAGCCCGGCCCCGGGGGCGTCCATCATCGTGTCGGTGAGGTCCTTGACGAGCTTGCGCAGTTCCTTGTCGAAGTCCTTGACCGGCTCGGCCGGAGTGCGCAGCACCGGGTCGCCGAAGAGGCGGATCGGCTGGATGGCCAACAGGGGTCTCCTCACGCTTCAGGGGATCACCCCAGTCTAAGGGCGACGGCCGCCCTGCCCGGGCCACCTGGCCGGGTCAGCGGGAGCGGGCCTTCATGGCGGCCTTGCGGGCGGACTTGGCCACCGCGGCGTCGGTGTGCCGGGAGCCCAGCAGGTCCAGGACGGCGATCGTGTCGGGGTGGTCCACCAGGGCCATCTCCTCGACCACGCGCAGCAGGTCCTCGCCGGGTTCGAGCGCGTCGAACTCGCAGATCGCCTCGGAGGCGTCGCCGTTCTCCAGCAGCGAGGCGAGCGAGTCGACGGCGAGCCAGGTGTTGTCGGCGGGCGTGAGCGCGGGCGCGGGCAGGTCCCGGATGTGCAGCCAGGAGGCGGCGTAGCGCCACATGGCGGGCTCCGACAGCGCCTCCCGCAGCGGGGCCTCGGCCTCGGGGCCGAGCTCCTCCAGGATGGTGCCGACCGCTCCGCGCCGCCCGGCCGTGCCCGAGGCGGCGACCTTGACGAGCTCGCGGGCGGCGGCCTCGGGGTGGCGCGACTCCAGCCAGACGGTGACCGCGCTGGGGGCGGCGGCCCCCTTCATGATCGCCTCGACCAGCTCGGCCGCGCCGAGGTCGGCGAAGACCGCGGCCTCGGCGCCCGTCGGCGCGTCGTGGCCCTCCCGCATCAGGTCCTGACGCACGGCCCACATGCCGAGCGGGGTCAGCCGGGGCCACCCGGCCCGGGACGTCTCGACCAGGCCGCAGTAGGCCAGCAGCTCCAGCGCCGACTCCAGCTGGGCCGGGAGCGCGGCGGCCAGCCCGCGCATCTGGGCCGGCCGGGCCCCGCAGGCCACCTGGTGGGACTGCAGGATGCCCTTGACCAGGGTCGAGGCCGACAGGCCCTCGCGCACCGCGTACAGCGTGGCGAGCATCTCGGCCAGGTGGTCGTCGATCAGCTCGGAGCCGGTCAGGTCGTCGTCGGCACGGTCCAGGACGTCCATGACCACGCCGTCCCAGAACTCCAGCAGCGTCCCGGGCGGCAGGTCCGGCGAGAGCGTCAGCGGGCCGGGCACGACCCGGCCGCGGGAGATGCGGAGCATGCCGGTGTTGACCGCGACGACCCAGAGCAGGTGCAGCCGCGCCGGGCCCGGCAGACCGAGCTCCTCGCACGGCGCGAACGGGTCGGGCAGCAGGCCCTCGGGGGTCACCACGCGGGCGCCGGTCCACGCGGCCACCCGCCGGGCGTCGACCACCAGCGGCACCCGGAGCACGGCCTCGGCCAGCTCTGCGTCCGGGGCCAGGTCGACCGGCGGGAAGCTCAGCGCGTCGCCGCGCGCGGCGCAGTCGCAGCGTGGAGCGGTGACGGACTCCTCCAGGACGGCCGCCCGCAGCTCGCGGGGCGCCGCTCCCAGCTCGTCGACCAGCCTGCGGAGCTCGCCGATGTCGAAGACGTTCCCACTGTTCCCGCTCTTTGCCACCCGTGAAACTTACTGCACTCGCGCCTCACGCATACACGGCTCAGCCGATGGCGCGGGAACGTGCCTTGAACGCCGCCTTGCGGGCCGCCTTGGCCGCGTCGCGGTCCCTCAGCGAGCGTCCGAGCAGCTCAAGGACGTCGACGACGTCGGGGTGGTCGACCCGCCACATCTCCTCGATCACCTGCGAGGCGGGGCCCGAGGCCGACATGTTCTCGGCGAACGCCTCGGGGTCCTCCTCGGCCGCGGGCATCGCCAGGGCCAGCATGTCCACGCTCATCCACAGCGCCTCCTGCTGGGTCAGGTCGGGCGCGGACAGGCCGCGCGCGGTCAGCCAGTGGATGGCGTGCGGGCGCAGCTCGGAGT
Organism: Streptosporangium longisporum; assembly: GCF_039534895.1. NCBI lineage: Bacteria > Bacillati > Actinomycetota > Actinomycetes > Streptosporangiales > Streptosporangiaceae > Streptosporangium > Streptosporangium longisporum. The sequence continues at coordinate 135,106 of NZ_BAAAWD010000009.1, read as the reverse complement.
CCTCCAGGAAGGCGCGTACGGCCTCCTCGGCCTCGGGGCCGAGACGGTCGACGATCGTCACCGCGACGCCCCGGGCGGCCGCGGGCGCGCCGGAGACCGAGCCCAGCAGCTCGGTGGCGGCCCGCGCCGGGGTCCTGCCTCCCAGCCAGCCCTCGATGTCGGCCTCGGCCGCCTCGGCGGGCATCCCGGAGAGCAGTCCCTCGATGAGCTCGGGCGCGTCGGCGGCGCTCAGGTCGGCCGCCTCGGGCGCCTCGATGCCCAGGTCGGTGTAGAGCTCGCGCAGCCCCCACAGGGCCAGCGGGGTGAGCCGCAGCGTCTCGGTGCCGGGCTCGGCGATCCCGCAGTAGGCCAGCCGCCGTACGGCCTCGGGGACGTCGATCCCGCCCTCGCCCTCCTCGGCCAGGCCGATCTCCTCCAGGTAGTCGCCGACCAGCGGGACCGGCACGGGCGCCTGGAGGCGGTAGAGCATGTCGCACAGGCCGTAGAGCTCCTCGTCGAGCGAGACGTGGCCGGTGATCGCGCCACCGGTGTCGGTGTCCACGACGAACTCCACGGTCGCGGCCCAGACCTCGAGCGGGTCAAGGTCCTCGCCCTCGAAGACCGTGGTGCCCTCGACCTCGACCAGGCCGGTGTGCACCGCCAGGTCCCACAGCAGGCCCGGGTCGGCCACGGCGAGCTGGGCTGCGGCCTCGGCGGCGTCGCGGACCCGCAGACGTCCCTTGACGGTCGGGGTGCGGCCCCCGGCGAGCATCCACTGCACCAGCCTGCGCGCGTCGGTCAGCAGCGGCACCCGCGGCACGCTCGCGGCGAGCGTCTCGTGGGGCGCCAGCCGTACCGGGGGCAGCGGCGAGCAGCCGGGGCACTCGCAGTGCTCGACGGCGGGCTCCTCCTGCACCGCCGAGACCGACAGGACCGCGTCCTGTTCCAGGGAGTCGGCGCCCATCGCGCTGAACAGGCTCTTGGCCATGCCGAACCGGGAGGTGTCGGCGAGGGCGATGGGCATCTCGGGCTCGATCCGGTCGAGCACGGTGCGCATCCGGACGGCCATCTTGCCGCCGATCTCCTCGGTCGCGAGCAGGAAGTCGACCAGGGTACGGGCGGCGGCGACCGTCTCGGCGGCGCTCTCCGGAGGGGCGATGACCTTGCGCGGGTAGATGTTGAGCAGCAGTTCCTCGAAGGCGACGGGCGTGAAGTCACCCAGCTCGTTCACGTCCAGATAGTCGCTGGCGTAGTCGCAGAGCAGCCGCACCTCGTCCACGTCAACGTCGAGGCCGTGCGCACGCCCCCACGCGCGCAGGTCGTCTACGGCCCGATTCACCCATTCGATCGACACAGGGGAAAATTAACGGCTTACTGCCAGCACCGCGAATCGGGGAAACGCCTCAAATCACATCCAGGGGGTCAATGCATACCTTGACCACCTCCGGAGCCTTGCGCGCGGAGCGCACCCCGACGGCCCCTTTCAGGGCCGCGGCGAGCGCCGGTCCGAGGTCCGGCGCGATCCGCACCATGGCGCGTTCCCGCACGTGATCGCCTCTGGAGGAGGGCACGGGGACGGGGCCGAGCACCTGGGCCTCGGGGGGCAGGGTGATCTCCCCGAGCATTTCCCTGACCGCCCCGGGGGATCCGGTGAGCGTCGCCATTTTCATCGCGGGGGGGAAACCGAGTTCTGTCCTGTCGGCCAGTTCCCGTTCGGCGTGGGTGACCGGGTCCCAGCGCAGCAGCGCCTGCACCGAGGGCAGCGAGGAGTCGGCGAGCACGACCAGCTCGGCCGAGGGCCGCAGCAGCGCCGCCGCGTTCATCCACCGCCGCAGCGTCTCCTCGGCGGCCCGCAGGTCGGGCCGGCCCAGCAGTGCCCAGCCGTCCAGCAGCACCGCCGCGGCGTACCCGCCCCGGGGCACCGGCTCGGCCCCGGGCGTGGCCACCACCAGGGCCCGGCCCGGTCCGACCGTGGCGAGAACCCCGTCCCTGCCCGAGGTCTTCACCGGCACCGAGGGGAAGGCCCGGCCCAGTTCCTCGGCGGTACGGCGGGCACCGACCACCTGGGCCCGCACCCGGCCCCCGCCGCAGGAGGGGCAGCGCCAGTCGGCCGCGATCCGGCCGCACCAGCGGCAGTAGGGCGAGACGTGGCCGGCGCGCAGCGCGAACGGCCCGCCGCAGTGCCCGCAGCGCGCGGGCGCCCGGCAGCTCTGGCAGGCCAGCGCGGGCAGGTACCCCCGCCGGGGGACCTGCACCAGCACCGGCCCGGTCTCCAGCCCGGCGCGCAGGGTCCGCCAGGCCAGGCTGGGCAGCCGGGCGGCCCGGGCGGCCTCGTCCCTGGCCAGCTCCGCGTCCTCCCCGGCCGGCCGGACCTTGGGCGCCCTGGCCCGGACCGTGGCGCGGGCCGCGACGACGGGCCCGGCCCAGCCGGCCGCGATCAGCCGGGTGGCCTCCGCCGTACGGGCGTGACCCCCGATGAGCAGGCCGGCGCGCGCCTGGTGCGCGCGCAGCGCCAGGACCTCCCTGGCGTGCGGGTACGGGGCGAGCCGCTCGGAGTGCAGGTCGTCGCCGTCGTCCCAGATGATCGCCAGCCCCAGGTCGGCGACCGGGGCGAACGCCGCCCCCCTGGTGCCCACGACGACGCGCACCCGGCCCCTGAGCGCCCGCAGCCACCGGCGGTAGCGCTCGGCGGGCCCGAGGTCGGCCGTCAGCGCCACGTGCGCGCCGGGCCCCAGGACCGCGCTCAGCGCGGCGTCGGCCAGGGTGACGTCCTTCCCGTCGGGAAGGACCACCAGGGCCCCCCTGCCCCCTCGCAGGACTTCCCGTACGGCCACCGCGACCGCCTCCGGCCACTGCGGGCCGTGTTCGGTGGTCCCGGGCAGGGCGGTCCACACCGCCCGGGGCGAGTCCCCCCGGGCCAGCGCGGCCAGGAACGCCTCCCCCTCGCGGTAGTCGGCCCACGGCCCGGAGTCCGGACCGGACTCCGGTGTGATTTTCGGCCCGGGATGCGTCCCGGGCGTGTCGTGATCTTCGGCCTCCACCCTGGCGTGCCGGGGCGGGACGGCCAGGCGCAGCACGTCGGCCATGGTCCCGGCGTAGCGGTCGGCCACCGCGCGGGCCAGCGCGGCGATCTCCGGGGTGAGCACCGGCTCGGCCGAGACGACCCTCTCCAGGCGGGCCAGTTTGCCCTGGTGGTCGGTGGTCTCCGCGCGTTCCAGCAGGAAGCCGTCGACCAGCTTGCCGGCGAACCGGACCCGGACCCGGCAGCCCGGCACCGCGGTGGCGTCCAGCGGCGCCGGGACGAGGTAGTCGAACGGCCGGTCGAGGTGCGGCAGCGGCGTGTCCACGAGGACCCGCGCGACCGGCGAGGCGGCGGCCAGCTCCGGCACACCCCGGGTCGCACGGGCCGCGTCGAGCTCCAGCAGGCCCGCGCCGCCCACCGGGACGGCGACCGCCGGGGTCACCGGGATCGCGAGGGTCGTGGGAGTCATCGGGGCCGCCGGGGTCGCCCGGGTCGCCGGGTCCTTCGGGGTCGCCGGGGTCGGCGGGATCCCTGCAGCCACGGTCCCGCGGCCCGGCACTCCCCCGGTCCCCCGGTTCCGCGCACCGCCCCGCGCCGCCCCGCGTGCCCCGGTCGCCGGGCGCTCGCGTACGGCGTCGAGCGGCAGCAACGCGCCGTCGTCCGCTGTCGGGCCGGCGTAGGTCACCGAGCGCCTGCCGGTCCTTCGGGGTGGGGCACCTGCGGGTCCTTCGGGTGGAGAGGGGAACGCGGGACGATCCCGAATCCTAGTCTCCGGCCGCTCCGGTCAGGTCACGTCGCACGCCCCGCCCTCCCACCCGGGAACGGGGACGATTGACAAAGAAGATCGCCTCCAACACCATTCAGCTATTCATATAGTGAAAGGGTGTTTTGCGTGATCGAATTCCACCTGGACCGCGGGTCGGGGGTGTCGACGTACCTCCAGCTCGTCCACCAGGTCAAACAGGCCCTCCGCCTGGGCACGCTGCGGCCCGGCGACCGGCTGCCCACCGCGCGGGAGGTCGTCGAGGCGCTGACGATCAACCCCAACACCGTGCTCAAGGCCTACCGCGAGCTGGAGCGCGAGGGGCTGGTGACGGGCAGGCCGGGGCTGGGCACCTTCGTCCAGCGCTCGATCGGTGGCGCCCGGCTGGCCGACCACGCCGTCCTGCACCGGGACCTGGAGGAATGGGTGGGGCGCGCGCACGCGGCCGGTCTCGACCGTGACGACATGGAGGCGCTGTTCGCCACGGCGCTGGCCGGCCGCCTCCGGGAGGGCATAGCGTGACCGACGCACTGCGGACGACCGGCCTGGGGGTCCGCTACCGCCGTACCTGGGCGCTGCGCGACTGCTCGCTGGCCGTCCCGCCGGGCCGGGTCGCGGCCCTGCTGGGCCCCAACGGGGCGGGCAAGACCACGCTGCTGCACGCGGTCGTCGGGCTGCTGGCCCCGGACGCCGGGACGATCTCCGTCGCGGGCCAGGTGGCCTTCATGGCCCAGGACAAACCGCTGTACGACGCCTTCACGGTCGCCGAGACGCTCGCCTTCGGACGCAGGCTCAACCCCACCTGGGACGACGCCCACGCCGTCGCCCGCCTGGAGGGGCTGGGCGTCCCGCTGGACCGCAGGGTCTCCGGGCTCTCGGGCGGGCAGCGGGCCCAGGTCGCGCTCACCGTCGCGCTGGCCCGGCGTCCGAGCCTGCTGGTCCTGGACGAGCCGCTGGCCAACCTCGATCCGCTGGCCCGGCACGACGTCATGCGCGCCCTGATGACCGCGGTCGCCGAGCAGCCGCTGACGGTCCTGCTCTCCTCCCACGTCGTCGCCGACCTGCGCGACACCTGTGACTGGCTCATCGTGATCAACGGCGGCCGGGTGCAGGTCAGCGGCGACATCGACGACCTGCTCGCCGGCCACCTGGTGCTGACCGGACCGGCCGGGGCCGGCACCCCACCGGCCGGGAGCCGGGTGGTCGAGGCGAGCCGCACCGGCACGCGGACCCGGCTGCTGGTGCGGGGCACGTCCGTGACCGACCCGCGCTGGAGCGCCCGTCCCCCTGACCTGGAGGAGCTGGTGATGGCCTACCTGCGCAGCCCCGACGCGGCCGCGCTCCCCGCTCCCGCGGAGGTGAGGGCGTGATCTGGACGACCTGGCGCCAGCACCGGGCGCAGATCCTCGTCACCGGCGGGCTGCTCGCCGCGCTCGGCCTGCTCCTGCTGGGCTCGGCGGTGGAGGCCAGGCTCCACATCTCCGGGCACGCGCCACCCGGCTGCCCCGGGACGGCCGCCGCGTGCTGGGACCTGGCCAGAGCCCTCGGCGACCGTTACGACACCGTCTACTCGATCTTCGGCTGGCTGCCGATCGTCGCCCCCGCGCTGATCGGCGCGTTCTGGGGCGCGCCGCTGCTGGGCCGCGAGTACGAGCGCGGCACGTACCGGCTGGCCTGGACCCAGTCGGTCTCCGTGCGCCGCTGGCTGACCGTCAAGCTCGCCGTGCTCGGCACCCTGGTGGTCGCCGCCGGGCTGCTGACGTCGTTGATGATCAGCCTGTGGCGGCCGGTCTTCCGGCAGGACGTCTTCGGCAACGTCGGCGTCTTCAACATGGTGGGCGTCGCCCCTGCGGCGTGGTGGCTGTACGCCTTCACCGCGGGCACGGCGGCCGGGGCGTTGCTGCGGCGCACGCTGCCCGCGATGGCACTGGTGGTGGCCGTGGTCTCCGTGACGACGTTCACCCTGTTCGGCCTGAGCGAGCACTACGCCGAACCGGTGCGGACCGTGCTGTCGGGCACCACCGTCCCGCCGGACCCGGACTCGCGGCTGGTGAGCGGCGCCTGGGTCGACCCCTCCGGGAGGGAGTTAGCCGCTCCCCCGGCCGGGGTCTGTCTCCGCCCGCCGGACGCCGGGCGCAGCAGCCGGAACCAGGAGGCCCACGAACGGTGCCTGTTCGGCAAGGGCTACCGCTACGCGCTCTACCACCACCCGCCGTCGCGGTTCTGGCGCTTCCAGTGGACCGAGGCCGCCCTGCTGACCGCCGGGTCGCTGGTCCTGGTCGGCGTGACCGTCCACCGCACGCTCCGGCGCAAGGGGTGAGCCTCCCCGGCACGCCGCGGCTCGGGTGAGCCTCGCCCGCACGCTCCGGCTCGGGTGAGCCTCGCCCGCGCGCTCCGGCTCGAAGGCCCGCGTCCCCGTACGCTCCGGCGCGGGGAGGGCGAGGCTTCTCCGCACGTCCCGGAGCAGGGGCGGACGACCTCGTACCCGTTAGTAAATGAACGTTCTTTTACAAACTGCTCCCAAGGCGGTAGCCTCCTCCCGACGCGGTTCGTGAATGCTCATTCACGAACGGACGAGGACCCGACCGGAGGAGGGCCATGGCACGGCCTCGCACCACCAGCGACGAGGCGATCCTGCGGGCCGCGGGGCGGGCGATCGGCGGTCACGGCCCTGCGGGCCTGACCCTGGCCGCCGTCGCCGCCGAGGCGGGGCTGTCCCCGGCCGCGCTCGTGCAGCGGTTCGGATCCAAGCGCGGCCTGCTGCTTGCCTTCGCCGAGTGGTCCGCCTCCGGCACGGGCGAGGTCTTCCGGCGGGCACGGCAGCGGCACGACGCTCCCCTGGCGGCCCTGTACGAGGCCCTGAACGAGCTGGCCTCGACCATGCGGACGCCCGAGGAGGCGGCCAACGGCCTGGCCTTTCTGCAGCTGGACCTGACCGATCCCGAGTTCCGCGAGCACGCCGTCGCCCAGGCCCGCCGGATGCGGGAGGAGATCACCGGCCTGCTCGCCGAGGCCGTGGCCGTCGGCGGGCTGACCGAGGACGCCGATCCCGTACGGCTGGCCCGCGCGGTCCAGGTCGCCTACAACGGCACGCTCATCCTGTGGGCCCTGACCGGTGAGGGCGACCTCGTCCGCGTCCTGCACTCCGACATCGACCACCTGCTGCGGGTCCACCGGCCCGGCGACAGCGACGACCCACCGAGGAGACCCACGACATGACATCCCTGCCACCGTTCACCGTGTCGGTGTTCATCGGTACCAGCCTGGACGGGTTCATCGCCCGCCCCGACGGCGACATCGGCTGGCTCACCGGCCGGGGGGAACAGGCCGGTGACATGGGCTACCGGGAGTTCATCGCCGGGATCGACACCGTCGTGACGGGCCGCGCCACCTACGAGACCGTCCTCGCCTTCGGTGCCGAGCACTGGCCCTACGACGGCATGCACGTGGCGGTGCTGAGCACCCGCCTGGAGGAGGGCGCCGACCCCCGCGTCACCGTCCACCGCGACCTCGACGGACTGGTACGGGCCCTGGCCGAACGCGGCACCAAGAGCGTCTACGCCGACGGCGGCCAGGTCGTCCGGTCGTTCCTGCGCGCCGGGCTGGTGAACGAACTGACCATCACCACGGCCCCGGTGCTGATCGGGAGCGGTCTGCCCCTCTTCGGCCCCCTGGAGGCGGACATCTCCCTCGCCCACCGCTCCACCACGGTCCACGACGCCGGTTTCGTCCAGACCACCTATGCCGTGGAGAACGGGAAGTAGGAGCCCGGTTCCTCCGATATTCGAATTCGCTTACGAGTAGTCGCGTTTGACTAGCCGCACCTAGTCGTGTTTGAGTACTCGCATGAGCAGCACACGACTTTTCATCCTGGGGGCCCTGGCCCGTCGCGGGCCCATGCACGGCTACCAGATCCGGCAGAGCGCTCAACAGGACCGGACCGAGCTGTGGACCGACATCAAGGTCGGGTCCCTCTACGGAGCGCTGCACCGGCTGGAGGCCGAAGGCGTGATCGAGACCGTCCGCACCGAGCAGCAGGGCAACCTCCCGGCGCGGACGGTCTACGCCATCACCGAGGACGGCGCGCTGGAGCTGGAGTCACTGCGGGAGGCGGCCCTGCAGGACACCCGGTTGCGGCCCGATCCGGTGGACCTCGCCCTGCAGCTCAGCTCCGACATGGGCGAGAAACGGCTGCGGGCCGTCATCGAGGACCGCCTCCGCAGGCTCACCGCCGAACTGCAGAGCTGGGAACGCCTGCGGGAGGCGGCGGCCCCGCACCTCAGGGGTCTCGAACCCCTCGGCTTCGACCACACCCTGGTCCGCCTGCGGGCGGAGATCTCCTGGCACGACTCGCTCCTGGAGGAACTGCCCGCCCTCCTCGGCACCGACAGGACGCCCAAGACGTCCGGGACGTCCGGGACGTCCGGGACCTCCAGGGCGTCCGGGGCGCCCCCCGGCGGCGACCCCGGACCGCCTCACGGCGATCCCCGGCCGTCCACCGGCGACAGGGACGGGGCCTGAGATGCCCGCCGGAGCACTCGACGTCCTCGTCGTCGGAGGCGGGATAGGGGGCCTGGCACTGGCCCAGGCACTGCTCCCCTCCGGGGTGAACGTCCAGGTCTACGAGCGCGAACGCGAGGCCGCCGACTGGGTGCAGGGATACCGCATCCACCTGAACCAGGCCGGTGCCCGCGCGCTGCGCCGCTGCCTGCCGCGTCCGCTGTGGGAGGTGTTCCTCGCCACCTCCGGTCACCCGGGACCCGGCTTCGGCTTCCACACCCACCTGCTGCGCAGGCTCCTGTTCGTGGAGGAGAGCGTGATGACCGGCGGCGCCCCCTCCGGCGGCCAGTACGCGGTCAGCCGCACCGTCCTGCGCAGGATCCTGCTGGCCGGTCTGGAGGACGTCGTCCACCACGGCAGGACGTTCCAGCGCTACGAGGTGCGGCCGGACGGCAAGGTCGTCGCCTTCTTCTCCGACGGCACCCACGCCGTCGGCGACGTCCTGGTCGGCGCGGACGGCACGGCCTCCCGGGTGCGCGGGCAGTACCTGCCCCGGGCCCGCCGCGTCGACACCGGGGCCCTGGCGATCGGCGCCCGTACGCCGCTGGACGACCACACCCGAGCGTGGATGCCCGGGCACCTCGCCGACGGGCTCAACCTCGTCCTGCCACCGGCCGGATCGGCCATGTTCACCGCCACCTTCAACGCCGCACGGAAGGCGGGGGACCCTCCGGCCGTGCACCCCGGCGGCACCGTCCCACCGGCAGACCGGACCGGCCCGGCAGACCCGGCAGACCCCGAAGGCCTGGAAGGCCCGGCGGGCGACACCCTTTCGCCGATCGGGCCCGGAGTTCCGCCAGGTGCCGCGGGTGCGGATCCCGCCGGGCGGGATGCCGGGCCCGCCACCCAGGAGCCGGGTCTCGGCGGCCTCGGGCTCGACCCGGGCTCCCTGACCGCGGGCCTCCGGGACTACGTGCTGTGGGCCTTCGTCGCCCGGCGCGGCGCCTACCCCGCCGGAGCAGCCGACCTCGACGGCCACGGGCTGAGGGACCTGGCCGGGGCGATGACCTCCGGCTGGCACCCCGTCCTGCGCCGCCTGGTCGCCGAGGCCGACCCCGCGACCATCCGGCTCATGCCGTTCAGGACCTCCGTCCCGGTGGAGGCCTGGCCCGCGACCAGGGTGACGCTGCTCGGGGACGCCATCCACGCCATGACGCCCGCGATGGGCTTCGGCGCCAACGTGGCGCTGCGCGACGCCGCCCTGCTGGCCGACAGGCTGGTGGCGTTCCACCGGGGCGAGGGCACCCTGACGGAGGCCGTCGGCGGTTACGAGGAACGGATGCGCGAGTACGGCTTCCGCGCCGTCCGCACCTCGGCGAGGCTGGCGAGCTTCATGATCTCCGACAGGTCGCTGGTCCGGCGCGGCGCCAAGGCGTGGTTCCGCCTGTGCGACGCCCTGCCACCGGTCAGGCGGATGACCTTCGGCGGCCAGTGGACCGACACCACGCCGCAGCGGGCCCCGGCCGCGGATCGCGGGGGCACGACGGCACGCCCCTGAGGGCGGCCCCCGCCCTCGTTCACCCCCGCCGGGAGTACGCGCCGGTCAGGACCCGATGGTGACGGCGACCTCGACGGTGACGTCGTCCTCGTCGAGACCGGCCCCACCGGCCTGCCCACCGGCGTCGGTGCCGGGGCCGGGGCCGGGGTCGGTACCGGGGCCGACGACGCGCTGGCGGATCTCCGTGTCGCGCAGGTCGACGCCCAGGCCGGCGACGGCCTCGAACAGCCCCACGACGGCCGGGTGCACCACCCCCTCCGGCACGGTCGCGTTCCCGGCCGGACGCCACGAGGCCACCAGCTCGGTGCGCGCGGGCAGCTCCCCGGTGACGACGCCCTCCCCGCCCCAGCCCTCCGGCACCGGCTCCCGCGTGGGCCAGCAGCACAGCAGGCGCGCCGTCTCGGGCCCGGGACCCTCCTGGATCGTCGTCCAGAACGGCCCCGCCGGGCCCAGGCCGTCGCGGTGCAACGCCGTGAACAGCTCGCCGAACAGCTCGTTCGCGAGCTCGTTGCCGGCGTCGGTGTCGTCGGCGACACCGACCAGCAGGACCCGCGCGACGTACGGCTGCGCCGCGGCCCGCCTCCTCGTCACGTCCACCGGGGCGGCATAGGCGGCGACGGCCAGCCCGGCCGCGGTGTGCGCGGCGTCCTCCGCCACCCGTCGCGACAGGACCTCCTCGCGATGACGCGCGAGCGTGCCCGCGACGTCGCCGTCGCGCAGCGCGTCCGCGATCCGGGGAAGGGGGACGCCCGCGTCGCGGAGGACCCGGACGGTCGCCCCGGCACGGACCTGCGACTCGGAGTAGCGCCGGTAGCGTGACCCGTCGTCGACCTCGGCCGGGACGAGGACGCCCTTGTCGTCGTAGTGGTGCAGCGCCTTCACGCTCAAACCGGTCAGGTTCGCGAACTCACCGATGCTCAACATGGATCCAGCATCGGACCTCCTCCAGCGGGAGGGTCAAACCCCGCCCCCGAGAACCCCGCGGGACCCGCGGCCCGGCGGAACCCGGGGCCCGGTCGGACCCAGGGCCCGCCGGGGTCCGGACGTGCGACGGCCCCCGTGGGAGGTTCACGGGGGCCGTCGTGAGATACGGCGCGGGTCAGAGACCGGCGGCGGCGCGCAGGGAGTCGGCGCGGTCGGTGGCCTCCCAGGAGAAGCCCTCCCGGCCGAAGTGACCGTAGGCGGAGGTGCCCGAGTAGATCGGGCGGAGCAGGTCGAGGTCACGGATGATCGCGGCCGGGCGCAGGTCGAAGACCTTCAGCACGGCTTCCTGGATCTTGTCGATCTCGATCTTCTCGGTGCCGAAGGTCTCGACGAACACGCCGACCGGGTGGGCCTTGCCGATGGCGTACGCGACCTGGACCTCGGCGCGGTCGGCCAGGCCGGCGGCCACGATGTTCTTGGCGACCCAGCGCATGGCGTAGGCGGCCGAGCGGTCGACCTTGGACGGGTCCTTGCCGGAGAAGGCGCCGCCGCCGTGACGGGACATGCCGCCGTAGGTGTCGACGATGATCTTGCGGCCGGTCAGGCCGGCGTCGCCCATGGGGCCGCCGATCTCGAAGCGGCCGGTCGGGTTGACCAGCAGGCGGTAGCCCTCGGTGTCGAGCTCCAGGCCGGCCAGGACCGGGTCGACCACGTGCTCCTTGATGTCGGGGGCGAGCATCTCCTTGAGGTCGATCTCGGCCGCGTGCTGGGTGGAGACGACCACGGTGTCCAGCCGGACCGGCCGGTCGCCGTCGTACTCCACGGTGACCTGGGTCTTGCCGTCGGGACGCAGGTAGGGGACCGTGCCGTCCTTGCGGACCTGCGACAGGCGCTCGGCCAGGCGGTGCGCGAGCTGGATCGGCAGCGGCATCAGCTCGGGGGTCTCGCGGCAGGCGTAGCCGAACATCAGGCCCTGGTCGCCCGCACCCTGGCGGTCGAGCTCGTCGTCGGCCTCGCCCTCGCGGTTCTCGTAGGCGTCGTCGACGCCCTGGGCGATGTCGGGCGACTGCGCGCCGATGGAGACCGACACGCCGCAGGAGGCGCCGTCGAAGCCCTTGTGCGAGGCGTCGTAGCCGATCTCGAGGATCTTCTCCCGGATGAGACCCGGGATGTCGACGTAGGTCTCCGTCGTCACCTCTCCGGCGACGTGAACCTGACCGGTGGTGATCATCGTCTCGACGGCGACCCGGCTCCTGGGATCGCCCTTGAGCATGGCGTCGAGGATCGCGTCGCTGATCTGGTCGGCGATCTTGTCGGGGTGGCCCTCTGTGACCGACTCGGAGGTGAAAAGACGACGGGACAAGTCAGTGGCTCCTCATGCAGCGGCTGCTGGCGTCTGGGGGCTCTGGCGTCGGCACGACACCAGTAGCGCTTCGCGAAGTCTAACCGCACCCGTGTCGACGTCGCGAAGCCGTCCCGGATCGTGTCGCCGGAAATTTCGCCCGCCCGGAAAATCCGGGATGTCATAGATCGGGCAACGGGTCGGGGGGCAGCGTCTCGGGGGCGAAGATCTCGGCGTCGGCGGCGGAGATCACCGCGGCGTACTCCTCGTCGATCTCGAACACCATCCCGCCGAGCTCGATGGCCGTGCCCGCGGAGAACTCCGGCGGCCCCAGCCGGGTACGCCGCGCGTGGGTGGCGTAGACCGAGGTCGGCGCGTCGCGGTCGAAGAACTTGGTGGACAGCACGCAGATGGCGCGATCGGTGATCACGATGAGGAAGGTCGCCATGCCCGGCGGGCCCGCGGAGAGCGCCGGCAGGACGTAGTGGATCTCCTCCCCCGGGGGGAGCAGAGCGCGGCATCGGGCTCTGACCGCGGCGGCGACCGGCATGATCGAGACCCCTCCGACTGCGACGTTGCAGGTCATCTCGGAGGAAGTATCCGTCGGCGGGTGCGCCGGGGCAAGAGGGCACGGGAGGCGGATCGGCGGGAGGTCGTGCGGGCGGGACCCGTCAGCCCAGGCGGGCGGCGACGAGGTCCCAGACCGTGTCGGCCAGGGCCTCCTTGGGACCGCGCGGGATGTCGGTCCGCCCGCCGTCGGCGGACAGGACCACGGCCGCGTTGTCGGGGGTGCCGAAGGCGAGGTTCTCGCCGACCTGGTTGACGACGAGCAGGTCGCAGCCCTTGCGGGCCAGCTTGGCGCGCCCGTTGGCGAGGACGTCGTCGGTCTCGGCCGCGAAGCCCGCGATCACCGCCGGGGACGGCTTGAGACCCTCGCGGCGCCGCTCCCCCAGCTCCGCCAGGATGTCCGGATTTTTCACCAGATGGATGGCGTCGGGGTCGGCCGCGGTCTTCTTGATCTTCGATCCGCTCCGGGCCGCGGGCCGGAAGTCGGCGACGGCGGCGGCCATGACCACGACGTCGGCGCCCTCCACCGCCTCCAGCACGGCGGCGCGCAGCTCCAGGGCCGACTCGACCCGGATCACCTCGGCCCCGGCCGGGTCGGGCAGGGCGACGTTGGCGGCCACCAGGGTGACCTCGGCGCCGCGGGCGAGGGCCGTACGGGCCAGGGCGTATCCCTGCAGCCCCGAGGAGCGGTTGCCGATGAAACGGACCGGGTCGATCGCCTCGCGGGTCCCCCCGGCGGAGATCACCACGCGGCGGCCGGCCAGGTCGGCGGGGCGCCCGCCCAGGACGCGCCGGCAGACCTCGAAGATCTCCTTCGGGTCGGGCAGCCGGCCCCGGCCGCTGTCGGCGCCGGTCAGACGGCCCACCGCGGGGTCCAGGACGATCGAGCCGCGCTCGCGGAGCGTGGCCACGTTGGCCCGGGTGGCGGGGTGCTCCCACATCTCGGTGTGCATCGCCGGGGCGAACACCACCGGGCAGCGCGCGGTGAGCAGGGTGTTGGTCAGCAGGTCGCCCGCCAGCCCGTGGGCGGCCTTGGCGAGCACGTCGGCGGTGGCCGGAGCGACGACCACCAGGTCGGCGCCCTGCCCGATGCGGACGTGCGGCACCTCGTGCACGGACTCCCACACGTCGACGGTGACCGGGTTGCCGGACAGCGCGGCCCAGGTGGGCTCGCCGACGAAGCGGAGCGCCTCCCTCGTCGGGACCACCCGCACGTCGTGGCCGGACTCGGTGAACAGGCGCAGCAGCTCGCAGGCCTTGTAGGCGGCGATGCCCGCACTCACGCCGAGGACGACCCTCGGCACCGCGGGCAGGCCGTCCTGGTCGGGGGTCGGCATCGGAAGGGGGTCAGCCCTCGATCGGCTCGGAGGTGAGCAGGCCCTCGCTGACCTCGCGCAGCGCGATGGAGAGCGGCTTCTCCTGCGCGTGGGTCTCGACGAGCGGGCCGACGTACTCCAGCAGGCCCTCGCCGAGCTGGGAGTAGTAGGCGTTGATCTGACGCGCCCGCTTGGAGCCGAAGATCACGAGACTGTACTTGCTGTCGACGATGTCGAGCAGGGCGTCGATCGACGGGTTGGTGATGCCTTCGGAGTAGGCGGCGCTGCTTGCCACGTGGATTTCCCCTAGCTAGGTGAACGTCCGAGGCGTGAACCCTCGGGAGCATCAGCCAACAAGGCTATCAGCCGATGGCACACGTCCCGGACGGACGTGTTGACGAGCGTCACGTCGAACTCCTGCTCGGCCGCCATCTCGATCCGGCCGGCCGCCAGCCGGCGGGCGATGACGTCCTCGGGCTCGGTGCCCCGGCCGCGCAGCCGCTTCTCCAGCTCCGCCCAGCTCGGCGGGGCCAGGAAGACCAGCAGCGCCTCCGGCATGGTCGCGCGGACCTGCCGGGCGCCCTGGAGGTCGATCTCCAGCAGGGTGGGGACCCCGGCGGCGAGCTTGTCCAGCACCGGGCCGCGCGGCGTCCCGTAGCGGTTGCCGGCGAACTCGGCCCACTCCAGCAGCTCCCCCGAGGCGGCGAGGCGGTCGAACTCCTCGTCGTCGGCGAAGAAGTACTCCACGCCGTGGGTCTCGCCCGGGCGGGGCTTCCTGGTGGTCACCGAGACCGACAGCCACACCTCGGGGTGTGCCCGCCGAAGCTCGGCGACGACCGTGGACTTGCCGACGCCCGACGGTCCCGACAGGACCGTCAGACGTCTGCCCTCCGGCAGGCCGGTGAGGGCTGCGGCCCCCCTCGGACTCCCGGCCGGGGACGTGGAGCGACCGGCACCGCCCTCGGCGGTTGCCTCCGGAGCCCGACTTCTGTCGGACCACGACGTTCCGGTCACTCCAAACCCCCCGTGATGCGTCCCCGTACGGGGCTGCGTGGTCGTATGAACCGAGACTAGCTCTCGGCCCCGCCGAACTCACGCTCGAGCGAGGCCCGCTGGTTCGTACCCAGGCCCCGCACGCGGCGGGACTCTGCGATGCCGAGCCGCTCCATGAGCTGCTTGGCGCGGACCTTGCCCACGCCGGGGAGCGACTCCAGGAGAGCCGAAACCTTCATCTTGCCGATGACGTCGTCGGCCTGCCCGTCTTTGAGCACCTCAGCCAGAGAGACCGCCCCGTGCTTCAGGCGGTTCTTCACCTCGGCACGCTCTTTGCGGGCCTTGGCAGCCTTCTCTAGGGCTGCGGCGCGCTGCTCAGGGGTAAGGGGAGGAAGAGCCACGCCGGGTCACCTCGAATTTCCTGTCGATGTACTCGGACGGGAAGGGAAACTAGCTGGTCATGGCGCTCCAAGCAACGTCAAGGCCACTTTATCCCCCGAGAAAATCTCCTTCGTGACTTTCCGTACCCGTGATCTCGCGCTGTGTGGACGAAACTACGCTCAGGGCCGAGTTTTCCGGGGATCCGTCAGTGGTGGCGCCCGGTGGCCGCGGACGTCCTCCGCAGCGCCGCGGCGATGCCCGCGGCGGTCGCGCCGGGGTCGGCGGAGCCGGTGATCGGACGGCCGATCACGAGCAGATCGGCCCCGTCGGCGAACGCCTGCTCGGGGGTGGCCACCCTCGCCTGGTCCTGGCTCGCGGCTCCGGCGGGCCGGACCCCGGGAGTGATCAGCGTGATGTCCGGGCCGACCTCGGAGCGTACCGCGGCGACCTCGCGCGGTGAGCAGACCAGGGCCTGCGCCCCCGCGCCGACCGCCAGGGCCGACAGGCGCCGTACGGCGTCCTCGGGCGGGCCGTTGACGCCCATCTGGTCCAGGTCGGCCTCCGAGAGCGAGGTGAGCAGGGTGACCGCGGCGATCTGGGTGTGCGGCATGGCCTCCACCGCCGCCCGGATCATCGCCGGCCCCCCGCCCGCGTGGACGGTCAGGATGGCCGGCTTGAGCCGCGCCACGGCCCTGGCGGCGCCCGCGACGGTGTTGGGGATGTCGTGCAGCTTCAGGTCGAGGAAGACCCTGACCCCGCTGGCGCCGCGGACCGAGGCGATCACGTCGGGGCCGTACCGCAGGTACAGCTCCAGCCCGACCTTGACGGTGGTGACGTGCGGGGTCACCAGGCTCGCCCAGCGTGCCGCGGTCTCGAGATCGGGCGCGTCCAGGGCGACGGCGATGGGTGCGGGCGTCACAGGGAACTCTCCTCAAGATCTGTACGGTGCCGGGTGGGCGCCCCCGGCGGGCGGTGGGCCAGCCCGACCGCGTCGGCCAGCCGGTGGAACCCCCGGGCCGCCAGGAGCTCCTCCAGCTCGCGCAGGATGCGCAGGCAGGCGTAGGGGTCGTGGAACAGCGCCGTGCCCACGGCGACGACACAGGCCCCCGCCAGGATGAGCTCGAAGGCGTCCCTGCCGGTCAGCACGCCGCCCATGCCGATGACGGGCACGCTGGGCAGCGCCGCGTGGACCTGCCAGACGCAGCGTACGGCCAGCGGCCGGATCGCCGGCCCGGACAGGCCCCCGGTGACGGCCGCGAGCGAGGGCCGCATGGCCTCGGTGTCGATGCTCATGCCGAGCGGATTGTTGATCATCGAGAGGGCGTCCGCGCCGCCGTCCACGCACGCGCGGGCGATGCTCACGATGTCCATCACGTCCGGGGAGAGCTTGGCCACCACCGGCACGTCGTAGCGCATCACCGAGCGCACCGAGGCGATCACCTCGGCGCTGGCCGCCCCGTCGCGGGCGAAGACCCGGCCGCGGTCCTCGATGTTGGGGCAGGACAGGTTGACCTCGACGGCGGTGACGCCGGGGGCGTCGGTGAGCCTGCGGGCCAGCGCGGTGTACTCGGCCACGGTGCCGCCGCCGATGGAGACCACGGTCCGCACGCCCCGCTGGGCCAGCCAGGGCAGCTCGCGCTCCAGGAAGGCGTCCACGCCGGGCCCCTGCAGCCCGACCGCGTTGAGCATGCCCGAGGGCGTCTCGGCCATCCTGGGGGTCGGACGGCCCGCCCTGGGGGCCATGGTGATCGACCGGGTGGTCAGCGCGCCGATCCGGGCGAGGTCGAAGAACTGGGCCAGCTCCGAACCGGACGCGGCGCACCCCGCGGCCGTGGTGACCGGGTTGGCCAGCTCCACGTGCCCCAGGTACGTCCGCATGTCAACCGACATTCCGCGTTCCCCCACCGGGTGCTCCCAGCGCGTCGAACGGGATGGTCCCGACGTCGTCGAAGCGGACGCGCTCGCCCCGGAAGACCGGTCCTTCGACGCACGAGCGCACCATCCGGGTTACACCGTCGTCCCCGATGACCGGGAGCACGCACGTCATGCACACCCCGATCCCGCACGCCATCCGCTCCTCCACGGCCACCTGGACCGGGATGTCGAACTCGACGGCCACCGCGGTGACGCCGCGCAGCATCTCCAGCGGGCCGCACGCGTAGACCGCGTCGGCCCGCACGTCGGCGATCACGCCGGGCAGCACGTCGGTCACCCGGCCGCGCATGCCCAGGGAGCCGTCCTCGGTGGTCAGCGTGGTGGTCTCCCCCATCCTGCGGGCGCGCAGGGCGCCGAAGACCCGGTCGGCGGAGTCGCCGCCCAGGACGAAGTCGACGCGGCAGCCGCGCCCCTGCAGGGCGTCGGCCACCGTGAACAGCGTCGCCGACCCGTGCTCGGCGCCGACCAGCACGCACGTCACCGGGTCGCGGGGCAGCGGGAACGGGCGGCCGAGCGGGCCCACCAGGTCCAGCGGGTCGCGGGCGCGGCGCTCGGCCAGCCAGGCCGTGCCGGGCCCGCGCACCGCGAAGACGAACTCGACCGTGCCGCCGTAGTCGGGCTTGACGTCGTGCACGGAGAAGGCCCGGCGCGTCAGCATCGACGTCTGCGGCCCGCCGACGGCCACCCCGACGAAGTGGCCGGGACGGAAGCGCTCGGCGATGCCCGGCGCCACCACCGTCAGCGCATGGTAGGCGTCGACGCGGCGCGTCGTGAGCACCGTGCCCGTCACCTGTACCGGAGTAACAGGCGTCTCCCTCACCTCCGACTACGGCACCGGCGCCGTTTTCGAACCTCCCGGCCGCCCCTCAGTCGCCTCTCAGCCGCCTTGCGTGCTCCTGCAGGGACCGCACGCCGATATCGCCCCGGACGATCGCCTGGATGCCTTGGACGGCTGCGGCCAGGCCCTGGACGGTGGTGATGCAGGGAATGGCGCGCAGCACCGCGGCGGTGCGGATCTCGTACCCGTCCAGGCGGGGGCCTGCTTGCCCGGGGCTGCCGAAGGGGGTGTTGACGATGAGGTCGATCTCGCCGTCGAGGATCTGTCCCACGATGGTCGCCTCACCTTCGGGGCCGGTGCCTTCGCTGTGTTTGCGCACGATCTTGGCATGGACGCCGTTGCGGCGCAGTACCTCGGCGGTGCCTTCGGTGGCCAGGATCTCAAAGCCCAGGTCGGCCAGCGCCTTGACGGGGAAGATCATGGCGCGTTTGTCGCGGTTGGCCACCGACACGAACGCCCGCCCCTTGGTCGGCAGGGATCCGTAGGCGGCGGCCTGGGATTTGGCGTAGGCGGTGCCGAAGAAGGCGTCGATGCCCATCACCTCGCCGGTGGAGCGCATCTCCGGGCCCAGCACGATGTCCACGCCGCGGAAGCGGTTGAAGGGCAGCACGGCTTCCTTGACCGCGATGGGGGCGTCCAAAGGCAGGGTGCCGCCGTCGCCGGTGGCCGGTAGCAGGCCTTCGGTGCGTAGCTGGGTGATGGTGGCACCCAGCATGACGCGGGCGGCGGCTTTGGCCAGTGGGACGGCGGTGGCTTTGGAGACGAACGGCACGGTGCGGCTGGCGCGCGGGTTGGCCTCCAGCACGTAGAGGATGTTGGCCGACATGGCGTATTGGACGTTGAGCAGGCCGCGGACGCCGACGCCGCGGGCGATGGCCTCGGTGGCGGCGCGGATGCGTTTGATGTCATACCCGCCCAGCGTCATGGGGGGCAGGGAGCAGGCGGAGTCTCCGGAGTGGATGCCGGCTTCCTCGATGTGTTCCATCACCCCACCGAGGTAGAGTTCGGTGCCGTCGTACAGGGCGTCGACGTCGATCTCGACGGCCTCGTCCAGGAACTTGTCCACCAGCACCGGGTGGGTGCTGGCTGCGCCTGCTCGTTCCATGTAGGTGGTCAGGGTGGTGTCGTCGTAGACGATGGCCATGCCCGCGCCGCCCAGTACGTAGGAGGGGCGGACCAGGACGGGGTAGCCGATCTCGGCGGCGATGGCCAATGCCTCATCGGGGGTGACGGCGGTGCCGTGTTTGGGTGCGGGCAGCCCGGCCTCGGCCAGCACCCGCCCGAACGCCCCCCGTTCTTCGGCCAGGTGAATCGATTCCGGGGAGGTGCCCACGATCGGCACACCCGCGTCCTTGAGTGCCTGGGCCAGGCCGAGGGGCGTCTGACCGCCCAGCTGCACGATGACACCGACGACCGGGCCGGTGCTTTGTTCGGCATGGACGACTTCGAGGACGTCCTCCAAAGTGAGGGGTTCGAAGTAGAGGCGATCAGAGGTGTCGTAGTCGGTGGAGACGGTCTCGGGGTTGCAGTTGACCATGACGGTCTCATAGCCGGCTTTGGACAGTTCGAAGGAGGCGTGTACGCAGGCGTAGTCGAACTCGATGCCCTGGCCGATGCGGTTGGGTCCGGAACCCAGGATGATGACCTTGGGCCGATCCCCGGTGGGGACTTCGGTCTCCTCGTCGTAGGTGGAGTAGAGGTAGGGGGTTTGGGCGGCGAACTCGGCGGCGCAGGTGTCGACGGTGTGGTAGACCGGTCGTACTCCCAGGGCGTGGCGCAGGTCGCGCACCCGTGCTTCGTCCATGTCGCGCAGCTCGGCGATCTGCGCGTCACTGAACCCCAGGCGCTTGACCGTGGTGAGGATCTCGGCGGTCAGTTGTGGCGCCTCGCGCAGCTCGGTGGCCGTCTCCTCGATCGCCATGAGCTGGTCGAGGAACCACGGGTCCACACTGGTGGCCTCGAACAGTTCCTGGACGGTGGCGCCGGCGCGGATGGCCTGGTGCATGGTGACCAGGCGCCCGTCGTGCGGGGTGCGGCAGGCCTCCAGCAGGTCCTGTTTGGGACCGGGCTCGCCCGACCAGGTGAAGGAGGAGCCCTTCTTCTCCAGGGATCGCAGTGCTTTTTGCAGTGCTTCGGGGAAGGAGCGGCCGATGGCCATGGCCTCGCCGACGGACTTCATGTGCGTGGTCAAGGTGGCGTCGGCGCCGGCGAACTTCTCGAACGCGAAGCGCGGCACCTTGACCACGATGTAGTCCAGGCTGGGTTCGAACGAGGCGGGGGTTTCTGCGGTGATGTCGTTGGGGATCTCGTCCAGGGTGTAGCCGATGGCGAGCTTGGCGGCGATCTTCGCGATCGGGAAGCCGGTCGCCTTGGAGGCCAGCGCCGAGGAGCGTGAGACCCGCGGGTTCATCTCGATCACGACCATGCGGCCGGTGGCCGGGTCCACGGCGAACTGGATGTTGCAGCCGCCGGTGTCGACGCCGACCTCGCGGATCACCGCGATCGCCACATCGCGCATGTTCTGATACTCGCGGTCGGTGAGGGTCAGGGCGGGGGCGACGGTGACGCTGTCGCCGGTGTGCACGCCCATCGGGTCGATGTTCTCGATCGAGCACACGATCACGACGTTGTCGGCCCGATCACGCATCACCTCCAGCTCGTACTCCTTCCAGCCCAGGATCGACTCTTCCAGCAGCACCTCGGTGGTGGGGGAGGCATCCAGGCCCGCGCCGGCGATGCGCCGCAGGTCGTGCTCGTCGTGGGCGAAGCCGGAGCCGACGCCGCCCATGGTGAACGAGGGCCGCACCACCAGCGGATAGCCCAGCTCGCCGGCGGCGGTCAGGCATTCGTCCATGGTGTGACAGATCAGCGAGCGGGCCGATTCTGCGTTGAGGCCGTGTTCGGCGGCGACGGTGGCGACGATGTCCTTGAACATCTGCCGGTTCTCACCGGCCTGGATGGCGGCCACGTCGGCGCCGATGAGTTCGACGTCGTAGCGCTCCAGCACCCCGGCCTCGTACAGCGAGATGGCGGTGTTGAGCGCGGTCTGCCCGCCCAACGTGGGCAGCAGGGCGTCGGGGCGTTCCTTGGCGATGATTTTTTCGACGATGTCGGGGGTGATCGGCTCGACGTAGGTGGCGTCGGCGAATTCGGGGTCGGTCATGATGGTGGCGGGGTTGCTGTTGACCAGGATCACCCGAAAGCCCTCGGCGCGCAGTACGCGGCAGGCCTGGGTGCCGGAGTAGTCGAACTCACATGCCTGACCGATCACGATCGGCCCGGAACCGATCACCATGATCGACTGAATGTCCGTGCGCTTAGGCACCCTTGCTTCCCTCCGTGCTCGTGGCCGCACCCGCTGTACCGGTGGCCGTCCGGCCGCCTTCCATCAGCGCGCAGAAGTCGTCGAACAGCCCCGCCGAATCGTGCGGGCCGGCCGCGGCCTCGGGGTGGTACTGCACGCTGAACGCCGGACGCCCCAGCAGCCGCAGACCCTCCACGCAGTCGTCGTTGAGATTGACGTGGGTGACCTCGGCCGGGCCGAACGCGGTCTCGAAGGTCCCCTCCAGGGGCGCCTGCACCGCAAAGCCGTGGTTGTGCGCGGAGATCTCCACCTTGCCGCTGTGACGGTGACGCACCGGCTGGTTGACCCCTCGATGGCCGTAGCGCAGCTTGTAGGTGCCCAACCCCAGCGCCCGCCCGAACAACTGGTTACCGAAACAGATCCCAAAAAACGGCACCCCCGCCTCCAGCACCCCCCGCAACGCCGCCACCGGGCCGTCGGCCGTCGCCGGATCCCCCGGACCGTTGGAGAAGAACACCCCGTCCGGACCCAGCGCGAGGATCTCGGACGCGGTGACCGAGGCCGGCAGCACATGCACCTCACACCCCCGCTCGGCCAGCCGATGCGGCGTCATCGCCTTGATCCCCAGATCCACCGCCGCCACCGTGAAACGCCGCTCACCGATCGCCGGCACCACATACGCCTCGCTCGTGGTGACCGCCCCGGCCAGATCGGCACCCTCCATCGCCGGACTGCCCAGCACCCGCTCCAGCAACTCCGCCACCGGCGCCAACGCAGCCCCCGAGAACACCCCCGCACGCATCGCACCCCGCTCCCGCAGATGCCGCGTCAACGCCCGCGTCCCCGCCATCGCGATCCCCACCACCCCCTGCTGCCGCAGGTACTCATCCAGCGACCGCGTCGAACGCCAGCTCGAGGCCACCCGCGCCGGCTCCCGCACCACATACCCCGCCACCCACACCCGGCCCGACTCGGGATCCTCGTCGTTGACACCGGTGTTACCGATGTGCGGCGCGGTCATCGCGACGATCTGACGGTGATACGACGGATCGGTCAGCGTCTCCTGATAGCCGGTCATCCCCGTGTTGAACACCATCTCACCGAAGGTCTCCCCCTCGGCTCCGTAGGGGATCCCGTGGAAGACACGTCCGTCCTCCAGCACCAATACCGCGGTCATTCACCCACCCCGATCATCTCGGTAACAACACCACAAAGTATGAAATATCCGGCACGCTGGGGGGTGGTCCGTCCGCCATGCGGGACGCTCCCGCGTCCCGTCCGGGCGTGCGGGGGCCTCCGGCGCGCCGCGCGGCCGGTGACGGACGCGTGACGGGCGGCGGGTACGACGGTCCTCACGTGAGCTTCCCGTCCAGGACGGTGGGCCTGCCGCGCAGGAAGGTCGCCACCACGCGGCCGGGCAGCGTCAGCCCCTCGTACGGCGTGTTGCGGCTCTTGGAGGCGTAGCCCGCCGGGTCGACCGCGGCGCGTACCGACGGGTCGTAGAGGGTGATGTTGGCCGGTTCGCCGGCCTCGATCGGCCTGCCGTGCCCGGCGAGGCGGCCGATCCTGGCGGGCGTGCGGGACATGCGCTCGGCGACGCCGGCCCAGTCCAGCAGCCCGGTCTCCACCATCGCCTCCTGCACCACCGCGAGCGCCGTCTCCAGACCGATCATGCCCATCGCCGCGGCGGCCCACTCGGTCTCCTTGTCCTCGACCGGGTGGGGGGCGTGGTCGGTGGCCACGCAGTCGATCGTGCCGTCGGCCAGGGCCTCGCGCAGCGCCATGACGTCGGCGCGGGTGCGCAGCGGCGGGTTCACCTTGTAGATCGGGTTGTAGGAGCCGACCGGGGAGTCCTCGACCAGGTCGTCGGTCAGCAGCAGGTGGTGCGGGGTCACCTCGGCGGTGACGTCCCAGCCCTTGGACTTGGCCCAGCGGATGATCTCCACCGAACCGGCGGTGGAGACGTGGCAGATGTGCAGGCGCGAGCCGACGTGGGCGGCCAGCAGGCAGTCGCGGGAGATGATCGCCTCCTCGGCGACCGCGGGCCACCCGGTCAGGCCGAGCCTGCCGGAGACCGCGCCCTCGTTCATCTGGGCGCCCGCGGTCAGCCTCGGCTCCTGGGCGTGCTGGGCCACGACGCCGTCGAACGCCTTGACGTACTCCAGCGCGCGGCGCATGAGCACCGCGTCCGAGACGCACTTGCCGTCGTCGGAGAAGACCCGCACCCGCGCGGCGGAGTCGGCCATGGCGCCGAGCTCGGCCAGGCGCTCGCCCTGCAGGCCGACGGTGACGGCGCCCACGGGCCGCACGTCGCAGCGGCCCGACTCCTGGCCCAGGCGCCAGACCTGCTCGACGACGCCCGCGGTGTCGGCGACCGGGTCGGTGTTGGCCATGGCGTGCACGGCGGTGTAGCCGCCCAGGGCCGCGGCCCTGGTGCCGGTCTCCACGGTCTCGGCGTCCTCGCGGCCGGGCTCGCGCAGGTGGGTGTGCAGGTCCACCAGGCCGGGCAGCGCGATCAGCCCCGCGGCCTCGACGATCTCGACGAGTTCCGGGCCCGGGCGCTCTGCCGGGCGGCCCTCCAGGTCGTGGCCGACCTCGGCCACCAGCCCGTCGCGGACGAGGATGTCGGCGGGCTCGCCGCCGAGGATCCTGGCGCCCCTGATCAGGATGCTCGCGCCGCCGGTGCCGTTACGCTCGTCCATCTACTTCTCTCCCCCGAGGTCGGCGCCGCTGAGCAGCAGGTACAGGACGGCCATGCGCGCGGTCACACCGTTGGCGACCTGCTCGACGATCGTCGAGCGCGCCGAGTCGGCCACCTCCGCGGCGATCTCCATCCCCCGGTTCATCGGCCCGGGGTGCATCACGATGGCGTGGTCGGGCATCTTGGCGACGCGGTCGCGGTCGAGCCCGTAGCGGCGGCTGTACTCCCGCTCGGTGGGGAAGAACGCCGCGTTCATCCGCTCGCGCTGCACGCGCAGCATCATCACCACGTCGGACTTGGGCAGCACGCCGTCCAGGTCGTAGGAGACCTCGCACGGCCAGGTGTCGACGTTGACCGGGAACAGGGTCGGCGGGGCGACCAGGGTCACCTGGGCGCCGAGGGTGGCCAGCAGCAGCACGTTGGAGCGGGCCACCCGGCTGTGCAGCACGTCGCCGACGATGGTGACCCTGCGCCCCTCCAGCGGGCCGAGGCGGCGGCGCATGGTGAAGGCGTCCAGGACGGCCTGGGTGGGGTGCTCGTGGGTGCCGTCCCCGGCGTTGACGACGCTGCCGCGCACCCAGCCGGCCAGCCGGTGCGGCGCGCCCGAGGCGCCGTGGCGGATGACGACGGCGTCGGCGCCCATCGCCTCCAGGGTCAGGGCGGTGTCCTTGAGGGACTCGCCCTTGGAGACGCTGGAGCCCTTGGCCGAGAAGTTGATGACGTCGGCCGACAGGCGCTTGGCCGCCGCCTCGAAGGAGATCCTGGTCCGGGTGGAGTCCTCGAAGAAGAGGTTCACCACGGTGCGCCCGCGCAGGGTGGGGAGCTTCTTGATGGAGCGTTCCGAGATCTTCGCCATCTCGTCGGCGGTGTCCAGGATGAGGAGCGCGTCGTCGCGGGTCAGGTCGGCCGCGGAGATCAGGTGCCGTTTCACCGCTCGTCCCCCTTCAGCAGCAGGACCGCGTCGCGGCCGTCGTTCTCCTCCAGGTAGACCTTGACGTTCTCGGACTTGGAGGTCGGCAGGTTCTTGCCCACGTAGTCGGGGCGGATGGGCAGCTCGCGGTGACCCCGGTCGACCAGGGCGGCCAGCTGCACGGCCTGGGGGCGGCCCAGGTCGTTGAGGGCGTCCAGGGCGGCGCGGACGGTGCGGCCCGAGTACAGGACGTCGTCGACGAGGACGATCAGGCGGCCGTCGATGCCGTCCGCGGGCAGCTCGGTGCGGCCCAGCGCGCGGGCCGGTCGCAGCCGCAGGTCGTCGCGGTACATGGTGACGTCGAGGGAGCCGACGGGGACGTCACGGCCCTCGAACTGCCTGATGTGGGCGGCCAGCCGGCGGGCCAGGTGGACGCCGCGGGTGGGGATGCCCAGCAGGACGACGTTCTCGCCGCCCTTGGTGCGTTCGAGGATCTCGTGGGAGATGCGGACGAGGGCCCGGTTGATGTCGGGCTCCTCCAGAACTGCGCGGGCGCCACTGGGCGCACGCGAAACGGCCTCGGCCAAGGGGTGACACCACCTTTCCCGCCTCACGGGACGGGTCTTAAAGGAAGTTGATGCCCTCACGCTACCAGCCGGGTCCCGGTTCACCCCGGGCGGGGGCGAGGGCCGTGACGGGCCCGACGAGGACGCGGGACGAGCCCGGCCACGACGCCCCCCTCCCCAGACCTCCCTCAAAAGTGAACAAATATCCCAATATTCCCTGACTCTGAGTTGCCCGGATGGGTATGCGCCTTACACCCGCCCCACGGCGAAGCACGTCCGGGCGCCCGGGCGATCCCCGGCGACGCCCTTCCGACGCTCTCGTCACCAGCCGAGAAGGAACACACATGACCTTTCACGTCGACTCCGAGGTCGGCCGGCTCCACCAGGTCCTGCTGCACAGGCCCGAGCTCGCCCTGAAACGGCTCACCCCGTCGAACAAGGACGACTTCCTCTTCGACGACGTGCTCTGGGTGCAGCGTGCCGTGGAGGAGCACGAGGAGTGGCAGAAGCTCCTGGTCGACCAGGGGGTGACCGTCCACATGCTCTCCGACCTGCTGCGCGAGACGGTGGAGATCCCCGAGGCGCGCAAGCACATCCTGGACGGCGTCACCGACGAGCGCTTCTTCGGCCCGATGGCCGTCGACGCCGTCCGCAACGCGCTGGACTCGATGGACTCGCCGACGCTGCAGCGCTACCTCACCGGCGGCATCACCAAGCGCGAGATGGTCGAGATGGGCACCGACCCCAAGAGCCTGGCCTTCCACACCCTGGGCCCGGACGACTTCGTGCTGCCCCCGCTGCCCAACCACCTGTTCACCCGCGACACCTCCTGCTGGATCTACGACGGCGTCTCGATCAACCCGATGCGGAAGAAGGCGCGCCGCCGCGAGACCGTCAACATGGAGGCGATCTACCGCTACCACCCGACGTTCGCCCCCGGCTACGACCGGCCCGACGAGGGCGGCTACAACGTCTGGATGGCCGGCACCCCCTCGGCGCCCGCCACCGTCGAGGGCGGCGACGTCCTCGTCCTGGGCGGGGGCGTGGTGCTGGTGGGGATCAGTGAGCGCACCCAGCCGCAGGCGGTGGAGATGCTGGCGCGGAGCCTGTTCGCGCGGAGGGCGGCCACGAAGATCGTCGCTCTGAACATGCCGAAGGCCCGGGCGTTCATGCACCTGGACACGGTCATGACCAACGTGGACGCCGGCGTGTTCACCAAGTTCGCCGGGCTGGGCATGCTGCCCTCCTACACGGTCGAGCCCGGGGACAACGAGAAGGAACTCAAGATCACCGATCACCCCGCCGAGGACATGCACCGGGCCATCGCGCGGGCGCTGGACCTGGACGACATCAAGGTCCTGACCGCCGTCCAGGACGTGTACGCCTCCGAGCGCGAGCAGTGGGACGACGGCTGCAACGTGCTGGCCCTGCGGCCTGGCGTGGTCGTGGCCTACGAGCGCAACACCACCACCAACAACCACCTGCGCGCCAACGGGATCGAGGTGATCACGATCCGGGGCAGCGAGCTGGGCCGGGGCCGCGGCGGCCCGCGCTGCATGAGCTGCCCGCTGGAGCGCGAGGGCGTCTGAGCCGGGCGTCCGAGCCGGGCGTCCGAGCGAGGGCCCTCCCCGCGGCACGCGAGGGCCCGGCCGCTCCCGGGACACGGCGGATCACGCCGCGACGGCACAGCGAAGGGAAGAGAGGACACATGGCTTCGGCAGTCCACCGGCTGTTGCGCACCAAGCCCACCGAGGAGATCGTTGCCGAGGGCGGCCACGGCGAGGGCGGTGAGCTGCGCAGGACCATGACGCTGTGGCAGCTCACCCTGTTCAGCGTCGGCGCCACGCTCGGCACCGGCATCTTCGTGATCCTCGGCCAGGCCGTGCCCAAGGCGGGCCCGGCGGTGGTGGTCGCCTTCCTGCTGGCCGCGGTGACCGCCCTGTTCTCCGCGCTCTCCTACGCCGAGCTGGCGGGCACGATCCCGGTGGCCGGGTCGTCGTACTCCTACGCGTACGCGACCCTGGGCGAGCTGGTGGCGTGGGTGTGCGGCTGGTGCCTGATGCTGGAGTACGCCGTCTCGGTGGCCGCGGTGGCGGTCGGCTGGGGGGAGTACCTCAACTCCTTCCTGAACGACCTGTTCGGCTGGACGCTGCCCGCGGCCCTGACCCACTCCCCCGGCGACCAGGGCGGTGTGATCAACCTCACCGCGATCCTGATCGTCCTGCTGGCCACCTGGCTGCTGCTGCGCGGTGCCTCGGAGAGCGCCGGGGCCAACGCGGTCTTCGTGCTCATCAAGATCGTGGTGCTGGTGTTCTTCTGCGTCGTGGCGTTCACCGCGTTCGACGCGGGCAACCTGGCGCCGTTCGCGCCGATGGGGATCGCGGGCATCACCGCCGCGGCCTCGCAGGTGTTCTTCTCCTACATCGGCTTCGACGCGGCCTCCACGGCCGGCGAGGAGGCCAGGAACCCCAAGCGGGACCTCCCCCTGGCGATCATGCTCTCGCTGGGCGTCGTCACGCTCGTCTACGTGCTGGTCGCGCTGGCCGCCGTCGGCGCCATGCCCTGGCAGGAGTTCGACCCGGAGAGCACCGAGGCCGGCCTGTCCCTGATCGCCAAACAGGCGGCCGGCGCCACCTGGCCGGGGCTGATCATCTCCTTCGGCGCGGCCATCGCCATCGCCAGCGTGGTCCTCACCGTGCTGTACGGCCAGACCCGCATCCTGTTCGCCATGTCCCGCGACGGGCTGATCCCGAAGATCTTCCAGAGGGTGAGCCCGCGCCGCCGGGTACCGGTCGCCAACACGCTCATCGTGGCCCTCTTCGTCTCGGTGCTGGCCGGGTTCGTCCCGCTGGGCCAGCTCGCCGAGGCCACCAGCATCGGCACCCTGTTCGCCTTCGCGATCGTCAACCTGGGCGTGCTCGTCCTGCGCCGCACCCGCCCGGACCTGCCGCGCGGCTTCAGGACCCCGTTCTTCCCGGTCACCCCGATCCTCGGAGTGATCTTCTGCATCGTGGTGATGGCCGGCCTGGCCGGTGTCACCTGGCTGGCCTTCGGGATCTGGATGGTGGTCGGCCTGCTCGCCTACTTCCTCTACGGCTACCGCCACTCGCGTCTCAACGGGAGCGACCGATGAAGATCGAACGCGTGCTCGCCGGGTTCGTCCCCGGGTCGCGGGGCCGGGACGGGCTGGCCCTGGCCCTGCTGCTGGCCCGGCAGGCCGGTGCCGGGCTGACCGTCGCCCACGTGCACGTGCCCGCCTGGACCACGCCCGGCCCCGGCAAGGTCGACGCCGAGTGGCGGGCCTACGTCGCCCGGCAGGCCGCCCACACGCTCTCCCAGGCGCGGGAGCTGCTCTCGGACGTACGGGACGTGGAGATCGACCTCGTCTCGCACGGCCACCGCGGCAGCGGGCGCGGCCTGGCCGAGCTCGCCGGCCGGATCGGGGCCGACGTGGTGACCGTCGGCCCGGCACCGCGCGGCCCGCGCGGGCGCATCAGCCTGGGCAGCACCGCCGACCAGCTGCTGCACGGCTCACCGGTGCCGGTGGCGCTGGCCCCCCACGGGTACGCCACCGCGGCCCCGGACCGGCTGGCCCGGCTGGCGGTGGCCTACCGGCGCGGCCCCGCCTGCGCCGAGACCGTCCGGCAGGCCGCCACGGCCGCGGC
Source organism: Streptosporangium longisporum (assembly GCF_039534895.1). Lineage (NCBI taxonomy): Bacteria > Bacillati > Actinomycetota > Actinomycetes > Streptosporangiales > Streptosporangiaceae > Streptosporangium > Streptosporangium longisporum. The sequence goes on along the minus strand of NZ_BAAAWD010000009.1, from coordinate 105,842 downwards.
CGGGATGGGCCTGCCGCTGCGCCTGATCACCCTGGTGACGGGCGGCGGGCGGCGGACCGGGATCGGCCGGGAGATGCTCGACCGGCTGCGCGAGCAGGTCGCGGCCGACCTGGAGGCCGCGGCCCTGGCGCAGGGAGGGCCCGGGGACGCCACCGGCGTGGAGGTGGAGGTGCTGGAGGGCGGGGACGTGGCGGCGGCGCTGAGGAGCTCCGGCTGGCACGAGGACGCGGTGCTGATCTGTGCCTCCAGCCGGACGGGACCGTTGCGCCGGGTATTCCTCGGCGACATGTCCCTGAAGATCATACGCGCCTCGCCGAGCCCTGTGATCATGTTGACCCGGCTCCCGCGGACCGCGCGGCAGGCGGCCCGGAACCCCCGAAAAACCTGATGTTTCGCGCGACCGCAGGGGACGATTGCGGCGTTTGAGGCGGACCCCACCGGACCGGATTCGACATCTTTTTTCCAATCAGCTTGACCTTAGGCGCCCACCGCTTTACCGTCACTGTCCGTAACCACACCTCGGAGCGTTATCGGATGAACCCTGACGCACCGGTCACCACAGGTGCCTGCCCCGGGCGCCAACCCGGTGACTGGGGCATAAGTTGCGAGGTAGCACAATCAAGTTGAGAGCAGTACATAGAGAGCCGGGGGGCCACACCATGCCGTCTGAGTACGCCAAGTCACTGGGTGCAAGACTTCGTGCCATCCGCACCCAGCAGGGTCTTTCCCTGCACGGGGTCGAGGAGAAGTCCCGTGGGCGCTGGAAGGCGGTGGTCGTCGGTTCCTACGAGCGTGGCGACCGTGCCGTCACGGTGCAGAAGCTTGCCGAGCTTGCCGATTTCTACGGGGTGCCGGTCTCGGAGCTGCTGCCCGGAGGGGCCGCTCCCAGCCCTCTCGGCCCGACACCGAAGCTTGTCATCGACCTTGAGCGCCTTGCCCAGCTCCCCAAGGAGAAGGCCGGCGCGCTCGCCCGCTACGCGGCCACCATCCAGAGCCAGCGCGGTGACTACAACGGCAAGGTGCTGTCCATCCGCCAGGAGGACCTGCGCTCCCTCGCCGTGATATACGACAAATCCCCCAGCGAGCTCACCGAGGAACTGATCGGCTGGGGCGTCCTGGACCCCGAGGCTCGCCGAGCCGTCGAGTCCTTCTGACGGCCTGACCGGTCGTGGGTGCGCCGGATCCGGCGTGCCCACCCCGCCGCCGATAATCCCGCTCTCAGCTGAAGACGTCTTTCCTCGCGCCCCGGCGTCGGCCACTGTGGTAGGAAAAGGCAGACATGCCCTCGGCGAGATGTGGTGGAGATGGCTCCGGGAGACGATCGGCCCGATCGTTCTCGATCGCGCCCTGAAAGCCGCCTTCGCGCCCTCATGACCTCGCTGGGCTCGACCAGGACGCGGGCCTTCCTGCGGTTGCTGACCTCGATCGGCACCAGCAGGACGCAGGACACCCTCAAACTGCTGCCGTTCGTCGTGATGGCCGTCGTGGCCCTGATCGACTTCGGCTCGGGCCCGACCTCGGGCCTCCTGCCGCTGCTCGCCCTCGGCCCGGCCTTCGCCAGCGTGGCGTGCGGGCTGACCCGCACCACCGTGGTCGGGGTGGTCGCCTTCGCCCTGTGCATCGTGCTGGGCCTCTACAACGACATCCTCTGGATGCCCCGCACGAACATCACCATGGTCGCCATCCTCGGCGTCACCGTGGCCAGCGTGCTGGCCAGCGCCGGGCGGCTACGCCACGAGAACCAGCTCGCCGACGTGCGCTCGGTGGCCGAGGCCGCCCAGCGGGTGCTGCTGCGCCCGGTTCCGCGCCGGGCCGGCCCCGGCATCGGCGTGGCCGTCTCGTACACCTCCGCCACCGCCGAGGCCAGGATCGGCGGCGACCTGTACGAGGTCGTCAGCACCCCGCACGGGGTCCGGATCATCGTGGGGGACGTCCAGGGCAAGGGGCTGGAGGCGGTGGAGACCGCGGCCGTGGTGCTCGGCGCCTTCCGCGAGGCGGCCCACGACGAAGGAACGCTCCAAGGCGTCGTGGCCCGCCTGGAGAACGCCCTGACCAGGGAGTTGTCGGGCGAGCAGTTCGTGACCGCCGTGCTGGCCGAGATCGGCGCCGGGTCCGCCATCACCGTCGTCAACTGCGGCCACCCGCCGCCCATGGTGCTCGGCGGCGACGGCGGGATCTGGTTCGCCGATCCGCCTGACGAGGCGCTCCCCCTGGGCATGAGCTCGCTCGAGACCAGCAGGCCGCAGCCCTACCGCATCCCGTTCGAGCCGGGTGACCAGGTCCTCTTCTACACCGACGGGGTCATCGAGGCCCGCGACGGGGCCGGGGAGTTCTACCCGCTGGCCGAACGGGCGCACCTGCTGGACGGCGCCGACCCCCAGGGGTCGCTGGACGCCCTCCGCGCCGACCTGCTGCGCCACGTGGGCCGGCCGCTGGGCGACGACGCGGCCATGCTGCTCCTGCGCCACCGCGCCGCCCACCGCACCTCCTCCACCTCCTCGGCCGCCTGAGACCGGGGCGGGCCCCCACCGGGGAACGTGAGCCGATCGATCGGGAACGAGGCCGGGAATCGCGAGCCGGCCGGTCAGGGGAACGGGACCGGGGAACGGCTCGCCTGGCGGAGAGGTGGCCTGCCGCAAGACGCGGCCCGCCGGGAAGGTGTGGACCGGCTGCCCGGAAGGCACGACCGGTCGAGGAGGTACATGGCCTGCTGAGGGGGTGCGGCCGGGGAGCGTGGGCTACCGGCCGGGAAAGGCCATGCCGGGGTGGACTACCCGGCCAAGGGCACACGGCCGGGGAGCATGGGCTGCGTCGGCACGCCGAGCAGGTCCTCCACCGCGTTGACGAAGCGCTCCGCCTCCGAGATGAGCTCCTCGGCGTCCCTCGACGACACGACGCGGGTCATCCCCGCCTCGGCCGAGGCGCGCTTGGCGGCGCTCATCTCGAAATAGGGCGCCCAGTCGGCCAGCCGAGGCTCCGCCTCGGGCAGCAGCTCCCAGGCACTGCGGAGCCGGCGCCTGCGGCCCTGCATGGGACGGGGACGCGCGGCCAGGACGGCGGCAGCCGCCCTCAGCGCCGCGAGGTGCGCCGCGACATAACGTGTGGCGGACGTCCGGGCGGCGGCTGCCTCTTCGAGGCAGTCACGCGCGTCTGTGAGGTGCGCCCGCACCGTAGGGGACAACCGGGGCCCGCCGGAATCGCTGAGCCGAGGGGTCATGCGCTTCAGCCTCCTTGGTCGCAAGCGGCTCCCGACGTTTTCGCCGGTGGATACCACACTTTCAGACCCCACCGACAAATTCGCCGGACGGCCGGACGAGGAGCTTCCCCTCTCCCCGCCCGTCCCGACCGGGCCCGATCGTCTCCGCCGACGACGTGGGCCCGCCCGACCGCCCTGGACGCGGGCCGCGAGGCCCCGCGTCATTACCATCGAACATAAATTCGACCACTCGCACTGTCAAGTAGAACGGCGAACAAAAGTTCGATCTTCGGTATCCGTTCACACGCACGCCAAGGCCCCGGGAGGAGAGAACGGACCTCCCGGGGCCTTCGAAGAGGGACACCGGATCGAACCGGCGGGCCCGGAGCGCGTCATGAGCCGCGCACCACGAGCGGCAGATCATGAACGGCGGGTCGTGAACGGCTCGCGATGAGGGATACGTCACAGTCGGCACATCACCGCGGACCCGTCACGACATGAGTGTCACCACAGGCGCGCCGCGACGAGCGCGTCGCCGCGGCCGACGGGTCAGGGCCGGCCGCGCCGTCCGCTAGCGGACGAACCTGCCGCGTACGTGAACCGGCACCCCCGTGCCGAGCAGGCCGGGCAGGACCTCCGCCACGTGCATCGGCAGCCGGACGCAGCCGTGGGAGGCGGGCGCCAGCGGCACCGACAGCGCGCCGTGGAAGGCGATGCCGCCGTTGAAGAAGATCGGGTTGTAGAGCTGTCCCAGGTAGGAGACGTGCCAGCCGTCGCGGCGCCAGGTGGTCTTGTAGTCGCCGGTGGGCGTGCGGGCGTTCCCGCAGAACCGCTGGGTCCTGCCCTGCCAGGTGGCCGTCTCGCAGTAGGCGATCCCGCTGCCCGAGGAGATGTGGCTGATCAGCTTCACCGCTCCGCCGACGTAGAGGACCATCACCTGCTTGGTGAGGTCGACCTCCACCCGGGTCGGCTTCCCCCTGGTGACCAGCACCCTGGGCGCCCGGGGCGCCTCCAGCGCGGTCCAGGTCCTGCGTGCCACCGTGCTGGTCGGCCGGATGCCGTTCACCTTCTGGAAGGCCCAGACCGCCGCCAGGGTCGCCCCGCCGTAGCGGCCGTCGATCCTGCCCGGCATGTAGCCGAGCGCGGCCAGCCTGCTCTGCAGCGTCTTCACCGCGGCGCCCTTGGCGCCGAGCTTGAGCGTCTTACCGGGCGCGGCGAAGCCGGACCCGGCGGACGCCGTCCCCGGTGTCACGGCCGTTCCGGCGAACCCCGGCACGGCCGGACTCCCGGACGTCGCCGTCGTCACGGCCGCCGCCGAGGCCGCGGCCGGAGCCGTGGCGGCGACCGCCCAGGACGCGGAGGACGCCGAGGACACCGACACCGAGGAGAAGAGCACGGCTCCCGCCGTCGTCAGCGCGGCCGTTCTCAGCCGCCGTCCAACCCCCATTTTCCACCAACTCCTCATATCACTATCGATCGGGTCAAGGGACCTTAGCGCACGCCTTTCCCGTGCACGTGAAGCGTCATGCGGCGGCGATGGGCCGTCGATCTGTTTAGAGTGTCCGCGTGTCAGAAAAGTTGCATCCGAACGTCGAGAAGGTCGCCGCCGCACTGCGCGAGCACGGCGTCCCCGGCGAAATCGTCTTCTTCGCCGAAGCCACCCCGACCGCCGCCACCGCGGCCGCGCAGCTCGGCTGCGAGGTCGGGGCCATCGCCAACAGCCTCGTGTTCGACGCCGACGGAGAGCCCCTCCTGGTGCTGACCAGCGGCGCCCACCGGGTGGACACCGGCCTGGTCGCCGGGACGATCGGCGCGGCGAGGGTACGGCGCGCCGATGCCGCCTTCGTCCGGACGGCCACCGGTCAGGCCATCGGCGGGGTCGCCCCGATCGGTCACCCCGCGCCGATCAGGACCCTGGTCGACACCTGGCTCGGCCGGCACGAGGTCGTCTGGGCCGCCGCGGGCCACCCGCACACCGTTTTCCCGACCTCCTTCGACGAGCTCGTCCGCATCACCGGCGGCGTCCCCACCGAGGTCGAGTGAGGGATCGCGCGCGTGCGGCCGGTCGCGGCCGGGCTCGTCCGGTGCGGCGGCTCGGCGCCGTAACCGCCCTGCTAGGGTGCGACGCGTGACCGGACTGCGACGGATCGGCCCCGACGAGTTCACGCTCCGGCTGGACGCGGTCCTCGACGTCTACACCAGGGCGATGAACCCACCGGCCGACCAGCTCTCGGGGCGCAGGGCGATCATGCGCAACCATGCCGCCCACCCCGCCTTCACCTGCCTGTTCGCCGAGGACGAGACCGGTACCCCGGTGGGTGTGGCGTACGGCTTCCACGGGGTCCCGGGCCAGTGGTGGCACGACGTGGTGCGCCGTGCCCTCGTCGAGCGGCACGGCGAGGACCATGCCGGGCACTGGCTGGGGGACGCGCTGGAGCTCGCCGAGATCCACGTCCACCCCGACCACCAGGGCAAGGGCATCGGGCGGGCGCTGGTGGTCGGCATGTGCGCGGGCCGCCTGGAGCGCACCGCCGTGCTCTCCACCCGGGACGGGGGGCCCACGGCCGCCCTGCACCTGTACCGGAGCGTCGGTTTCGTGGACCTGCTCACCCGGTTCGTCTTCCCGGGCGGGCACGAGCGGTACGCGATCCTCGGCGCGGCCCTCCCGCTGGACGGCTGACCCCGGGGGTCGAAGCACCCCTCGGCCCGGAGTCCTCGGCGCGGCCCTCCCGCTGGGTGACTGACCCCGGATCGAAACATCCCCTCGGCCAGGAGTCCTCATCGGGCCGGGGCACTCCGCACCGGCCCGCGGCCCCTACCGGCACGGAGCGCCGCCGGCCCGAGGCACCGCACCGGTCCCCCGGTCCGAGGCGCCGCGCGGGAGCACGCGGGCCACCGGGGACGGACCTTCGAAAAGGACCGCCCAAAAGGACTGCCCAAAGGACCGCCGGCCGCTCCGGAGCGCGACCGGCCACCCGGCCCGGAGGATCCGTGACCGCGGGCTCAGACCTTCGCGGGGACGGCCTGCGAGGTGTGGTCGAGGGCCTGGAAGACCTCGCGGGTCGCGCTGGAGCGGTTGAAGGTGATGAAGTGGATGCCGGGCGCACCCTCGTCGAGCAGGGTCTGGCAGAGCTCGGCGGCGTGCTCGATGCCCAGGGCGCGCACGGCGGCCGGGTCGTGGGCGACGGCCGCGAACCGCTCGGCCACCTCGGGCGGGAACGGCGCCCCGGAGAGCTGCTCGGACCTGGCGATGGTGCTGATCTGCGTGACGGGCATGATGCCGGGGATGATCGGCGTGTCGCAGCCGGTCGCCGCCACCCGGTCGCGCAGCCGCAGGTAGTCCTCCGCGCGGAAGAACATCTGCGTGATCGCGTAGTCGGCCCCCGCCCGGCACTTGCGGACGAAGTACTCGGTGTCGGTCTCGATCGACGCCGACCGGGGGTGCTTGTACGGGAAGGCGGCCACGCCGACGCAGAAGTCACCCGACTGGCGGATGAGGCGGACCAGCTCCTCGGCGTACAGGACGCCCTCGGGGTGGCGCACCCACTCGCCCGTGACGTCGCCGGGCGGGTCGCCGCGGACGGCGAGGATGTTGCGCACCCCCGCGCCGGCGAACCGGCCGATCAGGTGACGAAGCTCACGGATGGAGTGGTTGACCGCGGTGAAGTGGGCGACCGGGGTGAGCGTGGTCTCGTGTGCGATCCGCTCGACGATGTCGACGGTGCGGTCGCGGGTGCTGCCGCCGGCGCCGTAGGTGACGGAGACGAAGGTGGGGTGCAGCGCCTCCAGCTCACGGACGGCGCGCCAGAGCTGGCGCTCCCCCTCGTCCGTCTTCGGAGGGGAGAACTCGAAGGAGAACGAGCGGGCACCGGAGGCGAGGAGCTCGCGGACGGTGGCGGCGCGATCGGGAAGAACGGAAGGGCGACCCAGAGCCATGGGGCAAGGATACGTGCCCGGCCCGCGGTACGCCCGGTCGGATGATCGACTCGGCACTTGAGAAGATGATGGGAAACAGCCGTATTTCTAGATCGAAATACCCCCCTGGGCGGTTAATCTCGTTATTTGAGCTTCTCCTGCGATCCGAGCCGGGGGATTTCGACCGCCCCAGATCAGGTCCTCACCGGACCCGGTTGCAGATGTCCTGAGGTGTCATGCCATACCGCGCTTCCACAGGTGTCCCGACTCTCCGCCGTCCCGATGGGGGAAATCGTGGCGATCATGCGTACGGTGGTCGGAGTGTCACCGTCGCCGGGCAGATCGTCACGGCGCCCGGCACCGCACCACGCCTTCCCCCCGGAGCCGTAGCCAAGGGTCTCCACACTGGAGGTATTCGATGACCACGTCCGTGGCCGCGCTGGACACGATCCGCTCCGAAGTGGATCGTGCTCTCCGGTGGTTCGTGGATCGGCAGCGCCCTCAGGTCGGCGCTCCGGAGCTGGTCCCCCTGATCTCCGCGGCCGAGGACTTCCTGGCCGGTGGCAAGCGGCTGCGGCCCGCCTTCTGCTACTGGGGCTGGCGCGGCGCGGGCGGGGGCGACGACCCGGCGGTCTTCACCGCCGCCGCCTCGCTGGAGCTGCTGCAGGCCAGTGCCCTCGTGCACGACGACGTGATGGACGCCAGCGACCGGCGGCGGGGCATGCCCTCGGCGCACCGCAGGTTCGAGACGCTGCACCGCGAGGCGGGCTGGCACGGCTCGGCGGAGCAGTTCGGCGAGGGCGCGGCCATCCTGCTGGGCAACCTGCTGCTCATCTGGTCCGGTGAGATGTGGCGGAACAGCGGCCTGCCGGCCGCCTCGCTGGCGGCGGCCCAGCAGGTCCACGACGACATGCGCACCGAGCTGATGTGCGGCCAGTACTTCGACCTGCTGGAGCAGGCGCACGGCGAGGGCACCTTCGACAGCGCGCTGCGGGTCGCCCTGTTCAAGAGCGGGAAGTACTCCGTGGAGCAGCCGCTCCGGCTCGGCCTGGTGCTGGCGGCGCAGGGCAGGCAGCCGTGGATAGACCGGCTCTGCGAGGAGTACGGGCGGTCGGTGGGCATCGCCTTCCAGCTGCGCGACGACATCCTCGGCGTCTTCGGCGACCCTGACGAGACCGGCAAACCGGCGGGCGACGATCTCCGTGAGGGCAAGCGGACGATGCTGGTGGCCCGTACGCTCGCCGCCGCCTCCGAGGCGCAGGCCCGTGTGGTACGTGCCAACCTGGGCGCCCCGGACCTGGACGCGGACGGGGTGGACCTGCTCCGCGAGATCATCGAGGAGACCGGCGCCCTGGTGGCGTGCGAGGACCTGATCAAGGGCTACCTGGAGAACGCGCTCGGCTCGCTGGAGGGCACCCCGATCCGCCCGGAGGCCCGTACGGCCCTGGCCGACCTGGCGGTGGCCGCCACCGCCAGGCGCACCTGAGCGACCACCGGCCCCGGATCCGGCCGGGTCCCGTCCGTGGCCCGTCGGCGACACCGCCTCCGGGACGCTCGGGCCGGGACGGCCGGGGACCGTTCAGGCGTGGGCGGTCAGCCTCCGCCTGAACTCCGCGGCCGCCGCCTTGGGGTCGTCGGCCTCGGTGATCGCGCGGACGACCACGACGCGGCGCACACCGTAGGACATGACCTCGTCCAGGTTGCCCAGGTCGATGCCGCCGATGCCGAACCAGGGCCGGTCGGCCCCCAGGGCCGCGGCACGGGTGAGCAGGCCGGGGCCCGGGGCGTGCCTGCCGGGCTTGGTGGGCGTCGGCCAGATCGGGCCGCAGCAGAAGTAGTCGACGCCGGGCTCGACGGCCGCGGCGGCGGCCTCCTCGGGGGCGTGAGTGGAACGCCCGATGAGGATGTCGTCGCCGAGCAGCTCGCGGGCCACCGGCACCGGCAGGTCACCCTGGCCGAGGTGGAGCACGTCGGGGCGGCACGCGTAGGCGATGTCGGCCCTGTCGTTCACGGCCAGGAGCGTCCCGTGCCGGTCGCAGGCCTCGCGGAAGACGGCCAGGAGGTCGAGCTCCTCGCGCGCCTCCAGGCCCTTCTCGCGCAGCTGCACGATGTCGACCCCGCCCGCGAGGGCGGCGTCGAGGAAGTCCGCGAGGTCCCCCCGGTCACGCCGCCCGTCGGTGCACAGGTACAGCCGGGCGTCAGAAACCGAGCGCTTGGGCACGTCTCTTCACTTCGGTGTGCCGGCCCGCGACGATCGCGTCGACCGGCGACCCCGGCAGGGTGTCGTCGGGCGTGAAGAGCCAGCGGAGCGATTCGACGTCGTCGTACCCGGCGTCGAGGAGCACGGTGAGGGTGCCCGAGAGGCCCTTGACGACCTCCGTGCCGGCGAGGAAGGCGGCCGGGACCTGCGGCTCGCCGCCTCCCCTGCGCACCCCGATGAGCTTGCGGTCCTTGAGAAGTTGCTTGGCACGACCGGCGCTCAGGTTGAGCCTTCTGGCGACCTCGGTCAGGGTGAGCCACTCGCCCACCAGCTGGTCGGTCTCCCGGTCGATCTGCGCAACAGAAAGCGTCACGAATCCACCACTACCACATCGAGCCCTTCGCCAAACACCCCGCGGCGAGGTTACGCCGCCGTACAGTCGCGCAACGCTATCGCAGGGTCGGCCAGGCGCTCGACGTCCAGGCGCTGCCCGCCCTCGATGAGGCGGCGCCCCTGGACGAGGTCGCGGGGGCGGTTCACCGCCAGGACCGCGACGAGCCGGTCCCCGGCGTCCACCCAGCACGTTCCCCACCGGGGTTTTCCCTGGGCGGAGGGGTCGCCGCGCCGGATCGGCCGGGCCCCGTCGTGGTGCCCGGCGTACTGGACCATGTGGCCGAACTGCTCGGACCAGAAGTAGGGCACCGGGTCGTAGACGGCGGCGTCCCCGACCAGCGTGGCCGCGGCCACGTCCGGGGCGCCCAGGGCGGTGTCCCAGTGCTCGACGCGCAGCCTCAGGCCGTAGCGGCGCGACCACCAGGCCGCGCAGTCGCCCACGGCGACCACACCGGGCAGCGAGGTGTTCAGGTGCTCGTCGGTGACCACGCCGTCGTCGAGCCTGATGCCGGAACCGGCCAGCCACTCGACGGCCGGCCGTACGCCCACGCCGGTGACCACGACGTCGGCCTCGATCGCCGAGCCGTCGGCCAGGGTGAGGCCGCCGTGGTCGACCGAGGCGACCATGGTGCCCAGGCGGAGATCCACGCCCGCCTCGGCGTACCAGGGGACGGTGTGCGCGCCGATCTCGCCGAGCGCGGCGGCCAGCGGGGTGGCGGCGGCCTCGACCACGGTCACCGCGCAGCCGGCCCGGCGGGCGGCGGTGGCCACCTCGGCCCCGATCCAGCCCGCGCCGACCACGGCGACCCGCCTGCCCGGTCCCAGCAGCGAGCGCAGGCCCAGCGCGTCGTCGATGGTGCGCAGCACGTGCTGGGGGCCGTCGCCGCGCAGTCGGATCGGGCGGGCCCCGGTCGCCACGACCAGGCCGTCGTAGTCCAGCTCACCCTCGGTGGTCTCGACCACCCCGGGGTGCAGCCCCTTGGCGGCCACGCCCGCGCGGAAGTCGACCTCCAGCGCGTCGAGGTCGGAGTCGACCACCGTGGAGTCGGTCCCGCCGAGCAGCACCGCCTTGGACAGGGGTGGCCGGTCGTAGGGCCGGTGCCGCTCCTCCCCGATCATCGTGATCCTGCCGCCGAACCCTCGGGCCCGTAACGCCTCGACGCTGCGTACACCGGCCAGGCCGGCACCAACCACCACGACATGATTCACACTTCCTGACCATAAGCGTCAGCACCGCCCTCCTACCAACGGTCGTTGGTAACGAAAGCGGGATTTACCTCACATCTGACGCGCTAAGGATGTTGCCGCAACCCTTAGGGTGGGAGAGAAGACGCGCGGGAGCCCGGAACGCACCGGGCTGAGAGGAGGGCAGCGGGGCGAGGCAGGGCCTTCGTGAGCCACGTGACGTGCGAGGAGGTACCGCTCCGGCGGTACGGCCGGGCACTTCCGGGGCGGGAGGGACCCACCGGCGACCGCGAGCGGGCCCTCGACCGCCAGGAACCTGATCCGGGTCATGCCGGCGAAGGGAGCGGAGCACGTATGCCCGACCTTTTCGACCTCGTCGTCGTCGGCGGCGGCGTCATCGGCCTGTCGGTGGCCTGGCGGGCCACCGGCCGGGGGCTGAGGGTGGCCGTGGTCGACCCCGCGCCCGCAGCCTCGCACGCGGCCGCCTCGCACGCGGCCGCGGGCATGCTGGCACCGGTCAGCGAGGTCACCTACACCGAGGAGCCGCTGCTCCGGCTGGGCACGGCCTCCCTGGAGCGCTGGCCGGCCTTCGCCGCCGAACTGTCCCGGGCGAGCGGGCACGACCTCGACTACCGCACCGACGGCACCCTCGACGTGGCCTTCGGGGCCGACGACCTGGCCGCGCTGGACGACCTCGCCGCCTTCACGGCCGCGCTGGGGCTGCCGGCCGAACGGCTCACCGGACGCGAGTGCCGCCGCCTGGAACCCATGCTGGCCCCCTCCGTCCGCGGTGGCCTGCTGGCCGGCGGGGACGCCTGGGTGGACCCCAGAAGGGTCACCGCGGCACTCCTGGCGGCCCTGGGACGGACGGGCGCCACCCTGGTGCCCGGCCGGGTGACCGGGCTGCTCACGGCCTCGGGCGCGGCGTGCGGCGTACGGCTGGAGAGCGGCGGGCACCTGGACGCGGGCCGGGTGGTCCTGGCCGCCGGCGCCTGGTCGGGCTCCCTGGAGGGGGTGCCGCCCGAGGCGCTGCCCCCGGTGCGGCCGGTCAAGGGCCAGATCATGCGGCTGCGCTCCCCCGAACCGGTGCTGAGCCGCTGCGTGCGCGGCGTCGTGCACGGCTCCCACGTCTACCTGGTGCCGCGCGGCGACGGCGAGCTGGTGGTCGGCGCCACCCAGGAGGAGCTGGGCTTCGACACCCGCGTCACCGCCGGAGGGCTCTGGGAGCTGCTGCGCGACGCGCGCGAGCTCGTCCCCGGCGTGACCGAGCTGGAGGTCACCGAGACGATCGCCGGGCTGCGGCCCGGCACCCCGGACAACCTGCCGCTGGTCGGCCCCACGATCGTGCCGGGCCTCGACCTCGCCACCGGCCACCACCGGGGCGGGGTCCTGCTCGCCCCGCTCACCGCCGACCTGTGCGCCGGCGAGGACACCGGGTCCGTACGGCCCGCGGAGCTCGCGGAGCTCGCGGGGCTGTGCTCCCCGCTCCGCTTCGCGCGGGGTACTCCGGGGCCGTCCCCGCTGAGCGAAAGCGGCCTCGCGGCACGGGAACGCGATTTCACGGAGAACACGACGCGGGAGCATCGATGAACGTGACCATCAACGGCGCCGCCCACGAGCTGCCCGCCGGGGCCACCGTGGAGCAGGCCGTACGGCGGCTGACCGACGCCCCGAGCGGGGTGGCGGTCGCGGTGAACGACGAGGTCGTCCCGCGCGGCGCCTGGGAGTCCACCGCGCTCGGCGAGGCCGACCGCGTCGAGGTGCTGACCGCGGTTCAGGGAGGGTGAACGTGGACGACATGACGGACGACCTGCTCATCGGGGGCGAGAAGTTCTCCTCCCGCCTCATCATGGGCACCGGGGGCGCCCCGTCCCTGGAGATCCTCGACCGGGCGCTCGCCGCCTCGGGGACCGAGCTGACCACGGTCGCGATGCGGCGGCTCGACCCCGCCTCCCGGGGGTCGGTGCTCGACGTGCTGCGCCGGCGCGACATCAAGGTGCTGCCGAACACCGCGGGCTGCTTCACCGCCGGGGAGGCCGTGCTGACCGCCAGGCTGGCCAGGGAGGCGCTGGAGACGGACTGGGTCAAGCTGGAGGTCATCGCCGACGAGCGCACCCTGCTGCCCGACCCCATCGAGACCTTCGACGCGGCCGAGCGGCTGGTCGCCGACGGGTTCACGGTGCTGCCCTACATCGGCGACGACCCGGTGCTGGCCCGCAGGCTGGAGCAGGCGGGCTGCGCCGCGGTGATGCCGCTGGGCGCGCCGATCGGCTCCGGGCTGGGCATCCGCAACCCGCACAACATCGAGCTGATCGTGGAGTTCGCGAACGTGCCGGTGATCCTGGACGCCGGGATCGGCACCGCCAGCGACGCGGCGCTGGCCATGGAGCTGGGCTGCGACGCGGTGCTGCTGGCCACCGCTGTCACCCGGGCGCAGCGGCCGGACCTGATGGCGCGGGCGATGCGCTCGGCCGTGGAGGCGGGCCGGGCCGCGCGCCTGGCCGGACGGATACCCCGGCGTCGCTACGCGGAGGCATCCTCCCCTCTTCATCGCTAGAAAACGACCACGTCTCGGCATCGGTTTGGGATTCGAGGACCCTGTCGGCGCCAAATCGCCCGTAAACTCGGCCTCGTGGACACGACGCTTACGGATCCCCTGGTCGGGAAACTCCTCGACGGTCGATACCGCGTCGAGTCCCGGATCGCCCGGGGGGGTATGGCGACCGTCTATCTGGCCCTGGACATCCGGCTCGACCGTACGGTCGCGGTGAAGGTGATGCACCGATCCCTGGCCGAGGACCCCGCCTTCGTGCGGCGCTTCATCGGCGAGGCCAAGTCGGTGGCGAGCCTGTCGCACCCCAACGTGGTGCACGTCTTCGACCAGGGCACCGACGGCGACAACGTCTACCTCTCCATGGAGTACGTGCCGGGACGGACCCTGCGCGACGTGCTCCGCGCCCGCGGCAGGCTGCCCGCCCGCGAGGCGCTGGAGGTCATGATCCCGGTCCTCGCCGCGCTGGGCGCCGCGCACCAGTCGGGGCTGGTCCACCGGGACGTCAAGCCGGAGAACGTGCTGCTCGCCGACGACGGCAGGGTCAAGGTCGTGGACTTCGGCCTGGCCCGCGCGATCGAGGCGACCAACCAGACGCGCACCGGCGTCATGATCGGCACCATCGGCTACATGTCGCCCGAACAGGTGACCGCAGGCGCGACCGACGCCCGCAGCGACGTCTACGCGGCCGGGATCATGCTGTTCGAGCTGCTGACCGGCCGCCAGCCGTACGAGGGCGAGACGCCGATGTCGGTGGCCTACCGGCATGTTCACGACACCGTGCCGGTGCCCTCCGCGGTGCTGCCCGGCTCTCCCCCGCTGCTCGACAACCTGGTGGCCGCGGCGACGGCCCGCGACCCCGCCAACCGGCCGGCGGACGCGACCGCCCTGCTGGTCGCCGCGGTCGAGGCGCACCGGATGCTGCCCCGCGACAGCGTCCCGCACCCGTCCGTGCCGATCGGCGCGCCGCACGCCCACGCCTCCGCGGCGCCCGAGCCGCCCGCCCCGGTCAACCACACGCTGATCCAGCCGCGCACCGACCTGCTCACCGGCCCGGCGGCCGGGACGGGGACGCCCCCGCCCGCGGCTCCCCGGCCGCGCCGTTCGGCGGGCGCCCGCTGGTTCCTCGTCGGGCTGGCCGTGGTCATGGTGATCGCGGTGGGGGTGACCGGCTGGCTGTTCTCGCAGAACACCTCCATCGTCGTCCCCGCCACCCTGGTCGGCAAGAACATCACGGCCGCCACCGACGAGGCCGAGCAGCGGGGCTTCGTCGTCGAACGGGGCAAGCCCGAGCACGACGAGAAGGCCCCCAAGGGCACCGTGCTCCGTACCGACCCGGTGGCGGGCACCGAGCGCGACCCGGGCAGCAGGCTGGTCCTCATCGCCTCGGCCGGGCCCAAGAGGGTCGCGGTACCCAACGTCGTCGGCATGAGCGAGCCGGAGGCCAGGAGCAGGCTCGCCGAGGTCCTGATCACCGTGGACGACGTCAGGAAGCAGGCCAGCGAGACCGTGCCGCGCGGTCAGGTGATGCGGACCGTCCCGGCCGTGGGCAACCTGGTCAAGGAGAACAGCAGGATCGACCTGGTGGTCAGCGCCGGGCTGCTCATGCCGGACGTCAGGGGCATGCCCCGCGACCAGGCCGACGGGGTGCTGCGCGGCGCCGGGTTCACCCCCGAGTTCGTCGAGCAGACCGACAGTGCCCAGCCGTGCACCGTCATCGCCCAGGACCCGCTGCCCAAGGCCGAGATCGACAAGGGCGCCGTGGTCCGGCTGACCCTGTCGCAGTGCAACGGCGAGTGGCAGTGGCCGTGGGAGCGGGATCGTCAGCGGGAGGGCGAGCAGCCCGGCGGCGAGGAGGGCGACAACGTCGTGATCATCCCGAACATCGTGTTCAAGGACTTCAGGGCCGCCCGGGACGAGCTGCGCGCCGCCGGGGTGCGGGTGAAGATGAAGCGCACCCTGGGACGGGGCAGGGTGGTGGCCCAGCTCCCGCCGGGCGGGCAGCCGGTCCCCCCGGGCACCGAGGTCACCATCTGGTACTGACCCGCCGGTGGCGGACCGGCCGCGGACGCGGTCTCGACCGTCGATGCGGCTGCAGGGCGGCTCAGGTGCCTTGAACGCGGCTCAGGTTCGCGGACGCGGTTCTCACGCGGCCTCGGGGTCGCACGCGGTTCAGGATCGCGGCGGCCTCAGGGCCGGTCGGTGGTGAGGAAGCCGTGCAGGCGGACCCTGGCGAGGCCGCCGTCGGGATGGATGTCCACCCTGGCGTACGCGGCCACGGGCGCGTCCGCGATGCGGAAGCGGTGCCGGGTGTCCGGCAGCAGGCGGGTCCTGGGCAGCAGTGGGAACCAGGTCTCGCCGTCCGCGGTGCCGGTGATCTCGGCCTCGGCGGGGGCGTTGAAGACCAGGTTGGCGGTGTCGATCTCGGCGAGCCTGACGACCCCGGGACCGGCCAGGCGGATCATCATCCAGTCGTTGCCGCCGTCGCGACGGCGGGCGGTCTCCCACCCCTCGGCCTGGTGGCGGGCGAGCCCCGGTGAGATCGCGTTGTTCGGCGAGGAGTAGAACTCGTCGGAGCAGGCCGTGACGAGGGCGCCGTTCTCCAGCGCGGCCAGGTCCAGGCCGATCCCGTCGTAGACCGACAGGTCGCACCTGACCTCGCCGTGCACCCGGAGCCGGGCGACGCCCCCGTCGGGCAGGATGCTCAGCCGTACGTGCGTGTACCGGCGCTCGTCGGACACCTCGAAGAAGTGCTCGGCGTCCCCCGTCAGAGGGCTGACGGGCACCACCTCCACCCAGTCGGCGGCCTCCAGCTCGGCGGGCGTCGGGTAGCCCTCGACCTCGGCGGCCTCCACGCGGGCGCGGGGCGGGTAGTTGCCCTTGAACCAGGCGGTGTCGATCACGACGCCGCGGATCACGCCGGGCATGCCGAGCCGCACCAGAGCCCAGTCGTGGCCGGGCTCGCGCCGCCTGCGGGTCTCCCAGCCGTCGTAGACCTGCCCTTTGGCGCCGAACGTGTGCGGCCTGAAGGCGGGACGGCCCGGCCTGATCAGGTTCTCCCGCTCGGCGAAGGACTCGTCGTTGGCCGCGACGACCGAGCCGCCGAGGCTGCGCAGGGCCAGGTCGGGCAGTGCGGTGAACTCGGTCAAGGAACGGGCCTCTCACGTCGGACGGACGGATGATCGGACGGTGCGAACGAGCGGGCGGCGATCGGCGGAGCGACCGGACGGACGGGCCGAGCAGAGCGGACGAAGCCGGTGAAGTCGATGAAGTCGATGAAGTGGGCCGGGTCGGTGAAGTCGGTGAAGTGGGCCGGGTCGGTGAAGTCGGTGAAGCCGATATCGACGGAGTGGATGGAGCCGGTGAAGTGAATGGGGCCGGTGGAGTGGGCGGGGTCGGCGGGCGGGTCGTGGCGGGTCCTCTTCCACCCGGCGGGTCCCTACAACAGGGTCCCCCGGGGTTCCTTCCCCACCTCCCGGCCGCGCAGCCAGGTGGTGCGCACCTCGCCCCTCAGCGTCCTGCCGTGGTAGGGGGTGACCGGGTTGCGGTGGTGCAGCGCGGCGGCGTCCACGGTGTGCACGGCGTCGGCGTCGAAGGCGACCAGGTCGGCGTCACCGCCCACGGCGATGGCCCCCTTGCCGCGCAGCCCGGCCAGCGCGGCCGGGTTCCCGGCCATCCAGCGGACGACGTCGTCCAGGCCGTGCCCGCGCCGCGCCGCCTCGGTCCAGACCGCGGTCAGGCCGACCTGGAGGGAGGAGATCCCACCCCAGGCCGCGGCGAAGTCGGGCACCTTGAGGTCGGGGGTGGACGGCGAGTGGTCGGAGACGACGCAGCCGAGCACGCCGTCGGCGAGACCGCGCCAGAGCTCGTCGCGGTTGGCCGCGGACCGGATCGGCGGGCAGCACTTGAACCGGGTGGCGCCCTCGGGCACCTCCTCGGCCGTCAGCGTGAGGTAGTGCGGGCAGGTCTCGGCACTGAGCCTGACCCCCTCCCGCACGGCCCTGGCCAGCGGTTCCAGGCAGAGCGCGGACGAGACGTGCAGGATGTGCGCGCGCACCCCGGTCTCCCCGGCCAGCTCGGCGACCCGTTCGACGGCCCGGCGCTCGGCCTCCCCCGGCCGCGAGCCGAGGAACTCGGCGTACCCCGGTCCCGACGGGTCGGCGAGCAGCGCGGGATCCTCGGCGTGCACGATCAGCAGCCCGTCGAACGAGGCGATCTCCTCCATGGCGGCCCGCAGCCCAGCGGTGTCCAGCGGCGGGAACTCCTCCACGCCCGACGGGGACAGGAAGCACTTGAAGCCGCGCACGCCCGCCTCGTGCAGTGCCCGCAACTCGCCGATGTTGCCGGGGATCGCCCCGCCCCAGAAGGCGACGTCCACCGCGCACTGCCCGGCCGCGGCCCTCCGCTTGACGGCCAAGGCGTCGGCGTTCACGGTCGGCGGCAGCGAGTTGAGCGGCATGTCCACGATCGTGGTGACCCCGCCCGCGGCGGCGGCCCTGGTGGCCGTGGCGAACCCCTCCCAGTGGGTACGGCCGGGCTCGTTGACGTGCACGTGGGTGTCGACGAGGCCGGGCAGCAGCGCGACGTCGCCGAGGTCGACCCGTTCGGCGACGTCGAGGCCCGCGTAGGGGTCGGCGTCGCGGCCGGTGTCGTGGCCGGTGTCGTGGGGGTGGACCGCGACGATCCTCCCGTCCCGTACGGCGACCGTCGCCGGTCCCTCCCCGGAGGGCAGCACGGCCCGGCGCGACCGGATGACCAGGTCCGGCCGCTGGTCCGCGCCCGCGCTCATCGCGATCCCCCCGTGAGTCCTCGCCGCGCGCGAGCGGTCGACGCCACGGCGGTCACGACGGCCGTCGCGGTGGCCGTCGCGGTGGCCGTCGCAGTGGCCATCACGATGCAGGTCGCGGTGGCCGTCGCGGTGGCCGTCACAGGTGCCGCTCCGCGACCGTGCGGGCCAGCCGCTCCAGCAGCGGCCCGGCCTGGGCCATGCAGACGGCCGGGTCCGGTTCGAGGTCGGTGAGCGCGTACGCGGCCGTGATGCCCGCCGCCCTCAGCTCCTCGTCCCCCAGGGTGCGGCGCCCGCAGACCGCGACGACCGGCACCCCCGCCTCGGCCGCGGCGTCCGCGACCCCGGCGGGCGCCTTGCCGCGCAGCGTCTGCTCGTCGAGCGACCCCTCGCCGGTGATGACGAGACGGGCACCGGCGAGGTGGTCGCGGAAGCCGAGCAGGTCCAGGAGGTAGTCGATGCCGGGCCGGAACTCGGCCCCCAGGAAGGCGAGCGCGGCGAACCCGACCCCGCCCGCGGCACCAGCGCCCGGCTGCCCGGCCACCCCCATCGAGCGGACGATCCCGTCGTGCTCGGCGGCTCCGACCAGGCCGTGGGTGTGCGCGGCGACCGCGGCGAGACGGGCGAGGGCGGCGTCGAGCAGCTTCACCTCATCCGGGTTCGCACCCTTCTGCGGGGCGTAGACGGCGGCGGCGCCGTACGGGCCGAGCAGCGGGTTGTCCACGTCCCCCGCCACCACGAACTCCACCTGGCCGATCGCGACGAGACCGGACATGTCGATCTTGTCCAGGCCGGCCAGGGCGGCTCCTCCGGGCGGGAGCTCCCTTCCTCCGGCGTCCAGGAAGCGGACGCCGAGGGCCCGCATCATGCCCGTGCCCCCGTCGGTGCAGGCGCTGCCCCCGAGGCCGAGGACGATCCGCCGGGCGCCGCGCCGTACGGCGTGGGCGATCAGCTCGCCGGTGCCCTGGCTGGTCGCGGTGAGCGGGGCCGTCTCGACGCCCTCGTGCGCGGCCGATCCGGGGTCCCGGGCGACCGGCCCGGAGGAGACCGGCAGCCGCCGCAGGCCGGACGCCTCGGCCAGCTCGACGACCGCCGTCGGCACGTCCGGGGCGACCGAGGATCCGGAAGGAACCGGGGAGCCGGAAGCAGCCGAGGATCCGGAGGCAGCCGGAGCACCGGAAAGGGCCGGAGAGCCGGAGGCGTCCGGGGAGCCCGCGTCGTCCGGGGAGGAGCCGTCCCGCGTCCCGCCCGGTCGGGCGTCGCGCCAGGCGTAGGAGGCGAGGACCGGAACGCCCACCGGGCCGGTGACCTCCACCTCGACGCGGGTGAACCCGCAGGCCACCACCGCGTCCACGGTGCCGTCACCGCCGTCGGCCACCGGCAGCGCGACCGTGGTGACGCCCGGCCCCAGGCCCGCAGCGACCCGCGCGGCGACCTCGGCCCCGGTCAGCGACCCCTTGAACTTGTCCGGGGCGATCACGACTTGTCCCGACGACTCAGACAACCCTGCTCCCTGCTGGCGAGGGGGACGGCACGCGTTCCCGGCCGGTACGAGCGGACGGGAGGCGGACACCGGACCCGATGAGACGGAGGACCATCTTGGCATCCGTCCCCGCGCGCCCCGACGCCCGGTCCTTCCCCGCCGCCCCGGCCACGGGAGCGCTCGTCCGAACCGGCTATCCCGGTCACCGGGACGCTCATCCGAGCCACCGTCCCGGCCACACAACGCTCACACGAGGCCCACCGTCCCCGCCCGCCGGAGCGCTCACGTGAGCCCGGCGACGTGCTCGGGGCGGAGCGGCACCCGGTTCAGCGCCAGGCCGGTGGCGTCGCGGACGGCCGCGACGATCGCGGGCGTCGAGGAGAGCGTGGGCGGCTCCCCGGCGCCGCGCAGCCCGTACGGGGCACGCGGGTCGGGGTTCTCCAGGATGTCCAGCCGCATCGGCGGCATGTCCAGGATCGTGGGGATCAGGTAGTCGGTGAACGAGGGGTTGAGCACCAGCCCGTCGCGGACCTGGATCTCCTCCATCAGCGCCAGCCCCAGCCCCTGCGCACTGCCGCCGTGGATCTGCCCCTCCAGCGAGACGCGGTTGAGGATCCTGCCCACGTCCTGCACGGCCGCCAGCTCCACCACCTTGACCAGGCCCAGCTCCACGTCCACGTCCACCACGGCGCGGTGCACGCAGATCGCGAGCTGGGTGTGCGAGGCGCCCTGCCCGGTGAGCGGGTTCATCCGCTCGGTGGGCGCGTGATGATACTCGCGGGTCTCCTCGATCACGGTGTCGCCCAGCACGTCCTCGACGGCGACGCCCGCGCCGCCGCCGGCCGGGACGACCTCGCCACCGGCCAGGCAGAGACCGCCGGGAGCCGTGCCGAGCCGTGCCGCCGCCAGGGCCAGCACCCGGTCCCGCACCGCCCGGCAGGCCGTCATCACCGCGCCTCCCGACATGTACGACTGGCGGGAGGCCGAGCTGGAGCCCGCGTCGCCGACCCGGTTGTCGGCAGGCTGGATCACGACCCGATCGACGCCCAGCTCGGTGCGGGCGATCTGCGCCTGGACGGTGACCAGCCCCTGGCCGACCTCGGCGGCGGCGGTGTGCACCAGCACGGTGGCCCGTCCGCCGATCACCTCCAGCCGGACGCGGGCGGTGGAGAAGTCGTCGAAGCCCTCGGAGAAGCAGATGTTCTTCAGGCCCACGCCGTAACCGACGCCGCGCCGCACGCCCTCCCCGCGGGTGGTCTGCGAGACGCCACCGGGCAGGCCGAGCGGGTCGGCCGCGTCCAGCGGGGCGGGCATCGGCAGCTCGCGGACCCGTTCGAGCATCTCGGCCATGGGCAGCGGGGCGGCGACCACCTGCCCGGTGGCCAGCACGCCCCCCTCGGACAACGCGTTGACCTGCCGTACCGTGAGCGGGTCGAGGCCGCAGGCGTCGGCCAGCCGGTCCATCATCGACTCGTAGGCGAAGCACGCCTGCACCGCGCCGAAACCGCGCATCGCGCCGCACGGCGGGTTGTTGGTGTAGACCCCGTACGCGTCGATCCTGATGTTCGGGATCACGTAGGGGCCGACGCCGAGCGAGGCCGCGTTGCCGACCACGGCCATCGTCGAGGAGGTGTAGGCGCCGCCGTCGAGGAGGATCTCCACGTCGGCGTACAGGAGCCTGCCGTCGCGGGTGGCGCCGTACTCGTAGCGCATCTCGGCCGGGTGCCGGTGGACGTGCCCGAAGAACGACTCCTGGCGGTTGTAGACCATCTTGACGGGTCGGCCGGTGCGGAGCGCGAGCATGGAGGCGTGGATCTGCATCGACAGGTCCTCACGCCCGCCGAAGGCGCCGCCGACGCCCGAGAGCGTCATCCGGATCCGCTCCTCGGGCAGGCCGAGGCAGGGGGCGATCTGCTTGATGTCGTTGTGCACCCACTGGGTGGCGACGTAGAGGTCGACGCCGCCGTCCTCGGCGGGCACGGCCAGGCCGGACTCCGGGCCGAGGAACGCCTGGTCCTGGATGCCGACCCGGTACTCGCCGGAGACCGTCACCTCGGCCCGCGTCCTGGCCTCGTCGACGTCGCCGACCCTGACGGGCTGGTGGCGGACGAGGTTGCCGCGCGGCTGCACCGGCGGGCAGGACGGGTCGAAGGCCGCCCTGCGGGCGTCGGTCAGCGGCTCCAGCACCTCGTAGTCGACCCTGATCCTCTCCAGCGCCCTGCGCGCGGTCTCCGGGTGGTCGGCCGCGACCAGCGCGACCGGCTCGCCCTGGTGGCGCACCTCGCCGAAGGCCAGCACCGGCTGGTCCTGGAAATGGTCGATGCCGAAGTGCTTGCTGCCGGGCACGTCCTCGTGGGTCAGGACGGCCGCCACCCCGGGGTGGGCGAGGGCCTCGGAGACGTCGACGGCGACGATCCGGGCGCGCGGGTGCGGGCTGCGCAGGGTGGCGCCCCACAGCATGCCGTCCATCCACAGGTCGGAGGAGTAGGCGAACTCCCCCCTGACCTTGAGCGTCCCGTCGGGCCGCGGCGGGCTGTCGCCCACTCCCCCGGAGCCGGGGGCCGTGATCTCGCGCGGCGCCCGCGCCGGGGCGGTGCGGGCCCGCGCGGCCGTTGCCGTACCCGTCCCCGTCCCCGTTCCCGTCCCCGTTCCCGTTCCGGCGGGCGTCCCCGTGCCCGGGAGCGGTGCGGGCCCGTTCACCGCCCGACCTCCCGGCCGGCGGTGAAGCCCCGCTCCTCGGCCAGCCGGACGAGGCGGCGGTGCGCCTCGGCTCCGGCGCGGCCCAGCTCGTCCTGGGCGACGGTACGCAGCTCGTCGTCCTCGACGACGGTCCTCCCGCCCACCAGCAGCCGGGCCAGTTCCGGCTGCCGGGTGCCGAAGACCAGGGCGCAGACCGGGTCGTCGACCGCGGAGGCGAAGGCCCCGGTCCGCCACAGCGCGATGTCGGCCAGCTTCCCCGCCTCCAGGGAGCCGAGCTCCTCCTGCCGTCCCAGGTTCCTCGCCCCGCCGAGGGTGGCGATCTGGAGAGCCTGGCGGGCGGTGAGCGCGGCCGGCCCGTACCGGGCCCGCTGGAACAGCAGAGCCTGGCGCATCTCCCCCGACAGCGAGGTCAGCTCGGCCGAGGCGCTGCCGTCCACCCCCAGGCCGACGTTCGCCCCCCGCCGCAGCATCTCGGAGACGCGGGCGATCCCGGCGCCGAGGCGGCCGTTGGAGCTGGGGCAGTGCGCCGAACCGGTACCGGTCTGGGCGAAGACGTCGATGTCGTCGTCACTGAGATGGACGGCGTGCGCGAACCACACGTCCGGGCCGAGCCAGCCGAGCTTCTCCATGTACGCGACCGGACGCTGCCCGACCTGCTCCAGGCAGTGCTTCTCCTCGTCCAGGGTCTCGGCGAGGTGGGTGTGCAGGCGCACCCCCTTGGACCTGGCCAGCGCGGCGGTCTCGACCATCAGGTCGGCGCTGACCGAGAACGGCGAGCAGGGGGCGACCGCGACGCGGAGCATGGAGGAGAAGGACGGGTCGTGGTAGGTGTCGACGGCCTCGGCGGTCGCCTCCAGGATGTCGTCCAGCCGCTCGACCACCACGTCCGGCGGCAGGCCGCCCTGCGACCGTCCCCGGTCCATCGAGCCGCGGGCCGGGTGGAAGCGGATGCCGACCCGCCGGGCCGCCTCGATCTCGGCGGCGAACAGGTCCCCGCGTCCGGAGGGGAAGATGTAGTGGTGGTCGCTGGAGGTCGTGCAGCCCGACAGCGCCAGGTGTCCCAGCCCCGCGCCGGCCGCGCCCGCGACCACCTCGGCGTCCATCGCGGCCCACACCTGGTAGAGCGCGGTCAGCCACTCGAACAGGGTGGCGTCCTGGGCGAGCCCCTGGGAGGCCCACTGGTAGAGGTGGTGGTGGGTGTTGACCAGGCCGGGTGTGGCCAGGCAGCCGGTCCCGTCGATCCGGACGGCCCCGTCCGCCTCCGGGGCGGGTCCCGCGCCCAGGGCCGCGATCCGGTCGCCCTCGACGTGGAGGTACCCCGAGGCGATCTCCGGGCCGACGACCGGGGCGATGTGGACGTTCTCGATCAGGACGGTGCTCATCGGCGCTCCTCGGGCGTGGGGGTGCCGCCGTACGGCACGGGATCGGCGCCGGCCCTGCGCGCCGCGGCGACGCGTACGGCGTCGAGGATCTTCTCGTACCCGGTGCAGCGGCACAGGTTGCCCGCCAGGGCCTCGCGGATCTCCGCGTCGGACGGCCGCGGCACCCGTTCGATCAGGTCGTGCGCCTGCACGACGAGACCGGGGGTGCAGAAGCCGCACTGGACGGCGCCGCACTCGGCGAACGCCTCCTGGACCGGGTCGAGCCGGTCGCCGTCGGCCAGCCCCTCGACCGTGCGGACCGTCCGGCCCTCGGCCTGCCCGGCCGCGACCAGGCACGCGCAGACCGGCAGGCCGTCCAGGTAGACCGTGCACGAGCCGCACTCGCCCTGCTCGCAGGCGTTCTTGGAGCCGGGCAGGCCGACCCGCTCGCGCAGCACGTACAGCAGGCTCTCGCCCTCCCAGACGTCGTCGGCGGTCTCACTGCGGCCGTTGACGGTGAAGGTGACGCGCATCAGCCGGCCCTCCTCTCGATGTGCCGCATCAGCCGGCCCTCCTGTCGAAGTGACCGGAGCGCAGCTCGTTCCACGCCCAGGTGAGGGTGCGCCGCGCCATCACCGCGACGGCGTGGCGCCGGTAGCCGGCGGTGCCGCGCACGTCGTCGATCGGCGAGGCGGCCTCGGCGGCCAGCTCGCCGAAGCGCGCGAGCACCCCGGGGTCGAGCCGGGCCTCCCAGTCGAGCTCGGCGGCCAGGAACTCCTCGGCGGCGACGGCGCGGCGCGGCGTCGGGGCGGCCGAGCCGATGCCCGTGCCGACCCGGCGCTCGCCGGGGTGCAGCGCGATCGCGAACGAGCAGACCGCGATCACCATCGCGTTGCGGGTGCCGACCTTGGAGAAGTACTGCGGGCCGGTCGCCGGAACGATCCAGAACGCCCGGATCAGCTCGTCGGCCTCCAGCGCGCTGCGCTTGACCCCCAGGTAGAAGCCGTCGGCCGGGATCATCCGGGTGCCCCGGGCCGCGGACCCGACCTCGACCGCCGCTCCGGCTGCCAGCAGCGGCGGGTGGGAGTCCCCGGCGGGCGAGGCCGCGCCGAGGTTGCCCCCCACGGTGGCCCGGTTGCGGATCTGCGGCGAGCCGACCGTGCGGGACGCCTGCGCCAGGCCGGGCAGCCGGTCGCCCAGCTCGGCGATGAGCCGCGCGTACGTCACGCCGGCCCCGACCCTGAGCCGGCCGTCGGGCTCCTCGCTCCAGTCGGCCAGACCGGCGACCCCGTTCAGGTCGAGCAACCCCTCCGGGCGCCGCGTGTCGAAGTTGAGCTCGACCATCATGTCGGTGCCGCCCTGGATGGGCGCCAGCCCGGGCCGGTCCGCCTTGGCGGCCAGGGCCTCCGCCCACGTGGCGGGTCGCAGGAAGTCCATGCGTCACTCCCAGCTGAAGCGGGCCTCGGGGGCGTCGTCACGCAGTACGGCCCCCTCGATCAGCCCGTAGGGACGGTCGGCGGCGTGGAACACCTCGTTGGGGTTGTCCATCCCGAACGGGGTGAGGTCCACCGTGAAGTGGTGCTTGTTCGGCAGGACCAGGCGCACCTCGCAGATCTCGTCGCGGGCGTTCAGCACCCGCTCGCCCATCGCGTAGAGCGTCTGCTGCAGCGACAGGCTGTAGGTCCCGGCGAACGCCTCGACCAGGTGGCGGCGCACCTCGTCGTAGGACTCACCGTACGACGCCGCCTTTCCCGGCCCGGCGGGCAGGTGCCGCCAGCGGGCCGAGACCTCGGTGGCCAGGACGCGGTCCGCGGTGGGCCGCAGGGTGGTGTACTCGTCCTCGGCGAACCCGGAGAACTCCGAGTCGGTCGAGTTGAGCACCACCAGGTCCTTGAGCCCGGAGACGACCGTGGTCGTGCCGTCGGCGTCGTGGTGGACCAGGCAGGTGCGGGTCTCCCGGCCGGAGCGGACGAAGGAGTGGCGCCGGTCGCCCGCTCCCGGGCCCCCGCCGGCGGAGGGCACCGGGATGCGGTCCCAGAAGTGCTCCTCGACCGACACCCGGGCGTGGTGGACGGCCGGCTGGGACTCCACGTAGTGGCGGGCCAGCAGGATCGCGAAGTCCTCGATCTCGGCCACGCCGTGCTTCCTGGCGAAGGCGTACACGGTGTTCTTCTGGGTGTCGGTGGGCAGCACCGCGGTGTTGTCGCCGGTGAGGTGGACGGCCTCCATGTCGCCGGACAGGGCGGTGGAGACGGTGAGGTCCTTGAGGTGGTGGACCCCGCCGTCCCTGACGACGCGGACCAGGCGGACCTCCGCCTTGCCGTAGCGGTTGGGACCGAGAACGACGCGCACGCTAGCTCCCCCGGTACGTCGAGTAGGCGAACGGGCTGAGCAGCAGGGGCACGTGGTGGTGCTCCCCGGGGTCGGCCACGGTGAAGTCGATCGAGACCCGCGGGTAGAAGGCGTCCACCGCGCGGGAGGCGAAGTAGCCGCCGGTGTCGAAGACCAGCCGGTGGGCGCCCGCCCCGCACGTCCACCCGGTGATCCGGCCGTCGGCGTCGGTGACCCCCTCGGCGAGCACCTCGCCGTCCCGTTCCAGGCGGACCGCGACCCCGGCCGCGGGCCTGCCGAGGGCGGCGTCCAGCACGTGCGTGGACAGGCTCATGCGCTCTCCCCGGAGAACAGGCTCATGGAATCTCCCTGGAAGGACGGGTTCGCAGGATCTTTCCGGAAGGACGGGTTCACGGGGTCCCCTCCGGAGCCGGGGTGGTCCCGAGGAGCCTGGCCAGCCTCAGGCGGGTGATCGCGGCGAGTTCGGTCCTGACCACGTCCCGCTCGGTCTCCTCGTCGTTGCCGAGCCGCCGCGTGAGGCGTTCCAGCAGCTCCTCGGCCGACAGGCCGGTGGCGCAGACCAGGTAGACGTGGCCGAACCGCCGCTCGTAGGCGCGGTTGCCCTCGGCCAGGCCCTCCAGCAGCTCGGGTCCGGCCGCGCCGACCCCCGACTGTTCCCTGCGGGACCAGGCCGCCTCCCGTCCGGTGTCCTGGGCGCCGGGCGCCTGCCCGATCCTGGGGTGGGCAGCCAGCGCCTCCAGCACGTCCGTCCAGTCCAGTTCCCGTACGGCGGCCCGTGCCGCGGCGGCCAGCCGGTCCGCGTCGGGGTAGGGGCGTGCCGCGGCCACCCGCCGGGCGAAGGCCCGGCTCGCGCAGCAGGTCAGCAGCTCGGCCTCGGCCTCGCCGGCGTCCAGCGCGTTGAACGCGGCGAGCCCGTCGGGCGGCGGGGCCGGGTTCACCGTGGGCATGTCAGCCAGTAGACACACCGTGAGCGCCCGCGGTCCACCGGCAGGACGTCCGAACCGTGGCAAGGGTCCGCCACGAGTTTTCGTAACATGCTCCGAACCTGGCGGTGCCCGGGGCTCGGTTACCCTCACGACATGCGGCTGAGCGCACTGCTGGAGAAGACCGGGCTGGGCCTGTCGCTGGTGACCGGCCGCGACGAGCCCGACCCGGTGCTGCGCTGGGTCGTCACCACCGACCTGCTCGACCCCGGCCGCTACCTCGCCGGGGGCGAACTGGTCCTCACCGGGCTGGTCTGGCGCCAGGACGCGGCCGACAGCGAGACGTTCGTCCGGTGCCTGGCCGAGGCCGGGGTGTCGGCGCTGGGCGCGGGCGACCCCGACCGCGACGAGCTCCCGCCCGACCTGGTCCGGGCCTGCCTGCGGCACCGCATCCCGCTGCTGCACGTACCGGCCGCGCTCTCCTTCGCCGAGCTGACCGAGCACGTCGTACGGCGCCTGTCGTCGGGCAGGGTCTCCGACATCAGCGCCGTCCTCGACCGGCACCGGCGGCTCGTCGCCGGGGTCACCGCGGGCGCCGGCCTGGGCCCGGTGCTCCGCCTGGTCGGCCACGACCTGGGCATGCCCTGCTGGGTGCTGACCCCGGCCGGGCGGGTGGTGGCGGGCTCGCACCCGCTGGCCGATGGCGCGGCCCGGCCGCTGGCCCGGGGTTTCCTGACGGCCAAGCGGATGCCGTACGTCCCTCCCGGCGCGGAGCGCTACTCCGTGATCGCGGTGGACGAGCAGACGACGCCCCGGGTCGCCGACTGGTTCCTGGCCTTCGAGGGCGCCTGGCAGGACTGGTCGCCGGAACGGCGGGCACTGGCCTCGGAGCTGGCCGCGGTGGTCGCGCTGGAGCGTGCCCGCCTGGACGACCGGCTGACCCCGGAGGGGCGGACGGCCCAGGAGCTGGTCGGGCTCGTCCTGTCCGGTGGCAGGCCGGACGACTTCCTGCCCCGGCTACGGGCCACCGGCCTGCTGTCCGAACGCGGCTACGTGGCGGTGTCGGCGACCGCGCGCGGGGACCTGCGGCCGGGCGAGCTGCGCGTCGTGGTCAAGGAGATCCTGCACCCGATGTGCGCCGTCCCCGCGGTCGGCGTGGCCGGGAGCGGCGGGGGCGCCGGGGACGCCGGGGGTGCCGGAGACGAGATCATCGCGCTTCTTCCGGCCCCGGGACCGGGCGGCGCGGGAGAGGGCGCCGGGGGGACCGACGTCACCGCCGGGGTGCGCGAGGCCGTACGGGACCTCGCTCCCGGCCTCGGCAGCGGCGGGCTCACCGCCGGGGTCAGCGGCGTCGTCCCGGTGGAGGGGCTGCTCGGCGCCGTCGAGGAGGCCCGGCACGCCCGGCGGATGGCCGAGGACCGCCCGCAACCGGACGCGGTCGTGGGCCACGACGAGCTGGCCACCCACCTGCTGCTGCTCGCCTCCGTCCCCGACGACGTGCGGCGGGTGTTCCGGGCCCGGCTGCTGGACCCGCTGCACGACTACGACCGCGCGCACCGCGCCGACCTGGTGGGCACGCTGGAGACGTTCCTGCGGGTCTCGGGCTCGTGGACCAGGTGCGCCGAGATCCTGCACGTGCACGTCAACACGCTGCGTTACCGGATCCAGCGCATCGAGGAGCTGACCGGCCGCGACCTGTCCGGTCTGGAGGACCGCGTGGACTTCTTCCTGGCCCTGCGGCTGGGATGATCCCCGTCCCCGGCCGGGGATCATCCATCGACGACCGTGTCTTTACGGCCCGGACGATCTGCCGATGACCGCGTCTTCGCGGTCCGGACGACCCGCCGGAGGCCGTCCCGGACGGGAGACCGTGGACGGGCGCGGCGCGGGAACGGCGCGGGAACGGTGTCCCGGTGGGGAGAGCGCCTAAAATGGCCTCACCATGACTCCTCTCTCCCCCATCGGCGGACACGTCTCCGTCACCGGCGGCCTCGCCAAGGGCGGGCTGAAGTACGCGGCCGACATCGGCGCCGAGATGATCCAGGTGTTCGTCACCAACCCCCGGGGCTGGGCGCTCGCCGCGGGCGATCCCGCCCAGGACGCCAAGCTGCGCGACTCGGGCGTGCTCTCCTTCGTGCACGCGCCGTACCTCGTCAACCTGGGGTCCCCCAGCCCGGACACCCTGGACAAGTCCCTGGCCACGGTGCGGCACGGCCTGCTGCGGGCCCACGCGATCGGCGCGAAGGGGCTGGTCGTCCACACCGGGTCCGCGGTGAGCCAGTCCCGCGACGACGCCATGCGCCAGCTGCACGAGCGGCTCCTGCCGCTCCTGGAGGAGATCCCCGACGACGGGCCCGATCTGCTGCTGGAGTCGATGGCGGGACAGGCCGGGATGCTCTGCAGGACCGTCCAGGATCTGGAGCCCTACCTGGCGGCCCTCGAATGGCACCCCAAGGCGGGCGTCTGCTTCGACACCTGTCACTCCTTCTCCGCCGGTCACGACCTGTCGACGTCCGAAGGCGTCAAGGAGACCCTGGACGCCCTGCAGGCGATCGCCCCCGGGCGGCTCAAGCTGATCCACGCCAACGACTCCAAGGACGAGTGCGGCTCCTCGCGGGACCGGCACACGAACTTCGGCGCCGGTCACATCGGCGTCCTGCCCTTCATGGACATGCTGCGCCATCCGGTGGCCGCGGGGGTGCCGTTCTGCATCGAGACCCCGGGAGGGGTGGAGAAGCACCGCGCGGACATCGAGGTGCTCAAGAAACTGCGTGAGGGCGAGGTCCCCGACCTCACGACCGTCACCGTCGAGGTCGACAGCGTCGAGATCAGCAGCGTCGAGGTGGAGGAGACCGAGGTCCGCCGGACCCCGGCGCGGAAGACCAGGGTCCGCAAGACCAAGGTGCGCACGACCGAGATCCACAGCGTCGAGGTCCGCGAGACCGAGGCCGGCGGTGCCGAGGTCCGCGAGACCGAGACCGTCGAGGTCAGCGGTGCCGAGGTGAGCAGCGTCGAGGTGCACGACGTCGAGATCGGCGCCGTCGAGATCCCGGCCTCGCGCCCCGAGGCGTCGATCCCCCAGCCGTCGACGTCGGCCCGCTGAGGTCGCACGCGGTTCCCCGGAACCGCGTGCGATGCCGGTGGCCCGGGTGAAGGTCCCGGGGCCGGGCGACAGGTTCGTCCCCGGCGAGGACCACGGGATCGAACGGGACGCCCGTCCCCGGTGAAGGCTCCCGGTGAAGACCGGGGAATCGGATGAGGCGCCCGTCCCCGAACGAAGGCCGTGGGCCGGACGGCGGGCCCGTCCCCGGTGAAGGCCGTGGAAGGCGAAGGCCGTGGAATCGGACGGGACGCCCGTCCCCGTGATCCGGCCGCCCCCGTGTGGCCGGATCACGGACAGGTCCCCTGCGCGGGCGTCCCGTCGTATCGGAGATCGGCGGCCCCTTCCCCCCGGTAAGGACCCGGCGGCCGATGACCGGACCTCGCCGGTTACCGGCGATCGCCCGGTGCCCGCGCATCAGGTCTTGTGCGAGCCTTGCGGCTCTGTCCCCCCTGATGCGGCGGGTCTCGCTCTCCGATGAGGGAACACTAAAGGCGCGTCCGGACGGGCGAGATGCGCTTGACGGCCAGCGCGATTAACGGCGTGTAGTTGTCGATGTGCGGAGGGCGCCGGCACGACGAGCGGCGGACGGCGGACGACGAGCGGTCGATCCGGGGCCCATGGGGCCTGTGGGGACCCGCCGGGGAGTGGAATCACCGTCGCGGTGCGACCCGGCTCACGGCACGGCCCGGCCGGTACGCGATCGTGGAAAGGGCACGCCGGACGGTCCCGGGCCGGTCCGGGACGAAGACCCCGAAGGGGAAGGGCGAAAGACGAGCCCCCGGGCGGCCAGGGTCCGGCGAACGACGCCGGACCGCGGCCGCGACCTCCCACGGGGGCCGGAGCGGCCCGAGAACGCCGTGAACGGCTCCGCGGACGGCCGCGGAACCTTCGGGCGGTACCGCAGGCGGCGGAGGGTACGGACCTGCTCTGGACCGTCAGACGGTCACCGCAGGGCACAGGTCTGTTCTGGACCGCCAGACGGTCACCGCAGGGCGGCGGAGGACACAGGCCTGCTCTGGACCGTCAGACGGTCACCGCAGGGCGGCGGAGGGCACGGGCCTGTTCTGGACCGTGCGCGACGCGGCGGCCATCCCCGGCGCACTCGAAGCACCCGAAGCACCCGAAGCATTCAACGAACCGGAAGCACCGGAAACCCTCGGGGAGCCCGGAGCATCCGGGACGTCCAGCGCACTCGAAGCCACCGGGGCACCCAGCACACCCGGCCCACCCGACGGGCCCCGCAAACCCGACGTACCCGGCGTGCCCGGCACACCCGACGCCCCCGGAGCGCCCCGCATCCCCGGCACCCCGGGCTCGCCCGCCGTGTCGCCCACGTCCGGCATCCCGGCGGCGACACCGGTGATGCCCGGCACGTCCGGCCGGTCGCGGAACTGGCGGACGAGCCGCTCGCGGACCTGGCGGGTGTGGCGGCGGCTGACCGGGAGCGTCTCGGTGCCCACCCGGAGCGTCACCCGGCCGGCGTCGAAGCGCAGCTCGCTCACGTGCCGTACCGAGACCAGCGTGCTGCGGTGCACCCGGATGAACCCCGAGCCGGCCCAGCGCCGCTCCAGGGCGGCCAGCGACATGCGCACCAGGAAGCCGCCCTCCTCGGTGTGCAGGCGGACGTAGTCGCCCTTGGCCTCGGCGTACCAGACCGCCTGCTGGGGGACGAACCTCGTCCGCCCGGCCAGCTCGACCGGGATGACGTCCTCGGGCACCGGCTCCGTGGCGGCGGAGGACGCGTACTCCAGGCGCCGTACGGCCTCGGCCAGCCGGTCGGCCCTGACCGGTTTGAGGAGGTAGTCGACCGCCTCCAGCTCGAACGCCTGCACCGCGCAGTTCTCGTGGGCGGTGACGAAGACCAGCCGGGGCGGGTTCGGGAAGCCCGCGATGAGCCTGGCCAGGTCCAGGCCGTCGAGGCCGGGCATCCGGATGTCGAGGAAGACCCCGTCCAGCCGCTCACCCGTGCCGATCATCTGGACCATGTCCTGGAGCGCGGTGACGCCGCCGACCGCCGTGGAGACGTGCTCGATCCGGGGGTCCTGGCGGAGAAGATATGCGATCTCCTCAAGGGCGGGGACCTCGTCGTCAACGGCCAGGACTCGCAACATGACCCTACGCTGTCCCTTCCAGCACACTCACCGCAACCCGCATGGCAACTTCGGGTAATAGTTTGACTACAAATAGCTATCACCGGAGGGGGGCTTGGGGACGCGCAGCCGCACCCGGGTGCCCGCTCCCGGAGCGCTCTGCACGGCCAGCCCGTAGTCCTCCCCGTACAGCTGGCGCAGCCGCACGTCGACGCCCGCCAGCCCTGCCCCCTCGTCCTCCCCGGGCGCAGCGGAGCCGCCGAGCAGGAGACGGACCTGCTCGGCGGGCATGCCGGGGCCGTCGTCCTCCACGCTGATGTGCGCCTCGGACCCGGCGTCGGAGACCACCACGCGCACCTCGCACGAGCGGCCGGTGGCGGCCACGCCGTGCTTGACGGCGTTCTCCACCAGCGGCTGGAGGCACAGGAACGGCACCGAGAGCGAGAGCACCTCGGGCGCGACCCGCAGCGCGAAACCGAGCCGGTCGCCGAACCTGGCACGTTCCAGGAGCAGGTAGCGGTCCACGCAGTGCAGCTCCTCGGCGAGGGTGGCGAGGTCGCGGGCGCGGCGCAGCGCGTACCGGTTGAAGTCGGCGAACTCCACCAGCAGCTCCCTGGCCCGGTCGGGGTCGGTGCGGACGAACGAGGCGATGGTGGTGAGCGCGTTGTACACGAAGTGCGGGGACATCTGGGCGCGCAGCGAGCGCATCTCGACCTCCATGGCGCGCCGCCGCGAGGAGTCCAGCTCGGCCAGCTCCAGCTGGCCCGAGGCCCAGCGGGCGACCTCGGTGACGGTCCGCACCAGCCCCGCACCCACCACGGTGTCGTACGCGGCCAGCGCCCCCACCGCCCGCCCGTCGACGGTGAGCGGCACCACGATCCCGTCCCCGGCCGCGGCGCAACCGGGTGTGTCGCAACCGGAGGCGTCCCGGGAGACCAGGTGCGGGCGCGCCGAGGCCAGGACGGGCCGGGCGTGCTCGCGGGCGTGGTCGTACCTGCAGGCCGGCGCGCCGTCCCAGGCGAGCAGGCCCTCGGGGCCGGTGACCGCGACCGCGCCGGTGCCCAGCAGGGCGCGCAGGTGGCCGACGGCCTTGCGGGCCGAGTCGCGGGTGAGGCCGGACCGCAGCGAGGGGGCCGCCATGGCCGCGATGTGCAGGGTGACGAAGGTGGCCTCCTCGGTCGGCCCGCCCGCCCGGCCCGGGGACCGCCGCCGGCGCGGGAGGACGAATCCGATGAGGACGCTCAAGGCGCAGAGAAGCACCCAGCCGGTGGTCGACATGCGGGAAACCGTAGTCAACCCGCCCCTGTGATCAGGGGCGAACGCCGATCACGGCGGGCCTTCGCCCGCTTCCTCCTGGTACGAGTACCGCTGCTCACGCCAGGGGTCGGCGATGTTGTGGTAGCCGCGCTCCTCCCAGAAGCCGCGTTTGTCCTCCAGCAGGTACTCCACGGCGCGCACCCACTTGACGCTCTTCCAGGCGTACAGGTGCGGGACGACCATCCGTACCGGGAAGCCCCGCTCCGGGGAGATGGGCTTCTCGTCCAGTTCCAGCGCGAACATGGTCTGGGCATGGGTGAAGTCGCCCAGCCGCACGTTGGCGCTGTAGCCGTACTCACCCCAGATCATGACGTGCCGCACGCCGGGCGCGGGCGGGACGAGCTCCATGAGCGTCGCCGTGGAGACCCCGCTCCACTCGTTGCCCATGATCGAGAACTTGGTGACGCAGTGGAAGTCGGCCAGGACCGTGGTGCGCGGCAGTCCGGAGAACTCCGGCCAGCTGAAGCCGTGCTGCTCCCCCGTGGCGGTCGCCCCCATGACGTGCAACCGCCAGGTCTCCGGGCGGAACGTGGGCACCCGGCCGTAGTGCATCACCGGCCGGCCCCGGGGGACGTACTGCCCCGGTGGCAGGCGAGGCTCCTCGGGCGGTTCGGGCTGCTCCACCATCACTCCCCTCGCCGTTTCCCCGATGGCACGGGGTAATCCTGCCATCGAGGGTTTTCCACCGGCTCGGCGGCCACCGGATAACGCCCCCGGGACGCGGGAGCCGCCGATCCGTCCCGGGCGCCAAAGGACGCGGGGACGGCGGGAGCCGCGGGTCCGCTCGGCCCCGGAGGTGCGGGGACGGGGCCCCGATCCGTCCCGCAGGTCCTGGGAGCGCGGGGACGGGGCCGCCGATCCGGCCCCGGCCCCGGCCCCGGGCATCAGGCATCAGGCGTCAGGCGTCAGGCGTCGAGCCGGTACTCCTGCAGGGACCCGGCCAGCCGGGTGGCGAGCTCCTCGACGTCGAGCCGCCGCTCGATCTTCTTCAGGTCGGCGATCCTCGCGGCCGTCTCGGCCTTGCGGGGGGCCAGCAGTGTGCAGCAGTCCTCGTCCGGCAGCTCGGAGATCGTCAGGGTGCCGATGCGGCGGGCCTCGGCCATGATCTCGGTCTTGTCCAGGCCGATCAGGGGACGCAGGATCGGCATGTCGACCGCGTCGTCCTGGGCGGTGATGTTCTGCAGGGTCTGGGAGGAGACCTGGCCCAGGGAGTCACCGGTGACCAGGGCCCCGGCGCGCAGCCTCCGGGCGACCTCCTCGCCGGTCTTGAGCATCAGGCGGCGCTGGGTGATGACCGCCAGGCGGTCCTGGCCGGAGGCCTTGATGGACTGCTGGGCCTTGCCGAAGGGCACGACCCACAGCCGGGACCCGCCCTGGAACCTGTCGAGCGCCCGGACCAGCGCGTACGCCTTGTAGATGGACTCGGAGGTGGTGAAGGGGATGCCGGAGAAGTGCAGGAAGTCCACGCGCAGGCCGCGGCGCATCATCCGGTAGGCGGCCACCGGGGAGTCGATGCCGCCGGACATCAGGACCAGGCCCCGGCCGCTGGTGCCGACCGGCAGCCCGCCCTGACCCGGCTGCCCGCCGGTGAAGACGAACGCCTCGTCGCGGTCGACCTCGATGGAGACCACCAGCTCGGGCCTCTTGAGGTCGACGGGCAGGCCGTAGATGTCGTTGAGCTCGCCGCCGACCGAGCGGTCCAGCTGCATCGAGGTGAGCGGGAAGCGCTTGTCGCGGCGGCGGGAGCGGACCGCGAAGGAGACGCCGCGCCTGACGTCCTCGCGGTCGGCCAGCAGCTCGATCGCGGCCTTGGTGATCGCCGAGGGGTCCTTGGCCACCCGCCAGGCGCGGTGGACCCAGACCAGCCCGGGGACGTAGGAGACGCGCTCGGCGACCGCGTCGGCGACCGCGGCGTCGCTGCCCTCGGGCAGGAAGAGCGCGATCACGCCGTGGCGCTGCCGCACGTCGACCTTGACGCCGACGTCCTTGAGGGCGGCCTTGATGTTGGCCTGCAACCTGCGCTCGAAGAGCTCGCGGTTGTTGCCCTTGAGGACGACCTCGCCCAGTTTGAGCAGAACGCAGGGCTCGCCCAAGGCGGACATGGTCATGGTGCGACCTCCGGTGGAGCTTCGAGGGGAACGGGGGTTACGGGGGTGCGGGGAAGTGCACGGGCTTCGGGACGTGCGGGGGTTCACGGGCCGGCGCGGGGCCCGGCGGGACCCACGCAGCCCCACGAGTCCCACAGAGCCCTCGGAGGCCCCGTCGGGCCCCGACGAGACCCTGCCGGGACTCAGACGGACCCCGCCGTGAGCTTCCGGGGAGGCTCGGCGGGCCCGGCCGCGAGACGCCGCTTTTTTCGTGAGGTTTCAGAAGATGGGGGAAGTTTAACGGCGAACGAACGATGGGACTTCGTCAAGTCTCCCGCGCGTCCGCGTAAAGGCAACCTCTCGGCCTAGTCACCTTAGCCGCGCCTATGACTCGTCGAGTCCTTGCTCGATGGCGTACCGGACGAGCTCCACCCGGTTGTGGAGCTGAAGCTTGTTCAGGGTGTTCTGGACGTGGTTCTGCACGGTCCGGTGGGAGAGCACCAGCCGCTCGGCGATCTGCCGGTACGACAGGCCCTTGGCGACCAGGCGGAGCACCTCGGTCTCGCGGTCGGTCAGGCGCGGGGTCGCCTCGGGCGCGGGCCGGGCGGCCAGTCTGCGGTACTCCCCCAGCACGAGCCCGGCCAGGCCGGGGGTGAACACGGCGTCGCCCTCGGCGGTGCGCCGGACCGCGTCGAGGAACTCCTCCTTGCTCGCGGACTTCAGCAGGTATCCGGAGGCACCTGCCTTGACGGCCTCCAGGACGTCCTCCTGCTCGCCGCTGGCCGAGAGCACCAGCACCCGGGGCGGCGGCTGCGTGGCGGCCAGCCCCCTGGCCACCTCGACCCCGGCCAGGTCGGGCAGGCGCAGGTCCAGCACGACCAGCTCGGGCCTGACCGCGGCGGCCACCCGGAGGGCCTGGCGCCCCTCCCCGACCGTGGCCACGACCTCGTACCCGGCCTCGGCCAGGTCCCTGGCCACCCCGTCCCTCCACATCGGGTGGTCGTCCACCACCATCACGCGCATCCGCCCACCATAGAGCGCGCGACGGTACGGGGTCCCTCCGCTCCCGGCCGTACGAGCCGTTCGGCCGGGCGAGGACGGCACGCGGCCGCTCCCGGGCGAGGGGCACGGCGCGTCGGCCGTCCGGACGGTCGACGGCGGGCACGCGTCCGCACCCCCTGACCGGAGGAGGCATGGACCACCGGCTATCCGGCCGGGACCGACATCTCGATCTCGGTGCCCCCGCCCGGGGCGGAGATCACCGTGACCGTGCCGCCGAGGTCGGTGATGCGGCCCCGGATGGACTGCGCGACACCCAGCCGGCCGTCGGCGGCGGCCTCCTCCAGGCGTCCTGGCGCGATGCCCGGCCCGTCGTCCCTGACGGTCACGGTGACCAGCCCGTCGTCGGCCTCGGCGAAGACCCACGCGGGCGCGCGTGCCCCGCAGTGCCGGGCGACGTTGTCCAGGGCGGCCCCGACGGCGGCGGAGACCTCCGCCGCGGTGGCCGCGGGCAGGGTCAGCGGGGTCGCCGGGGCCGAGACCGTGACCGTGGCCGAGCCGTACCGGTGCAGCAGGGCGCCCAGGTCGGCGGTGCCCGCGGCGGGCGGCTCGGGCCGGAGCCTGACCAGCTCGCGCAGGGCGGCCTCCTGCTCGCCCGCCAGCCTGCCCAGTTCGGCCGCCTCGCCGCCGATCTCCTGTCCCCGCCGCTGGACCAGCGCGAGCACCTGGAGCACCGAGTCGTGGATGCCGCGGGCGAGCCGTTCGCGCTCGCGGCCCGCGGCCTCCATCTCGATCGCCCGCTGCATGCGCTCCTCGGCCGTCCTGGCCAGCCGGGCGACGTGCCCGACGACCACGCCGGCGAGGAAGAGCAGGACGGTGCCGTTGATGGGCAGCGTCTCGATCCCGCCGGGGACGGCGCGCAGCCACAGGTCGGCCGACGCGACCACCAGCGCGGCCACGGCCCCTGCGCGCCGGCCGCCGTACACGGCCCAGGCGAGCACCGCGCCGCCGATCCAGGTGCCGGTGACCGGCAGGTCACCGGGCCGGTAGGCGCCCTGTACGGCCGGGGAGGCGAGCAGGCAGCCCACGGTCACGAGCATGTCGGCGGCGAGCAGCGGCCGGCCGCGGAACTCCTCGACGGAGTAGGCGAAGATCGTCGCCGCGGTCCACAGCGCCATGACGCCGATCACCAGCCCGCCGACGGCCGGGTGGGCGTATCCCCCGGCGCGGGCGAACAGGACCACCGCGTACGCCAGGGAGGCGACCCGGAACACCGCGACCGCACGCCAGAACGGCCCCTCGATTCCCGCCACCCGCCGACCATACCCTTCGCCGGAAAGGCGGTGAACTGCACTGTTCGTCCCTGACCAGGCGGGCCTCCGGGGGACGGCGCTGGACGGGCACGGAGAACGCCCGGGACGACACCGGGGTACGCCGGATCTCAGCAAATCTCACCGGGTCTCGCCGGGCAGGCGCATGGGACGGGCCCGGACGCGTACGGCGTCCGGGCCCGTCCCACGGCATCGCGGGCGACGCGGGTCTTCGGTGACCCGTCGCGGGCGGCTCAGCCGAAGAAGACCTCGGCCTCCTCGTAGCGGCTGACCGGGACGGTCTTGAGCTCCTTGGTGGCCTCGTCGAGACCGACCCGCACGATGTCGGTGCCCTGCAGGGCGACCATCGTGCCGAAGTCCCCGTCCTGCACCGCGTCGATGGCCTGAAGGCCGAACCGGGTGGCCAGCACCCGGTCGAAGGCCGTGGGCGTGCCACCGCGCTGGATGTGGCCGAGCACGGTGGTGCGGGCCTCCTTGCCGGTGCGCTTCTCGATCTCCTTGGCGAGGGTCTCGCCGATGCCGCCCAGCCGGACGTGGCCGAAGGCGTCGAGCTCGCCCGCCTGCAGCGCCATCTGGCCCTCCACCGGGTGCGCACCCTCGGCCACCACGATGATCGGCGCGTAGCGCGTCTTGAAGCGGGACTCGACGTAGGAGCAGACCCGGTCGATGTCGAAGGGCTTCTCCGGGATCAGGATGACGTTGGCCCCACCGGCCATGCCCGCGTGCAGGGCGATCCAGCCGGCGTGACGGCCCATGACCTCGCAGATCAGCGCGCGGTGGTGGGACTCGGCCGTGGTGTGCAGGCGGTCGATCGCCTCGACGGCGATGTTGACGGCGGTGTCGAAGCCGAAGGTGTAGTCGGTCGCGTTGAGGTCGTTGTCGATCGTCTTGGGCACGCCGACGACCTTCACGCCCTTGTCGAAGAGCTGCTTGGCCACCCCGAGGGTGTCCTCGCCGCCGATCGCGATCAGCGCGTCGACCCCGCCCGACGCGAGGTTCTCCTTGATCTTCTCGACGCCACCCTCGATCTTGATGGGGTTGGTCCGCGACGAGCCCAGGATCGTTCCGCCGCGCGGCAGGATCCCGCGTACGGCCTGGACGTCCAGGGGCATGGTGTCGCCCTCGAGCGGTCCGCGCCAGCCGTCGCGGAAGCCGACGAACTCGTGTCCGTGGACGGTCACGCCCTTGCGCACGACGGCGCGGATAACGGCGTTCAGGCCGGGGCAGTCGCCGCCTCCGGTGAGCACTCCGATACGCATGACATCCTCCGGTGTGGGGTGCGGGACAGGTCCGAGACGGTGGCCTGATCAGGCGGCATGGTGCGGGCGGCGACGGGTCGTGCGTCACCGCCGCAACGCATTCTGCCCTCAGAAGCCTCAGTGGTCTAGACCAAATGGTACTAGTCCTCGGGTGCCGCCTCGCGCGCCAGACAGGCGAGGACCCGGTCGAAGGCCCTCGTCCCCGTTCCCTGCGGGGGTGCTCCGCCGCAGGGACCGGCCGGACCGGCCCTCGCCTCCGCCGTCGTCTCCGAGCGTACGCCCGGGGCTGCGGGCACCCGTGCCCGGGCGCGCTGGACGTCCGCCCTCAGGCGCGGCGGACGCCCACCTCCGGGCCCACCGGACGCCCACCTCCGGGCCCATCGGACGCCCGCGTCCGGGCACGACGGGCGCCCCGTGCCCGCTCCTCGAGCGAACGGATCCCGCGACGTCCCTCAGGACAGCGGCAGCACGCAGGAGGGGCTGCCCACCGCGAAGACCTCCGCCGCGACACCCGGCACCCCGCCGTCGAGCGGGAGCACGGCGACGCCGTCCGAGCGCTGGTTGGCCACGTACATGCGGCCGTCGGCGAGGGCGAAGTGCCGGGGCCAGACGCCGCCGCAGGCCACCTCCGCGACCGTCTCCAGCTCCGGCCCGGAGAAGACGGAGATCGTGTCGGGCCCGCGGTTGGCGACGTAGACGAACCCGCCGGAGACCTCCAGGTGCGAGGGCTCGTTGTGCCGTCCCGTGCCGGTGGCCGGGACGGCCCGCAGCTCGTTCCAGCCGTCGTCGTAGACGCGGACGGTGCCGTCCAGCTCCCCGGCCACGTACCAGTGGTCGCCCGACCGGGCCATGTGCCGGGGGCCCATGCCCGGGGCGAGCCGCACGGGGCCGTCCGGATGCGGCACCACGGCGTCCCCGACCAGGTAGCGGCGGACCTCGCAGGCGCCCAGGTCGCTCACGTACAGCACGCCGTCGGGGCCGAAGACGGCCTGGTGGGCGTGGGACCCCTCGCGATAGGGGAAGATCCACACCTGTTCCGGCAGGCCGGAGGCGTCCAGGCCGTGCACGCTCACCGTGCCGTCCCCGTAGTTGGCCACCGCCAGCCGGGTGCCGGTGGGGTCCACCGCCAGGTGGCAGGGGGCCGAGCCCTCGCTGGAGCGCTGCGCGAGCGGGCTGAGCACGCCGTTCTCGCCCCGGCCGAAGGTGGCGACCGTACCGCGCTCGGCCTCCCCGACCGCGTAGAGCACCGGGAGCTCGGGGTGGACGGCGAGGAAGGAGGGGCCGGAGGCCACCGTCTCCCCCAGCCTGGCCAGGCTTCCCAGCTCGACCAGGGTGATCCCCGGCCCGGATCCCCCGGTGTCGGGGGTGTACCCGCCGATGTACGCGACCTCAGCCATCATGCTCCCGCCCCGGGCGCGGCGTCCGCGCCTCAGATCGTCTTCCGTTCCCGGCCAGGTGCGAAGGTAGCGCAGCGGACCGACGACCTGACAGGGACCCACCACGGAAAGCCCTTCCCTATTAGTTGACTTCGTCAAAGAATTGGTTGACGATGTCAAGCATGGAGAGACACGTGGCGGAGATCCGCTCCTTCAACCGCTTCTACACCCGGCTCATCGGCGTGCTGGAGCAGCGGGTCCTGGGCACCCCGTACTCGCTCACCGAGATGAGGGTGCTGTTCGAGCTCGACCACCGGGGCCGGACCGAGGCGAGCGAGCTGCGCCGGCTGCTCGGGATCGACGCCGGGTACCTCAGCAGGATGCTCGGCGGGTTCGAGACCGAGGGCCTGGTCGTGCGGAGCAGGTCGGCCACGGACGCGCGGCGGCAGGTGGTCGAGCTGACCGGGAAGGGCAAGGCGAGCTTC
The DNA here is from genome assembly GCF_039534895.1 of Streptosporangium longisporum. Taxonomy (NCBI): domain Bacteria; kingdom Bacillati; phylum Actinomycetota; class Actinomycetes; order Streptosporangiales; family Streptosporangiaceae; genus Streptosporangium; species Streptosporangium longisporum. The sequence goes on along the minus strand of NZ_BAAAWD010000009.1, from coordinate 64,750 downwards.
GCCGACTTCGACGAGCGCGCGGCCGAGGAGGTGCGCGGCCTGCTGGCCGACGTGAGCGACGAGGACCGCGAGCGGCTGGTCGCGAGCATGGCGACCATCGAGAGGATCCTCGCCCGCGAGCCGGGGACCTCCCGGTCGTACGTCATCCGCCCGCCGCGCACCGGCGACATGAGCTGGGTGGTGTACCGGCACGGCGTCCTCTACAGCCAGGAGCAGGGCTGGGGCATGGACTTCGAGGCGCTGGTGGCCAGGATCACGGCCGACTACATGGACGGATACGACCCCCGGTACGACGCGGGCTGGATCGTCGAGGTGGACGGCGAGCGTGCCGGGTGCGTGTTCTGCGCGCGCAAGGACGACGAGACCGCGCAGCTGCGGATGCTGCTCGTGGAGCCGTCCGCGCGCGGCATGGGGATCGGCACCCGGCTGGTGGACGAGTGCGTGCGCTTCGCCCGGGAGGCGGGCTACCGGCGGATGGTGCTGTGGACCAGGGACGTGCTGGTGGGGGCCAGGCGCATCTACCAGGCCGCGGGCTTCGAGCTGATCGAGAAGCGGCCCGCCGGGGACGTCGTCGAGGAGGTCTGGGCCCGCGACCTCTGACCGGACGGCGACACGACCGGCCGTTCGGTCCGATCGGGCCGTCCGGGCGGGCCGTTCGACCGGACAGGCCGGCGCGAACGACCAAGCGCGGACGGACCGGCGCGAACGAACTGGCGCAAACGGACCGGCCCGGACGACCAGGCCCGGACGGACCGGTCAGCCGGACAGGCCGATGCGGGCGTGCAGGCGGCGCAGCGGTCCCGGGGCCCACCAGTTGGCCTCTCCGGCCAGGCGCATCGCGGCGGGGACCAGGACCGCGCGGATCACCGTCGCGTCCACGATGATCGCCACCGCCGTCCCCACGCCCAGCATCTGCACGAACACCACCTGCGCGGTGCCGTAGACCGCGAACGACACCGCCAGGATCCCGCCCGCCGCCGTGATGAGGGGACCCCCGTGCCGGAGCCCGGCCACCACGGCGCCCGGGGTGTCGCCGGTCAGGTCGTACTCCTCCTTGATCCGCGAGAGCAGGAGGACCTCGTAGTCCATCGAGAGCCCGTACGCGACGCAGAACATCAGGATCGGGATGCTCGCGTCGAGGGCCCCGGTGGGGGTGAAGCCGAGCGGGCCCGAGAGGTTGCCGTCCTGGTAGATCCAGACCAGGGCCCCGAACATCACCGACAGGCTGAGCAGGTTGAGCACCGTCGCCTTGAGCGGGATCAGGACGCTGCCCGTCATCAGGAACAGCACCGCGAAGGTGATGGCCAGGATCAGTGCGAGCAGCGGCGGCAGCCGCTCGACCACCGCCCGCCGGTAGTCGGCCAGCTCGGCCGGGTAGCCGCCGACCAGCACCTCGAACGGCGCCCGGAGTGCCCTGACGTCGCCGACCAGCCGGACCGGGTCGTCCTCCATCAGCTCCGCGGACGGGATCACCGACAGCCAGGTGCCCCCGGCGCCCGCGAACCGTGACGGGTCCCCGGCGGAGACCCGGGCCCCGGCCGCGTACGACCCGGCGGCGGAGTCGACCTGCGCGACGCCGGGCAGGCGGGAGAGGGCGGCGGCGTAGCCGGGAACGGCGCGGGAGAGATCTCCTGACGTGTCCGCCGAGACGATCTGCAGGGCGTCGGTCTCCTCGGCCGGGAACTCGGCGCGGATCACCTCCGAGGTCTGCCTGGCGGGAGCGGAGGCGGGCAGCACGCGGTCGTCGGCCACGCCGAGGCGCAGGCCGAGGAAGGGCGAGCCGAGCAGCAGCAGCACCGCCGCGGCCGCCCCGCCGTACAGGAGCGGCCTGCCCATGACGCGCGTCGCCAGTCCGGGCCAGAACGTCCCCCGCGCCCGGCCGGGACGGCGGGGCAGCACCCGGTCGCCGACGGCGGCGAGGACGGCGGGCAGGACGAGCACGGCGCCGGTCACTCCACCGGCGACGACCGCGATCCCGGCGTAGGCGAAGGAGCGGAAGAAGTCGAAGGGCATGAGCAGCAGCACGCTCAGCGAGGCGGCGACCGTCACGCCACTGAAGATCACCGTCCGACCGGCCCGCTCGACGGCGCGGGCGACCGCCTCGTGCCGGTCCCGGCCGAGCGCCACCTCCTCCCGGAAGCGGGCGATCATGAACAGCGCGTAGTCGACGCCCAGCCCGAGCCCCATGGCCAGGGTGAGGTTCAGCGCGAACGTCGACACGTCGGCGTACAGCAGCGGTATCCGCAGCAGCGCCAGCCCGATCACCATGGCCAGCGCGCCGAGCACGACCGCCAGCACGGCGGCGAGCAGGCGCCTGAGGTACAGCCACAGCAGCACGAGCACGAGCGGGACGACGACCAGCTCGGCCCGGACGAAGTCCTGCCGGGCCAGCGGCACGAGCTGGCGGAAGACCTCCTCCCCGCCGCCCGCCCTGACGGTGATCGCGGCGTCGCCCCGCAGGACCTCGGGAACGATCTTCGGCAGGATCTCGGAGCGGACCCGCCCGGCGTCGCCGGGGATGCGGGCGACCACGAGCGCGTGCCTGCCGTCCCGGCTGCGCATCGTGGCGGGTGCGCCCCGGGTCCAGTAGGACGCCGCCTCGGCCACGCCCTCCAGACCGGCCAGCCGCGCGGTGAGCGCCCGTCCCGAGGCGGCGGCGGCCGGGCCGTCCACGTCGCCGTCCACGGCGGTGACCAGGAGGACCAGGCCGGCGCTCCCGGTGCCGAAGCGCTCGGCCAGCTCCACCCGCGCGCGGTCGGACTCCGAGCCGGGCGCCTCGTACCTGGCCAGGGAGAGCCCGGAGACCGTGCCCGCGGCCGGCACGCCCAGCGCGACGACGCCGAGCAGGGTGAGGACCATCACCAGGCGTCGGCGCCGTGCCAGCAGGTGGCCGAGCCGTCTCAGCGGCGGGACGGGAGGAGCCGCGGCCGGGCGCGGAACTACTTTCATGATCATCCCCGAAACTCGGTAAACTGCTCGTGTTTTGCGGTTCGAGAGAGAAATACAAGTGAATGCTCGTATTTGTCAACGAGGGGACGGGATGACGCATGCCCGAGGAACGTCCGGCGACCGGCTCCACCGGTCCGGCAAGTGCGCCTGTGACCGCCCCGGCGAACAGCCCCGCGAGCGGCACGACGGCCGGTGACCGGCCCGGGGCTCCGCGGCGGGCGGTCAGGCGGCAGGCGCGCGGCCTCAGGCGGATGGAGGAGATCCTCGACGCCGCCGAGGAGGTGATCGCCGAGGTCGGCTACCCCGACCTGACGACCAACGCGGTGGCCGAGCGGGCGGGGATGTCCCCCGGTTCGCTGTACCAGTTCTTCCGCAACAAGGAGGAGATCCTGGACGGCCTGCTCGACCGGTTCACCGACGGGCGGAGCGCGCACTGGCAGGCCCGCCTCACCGGGGACGTCGTGCGGATGCCCGCGGCCGAGCTGATCGACCGGGTGGTGGACGAGATCGTCGCCTACAAGGCCGCCCGCCCTGCCTACTGGGCCCTGCTGCACGGTTCGGCCACCGGTGACCGGCTGGCCGAGGCGTCCGAGCGGCTCCACCGGGACGTCGCCCGGCACATCGCCGGCCTTCTCGCCGTCCGCGCACCCCACCTGGGCCAGGAGCGGCGCCTGATGGTCGCCACGATGATGCTGGCCACCGTCAGGGCGGTCCTGCCGCTGGTCGCGGCGGAACCGGGGGAACGCGCCGCGGAGCTGACCGCCGAGCTCAAGTCCCTGCTCACCGGTTACCTGACGACCTCCACGGCCCCGGACCGGCCCGGCACGGACCGGCCCCCGGCGGGCACCGGCACCCCGCCCTAATACCCTATTTGCAGATAGGTATTATGCGTTTATCGTCGGGGTGCCGTCCCCGTTCCGTACGACCCCCCGGATGAGGCGAAGATGCGCTTGCACTGGTTCCTGCCGACCACCGGCGACGGCCACCACGTCAGGCCCGCCACGACCACCGTCGCGGCGGGAGGCGACGCGGACAGGCCGGCGACGCTCGACTACCTCTCCCAGGTGGCCCGCGCGGCGGAGGCGGCCGGGTTCGAGGCCGCGCTGACCCCCGTCGGGGCGGGGTGCCCCGACCCGCTGGTGGCGTGCAGCGCCGTCGCGGCGCGGACCGAACGGCTCAGGCTGCTGGTGGCCTTCAGGCCGGGCTTCACGCTGCCCACGCTCCTCGCCCAGCAGGCGCAGACCTTCCAGGAGATCAGCGGGGGACGGCTGCTGCTCAACGTGGTCACCGGTGGCGACCCGCAGGAGCAGCGCGCGTACGGCGACTTCCTCGACCACGACTCCCGCTACGAGCGCACCGGCGAGTTCATCGAGGTGCTCAGGCGCACCTGGGCGGGCGAGCCGTTCGAGCACCTGGGCGCCCACTACCGGGTCTCCGGGGGCGGGCTGGCCACGCCCCTCCTCGACACCCCCGACATCTACTTCGGCGGGGCCTCCCCCGCCGCGGAACGGGTGGCCGCCGCCGGGGCGGACGTCTACCTGATGTGGGGCGAACCCCCGGCGATGATCGCCGAACGGGTCGCCCGGATGCGCGGTCTGGCCGCCGAGGCCGGGCGTGAGCTGCGCTTCGGCATCCGGCTGCACATCATCGCCCGCGACACCTCCGAGGAGGCATGGGCGCACGCCCGCCGCCTGCTCGACGGCATGGACCCCGGCAGGATCGCCGCCGCGCAGGCCCGGTTCGCCCGGATGGACTCCGTGGGGCAGCGCCGCATGGCCGATCTGCACGGGGGGTCGGCGGACGCGCTGGAGATCTCGCCCAACCTGTGGGCCGGGGTCGGCCTGGTCCGCGAGGGGGCGGGCACCGCGCTGGTCGGCAGCTACGACGAGGTCGCCGGGCGGATGCGCGAGTACGCCGAACTGGGCCTGTCGGAGTTCGTGCTGTCCGGCTGGCCGCACCTGGAGGAGGCCTGGCGGGTGGGCGACTTCGTCCGTCCCCGGCTGGCGGTCCCCTCGCTCGCCGCGTGACGATCCCCGGGCCCCTCTCCCGGCCCGGCGGGACGTTCACCTCTGACGCGGGCGGAAGGGCCGGCCGGACTCCGGGTTCACCCGTCTAGCGGCGGAAGGGACCGGTGACCTCGTAGGTGACGCCGCCGATCCCGGCGGCGTCACCCCGGTGGCCGCGCCAGGCCCCGCGCCGGTTTCCACCCCGGGCTTCGGACCGGGCCTCGGACCGGGCCTCGGACCGGGAGGAGAAGTAGAGGCGGTCACCGGCCGGGGAGAAGGCGAGGCCGTTGATCTCCGCCCCGGGGTGTCCCACGACCCGTACGAGCGGGACCACGCCCCGGCCGGAGACGATCGCCTTGATCTCCGTGTCGTCGCCGTCGTCGCCGCCTCGGGCGACCCGGGCGACCCGGGCGACCAGCAGGCCGCCCGAGGCGGTGCCGGTGACGATGCCGGCCCCGGCCGGTGGAGCGCCGGTGTCGTGGACGACGCGCAGGGTCTCGTTCTCCACGTCGTAGGCCCACACGCGGTCGTCGCCCCCGGTGGTGAACAGGCACACACCGTCGGCGTAGTGGCATCCCCGCGCCCCGGAGAAGCGCCGGGCGTCCTCGACCTGGTGACGGGTGGCCACCGGCAGCGCCCCCGGATCGGGCACCCGTCGCCAGATGACCCGCTCACCGCTCCGGCCGGCCCTCCGATCGGCATCCCGGCCGGGGTCGCGGCCGGGGTCCCGATCGGGGTCGCGGCCAAACGATCGGCCGGGGTCACGGCCAGAGGACCGATCGCGGTCACGGTCAGTGGACCGGTCCGCGCAGAGCACCTCCAGCCTGCCCGAGGTCAGGTCTCCCCGGTGGGCCGGGCGGAACCGGTAGAAGCAGCCGTCCGGTTCGTCCTCGGTCAGGTAGACCACGCCCCGGACCGGGTCGCAGGCCGTGGCCCCGTGCCTGAAGCGGCCCATGGCCAGGCGCGGCATCGCGGCCCGCGAACCGTGCGGATCGCACTCGAAGACCCTGCCCCGGCCGGTCTCCTCGCACGACAGCCAGGAGTCCCACGGTGTGCGGCCGCCCGCGTGGTTGAGGTCGGTGCCCGACAGGATGCGGTAGGCGCCGGTCACGGCCCCGCCGGGCGCGAACCTGACGGCCGACGCCCCGCCGAGCAGCGGGACCCGCGAGTTGGACACGTAGATCCAGCCGTCGCCGTCGGGGAAGCACGCGCCGCCGTCCGGAGCCGGATGCCAGCGCGTCCCGCCGATCCGGTGCCCGCTGCGGGCGACGACCCTGGCGGTGAACCCCTCCGGCAGCGCCAGCCCGTGAACGTCCGGCGGGCGCAGCGGCCCGTACGGCCCGTAGGTCCCGGCCGGGCGTCGCACGGTGGTGTCCGTCACCGTCACGGTGTCCGCGGCGTCCTGCCGGAGGGAGCCGGCCAAAGCCGCGCCGGGCGCCGGAGCCCCGGTGCGCACGAGCGTACGGCGAAGCATGGCTCCTCCTCGTGGTTCCTCGCGGTATGCCACAAGCCGATCGAACCGACATGAACGCCGACACCACAGGCGCAAACTTTGCGTCACCCATCGGGCAAACATCCGCCAAAACAGGTCGACCTATCGCCAAGATCGCCATGGACCCCGGTCCGCGCCCTCACAGTGGGATCACCGTCATCAGACCGGGGAGGACCGTTGACCGAGGGACTCACGTTCGCGAACCTGGTTTCCGAGACCGCGCCGCGGGTGCGGACCCGCCGTGCCCTTGTCTTCCTCGACGCTCCCCCGGTCTCCTTCGCCGTCCCCGCCACGGCCGCGGCCCGGACGCCCGCCCCGCCCGCCCCGCCTGCGCCGCGGCCCGACCTGCGGCTGGCGAGCGCCCTGCGCGCCGAGGGTTTCACCGTCGACGCCGGGACCAGCGAGGGGCCGGACGCGGACGGCGAGCGCGTGTGGGAGCTGCTGCGCTCGGCGCGCGAGGGCGACCTGCTCGTCGTCCGGCTGCCCGCCGACGGCGGCTGGACCTCGGGACAGCTCGGGGCGATGATCGGCTCGTTCGGCCGTCAGGTCGGCGGGTCGCTCGCCGCCGCCGTGGTGCTGATCGTGGACTTCGGGTGGAGCGCCCTGGGCGGGTCCGCCGGGCCGGTCCGGCAGCTCGCCGTGGCCGGGGAGCCGAAGGTGGCCGCGGCGGCGCTGACCCTGACGCTGCGGCTGGACGAGGCGGTGCCGGGTCCGGCCCGGACGCTGACCGACGTCATCGCCGAGGGGCTGGCCACCCGGGCCGCCGACCTCGACGGGGACGGCACGGTCAGCGTCGGGGACCTGCACGCCTACGCGCTCGCCCGCTACGCGGCGGTCTCGGCCGCCCGTACCCCGATCCTGATCGCCTACGGGGACGTCGCCGGCGTCCCGCTGACCCCGGTGCGGGACGCCTCGGCCGAGCCGCACGCCGCCTTCGCCGTCGCCCTGGCCCGGCTCGGCGAGCCCGCCCCGCCCACCGCCGGGACGGAGATCGTGCGAAGGGTCTACGAGCTGCACCTGAGCGAGCCCGCCAGGGAGATGCTGCGCAGGGCGGCCCTGCTCGACGAGGACGAGCCGATCGACGAGATCCTCGGGGACGCCGGCGAGCTGCGGCAGTGGGGCCTGCTGGGCGAGACGACCACGTTCGCCCATCCGGACGTGCGGGCCTTCGGCCACTCGCGGCTTTCGGCGGCCGAGCGGGCGCAGACCTCGGCGCTGCTGCGCCGTCGCCGCGCCGGGATGCGGACCGTACGGCCCCGGGCCAGGCTCACCGCGGACCGGTGGACCACCGAGGACCAGCTCGGGCACCGGGTCTACGCCGAGGCCATCGCCGCGTTCGTCCGCCATCCCGAGACCCGGCCGCCGCTCACCATCGGCCTCAAGGGGCCGTGGGGCACCGGCAAGACCTCGCTGATGCGGATGATCCAGGACGTCCTGGACCCGGGAGCCGCCGGGGACGCGGCCGTCCCGATCCACCTGCCGGGCACCCGCGCGGAACGGACGCTGACCAACGCCGAGGTGCTGGCCAGGGCGGGCCGCCGGGGCCGGGAGAGCGCCGGGCAGGCCGAGCCGGACCCGCTGCCGCTGCGGCCTGCGGACTGGCGGCCCACGGTCTGGTTCAACCCCTGGATGTACCAGAGCGGCGAGCAGGTCTGGGCCGGGCTGGCCCACGAGATCATCAGCCAGGTCACCCGGCGGCTGCCCCGTGCCGAACGGGAGCGGTTCTGGCTGGAGCTGAACCTGTCCAGGATCGACCGGGAGGCGGTCCGCAGGCGCGCCTACCGGCTGGCGATGACCCGCCTGGCGCCGGTGGCCCTCGGCCTGGTGGCCACGCTCGTGGTCACCGGTGCGCTGATGGCGGCCACCGCCCTGCTGCCCGCCTTCGGCGCGCTGCTGGGCAACGCCGCCGCCGCGGTGGGCGCGACGGGCTCCGCGGTGGTGGTGGGGGTGGGCGCGCTGCGGCTGGCGCGGTTCTTCGGCGAGGCCGCGGACAACGCCTTCCGCGGCCTGGTCACCCAGCCGGACCTGCTCGGTTCCGGCGGCCTGGCCGACGGGTCGGTCCCGGACGCCGTGACCGTGCCGGGGTACCGCTCCAGGACCGGCTTCCTGCACCTGGTCCAGACCGACATGCGGCAGGTCCTCGACCTGGTCGCCACCGAGGGACGCCCGCTGGTGGTGTTCGTGGACGACCTGGACCGCTGCTCGCCGGGAACGGTGGCGCAGGTCATCGAGGCGATCAACCTCTTCCTCGCCGGGGAGTTCCCCAACTGCGTCTTCGTCCTGGCCATGGAGCCGGAGGTGGTCGTCGCGCACATCGAGGCCGCCTACCCCGAGCTGGCCGGGACCCTGTCCGGCGGCGGCCGGGCCGGGCTGGGCTGGCGGTTCCTGGAGAAGATCGTGCAGCTGCCGCTGAGCGTGCCGCTGCTGGACGACGCCGACCGGCTGCCCGCCTTCGTGCGGGCACTGCTGGGCGTGCCCGATGTCACACCGAATCCGGCCGGACCGTGTCCGGCGGGTCCCCCAGCCGCCCTGGAACGGCTCGACCCGCCACCGGATCCGGCCGGACCGCGTTCACGCGGTCCCCTGTCTCCCGCACGGCCCTTCCCGGACGACGCCACCGGACCGGGTTCGCCCGGCGCCGGCGCGCCGACGGGAGCGGCCGTGCCGGGGCGGCGGGCACCGGTGTGGGCACCGGGAACGCGGGCCTCTGCGAACGTACCGGGGTCGCGGACGTCGGTGGAGACGCTGGGAGCACGGGCGCCGGTGAAGGAGGCGGCACCGCGGACCGCCGGGGACGTGCCGCCCGTACCCGGCCCGTGGGCGGGCGACCCGCCCGACCCGGTCCAGGTGAGCCGGCTGCAGGACGCCATCTGGGCGCTGCGGCCGACCACGACCACCATCGACGAGGCCGCCCGGCTGGCGCAGGACGCGCTCGGCATCGAGTGCTCCGACGCGGTCGGCGGCCTCTGCGCGGCCACCCGCGAGGCCGCCGACCGGGTCTTCGACGACCTCTACAGCGACGAGAACGCCTACCGGGCCATCGAGTTCGTGCTGCCGGCCCTGACGTTCTTCAACCCGCGCGAGATCAAACGGTACGTCAACGTCTTCCGTTTCTACTCGTTCCTGACCTACCGCCGCGCCCTCGCCGGAGCGGCCCCGGCCTCGGACGGCGAGGTCGCCAAGCTCGCGGCACTGGCCGTGCAGTGGCCGCACCTGCTGACGCTGCTGGTCAGGGAGATCGACGGGGTGAGCGTGCTGCGGCGGCTGGAGGGTGCCGCGGGCGACGCCGAGAGCTGGCGGCGCGCCCTGCGCGACACCGGCCTGACCAGCCCCGACCTTCCCGGTCTCGCCCACCTGGACGCGCTGCGGGAGCTGCTCTCCCGCCCCCATCCCATCGCCGAGCTGGCCCGCTACCTGCTGTGACCCTCCCGGTGGAGGGAGGGCTCGCCCCAGTCCCACAGCGCCTGCAGCACGGGGCCGAGGCGGCGGCCCCGCTCGGTGAGGCTGTAGCGGACCCGGGGCGGCCACCCCGGCATCCGGTGACGGTCGAGCACGCCGGCCCCGGTCAGGTGTGCCAGCCGGTCGGACAGCACCTTGTCCGACAGGCCGGGAAGGGCCCGGCGCAGCTCGCTGAACGTGTGGTCGCCCCGCAGGAACTCCCGGACGACCAGGGTCGTCCAGCGGCCGTGCAGGGCCGCGAGGGTGATCTCCACCGGGCAGGACGGGGTGGGCTCGGCGACGTCCGCGCGCGGGTCGTCGGGCAGGCCGGGCCGGACCGGGGCCGGGTGGCCGACCGTTTGGTGAGTCACGAGGGCGCCTCCTAGCGTTGCCGCGTTCCCCGATTCCTACCTCCTACCGGGAAGGACGTGCGTGATGCGACGACTCGCCGAGACCCCCCAGGACGTTCCGGCGGTGTTCGCCGAGCGTTTCAACAGCGGTGACCCCGAGGCGCTGGCGGAGATCTACGAGGACGGCGCGGTGTTCGTCGCCGAACCGGGCTCGCCGCTGACCGGCCGGGAGGCGTACGACGCCAACACCGCCTTCATGGCCCTCGGCCTCCCGATCACGGTGCGGCCGCGCCAGGTCTACAGCGCCGGCGACCTCGCCCTGCTGATCGTCGACTGGGTCATCGAGGGCACCGGCCCCGACGGCGCGCCCGTGCACATCGAGGGCACCGCCACCGACGTCGCCCGGCGCGGGCCGGACGGACGCTGGCGGTACGCCATCGACAACGTCTTCGGCGTACGGGCGACGGCCGGGTGAACCCCGGGCCCTCCGCCCCGCCGGGATCGTCCTGCCCGCGGGTGAACGGTCCCGGCGGTGACGGGAGGCACCGTGCCCGGCGCGGAGGGCGCCCCGGCCCGTGGGATCGGGGCGCCCGGCAGACGACCTAGCGCTGGGCCTCGATCATCCAGTGGTACTTCTCCAGGTCCTGGGTGATCTCGATGAGCAGGTCCTGGGTCATCGGGTCGGCCTTCTCGGTGGCCATGACGCGTTCGCGCATCCGGCGGGTGATGGAGCCGAGGATGTCCGTCATCGCGGCGACGACCTTGCCGTCGTTGAGGTAGCCCGGCTCCAGCTGCGGCACCTCGGTGCTCTTCGCGAGCGTGGAGCCCCGGCCGTCGGGGTTGCACCCCATGGCCACCGCTCGCTCGGCGACGGTGTCCGCGTGCTTCCTGGCAGCCGAGACGATCTTGTCGAGCTGCAGGTGCAGGGAGCGGAAGTTGTGACCGATCACGTTCCAGTGGGCCTGCTTGGTCAGCAGTGACAGGTCGAGCAGGTCGACGAGCGACCCCTGGAGCGCGGTGGCGATGACCTTCTTGTCTTCCGGATTGAGCGGGCTGGTGATCGCGGACATAGAGCGTCCCCCCTGTTTTCGCCTTAATCTCCGGTTTCGTACGGAATGTCCGTACCCACACATCCGGCTTCTTATGTTGACACTGTCATGATTACAGTGTCACTATCTTCGTATGGAATGGACCATCGGTGAACTGGCCGAGCAGGCGTCGGCGGCGCTGGCCCCCACCGCCCGGCTCAATGGGCGGGTCAGGGACGTGCCCAACGAGCGCGTGATCCGGTGGTACTCCACGATCGGCCTCCTGGACCCGCCCTCGGCCCGCCGGGGACGGGTGGCCGTGTACGGCAGGCGCCACCTGCTCCAGCTGATCGCCGTCAAGCGGCGCCAGGCCGACGGGCGGACCATCGCCGAGATCCAGGTCGAGCTGGCCGGGGCCACCGACCGGACCCTGGAGGCCATCGCCCGCCTCCCCGAGGCGCCACCGGACCACAGACCCGAGCACCGGCCCGAGCACCGACCGGAACACCGGCCCGAGCAGCGGCCCGAGCAGCGGCCGGAGCACAGGCCCGAGCCCGGGGCCCCCTCCCCCGCGACGGCACGGCCGCGCTTCTGGACCGGTGCCCCGGCGTCGGCCCCCTCCCGCCCGGCACCCGACCCGGCCGCGCGAACCGCCCCCCCGGCTCCTCCCACCGCCTCCGGCGCGCCGCCCGCACCGCCCACGTCTCCCGCACCTCCCCCGCCGAACGCCCGCCCCGCCCGCCCCGTCCCCCCAGCCGTCCCGGCGGCCGTGGCCGTGCACGGTGTACGGCTGGCGGACGGCGTGACGCTGCTGCTCGACGGCGGGCACGATGGCGGGCGTGCCCCGTCGCCCGACGAACTCGCCGAGATCGCCGCCGCCTCGCGGGAGCTCCTGTCGCTCCTGCGCGAACGCGGCCTCACACCTCCGGAAGGACTGCAGCCATGACCGTTTCCATCACCACTCTGCGACCGGAGGAGTGCCTGCCCGTCCCGGACGCCGGGCTGGGGGCGCTGACCACCGAACGCGGCAACCTGCCGCTGGAGAGCGTGGACGTGACCGCCGCCGTGTCCGGCCTGACGGCCGGGGTCGAGGTGGTCCAGGGGTTCCGCAACCCCTACGACGTGGCCCTGGAGGCGACCTACGTCTTCCCGCTGCCCGACCGGGCCGCCGTGACCGCGTTCCGGATGGAGGCCGACGGCCGGGTCATCGAGGGCGTGCTGAAGGAGCGCGGCCAGGCCAGGGCCGACTACGACCAGGCGATCTCCCAGGGCAGGCGGGCCGCGATCGCCGAGGAGGACCGGCCGGACGTCTTCACCATCAGGGTCGGCAACATCGTGCCGGGCGAGCGGGTCACCGTGCACCTGACGCTGGACCAGCCGCTCCCGTACGAGGACGGCGCGGCCACCTTCCGGTTCCCGCTGGTCGTGGCCCCGCGCTACATCCCCGGCGCCCCGCTGGACGGCGAGGCGGCCGGTGACGGCTGGGCCCCGGACACCGACGCGGTCCCGGACGCCTCCCGGATCACCCCGCCGGTGCTGCTGCCGGGCTTTCCCAACCCGGTCCGGCTCTCGCTGGCCGCCTCCGTCGACCCGGCGGGCCTGGAGCTGCGCGAGCTGCGCTCCAGCCTGCACGTGGTCCGCGAGGAGGGCGGCACCGTACGCCTCCAGCCGGGCGAGCGCCTGGACCGCGACTTCATCCTGCGGCTGGCCTTCGACGCCTCCACCTCGCTGGCCCTCGCCCCCGACACCCGTCCCGGCGACGGCTCCGGGACCGGCTCGGGGAACGGCTCCGGGACCGGCTCGGGGAACGGCTCCGGGACCGAATCCGGGACCGGCTCGGGGAACGGGGAGACCGGCGAGGCCGGGGGCACGTTCACGCTGACCGTCGTCCCCGGCGCGGAGTCCGCCGGGGGCGAGGCCCGGAGCAAGGACGTGGTGCTGGTCCTCGACCGCTCGGGCAGCATGACCGGCTGGAAGATGGTGGCCGCCCGGCGCGCCGCCGCCCGCATCGTCGACACGCTCACCTCGCGCGACCGGTTCGCGGTGCTCTCCTTCGACACCGAGGTGGAGCACCCCGACGGGCTCGGCGAGGGCCTGTCGGCCGCGTCCGACCGCAACCGCTACCGGGCCGTGGAGCACCTGGCCAGGCTGGAGGCGCGCGGCGGCACCGAGATGCTGACCCCGCTGGAGCGGGCCGTCACGCTGCTCGGCGACTCGGCCGGGGACCGGGTGCTGGTGCTCGTCACCGACGGCCAGGTCGGCAACGAGGACCAGATCCTGGAACGGATCGGCCGCCGGCTCACCGGGGTACGGGTGCACACGGTCGGCATCGACCAGGCGGTCAACGCCGGTTTCCTGGGCAGGCTGGCCGGGCTGGGAGGCGGCCGGTGCGAGCTGGTCGAGTCCGAGGACCGGCTGGACGAGGCCATGGAGCACATCCACCGCCGGATCGGCGCGCCCCTGGTGACCGACCTGTCCCTCAAGGCCGACGGGCTCGACCTGGTCACCGAGACCGTCAGCCACCTCGGCTCGATCTACCCGGGCGTCCCGCTCACCGTGTTCGGCCGCTACCGCGGCGCGGCGGCCGGGGCGATCACCGTGGGAGGGCTGGACGCCGCGGGCCGTCCGTGGGAGCGCCGGGTCGGCGCGACGACGGTGGACGCCCCGGCGATGCGGTCGATCTGGGCGCGGGCCCGGCTGCGGACCCTGGAGGACCGGTACGCGGCCGGTGACCGGTCGCTGGAGACCGAGATCGTCGAGACCTCGCTCAGGTACGGGGTGCTCTGCCGGTTCACCGCCTTCGTCGCGGTCGACAGCCAGGTGGTCGCCGAGGGCGGTCCCGGGCACCGGGTGATCCAGCCGGTGGAGCTGCCTCGCGGCTGGGCGAGCCCGGCCGCGGCGCCCCCGATGATGCCGATGTCGATGGCCTCGGCGGCCTACACGGGCGCGGCCCCGCCCTCCCCGGCCCCGATGGGCCCGCCCGGGATGGCCGCCCCCGGCGCGCCGCCGGCGTTCGGGGCGAGCATGCCCGTCGCCGGCCTGTCCCAGGAGGCGGCGGCGGGTGGTTTCGACGACCGCGCGCGGATGCTGCCCCGTTCCGCCCCGAAGGCGGCGGCCCCCCGGCGGGGTGGTGCGGCGCAGGAGCCGCCGAGGGAGCAGCTCGCCCAGGAGCTGAAGCTGCTGCGCGCCGCGGAGTCCCTGCCCGACGCCGAGCGGCTGCGCGTCCTGGAGGACCTGGGCAGCCGGCTCGCGGCCCTGGCCGTCTACCTGGGCGGACACCCGGAGCTGACGGCCCTGGCCGAGGACCTGCAGGCGGGCGGCGACCTGGACGCTCTCTGGCGCCGGGCCGTGGAGGGCCTGGAGGCGCTGGCCGGTCCCGCCAAGCGCCGGCCGTTCTGGAAGCGCTGACCCTCTCGTCCCGGAACCGAGAACCCCGACGCGAGCCCGGACGTGAGAGCCCGCGCGTGAGAACCCGGCCGTGACCCCGGACCCGTTCCCGGACCCCGCGAACGGGTCCGGGAACAGGTCGGGTCAGCAGAGGGGACCGGGAACGAGAACGGGAGCTGGAGAGGGGTCCGGGAACGACTTCGCAGACGGATCCGCCAGAGCCCCGGGACGGACCACGAGCCCCCCGGCGTCCGCGACAGGAGGGCGCCGGGCGCCGGATCGTGGCCGCGACCGGGGCGGGAAGGCGGGAAAAGAGGGCTTTCAGGCCAGGCCGCTCCACATAAGGTGGCGGGATGGTGATTCTGGACGGCGGCCTGGCCACGCACCTGGAGGAGCTGGGCGCGGACCTGCGAGACGACCTGTGGTCGGCGAGACTCCTGCTGGAGAACCCCTCCGTGATCCGGCAGGCGCATCTCGACTACTTCGCTGCGGGCGCCGAGGTGGCGATAACCGCGAGCTACCAGGCGAGCATCCCGGCCTTCATGCGCCGGGGGCTGAACGCCGCCGAGGCCGAGGATCTGATCATGTTGTCCGTGCACCTGGCCGCCCAGGCCAGGGACGCCCACGGCTCCGGCACGGTGGCCGCCAGCGTCGGCCCGTACGGCGCCTACCTGGCGAACGGCGCCGAGTACACCGGCGACTACGACCTCGACGAGGACGGCCTGACCGACTGGCACCGCGACCGCTGGCAGATCCTGGCCGACAGCGAGGCCGACCTGCTGGCCTGCGAGACCATCCCGTCCTACGCCGAGGCCAGGGCACTGCGGCGGCTGCTCGCCGAGACGCCGGAGATGCGGGCGTGGGTGAGCTTCTCCTGCCGCGACGGCGAGCACATCAACGACGGCACCCCGCTCAGGACGGCGGCCGGGCTCTTCGCGGGCAACCCCCAGGTGATCGCGGTCGGGGTCAACTGCACGGCGCCGCGCCACGTGCGCAGCCTGATCTCGCAGGTCAAGGGGAAGCCGAGCATGGCCTACCCCAACTCGGGCGAGGTCTGGGACTCGGAGAACCGGCGCTGGCTGGGACTGGCCGACCCGGTGGAGTTCGGCGAGGCCGCGGCCCAGTGGAACGCGGCCGGGGCGGCCTTCGTGGGCGGCTGCTGCCGTACCACTCCCGAGCACATCCGCCAGATCCGCGCCCACCTCACCTGATCATCCGCCGCCCTCAGGGAGGCACCGGCCCGTCCGGCGCGGTCCACCGGGGACGGAGCCCCGGCGACGGCCCCCGCGAAACCGCAGGACCGCGCCACCGGCACCGCCGGGACCGTGACTCACCTGGCGGGCCAGCCGAACCTCTCCGCGGGCGGCACCTCGGCCCCCGGGCTCGGCTCGTGGCGTTCCAGCGGCTGGCCGCGCCGGATCAGGGCCCGCAGGTCGGCCAGGGTGCCGGAGACGGCCCCGTCGGCCCTGGCCTGGACGAGGACGTTGCCGATCGAGGTGGCCTCGACCGGGCCGGCGACCACGGGAAGGCCGCAGGCGTCGGCGGTGAGCCTGCAGAGCAGGGTGTTGCGCGAGCCCCCGCCGACGATGTGCACGGTGTCCACCGCCTGCCCGGTGAGCCGCCGGGCGTCCTGGATCGCGGCCCGGTGGGCCAGGGCCAGGGAGTCGACCACGCAGCGGACCATCCGCGCCCGGGTGTCCGGGACGGGCTGGCCGGTACGGCGGCAGAAGTCGGCGATGCGCGCGGGCATGTCGCCGGGAGCGTGGAAGACCGGGTCGTCGGCGTCGACCGCGGACCGGAACGGCTCCTCGCGCGCGGCCGATTCCAGCAGCGCCTCCAGGTCCACGCGCCCGCCCGGCCCGGTGCCCCGTCCGGCACCGGACGCTCCGGGCACGTCCACGACGGGCACGTCCGCCGGGTCCCGGCCGGTGGCCGGGGTGGCCGGGGTGTCCGCGAGGCCGTCCCCGGCCACCGACCAGGTGCGGATGCACTCCTGCAGGAGCCACAGGCCGGTGACGTTGCGCAGGTAGCGCACGGTGCCGTCGATGCCCGCCTCGTTGGTGAAGTTGGCCCGCCGCCCCTCCTCGCTGATCATGGGCTGGTCCAGCTCGACGCCGACCAGCGACCAGGTGCCGCAGGAGATGTAGGCGAACCGCTCGTCCGCCGCCGGGACCCCGGCCACCGCGGAGGCGGTGTCGTGGGAGCCGACCGCGATGACCCGGGTGGCCACCGGCAGCCCGAGCTCGGCCGCGACCTCGGGCAGCAGCGGGCCGATCACCTCTCCGGGGCGCCGGATCGGCGGCAGGATCCCGGCCGCGGGGCCGAGACCGCGGGCCAGCACCGGGTCCCACTCGCGGGTCCTGGCGTCGAGCAGCTGGGTGGTGGAGGCGTTGGTCAGCTCCGCGCCGATCTCGCCGGTCAGCCAGTACGCGATCAGGTCGGGGATGAGCAGCAGCGTCGCGGCCGAGGCCAGCCGGGGCTCGGCGGCGAGCTGGTGGATCGTGTTGAACGGCTGGCGGGCGATGCCGGTGCGGGCGTACAGCTCCTCGAAGGGGACGTCGCTCGTCCGGTGCTCGGTGCGCGCGTCGCGGTAGTGCACCGGGTTGCCGAGCAGCGCGCCGCGCTCGTCCAGCAGCCCGTAGTCGACGGCCCAGGAGTCGATCCCGATGCCGTCCACCGGACCGGCCGCGCGCAGGCCGTCCAGCACGCCCCGGTGGATCCGCAGGATGTCCCAGTACAGGGTGCCGCCGGCCCGGACGGGCACGTTCGCGAAACGGTGCACCTCGCGCAGGTCGAGGGTGCCGGGCCCGATCTCGGCGACCACCACCCGGCCGCTCGACGCGCCGAGGTCGACCGCGGCGTACCGCCGGGTCCCCGGTGCCGACTGCATGCAGGCTCCTCTCGGGAGACGTCCGCCGCGCCCGACCGGCGGGACGGAAAAGATCTACGGGGGTCAGCGCAGGAAGGCGGCCGCGACGCCCGCGTCGACCGGGATGTGCAGGCCCGTGGTCTGGGTCAGCTGGGTCAGCTGGAAGACCGCCCCGGCCACGTGCTCGGGCAGCACCTCGCGCTTGAGCAGGGTGCGCTGCGCGTAGAACTCGCCCAGCTTCTCCTCCTCCACCCCGTAGACCGCCGCCCGGTTGGCGCCCCAGCCGGAGGCGAAGATGCCCGAGCCGCGCACCACCCCGTCGGGGTTGATGCCGTTGACCCGGATGCCGTGCCCGCCCAGCTCGGCCGCGAGCAGCCGTACCTGGTGGGCCTGGTCGGCCTTGGCCGCGCCGTAGGCCACGTTGTTCGGCCCGGCGAACACCGCGTTCTTCGAGGAGATGTAGACGATCTCCCCGCCCATCCCCTGGGCGATCATCACGCGGGCGCTCTCCCGGGAGACCAGGAACGAGCCCCGGGCCATCACGTCGTGCTGCAGGTCCCAGTCGGCCACCGTGGTCTCCAGCAGCGAGCGCGAGAGCGACAGCCCGGCGTTGTTGACCACCAGGTCCACCCCGCCGAACGCCAGCACGGCCTCCCGCAGCGCGGCGCGCACCTGCTCCTCGTCGGTGACGTCCACCCGGACCGCGACCGCGACGTCCTCGGGCCGGTACGCCTTCGCGCCCAGCTCTTCGGCCACCGCGCGGGCGGCGTCCAGGTCGCGGTCGGCCACCACCACGCAGGCCCCCTCGGCGGCCAGCCTGCGCGCGGTCGCCGCGCCGATGCCGGACCCGCCACCGGTCACCAGCGCGACCCGGGTGGCCAGCGGCCGGGCCGGGGGCATCCGGCGCAGCTTGGCCTCCTCCAGCTCCCAGTACTCGATCCGGAACTTCTCGCTCTCCTCGATCGGCGCGTACGAGGAGATCGCCTCGGCGCCGCGCATCACGTTGATCGCGTTGACGTAGAACTCCCCGGCCACCCGCGCGGTCTGCTTGTCCCTGCCGAAGGAGAACATGCCCACCCCCGGTACGAGCACGATCGCCGGGTCGGCCCCGCGCATCGCGGGCGAGCCCTCCGTGGCGTGGCGCCGGTAGTAGGCCGCGTACCGCTCGCGGTAGTCGGCGTGCAGCTCCCGCAGCCGGGCGACCACGTCCTCCAGGGGCGCCCCGGCGGGCAGGTCCACCACCAGCGGGGCCACCTTGGTGCGCAGGAAGTGGTCGGGGCAGGAGGTGCCCAGCGCCGCCAGCGCGGGGTGGCGCTCGCGCGACAGGAAGTCCAGCACCTCGTCGGTGGCGGTGTGGTGGCCGACCTGCGGGGCGTCGGTCGAGGCCAGGCCGCGGACCACCGGCAGCAGCGCCGCCGCCCGCTCGGCCCGCGCCGCCGCCTCCAGCGGCTCGTAGCCGTCCAGCACCGGCCCGAACGGCGCGGCGCGGCCGTGCTCGGCGATGTACGCCTCCGCGGTACGGATGATCTCCAGCGAGTTGGCCTCGCACCCGGCCGAGGTGTCGCCCCAGGCGGTGATGCCGTGCCCGCCCAGGACGCAGCCGATCGCCGCCGGGTTGCCGGCCTTGACGGCCGCGATGTCCAGGCCGAGCTGGAAGCCGGGACGCCGCCAGGGCACCCACACGACCCGCTCGCCGAAGATCCGCGTGGTCAGCTCCTCGCCGTCGGCCGCGGTGGCGATCGCGATGCCCGCGTCCGGGTGCAGGTGGTCCACGTGCGCGGCGTCCACCAGGCCGTGCATCGCGGTGTCGATCGACGGGGCGGCACCCCCGGGGCCGAAGGCGCAGAAGCCGAAGGCCGCGACCATCTCGTCCTCGCGCTCGACCCCCGGGTACACCCCGGTCAGTGCCCGCAGCCGGTCCAGCCGGAGCACCGCCAGGCCCCGCTCGGTCAGCGTGCCCAGGTCCCCCCCGGACCCCTTCACCCACATGACCTCGGCGGGCTCCCCGGTCACCGGGTCGGTCACCGCCCCCTTGGCCGAGGTGTTCCCGCCCGCGAAGTTCGTGTTCCGCGGGTCGGCCCCCAGCGTGTGCGACCGCTGCAGGAGCTCCTCAACCGGCGACGTCATGGCCTCTCCCCACTCGTGTGCCCACCGCCCGCCCGGCCGCGTGCCGGAACGCGGGTACACCGCTGCGCGCATGGCTTAAAAACGTTTTAATAGCGATGACGAAGCTACGCGGCAGGTCCGGCACTGTCAACGCCGACCGACGGGATTGCTGAATTGATACGTTTTTACCATCGGCACCCGCGCTGACAAGTGCGGGGGCCGCCCCCTACCGTGGTCACCGGCCGGCACACCGCCCGACCAACGGCCGACCACCGATCCACCACCGTCCGATCATCGACCGGCCACCGGCCGGCCGATCCACCGCAGGCCACCGCGCGCCGTTCCGACCCCGGGGAGATGCCTTGTTCGTCGACATGCCGCTGGACCGGCTCAGGCAGTACCGGCCCGAACGCCGGGAACCGGACGGGTTCGACGCCTTCTGGGCCGCGACGCTGGCCGAGACCCGCGAGCACGACCTGAACGCCGTCTTCACCGAGATCGAGACGGACCTGTCCCTGGTGCGCTGCTTCGACGTCCGCTACGCGGGGTTCGGCGGGCACGAGATCAGAGGCTGGCTGCTGGTGCCCGCAACGGCCACCGGGCCGCTGCCGTGCGTGGTGCAGTACATCGGCTACAACGGCGGGCGCGGCCTGCCGCACGACTGGCTCACCTGGCCCGTGGCCGGATGGGCGATCCTGGTCATGGACTCCCGCGGGCAGGGTGGCGGCTGGCGGACCGGCGACACCCCCGACCCGGTGGGCGGCACCGGGCCGCAGGTCAGCGGCAAGCTCACCCAGGGCGTCCTGTCCCCCGGCGACTACTACTACCGGCGCCTGTACACCGACGGGGTCCGGGCGGTCGAGGCCGCCCGCGCGCACCCGCTGGTGGACGCCTCCCGCGTCGTGGTCTCCGGCGGCAGCCAGGGCGGCGCCCTGGCCATGGCGGTGAGCGCGCTGGTCGACGACCTGATGTTCGCCTTCATCGACGTGCCGTTCATGTCGCACATCCGGCACGCGGCCGAGATCACCGACGAGGACCCGTACGGCGAGCTCGGCAGGTTCCTCAAGAGCCACCGTCACCGGGTCGAGGAGGTCTTCGCCACCCTCGACCACTTCGACGGCGTGAACTTCGCGGCCCGCAACACCACCCCCGCGCTCTTCTCGGTCGGCCTGCGCGACGGCGTCACCCCCGCGTCCACGGTCTTCGCCGCCTACAACCACTACGCCGGGCCCAAGGACATCCGGGTGTGGGCCTTCAACGGCCACGAGGGAGGCGAGTCCGAGCAGGTCGCCGAACACCTCCGGACCGCGAGGAAGCTCCTGGAGGGCTGAGCGCCCCGCCCTGACCTCTCTCTGGACGACCGGCGGCCCGTCCCCGGGCGACCGGCGAACCGGTCCGATCCGCGATCGTCACGAGGGGCAGGGTGCCCCTTTATCATGAAAACGTTTTACAGAAAAGAGGCGGAGGGGCCTGGAATACCGTCTTTACTGGCGTCGACCACGTTGTTACGTTTTAATGATTGCTCATGAGTTCGGTGAGCATCAAGGAAGTCGCGGCGCGGGCCGGAGTGTCCCCCGGGACCGTCTCCAACGTGCTCAACCGTCCGGAGAAGGTGGCCGCCGCCACCCGGGAACGGGTCGAGCAGGCCATCCGCGACCTCGGCTTCGTCCGGCACGGCTCGGCCTCCAGCCTGCGCGCCGGGCACAGCCGCACCGTCGGCCTGTCGGTCATCGACATCGGCAACCCGTTCTTCACCGACGTGGCCGCGGGCGTCGAGGAGGTCGCCAGCGAGCGCGGGTACGCGGTGATCCTGGGCAACTCCTCGGGCGACCGCCTCAAGGAGGAGCGCAACCTGCTGGTCTTCGCCGAGCAGCGGGTCCGCGGGGTGCTCATCACCCCCTCCGGGCCGGACCTCACCAGGCTCGGGCAGCTCAAGGAGCGCGGGATCAACGTGGTCCTGGTGGACCACCCGGCCGAACGGTCCGACCAGTGCTCGGTGGCGGTCGACGACGTCGTCGGCGGCTCGACCGCGGTCGCCCACCTGCTGGAGGCGGACCCCGGCCGGATCGCCTACGTCACCGGCCCCCTCGCCGTCCGCCAGTGCGCCGACCGCCTGATCGGCGCCGGGCAGGCGCTGGCCGCCGCGGGCCGCGACCCCGCGCGGGCGCTGGAGGAGATCGAGATGAGCGCGATGAACGCCCGCTCGGGCCAGCAGGCGGCGGAGAAGCTGATCGCCGAGGGACGGCTGCCCGACGCCGTGTTCTGCGCCAACGACCTGCTGGCCCTCGGCATGCTGCGCGGCCTGCTCCAGGCGGGCGTGCGGGTCCCCGAGGACGTCTCCCTCATCGGCTACGACGACATCGACTTCGCCTCGGCGTCGGCGGTGTCGCTCAGCTCGATCCGGCAGCCGACCCACCGGCTCGGCCGGGTCGCCACCGAACTGCTGCTGGACGAGTGCGACAACCCCGCCTCCCATGCCCACCAGCAGATCATGTTCCAGCCCGAGCTGATCGTCCGCGAGTCCACCCGCTGACCTCGCGGGTCCTGCGCCGTACGGGATGCCACGAAGGCCGGGCGGAACGGTCTCAGCCGCGCTTGCGGGCCTTCCTGACGGCCTCCCTGGCCGCCTCCTTGGCGGCCTCCCTGACCTCGCGCCTCGCGGTCTCCCTGGCCTCCTTGGCCGCGCGGGCGGCCTCGGCCTTGGCGTCGGCGGCGTACTGGTCGACGTACTCCTGGCCGGAGAGCTCCATCAGCGCGTACATGATCTCGTCGGTGACGGCGCGCAGGACGAGGCGGTCCTCCTCCATCCCGTAGTAGCGGGAGAAGTCGAGCGGCTTGCCGAACTTCACCCCGGGGCGGTGGCCCAGCTTGGGCAGGACGCTGCCGGGGGGCATCATCTCGAAGGTGTTGACCATCGCCCACGGGATGACCGGCACCCGCGACTCCAGGGCCATCCTGGCCACCCCGGTCTTGCCCTTATAGAGACGGCCGTCGTGAGAGCGGGTCCCCTCGGGGTAGATACCGAGCACCTGGCCCTCGGCAAGGATGCGCTTGCCCGTGCGCAGCGCCGCCTCGCTGGCCTTCCCGCCGGAACGGTCGATCGGGACGGTACCGACACCGCTGAAGAAGGCCCTGCTCATCAGTCCCTTGACGCCGGAGCCGGTGAAGTAGTCGGACTTACCGAGGGAGATCACCTTGCGCTTGAGGAAGAGCGCGCCGAAGAAGTGGTCGGCGAACGAGAGGTGGTTCCCGGCGAGGATCACGGGACCCTCCCTCGGCACGTGGTCCACGCCCTCCGCCCACGGGCGGAAGATGAGATGGAGCAGGGGCCCGACGACGGCCTTCACCACCCAGTACAACACTCGACACTCCTTCGGTTGCAGGCGGGGACCTGGAGTTATCCTCCCACTTCCGATCGCAGCCACCTACCCCGACGAACCGCCCGAAACGGCCTCTCGCAAAACACGTCCCGCTCGTGCGACGATCGGGCGAACCTCACAAGGAGCCACGATGCCAGTCATGCCCGGTGCGGAGGCGTACCACCATGCGGGAGGACGGATCGGCGTCCTGCTCTGCCACGGATTCACCGGTTCCCCGCAGTCGCTGCGACCCTGGGGCGAGTACCTCGCGGCGGCGGGCATGACGGTGGCCCTGCCGCGGCTGCCCGGACACGGTACGACCTGGCAGGAGATGAACCGCACCCGCTGGGAGGACTGGTACGCCGAGCTGGACAAGTCCCTGGCGGACCTGCGCGGACGCTGCGACGAGGTCTTCGTCATGGGGCTGTCCCTGGGAGGGTGCATGGCGCTGCGCCTGGCCGAGGTGCACGGGGACGGGATCAAGGGGGTGGTGGTCGTCAACCCCTCGGTGGTCAACGACGTGCCGCTGCTGTGGCTCTCTCCCGTGCTCAAGTTCGTCGTCAACTCGGTACCGGGCGTCGCCGGGGACATCAAGAAGGAGGGGGCGACCGAGCTCGGGTACGCGCGCACCCCCGTCAAGGCCGCCGCCGGTCTGCTCCGGCTCTGGAAGCTGACCCGTTCGGAACTCGGCAAGATCACGCAACCGGTCCTGATTTTTCATAGTCCGCAGGACCATGTTGTGAAACCGGCAAGTGTGCGTATTCTGCGGGAGAGGCTGACCGGAGGGAACCTGAATGTGGTGGAGCTCCCCGACAGCTATCACGTCGCGACCCTCGACAACGATGCGGATCGGATCTTTGCAGGGAGCCTGGAGTTCATCACGACGAACGCGTCTGTACCCTTGCAGAGAGACTGATCGTGAGCGGGGGATGGCGCGGTCTCCGGGAGAAAGTGATCGGCCGATGAACAACGGGCCCAGCTAAGTGACACCTCAAAGCGATGAGGACGAGGTCTGGCGTCAGATCGTCGCGTCCTTCAACGACACCGCCGAGCACGACTCGGCACATCAGCCGTGGCCGGACAGCGAGAACCTGCCGGCCGAGCCTCAGCGACGGGTGATCAAACAGTCGGACGAGGAAGACCTCCTGCGCGAGGACGACCCGGCCGACGGCTCCCCGGGCAGGGCGACCGTGCCGGCCGGATCGGACGGGCCGGACGACGACCCCGGTGCCGACGATTCCGCCGGTGAGGACGAGGAGGGCCACTACGTGCCCCCGCCCCCTCCCCCGCTGCCCAAGACCGACGCCACCACCAAGATCGCTTGGCTGGCCCTGTTCGGCGGTCCCGCCTACCTGCTGCTCAGCGCCGCCCTCAACTGGAACCTCAGGGGCTGGATGCTCTTCACCGCGGTCGCCGCGTTCGTCGGCGGGTTCGTGGCGCTGGTGGTCCGCATGGGTGACGGGCCGCCCAACGACTCGGGCTGGGACGACGGCGCGGTCATCTGAGACCGGGCTGGCACGGCCGTCCGGGCGCGGGCCCGCGGGTCACGACTTGGTGCGCTCCGGGTCGCCGAACCGTTCGATCACGTCGGTGTACGTTCCGGAGCCGTCGACCACGTGGCCGACGGTCCACACGGTGCGGGTGCCCGGCAGGTAGGCCACGGACTGGAGCCTGACCGTCCGGGGAGCGGTGCTCTCGGGACCGCGCAGCGCCTTGACCCGGTGCCCGTCGTAGCGGAGCAGGAACGGCTCCCGCGGACGCTCCAGGTCGACCCCGGACATCCAGAAGTGCCCCTTGCGGTCGCCCGTCACCCCGTACAGCCGGACGTCCCCCTCGGGAAGGGGCACCCGCGACCACTTCTTGCCGTTCCACGACAGGGCCAGCGGCGCGGTCCCGCCCGTCTCCCGGGAGACGCCGCCGACCGCCAGGGCCCGCTTCGGCCCGTCGAGGTGGACGTCCCTCAGGTAGCCGCCGGGGATGTCGGGGATCTTGGACGGCTTCCAGCGTCCGCCGGACTGCCTCATGACGAGCGGCTCGCCCTCGGCGTCGCCCACCGCCCATCCGTCGCCCTTGCCCGACAGCGCCACCCCGTAGAGCGTCCCCCGGTCGGTGAGCCGGTTGAGCCTCCACTTCGAGGTGGTGCCGGTCACGATCAACGGCGTCCCGTCGCGCCGGCCCACGGCCACCACCCTCCCGGGGACGGCCGCCACCCCGCCCAGCCAGTCGCCCGCGTGCAGCCTGTCGAGGGTGACCCTGTCGAAGGTCCCCCCGTCGCCCTTCGCCACGTACGGCTGGCCGTCGTGCCCCTCGCCGACGGCCCACAGCTCGGTCGCCGAGGCCGCGGCGACGGAACGGAGCAGCCCGGCGCCGGTCGGGTCGTTGCGGATGCCCACCTCGTTCCAGGACGAGCCGTCCCAGTGGGTGATCGCCCCGCGGCTCTGCCAGATGTCCCAGACGCTCTGCTGGCCGACGGCCCACACGCTGGTGGACGAGACGCCCGCCACGTCCGAGAGGGAGCCGTCACTGCTCAGGCCCGCACTGACCGGAGCCTGCCAGGCTTCGGCCTCGGGCGGGCTGACGGGATCGGCGTGTACCGGGAACGTGTGCGAGAACAGCAGGAGCAGGCCTCCCGCGCCGAGAACCAGCGCACGCCGCGGAAGGCGACGGGTCATGTTCCAAATGGTACGGCGCCCGTCCCCTTCCGTGTGCCGGTCTCGGCAGTTGACGGACCCCGATCCGCGGGCACGTCCCGCCGCCTGCCGGGAAGGTCCCGCTCGCGCACCCCCGCGCCCCGGCGGAAACGCCCTGCTCCGGCGCCTCTCCGGAACTCCTCGGGGCTTTCCCGGATGCTTTCCCCGGGCTTTCCGGGCGTGGCCGGGAGTTCCTGTCCGGGGCTCTCCGAGCGTGGCCGGGACCCTCTCTCCAGGACTTTCCGGACGCGACCGGGAGTTCCTGTCCGGAGCTTTCCGGACGCGGCCGGGACCTCCTCAGGGAGTCCGGTCCGCCGGGCCTCCCTCGCCCGCCACGGTGTCCACCCCGCCCTTCTCCCCCGGCCCGGACGGCGTAGCCTCACCGGCCCCGGGTCGCAGCGGGTCCAGCTCGGCGATCACCGGCAGGTGGTCGGTGGCGGCGGCCAGGTCGGCCGGGGCGGCGTCCACCACGCCGCAGGAGAGCACGGACAGGCCCTCCATCGCGAAGATCGCGTCGATCCGCTTGTGCGGGCCCTTGGCGGGGAACGTGAAGCCGTTCCCGCGGGGCGAGACCGGATAGCAGTCGGTCAGCCGCTCGGCCAGGTGGTTCCAGCTGGGCTGGCCGGACTGCTCGTTGATGTCCCCGGCCAGCACCGGGAGCGCGTCGAACCGGTCGGCCACCTCCTGAACGACGGCGAACGCCTCGGCCGCGTGCCGGCGGCGGGCCTTCTCGTCCAGATCCAGGTGGATGGAACCGACCGCGAGCCGCCGTCCCTCCGCCTCGACCACGGCGACGGCGACGGCGCGCCGCTCCAGCGGGAAGAAGGACTCCAGCAGGCGCCCCTCCCCGTGCAGCAGGCGTACCCGCGGGCCGGTCAGCACGGCGACCCCGCCGCGGCGGCGCCCGCAGGCCACGGTCAGCCCGCCGAAGGCCGCCAGCCGCCTGCGCTTGCGGCGCCACAGCAGGAACCGGGGAGCCTCCTGCACGCAGAGCACGTCGGCGTCGAGCGCGGAGACCACGCGCTCCAGCGCCGCCAGATCGTCCTTCATGGAACGCACGTTGTAGCTGGCGATCCTCAGCACCACGGTCACCTCACCTCAGGACCCGCCGCGACCCCACGGCCTCACGACGGGTACCCCGACAAGGCGCCCCTATACCCGCGTACGACACGAACCTCGCGATTCCGCCGGACATGCCCGCGCGTCTCCGCCGGACATGCCCGCGCGTCGGCGGGCATGCCCGGCGGAGGTGACGTCAGCGTCGGCGGGCCAGGTCCGCGGCGCCCACCAGGCCGGCCGAGGCGCCGAGCTCGGCGGGGCGGATGTCGGCCAGCGGCCGGTGCCCCCGGCCGCTCAGCTGGGTGGCGAAGGAGTCCCGGGCCTCGTCGATCCACAGGTCCGAGGCGCGCGAGACACCGCCGCCGAGGATGAAGCACCCCGGGTCCAGGACGGCCGCGAGGTCGGCCAGGCCCTGTCCGATCCACCGGCCGATCGAGGCGAACGCGGCCAGCGCGGCCGAATCCCCCTGCCTGGCCGCGTCGGTGATCTCCTGGCCCTCGATCTGGTCGGGGGTCCCGGCGATCTTCAGGAGCGTGGCGGCCCGGCCGGGATCGGCCTCGGCGATGATCCTGGCCTCGTTGACCAGGGCGCTGCCGCTGGCGTACTGCTCCCAGCAGCCGAGGTTGCCGCAGCCGCACGGACGCCCCTCGGGGACCACCTGCATGTGACCGAGCTCGGCGCCCATGCCCCAGCGGCCCCGGTAGAGCGAGCCCTCGAACACCAGGCCGCCGCCGATGCCGGTACCGACGGTCACGCACACCAGGTGGGTCTCACCGCGGCCGGCACCGAACCTGGCCTCCCCCCACGCCATGGCATTGGCGTCGTTCTCCACGACCACCGGCAGGCCGACCAGGTCGGAGACCTTCTTCTGCAGGGGCTCCTCGCGCCAGGCGAGGTTGGGGGCGAACCGGACGATGGACCGGGTCTCGTCGACGAAGCCGGCGGCACCGAGGCCGACGGCCTCGATCTCCCGGTCCTTGGCGAGCTCCAGGACCGCCTCACCGATCGTGTGAGCGACCTGGTCCGGGTTCTCTGCCGGGGTGGGCCGCAGCAGATGCGCGACGATCTGGCCGTCCTCGTCGACGACTCCCGCCGCGATCTTCGTACCGCCGATGTCCACGCCGATGGTCAGCGCCATTGTCCGTTCATCCTCTCCCCCTGGGCTCACCCCAGGTCGATGTGCTCCACGGGGGTTTCCTCGCGTTCGCGCTCCCGTGCCCGATCTCCGGACGCGGGCTTGCTGCCGATCCCGTCGACGGCCGACTTGAAGGCCGCGAACAGCTCGGTCCCGGCCTGCAGGAGGTGGTCGGTGACCGCCCCGCCGGAGTCACGCTGCGCCGCCATCGCACGGCAGACCGGGCAGGCGCGGCAGATGTACTCCTCGTGATCGGAGACCGCCTCCTCCCACACGTCCCGCTCCCTGCCCCGGCCGCCCCCGGAGATGGCGCCGCCGATGCCGGTCATCGTGCCCTTGATCAGGTTCTTGCGCAGCTCCCTGGCCGCCTTCTGCTGCAGGGTCTCGAAGAGCTTGAACGCCTCCTCGGCCGCGGCGCCCAGCGGGTCCTTGCCGCCGTCCCCGGAGCGCTCCCCGGTGGCACGTTCGTTCCCGGCCTGCTCCCCGGTCCCCCGGGCATGGACGCGGTCGGCACGATCGGCACGGTCGGCGCGCACGCGCTCGTCCTCGTTCCGGCCGGTCCGCGCCGGCTCGGCAGGGGCCGGCTCGTCGCGTCCGGCAGGCTCGTCCGGCTCCGGACGGTCGGAGCGCCGTCCGGGCCAGCTCCACGGGATCTGCGCGGCACGCTGCTCCTCCCGGCGGGCCCGCTCGGCGCGCTCGAACCACTCGGCACGCGCGTCACGCCCGGTCTGCGGGGCTTCCTCGGCCTGAGCGGCTTCCCCGGTCTGCGCGTCCTGTGGGGCCTCCTCGGGCCGGACGGCGCTCCCGGCCTGCCCTCCGGCGTCCTTCACGGCCCGTACGGACTGCCCGGTGCCCTCGGCGGTCCCGGCGGCCTCGGCGGTCTCGGTGCTCCCGGCGGTCTCGGTGCTCGTGTCCGGTCCGGTGGCCTTGGTCCGGCCCGTGCTCCTGGCCGTTCCGGACCCCTTGGTTCCGGAAGCCTTGCCCCGCGCGGTGCTCTTCTTCGCCTGCTCGGTGCCGTCGGCCCGCCCCGCGTCCTTCTCGGCCCGCGCGTCCTTCCCGGCGCTTACGGCCTTCTCTGCGCTCTCGGTGCTCTCGGTGCTCTCGGCCTTCCCGGCGCTCTCGGCCGAGGTGGCGGCCTTCGCCCGCCCGCCGCTCTTGGCCGTTCCGGAGCCCTTGCCCCGGCCGGTGCTCTTGGACTCCGCGGTGCTCTTGGACTGCCCGGTGCTCTTGGGCCGCGAGGTGCTCTTGGACTGCGCGGCCTCCTCGCCGGGGCCCTCGGTCCCCTCGGAACCGGCGTCCGTGGTCTTCCCGGCCGGTTCGGCACGCTCGCCCCGCTTGGCGCGCGGGGTCTTCCCGGAGCCCTTCGTCCCGGTGGCCTTGCCGGCCCGGACGACGGGTTCCGGCGTCTCCGCCGCCTTCACCGGCGCCTCGACCGGCGTCTCGGCTCCTGGAGTCTCGGCTCCGGGCGTCCCGGCCTCCCGGGCGTCCGGAGTCGCGGGGGCGGCGGTCGTGCCCCGCTTCCTCGGCGCACGCGGCTTGGCGGGCTTACCAGGTGTAGGCGACGTAGGGGTCTTCTCTTCGTCATTCGTGTTATCGGTCATCAGGCCCTCCCGATTCGAACCGTACCCGGAGAAAGCCATCACGGAGCGCGGCCTCCCGTACCGGCCTGCGGGCCAGTGCGGCGGGAAGGGCCAGGACGCGACGGTAGGAACCGGCGTTGACGATCAGCTCGTCGCCCTTGCGCGACAGGTCGACGTCGTCCTTGTCCGCCAGCGGCAGGGCCAGGATCAGCTCGCCCTCGTCGGTGATCCGCAGCGGCGGGTCGACGGTGGGCGGGGCGAAGGGGTCGCTCTCGCCGTACATGGCCTCGGCCACGCGCGCGAGCGCGTCGAGGCCCACCGGCTCGGCCTCCAGGTACGGGACGATCCGCACGGGCAGCGGCGCGAAGGACTCCTCGACCTCGGTCAGGTGGCGGGCCTGGGCGTCCACCCATCGCCGCCGCCACGGGTCGGCGCCCTCGGAGGGGAAGACCCGGTTGGCGATCACCGCGTCCACCCGGTAGCCGTACAGGCTGAGGGAGGTGAGGGTACGGCGGGCCTCGGCCAGTACGACGGCCTCGGGGGTCAGCACCAGCCGGACGCTCGCGCCGGGCCCGGTGAGCAGCTCGCGCACCTCCATCAGGCCCCGGTGAAGCCGTTCCCCGGCCCCGATCACGTGGTCCTCGGGCACGCTGACCTGCGCCAGGCGGCGCACCAGCGGGGACAGGGTGCGCAGCAGCCGCCTGCCGACGGGCAGCAGCCGGTTCACGTGCCAGTCGAGGGCCTCGGGCAGGGCGAGCAGCCGCAGCGTCTCCGCGGTCGGCGCGCAGTCGATGACGATGACGTCCCACAGCCCGGTCCGCGCCTGCTCGCGCAGCTCCAGCAGCGCGATGACCTCCTCGGCGCCGGGCAGCACCGTGATCTCCTCGGCGGTCACCTCGTCGAGGCCGAGCTCGGCGAACAGGCCCCTGGCGTAGTCGCGCAGCTCGCCCCACTGACGCTCCAGCGCCCGCTGGGTGTCGACCTGGTGCAGGGAGAGGCCGGGCGCGATCTCGGTGGGCTCCCCGCCGACCCGCACGCCGAGAGCGTCGGCCAGCGAGTGGGCGGTGTCGGTGGAGACCACCAGCGTCTTGAGGCCGGACCGGGCCGCGAGGGTGGCCGTGGCCGCGGCGGCGGTCGTCTTGCCGACCCCGCCCTTGCCGGTGAAGAGCAGGATCCGGCTCACGGCGCCTCCCGCACCCACGGCACCGGAGGAACCCCGGTGCCCGTCAGCGGCGACACGGGAACCCGGCCCGGACCCGTGACCGGCGCGCCGGACCGTCCCGGGCCCGTGACCGGCAGGACCTGGCCCGTGACCGGCAGGACCGTACCCGTGACCGGCGGGGCCATGCCCGTCCAGGAGCCCGTCACCGGTGCCGCGCCTGGCCCGGTCATGGGGTCTCGACGCGCTTCTTCAGCCCCTTCAGGGCGGTGTCGATGATGACCTTCTCGGCCTTCCGCTTGATCATGCCGATCATCGGGACCTTGAGGTCGACGGCGAGCTCGTAGGTCACCTCGGTGCCGCCGCCCACCTCGGCGAGGCGGTAGCTCCCGGTGAGGCCGGAGACCATCTTCCCCGCCTCAGCGATGGTCCAGTCGACGGACTCGTCCCCGTGCCAGGTGTAGCGGAGGGTGTACTCGTCGTTTATCACGCCCGCGTCGAGGACGAAGCGGACCGTGGCCGGCCGCCCGTCCTCCCCCTCGGACAGGACCCTGGCGGCCTTCACCTGACCCGCCCATCCGGGGTAGGAGGGGAAGTCGGCGATGACCGCCATGACGGTCGACCGGTCCGCGCCGATCGTGATGCTGGAGGTGGTGCGATCAGCCATGGGCCAACCGTACTGCCTCACGATCGTCCGCGTACGTCCCCGCGACGCCGGGCGCGCCTACCATTCCAGGACGAACGGCGTCCCGCGGCCGCGGAAGTGCCCGACGTTGAGACACTCGGTCCTGCCGACGCGGACGCGGGAGGCGAGCGGCTGGTGCACGTGGCCGAAGAGGGCGTAGCGCGGCTGGGTCCGCCTGATCGCCTCCAGGGTGGCCTCGCTGCCCCGCTCGAAGCGCCGCGCCACCACGTCGTAGAGCAGCTGGGGAACGGCCGGCGGGATGTGGCAGCAGAGCACGTCCACCTCGCCGACGGCCTCGACCTTGCGCGCGTACTCCTCGTCGTCGATCTCGTACGGGGTGCGGTACCGCGTGCGCAGGCCGCCGCCGACGAAGCCGAAGCGCAGGCCGCCGATCTCCACGGTCTCGCCGTCGAGCACCCGGTGGCCCTCGCGGACGTACTCGGGCCACAGCAGCGGCAGGTCCACGTTGCCGTAGGTCATGTAGGCGGGGGTCGGCATCGCGGCGAAGATCTCGTCGTACTGGCGCCGGACGGAGCGCTCGATGTGCTCACGCGGGTCGCCCTCCAGCGACGCCCACAGCTCCGAGGACATCGCCCGCGCTTCGTCGAACCGCTTGGCCGTCCGCAGCCCGATGAACTCCGCGGCCCGCTCTGCCCCGAACAGCTCGGCGAAGATGCCCTTGGAGTGGTCCTGGTAGTCGACGAACAGGATCAGGTCGCCCAGGCAGATCAGCGCGTCGGCGCCGTCCCCGGCGCGGGCCAGCGCGTCGGCTCTTCCGTGCACGTCGCTGACGACATGAACCCGCATGCCCGTCATCCTAACTACCGCCAAATACCGATACGCCTGGCGAACACCACCGCTCCGTGGCCACGGTGCGGCCCACGTCCGTGAGTTCGGGGACTTGGTACGGTGAAATTCCTGTGATAACGCCTGGATGACGAATTTACCGGTGCGTAACTTATCGCGATAACTTCCAGGCAGCCCATCGATCCGTGCGTCCCCGGGAGTGATCCGTGCGCGAGTACAGCGTCCCCGTGCTGGTGGATGTCCCCTCCTCCGCCAACCTGACCGACACGGTGTTCCGTCGCGCCGAACAGGAGCCGGGCGCCGTCGTGATGCGCCGCAAGCTCGGTGACGACTGGTCCGCCGTCACCGCCGGAGAGTTCCGCGACCAGGTCGCCGGGGTGGCCAAGGGCCTGGTCGCGGCCGGTGTCGAGCCCGGCGACCGCGTCGCCCTGATGTCGCGCACCCGCTACGAGTGGACCGTCGTCGACTACGCGATCTGGTCCGCGGGCGCGGTCAGCGTGCCGATCTACGAGTCCTCCTCGGCCGGCCAGGTCTCCTGGATCATCTCCGACAGCGGCGCGAAGGCCGTCTTCGTGGAGCTGGACGCGCACGAGGCGACCGTCCGCGAGGGCGCGTCCGAGCTGCCCGGCCTCAAGGACGTCTGGCTCATCGAGGGCGGCGCGCTGGAGGAGCTCACCGCGCGCGGCGCCGAGGTCTCCGACGACACGCTCGCCGACCGCAGGGCGAGCCGCCAGGGCGCCGACCTGGCCACCGTCGTCTACACCTCGGGCACCACCGGCAGGCCCAAGGGCTGCCGGCTGACCCACGACAACCTGCTGTTCACCGCCAGGAACGTCGCAGGCGGTCCGCTGGAACGGCTCTTCACCGTGGACGGCAGGTCGGCGCTGCTCTTCCTGCCCCTGGCGCACGTCTTCGCCCGCATCATCGAGGTCGTGCTGGTCGAGACGGGCACGCTGCTGGCGCACACCCCCACGATGAAGAACGTCGGCCCCGACCTGCAGGGCTTCCGGCCCACCTTCCTGCTGGGCGTGCCCCGCGTGTTCGAGAAGGTCTACAACACGGCCGAGCAGAAGGCCGCCGCCGAGGGCAAGACGAAGATCTTCCGCGTCGCGGCCGACACGGCCGTCGCCTGGAGCAGGGCGGAGTCCACCGGTGGCGCGGGGCTGGCCCTGCGGCTGAGGCACCGGGTGTTCGACAGGCTCGTCTACCGCAAGCTCCGCGCCGCCACCGGGGGCAGCCTGTGGGCCGCGGTGTCCGGCGGCTCGGCCCTGGGAGAGCGGCTGGGCCACTTCTTCCGCGGTGTGGGCATCGAGGTCCTGGAGGGCTGGGGCCTGACCGAGACCTCCGCGCCGTCCTCGGTCAACATCCCGGGGGCCAACAAGATCGGTACGGTCGGCAAGCCCTTCCCCGGGGTCACCATCGGCATCGGCGAGGACGGCGAGGTGCTGGTCAAGGGCCGGCACATCTTCGACGGCTACTGGAACAACGACGAGGCCACCGCCGAGGTGATCGACGAGGCCGGCTGGTTCCACACCGGTGACATCGGCGAGCTCGACCCGGACGGCTACCTCAGCATCACCGGCCGCAAGAAGGAGCTCATCGTCACCGCCGCGGGCAAGAACGTGGCCCCGGCCCCGCTGGAGGACCGCATCCGCGCCCACCCGCTGGTCAGCCAGGCGATGGTGGTGGGCGACGACCGGCCGTTCGTCGCGGCGCTCGTCACGCTCGACGTCGAGGCCCTGGAGCAGTGGAAGACCGCCCACGGCAGGACCGGCGCGGACCTCGCCGCCCTCAGCTCCGACCCGGAGATCGTCGCCGAGGTGCAGAAGGCCGTGGACGACGCCAACAGGACGGTCTCCAGGGCCGAGCAGATCAAGAAGTTCACCGTGCTCGACGTCGACATCAGCGAGGAGAGCGGGCACCTCACCCCGACCCTGAAGGTCAAGCGCGGCGTGGTCATGCGCGACTTCGCCGAGCGGGTGAACTCCCTCTACCGCTAGCACGCGCCGTCCGCCCGTCCGGGGCGGGGAACGCCAGGGCAGAGCGCGGGGAACGCGGGGGCAGGACGCGGGGAACGTCGGAGCAGAGCGCGGGAACGCCGGGGCAGGACGCGGGGAACGGCCTGGAACGACGACCGGACGGCCGGGGGGCGGTGGCTCGCGGGCACGCTCCCCGCGGCCACCGCTGTTACGTTCGCACCGTGAGCGACAACGAACTGGGGCTGTTCCTGCGCGTCCGCCGCGAAGCGGTGTCACCCGCCGAGATCGGGCTGCCGGCCGGTCCCCGGCGCCGCACGCCGGGTCTGCGCCGGGCCGAGCTGGCCACGCTGTCCGGGGTCAGCGTCGAGTACCTGACCCGCCTGGAGCAGGGACGCGACCAGCGGCCGTCCGTGCAGGTGCTCTCCGCCCTCGCCGGCGCGCTGCGGCTGACCACGCTCGAACGCGTCCACCTGCACCGTCTCGGCAAGGCGGCCGAGGGCGGCTTCGACTGCGTGGACGCGCCGGTGCCGCCCCGCGTGACGCGCCCCGCCGTGCGGGCGCTGCTCGACCGCCTGGAGCCGGCCCCCGCGGTGCTGCTCAACCGGCTGAGCGAGGTCCTGGCCTGCACGGCGGGGTACCGGCGGCTGGCGGAGCCGACCGGGCTGCTGGACGGCGATCCGCCGAACCTCGCCCGCTTCGTGTTCACCGACGAGCGGGCGCGGGCCGTCTACCCCGACTGGGACGAGGTGGCCGACGAGCAGGTCGCCGCCCTCAAGCAGGGGGCGTTCCGGACGGACCCGCACCTGGTGCTGCTCGCCGACGAGCTGGCCGTCACCGCGGGGACCGCCTTCACCGGGCGCGTGGAGACCCTGCCCGGCCTGCCCCGGGCGAGCGGCGTGCTGCGGATGTTCCACCCCGGGGCGGGCGAGCTGCGCCTGGCGTACGAGACCCTGGAGCTGCCCGCCGACGACGACCAGCGGCTGATCGTGCACCTGCCCGCCGACGACGCCACCTCCGCGGCGCTCGACCGTCTCACCGGCCACCCCACCGGCGACCCCATCGGTGACCCCGGCGACGCGCGTCCCGGCGGCCCGGCCGCGTCCCGCGCCGGTCGCCCCGCCGGTCTCCCGGAGAGCGCGGAGTGGGGTTAGGGGGTCTGTGCAGGCTCCAGCAGGCGGGCGAAGCGGGCCGCGGCACGCTCCCAGCTCCACTCGCGCGCGACCCACTCGCGTCCCCGCTCTCCCATGGTCCGCGCGCCGGCCGGGTCCTTGAGCAGTCCGGTCAGGGCCGCGGCGACCTCGTCCGGGCGGGTCCCGTCGACCACCAGCCCGGTCTCCCCGTTCAGCACGGCGTCGGGGGCGCCGCCCGAGGAGCCCGCCACCACCGGCAGCCCGGTGGCGGACGCCTCCAGGTAGACGATGCCGAGCCCCTCGACGTCCACGCCGCCCAGGCGGGTGCGGCACGGCATGGCGAACACGTCGCCCGCGGCGAGGTGGCCGGGCAGCGCGGACTCCGGCACCGGGCCGACGATCCGGACCGCGCCGCCCAGCGGCCGGGCGAGCCGTTCCAGCGTCCTGCGGTACGGGCCGCCACCGATGATCAGGAGCACCGCGTCGGGGACGTCCCGCAGCACCGTGGGCCAGGCCCGCAGGAGCGTGTCCTGACCCTTGCGCGGCACCAGCCTGGACAGGCAGACCACCGTCGGCCGGTCCCCCAGGCCCAGCTCGGCGCGGATCCGCTCTCCCCCGGCGCCGGGGTGGAACGTCCCGGTGTCGACCCCGGGCGCCAGCCGCACCAGCCTGCCCTCGGGGACCAGCCCGGCCAGCCTGCGCCGGGTGTACTCCCCCAGGTAGGTGACCGCGTCGGCCTCCGCGCCGATCCTGGCGAGGAGACCGCGGGCCAGCGGGACCCCGGCCCATCCCGCCTCGTGGCCGTGGGTGAGCATGACCACGCGGCGGGCCCCGGCCTCGCGCATCCTCGGCGCGAGCAGGCCCAGCGGCGCCGCGGCCCCGAAGACCACGGTGTCGCAGCCGAACCGGGCGACCAGGGCTGCGGCCCGGCGGGCCACCGCGGGCGAGGGCAGCATCAGCGACCCCGGGTGCCGCACCACCGGGTACGGCCGGCGCCGGTCGAAGGCGTCACCGCCGGGCCAGGCCGGGGCGTACACGACGACCGAGCCGGGCGGGCGGCGGGCCACGAGGCCGTGCACGAAGGACTGGATCCCTCCCGCGCGGGGCGGGAAGTCGTTGGTGACGACCAGGGTCCGGCTCACGGCTCGGGCAGACCGTTCAGCCGGGCCCAGGAGCGGGCCGCGGCGATGCGCTGCGGCGCCGCGGGGTGCGAGGCGTAGAGCAGGTGCTCGAGGGGGTCGGGCGACAGGTCCGAGACGTTGGTGGCGGCCAGGCGCCGCTGCATGGCGACGAACGTCGCCGGGTCGCGGGTCAGGTCCAGCGCGTGCACGTCGGCGCGGGCCTCGACGTGCCTGCTCACCACGTTCTGGGCCGGTCCCGACAGGACCGTGGCCAGGCTGACCAGCCCCATGATCAGGCCCGTGGCCCGCGGGTCGCCGAGGGCGGGCACCCCGG
The DNA here is from genome assembly GCF_039534895.1 of Streptosporangium longisporum. Lineage (NCBI taxonomy): Bacteria > Bacillati > Actinomycetota > Actinomycetes > Streptosporangiales > Streptosporangiaceae > Streptosporangium > Streptosporangium longisporum. Next base: position 28,087 of record NZ_BAAAWD010000009.1, on the reverse strand, counting down.
CCCGCCGCCGCAGGCCCGGCGCCGAGGCCACCGCGTACAGCAGGCACGCCCCGCAGGCCGCGCCCAGGCCGCCGACGAGCGTTCCCCAGAGCACGTCGCCCGCGTCGGCGTGGCCCAGCTCGTGCGCGACCACCAGCTCGACCTCGTCGGCGGGGGCCCGCAGCAGCGTGTCGTAGACGACGATCCTGCGGGTGGCGCCGAAGCCGGAGACGTAGGCGTTGAGCGCGGTGGTCCGCCGGGAGGCGTCGGCGACGAGCACGTCCTCCACGGGCACGCCGTCCCTGGCGGCCATGGCGAGCAGGTCGTCGCGCAGCGTCCCGGCCTCCATCGGCCTGAAGTCGTTGAAGATCGGCTCGATGAGCACCGGGTAGGCGAAGGACGCGCCCAGCGTCAGCGCGAACACCCCGGCCGAGGCCGGGATCCACCAGCGCCGGTAGCGCCGCGCCAGCGCGACCACCGCCAGGACCATGATCGCGGTCAGTGCCGTGCCGACGCCCGCGCTCTTGACCCGGTCGGCCGACCACGCTGGCCACTGCTGGGTGGACAGCCCGTACTCGCGCAGGTAGGTCTCCGACCACATCCCCAGCGGCCAGCGCAGGGCCGCCACCGCGGCCGAGATCAGCAGCACGCCGAGCAGCACGCGCAGCCACCAGGGGCCCCGCAGCCGGTCGGCCAGCCGGGCGCCCAGCGGCGTGGCCACCAGCACCCCGGCCACCACCAGCGTCAGGCCCAGCGACAGGTACGCCGGAACGCTGACCAGCGCGTCGAACGCCTGGGAGCGGGCGATCTGCTCGGCGGTGAAGTCCCGCTCCGGGGAGGGGGCGATCTCGGGCGCCGCTGCGGGCAGGGCCCGCCAGGGCGTGGTGAACGCCACGACCGCCAGGGTGATCGCGCCCAGGACGGCCAGCGCCCACCCCGCCGACCGCGTGCCCGAGGGCGCGTCCGTCGTGCTCAGCGTCATCGCAGTTCCCTCCGGAGGTACTCGCGCCAGGCCCGGGTGAACTCGGCCGCCGACAGGCCGAGCGTGCTCCCGACATCGCTACCGTAGAGCCTCACCAACGCCTTCTCCCCGAAGCGCTCCGCGACGAGGCGGCAGGCGAGCCACGCCTCCTCGTAGGCCTGCGCGAGCCTCGGGGCGCCCGGGGCGAAATCGGCCGGTACGGGAAGGCGGGCGGGCAGGGTCCCGGCGCGCACCTCCGCGGCCAGCTCGGCGGCGACCGTCCGCACGGCGATCCCGGCGTCGCGGTACCCGGCGTAGTCCGCGAAGCCCTCCGAGAGCCACATCGGCACCCGGCCGCCGCGGGTGGCGCCGGTGGCCACGTGGGTGAGCTCGTGCGTGATCACCACGTCCCTGCCGGTCGCGGTGAGCCGGGCGTAGCCGGACGGCAGGACGATCACCCGGTCCGCGGTGGCCAGCGCGGCCAGACCGTGGGTGCTTCCCGCCCCGGCGAGGGCGGCGGCCTCGGCGTCGGTGGCGGGGTGGAGGACCAGCGCGCGGACCGGTCCCCAGATCTCCGCGACGGTGCGCCGGGCCCGGTCGGCCGTGGCGGCCAGGTCCCGCAGGGCGGCGTGCGGCACGCGGTGACCGACCACCACGGAGTGCCGGCCCCGCACGACGGTCGCACCGTCGGGCCAGAGGCCGACGGGGACGTCAGGGGCATCGGGGACACCGGGGATGTCAGAGACACCGGGAGCGCGGGAATCACCGGGGACGGCGGGGACGGCGGGAGCGCGGCGGCCGGCGAGGGTGCCGAGGGGTTCCGGGGCGCCGAAAGGGCCGTACCGGCCGGCCGGGAGGGGTCCGGCCCCGGTGAGCGGGCCGGCGCTCAGCAGCGCCAGCATCCCGGCGAGCACCGCGCGGCGGTCTCGCGGGACGGATCCGCCCGGGTGGGACCCGTTCGGGACGGACATGTGAGCCGATGGTAGCCGACCGGACAGCAGCGGTCCCGTCGCCGCGGTGCGGGGACGGGACCGCTGTCACTGTTCGGGTTCAGACCCCGGGCCGGGCCGCTCCCGCGAAGGAGGACCGGTAGTGCCCCTTCAGCTTCACGATCCGGACGGACTTGCCGCTGCTCGGCGAGTGGACCATCCTGCCCTTGCCGACGTACATGCCGACGTGGCCCTTTCCGCTGAAGAACAGCAGGTCACCGGGGAGCAGCTTGCTCCACGGGACCTTCTTCTTGAGCGACCTGTACTGGCTGTGCGTGATCCTGGGAAGGGACACACCGGCCGTGCGCCAGGCGTAGCGGACGAGCCCCGAGCAGTCGAAGGCTCCGGGACCGGAGGCTCCCCACCGGTACGGATCGCCGATCTGCTTCTTGGCCGCCGCGACGGCCTTGACGGCCCGGACCTTCTGCAGTGCCGCCCTGCTCATCGTGGTCTTGGCCTTGGCCTTGGACTTCGTGGCGGTCTTGCCCTTGGTCCTGGCCTTGACCGTGCCCTTCGTCGTGGCCCGCCCGGTCTCCGTGCTCTCGCTCTGCTCGGAGACGCCGGTCGCGCTGCTGACCAGGATCTCAGGGGGATTGTCCGTCATCGCCTGCGCCGCCGTGGGTCCCAGGGTGACCGCTCCGGCTGAGGCGGTCAACGTGAGGGCGACGCCGCCTAGAGAAAGGCGGAAAAAGCGTGACAAACGGGGGTTATACGGGGTGGTAGACAGGATTTCTCCTTGGTGCTTCCACTGATGCCTACCGGGTTAGCTGACGGATTCGGGCTTGGAAGATGCCCTACGGCACAAATGTGCCGATTCACCCCTGGCCACGGTGTGTCGGGCCTTTTGGGTCCCCGGTTCCATGCCTCCTGGCTGCACGGATTCGGCGGGCCGCCACGGTGACGTCCGCCCCTTGCGGGGGCGCGGCGGCCGGCTGGATTTCTATGGACGAAGACGGCCCGGAGACCGTCGTTCACCGCGGCGGCATGGCTTGCACGTCGCGCAGCCAGAAGTTACTCCGATCGCCACGTTTCGGCAAAGGGTTCCCAGAAACGGAGGATCGAGAGGGCTTCTTGATCCTCCCGTTACCGCTGCGTGATGCCTATTTATGCGATCGAGATATGACTCTCGTCACACCGCCCTGTAAGCCCGGGAAATCACGGCTTTTGTTATCTTCGTCACATTGTCCCGGCCCTCGCGGTGAGCACGGGGGACGGCGCGGGCCCGGGTCGCCGTGAGCGGCGTCCCGGGCCCGCGGGGGGACGGTTCAGCTCAGCCGCCGCTCGAGGTGGAACGTCACCTCGGCCCCGGCCTCGTGCTTGCCGATGAGCCTGCACAGCTCCGCCCGCAGCGGCAGCCAGTGCGGGCCGGTGCCCGAGGGCATGAGCGTGGCGGCGAACGGGTGACCGTCGACCGTCCCGGTGACCTTCACGGCCCGCCTCGTGCCGAGGAGCTCGGCCGAGCCCGGCACGGTCACGAAGGTGGCGAAGGCGCCGTCCTTCTCGATGGGGGCGGTGAAGGTGTGGTCGAGCGGCTGCGGGGTCGCGGGGGTGGGCATCGTCGTCTCCCTGATCCTGTGTCGCGGCACGCCTCCGGGGGCCGGAGGAGGCCGATGGTCCGTCCGGAGAGACGACTCCCGCGAGCGCGCGGAATCGTCGCCCGCCCGCGAGACGTTTTCACGGACCCCACGGGCGCCGGTGGACGGGTCCTCCGGGGGCCGAGCCGTCCTTGCGGACCGGGACCCTCCGGAGAGGCGGCTCCGGCCACACGGGCCGCCTCCGAGGCGAACGGGCCCTCAGAGGCGCACGGCCCCTCAGGGGCACACGATCCGCCCTCAGGAGACCCGGCCCCTCGGGAGCACACGGACCGGAGTACCCGGGCCCTCAGGAGCACCCGGCCCCTCAGGGGCGGACGGCCCCGACGAGACGGCGGCCGTAGGCCGACAGCGGGACGACCTTGACCACGTCGCCGGTCTGTGGGGCGTGCACGATCTTGCCGTCACCCGCGTACATGCTGACGTGCCCCAGGCCCTCGCTGAAGATGAGGTCCCCCGGCTGCAGGTCGTTCAGCGAGACCTTGCGGCTCGCGCCCCAGCTCCACTGCTGCCAGGTCGTCCGGGGGATGCTGACCCCGCCGGTCCGCCAGGAGGCCTGCACCAGGCCCGAGCAGTCCCAGCCGCCGGGGCCGGTGCCGCCGTACTGGTAGGGCTTGCCCACCTGGGCGAAGGCGAACTGCAGGGCGGCGCGGGCGTTGCCCGAGGCGGCGCCGTTGTACTGGATCCCGGCGCTGTCGGGGTCGCCCTGGCGGAAGGCGCCGAGCTCGCGCAGGAGCTTGGTCTGGACCTTGACCATCCTGTCGGCCTTGGCCTTCTCCTCGGCGAGCTCGTCGCGGGTCTCGTCGGCCTCGGCCAGCACCTCCTTGGCCTTGTCCCGGTTGGTCCGCAGCTCCTTGGTGGCCTGGCCGAAGGCGGTGAGGGAGCGGGCCCGGGAGGCGGCCATCTGGTCGGCGGCGGCCAAGCCGCTGAGCAGCGCCGCGGGGTCGGGCTGGACGACCATGCTCTCCCAGCCGGTGAGCGCGCCGGACTGGTAGCTGCTGACGGCCATCGAGACGAGTTCCTCGCGCAACCCGGCGACCCGCTCGCTCTGGCGGGCCAGGTCGCCGTTGAGCGTCCGGTACTTCTTCCTGGCCCGCTTCCACTTCTCCGCGGCCTGGTTGTACTTCTCCACGACCTGGTCGGCCTGCTCGTTGAGCTTGGCCAGCTTCTTCCTGGCCTGGGCGAGGGTGGGCTTGGGCTCCGCGACCGCTCCGCTCACCGGCACCATCAGCAGCGCGAGGGCGAGACCGGCCGCCACCGGTATCCGACTCAGTCCAACCGGCATGCCCGCCACGGCCACGTCAACGCCTCCCAGATACACAGACCTGCGGCGAATAGTACAGAAGAAGTAATGATTGGCTCACCTTTTCGCCGGGTTTGCCCCAAACGGGTAGCCGTTCCTTCCGCCGCAGGTCATGTCCGCCGGGCAGCGGCCCCCCGCTACCGGCAGACGGCGACGGCGCAGACCTTGGCGGTCATCCTCCTGGCGTCGCGCAGCTGGACGGTCCAGTCGCCCGCGGCGGGCTTGGAGTACTCCCCGGCCCACTGGTAGATCAGGACCGCGCTGCCCTTCCTGACCAGCACGCTCCGGTCACCGCCCACCCCGGCCTTGCCGCGGTAGTAGACCTGGCCGGAGACCCTCAGCGCCTCATCGCCGAGCCCGGCCTGCCGCGCGTGGGCGTAGCGGTAGGTGGAGCCGGACTGGGTGTCGGACCGGCACGCGACCAGGGCCGCGCGGACCTGGGAGACCGCCCTGGCCGCGTCGGCCGGTGAGCGGTACAGCACGACCTGCTCGACCTTCATGAAGTCCGGCACCGCGGTGTAGGTCACCGTCCGCGCGGCCAGGCGGCCGGTCCTGGCCAGCGTGCTCCGGTCGCAGGGGTTCACCGCCAGCCGGGTCCTCACCGAGCCGCTGACCTTCCAGGTCGTCTCGGGGTCGTCGTCCTTCTTCGCGGCGTCCTTCTCGTACAGCAGGAAGCCCTTGGGGATCGCGGCCGTCCCGGTGGACGCGGTGCCGCCGACGGGGGCGGCCGCAGCGGCGGTGGCGGGTGCGGCGGTGGCCGCGGCGGTCAGGACGGTGAGGGCGAGGGCTATGATCTTCTTCATCGGGTAATCCTCCTGGATCATTCGATGCGCGAACCACCCGAAAGGTTCACGCACGACCCAGGCGACGCAGCAGGAGGACCGCGGGCACCGGCCGGGCCCCCATCCTGCGGACCGAGTCGGCCACCTCCCGGTCGGAGGAGACCACCGCGACGGCCCGTCCCGTGGGCTCGGCGCGGACCAGCTGGCGGATCAGGTCGTCGGCGATCTGCCCGGGGGCGCTGAACATCACGCGCACCCCGCGCGGCGCCGACACCGGGACCGGCCCGTTCAGCTCCGCGCCGTCGAAGACGCAGGTCAGCTCGGTACGGGTCTGCGCATAGAGCGCTCCCAGACCGGTGAGCAGGCGGCTGCGCTGGTCGGCGAGGGTGAAGGTGCCGTAACCGGACTTGGTCACGTTGTAGCCGTCCACGATGAGGTGGATCTGCGGCAGCGCGAGCAGCTGGTCGAGCAGGGCGGGGTCGTCGTCGGCCAGCGCCCGCGCCGGGACCGCCTGGACGCCCTGGCTTCCCGGGGCCACCGCGGCCACCGAGTCGGCGGGACGGTGGATGCCCGACGGCAGCGCCAGCTCCCTGCGCAGCCCGGCCGCGGCGTCCTGGAGGGCGTCCAGCAGCATGCGCACCTTGGTGTCCTCCACGCTGCGGCCCTCGCGGGCGGCCCTGCGGGTGGCCTCCAGCTGGCGCTCGGCGTCGGCCAGGCGCTCACGCAGGCGGCGCAGCTCGCTCTCGGTCGCGCTTCCGGCCGAGACCGCGGTCGCCTTGACCTCGGCCGCGGCCTCCTCGGCCGCGACGGCGCGCGCCTCGGCGGCCCTGGCCCGCTCCCGGGCGTCGTGCAGCCGGTGACGCAGGTCGGACACCTCCGAGCGGGAGGACCGCAGCTGCTCGCGCAGCCGCTCGGCCTCGTCCTTGGCCGCGGCCTTCTGCGCGGCGAGCTGCTCGCGCAGCCGGGTGACCGTCTGCTCCTGCGCCGACCCCTCGGCGGCCACGGCCGACCGCTCCAGGTCCTCCCGGGCCGTCTCCACCATCTCCGCCCAGCCCGGCGGCCGGGTCAGATAGGCGGCGGCGGCCACCATCACCGGCTCGGCGGCCGGCGGGACGGTGCCCTCGGCCAGGCTGGCGACCAGCTCGGGCCAGCCGGCGGTCAGGGTCTCGGCGACCAGCTCGCGGAACTTCTTGTCGGTCTCCAGCTGCGCCGCGATGGGCGTGCCGCCGAGCTTGGCGCGCTTGCGCGGGTCGAACCTGGCGATCCCCTTCAGGGGCGCGGGGACCGAGGCGGCGGGCATCGACCCGAGGATCTGGGAGGCCAGCTCCACGACGTGTGAACGGACCTGCTCGGGTAACGGACGAGACAGGCCCTCTCCGGCTGAACTCATCACGGCCCCTACTCGGATCGGCATTCACGTCAAGGGTACGGCTAGCGCACCCTGACCCCGACCTGACCGAAGACGACCGGCGCCCGGCCCGCCGGTGAACCCTTTATGGACAAGCGATTGCTCATAGGTTACGACTGTGCGGATCACTTTGTGACCTACGCCACGGGAGAGCGATGGACGAGCGGCACGAACGGGTCGAGGGGATGCGGACCTCCACCCGTGACCTTGCCGAGGTACGCGAGCGGCTGCGCACCTGGCTCACCGGCAGGGTCGGGGCACCCGTCACGATCTCCAGGATCGCCCATCCGTCGGGGAACGGGCTGTCCAGCGAGACCCTGATCTTCGACGCGCGATGGACCTCCGGCGGCGAGGGCCGCGAAGTCCACGAGGGCCGCGAGGGCCGCGAGATTCGCGAGACCCATGAGGCGCGGTGCGTGGCCCGGATGGCGCCGGCGAGCGAGGCGGTGCCGGTCTTCCCCGACTACGACCTGGGCAGGCAGTGCGAGGTCATGCGGCTGGCCAGGGAACGCGCGGGCGTGCCCGCCCCGGCGACCCTGTGGTACGAGCCCGACCCCGGCCCGCTGGGCACCCCGTTCTTCGTGATGGAGCGCCTGGAGGGGGACGTGCCGCCGGACCTGCCGCCGTACACCTTCGAGGGCCGGTTGCTGGAGGCCTCCCCGGCCGACCGCGAACGGCTGCAGCGGCACAGCGTGGAGATCCTGGCCAGGTTGCACGGCACCGCGCTCACCGCCGGGGAGACGGCGGCACTGGAGCCCGCGGGGACGGGCGGGACGGCGCTGCGCAGGCACGTCGACGAGCAGCGCGCCTACTACGCGTGGGCGCACGGCGCGATGCCGATCCCGCTGCTGGAGCGGGCGTTTTGCTGGCTGGAGGAGCACTGGCCGGACGATCCCGGCCCCGACGTGCTGAGCTGGGGGGACGCCCGCATCGGGAACGTGATGTACCGGGACTTCACCCCGGTGGGGGTGCTGGACTGGGAGATGGCCACGATCGCCCCCCGGGAGCTGGACCTCGCATGGATGATCTTCCTGCACCGGTTCTTCCAGGACGTCGCCGAGTCCATGGGCCTGCCGGGCCTGCCGGACTTCATGCGCTCCGAGGACGTGTGCCGCACGTACCGGGAGCTGACCGGGTACGCCCCCCGGGACATGGAGTTCTACGAGACCTACGCCGCGCTGCGGCACGGGGTCATCATGGCCCGCGTCTGGCAGCGCCGCGTCCACTTCGGCGAGCTGCCCATGCCCGCCGACCCCGACGACCTGGTGCTGCACCGGCACCGGCTGGAGCGGATGATCGCGGGAGATCGCCGCAGCTGAGCGGCGCCCGCCCGCGGGGCTCCCGGGGTCGTCCCGCGGGGGCCCCGGAGGGGGAGGCGGCGCGCTAAATGTCGGTCGGGGCTTCTAGGGTCGGGAATCGTGGACTACGCCGTACAGGGAACGCTCGACGAGCTGGGCACGCCGCTCAGCGAGGTCACCTTCGTCGTTTTCGACCTGGAGACCACCGGCGTCTCGGCGGCCGAGCACGCCATCACCGAGATCGGGGCGGTCAAGGTCAGGGGCGGCGAGGTGCTCGGCGAGTTCGGCACCCTCGTCGACCCCGGCTCGCCGATCCCGCCGTTCATCTCGGTGCTGACCGGCATCACCGACGGCATGGTGGTGGCCGCGCCCAGGATCGGGGCGGTGCTCCCGTCGTTCCTGGAGTTCGCCGCGGGCTCCACCCTGGTCGCGCACAACGCCGGGTTCGACATGGGCTTCCTCAAGGCGGCCTGCGCCGCCCACGACTACCCCCCGCCCGGCCATCCGGTGGTCGACACCGTGGACCTGGCGAGGCGGCTGCTGACCCGCGACGAGGCGCCCAACGCCAAGCTCGCCACCCTGGCGAAGATGTTCAGCCGCACCGAGCCCTGCCACCGGGCCCTCGCCGACGCGCGGGCCACCGCCGACGTGCTGCACGCGCTGCTGGAGCGGGCCGGCTCGTTCGGGGTGCACACGCTGGAGGAGCTCAAGGGCTTCGTCCGCGCGCCCACGCCCGAGCAGCGCCGCAAGCGCCACCTGGCCGACTCCGTGCCCTCCGGCCCGGGCGTGTACGTGTTCGAGGACGAGGGCGGCGACCCGCTCTACGTCGGCAAGAGCGTCGATCTGCGCAACCGCGTGCGCAGCTACTTCACCGCGGGCGAGACCCGGCCCCGTATCCGCGAGATGGTCGGCATCGCCGCGCGGGTCAGGTCCATCTCCTGCGCTACCGCGCTGGAGGCGGAGGTCAGGGAGCTGCGGCTGATCGGCTCGGCCAAGCCCCGCTACAACCGCAGGTCGCGTTTTCCGGAGAAGATGTTCTGGCTCAAGCTGACCGACGAGCCGTTCCCCCGCCTGTCGGTGGTCCGCGAGATCAAGGACGACGACGCCTCCTACCTGGGCCCGTTCTCCAGCACCCGCGCCGCCGAGGACGCCCGCGCGGCGCTGCACGAGACGATCCCGCTGCGCCAGTGCACCGAGCGGATCACCCTGCGCTCACGGCGGTCGGCCTGCGCGCTCGCCGAGATCGGCCGGTGCGGGGCACCGTGCGAGGGCCGCGAGAGCCCTGAGGAGTACGCCGTGCACGTGGTCGCGGCCCGCCGGGCGCTGGAGCTGGACGCGGCCCCGGTCTTCTCGGCCATCGAGGCCCGGATGGAGCGCCTGGCGCTCGACCAGCGCTACGAGGAGGCCGCGGCCGACCGTGACCGGCTGGCCGCCTACGTGCGCACCTCGGCCCGGATGCAGCGGCTGCGGTCGCTGACCGCGATCCCCCAGCTGGTCGCCGCCGCCCCGCTCCCCGGCGGCCGGTGGGAGATCCACGTGGTGCGCTACGGCCGTCTCGCCTCGGCCGGGGTGATGCCCTCCGGAGCGCATCCCACCCCGTTCGTCGACGCGCTGACGGCCACCGCGGAGACCGTGTCCCCCGGGGCCGGGCCGGTGCACGCGGCCAGCGCCGAGGAGACCGAGTGCGTGCTGCGCTGGCTGGAGTCGCCCGGGGTGCGGCTGGTGCAGGTGGAGGGCACCTGGAGCCTGCCCGTCTCGGGAGCCGGGAGGCTCAAGGCGCGCATCGACCGCGCCTACCAGGGGGGCGAGCCGCGCCGGGCGCGCGAGGGCCGCCCGCTGCGCTGAGCGCCGCGCGGGACGGCACTGGTAGCTTCTGAGACGGCAGGCAGCACTCAACGAGGAGGAAGCTCGTGGTCACCGCGATCGTGCACATCAACGCCGAGGTGGACCGGATCCCCGAGGTCGCCCAGACGATCGCCGAGATCGACGGGGTGAGCGAGGTCTACTCGATAACCGGCGAGTACGACCTGATGGCCATGGTCCGGGTGAGCGCCTACGAGGAGATCGCCGAGGTGGTCCCCGGGCGGATCAACAAGGTGGCCGGGGTGCTGCACACCGAGACGCACATCGCCTTCCGGGCCTACTCCCGGCACGACCTCGACGCGGCCTTCTCGATCGGCCTGGGCGAGTCCGACTAGCCCCCGCGCCCGCTCCCCCGGCTCGCCGGTGCGGCCGGGGCTCACCTCACCGGCGGTGGGCAGCCTGGCCCGTACCTCGAAGCCCCCGCCGCGCAGGACGCCGGCCTCCAGCGTCCCGCCGAACAGGACGGCGCGCTCACGCATGCCGAGCAGGCCGGCCCCGGCGGCCCCCGGCGGACCGGAGTGCCCGTCGTCGCGGACGGACACCTCCAAAAAGCCCGGCCGCCAGCGCAGCGTGACGCGCGCCGAATCCGCCCCGGCGTGCCGCAGGGTGTTGGCGAGCGCCTCCTGGACGATCCGGTAGGCCACCAGCTCCAGGGCGAGCCCGACCTCGGCGGGGCGGCCGTCCTCGACCACCTCCACCCGCAGCCCCCTCGCCCGGATCCCGGCGAGCAGGTCGCCCAGGTCCGACAGCCGGGGCTGGGGCGTCCTGCCGGTGGAGGGACCGTCGAGGTCCAGCAGGGACAGGGCACGCTGGAGCTCGACCAGCGCCTGGCGGCCGGCCTCCTCGGCCACCCTGAGGGTCTCCCTGGCCCGTTCGGGATCCTTGCTCATGATCATCCGTCCGGCGCCCACGCCGAGCGTCATCATGCTGATCCCCTGCGCGACGATGTCGTGCAGCTCCCGGGCGATGCGCGCCCGGCGCTCGGCGAACCGGGCGCGGGCCAGCTCGCGCTGCCGGCCGGCGTCCGCGGCCTCCCAGGATCTCAGCCTGAGCAGCAGCAGCCTGCGCTCGCGCACCAGGACCACGACGGTCAGGCAGAGAGCCGGCGTCACGCACGCCAGCAGGAGGGGGAGCATCTGCCCGATCGGGGAGTCGGCACGCCACATGGAGGCAATCTAGAGCGCTCCCCGCGGGGGTCACATCCCCTCGTGGGCGGATCTTCGGTCCGTCCACGAGGGGAGGGACGCCGTCAGGAGCGCGGCCGGCTGACCTCGATCCAGCGCTCCAGGGTGGCGGCGGCGGCGCCGGAGTCGACGGCCCGCACGGCGCGCTCGTACCCGGCGGCCATCGCGGCGTCCAGGTCCTCGACGGCGCCGCTCGCGTCGCCGGAGGCGCCGTCGAGGGCGACCAGCGCGGCGGCGGCGTTCAGCAGCACGGCGTCGCGGACCGGGCCGGTGCGGCCGTCGAGGAGGTCGCGGACGGCCTGGGCGTTGAAGGTCACGTCCCCGCCGCGCAGCGCGTCCGGCTCGGCCCTGGGGATGTCCAGGACCGCCGGGTCGAACACGGTCCGCTCGGCCTGGCCGGCGCGCACCACCCAGACCGTGGAGGTCGTGGAGATGGTCAGCTCGTCCAGCCCGTCGTCGCCCCTGAAGACGAGCGCGGAGACGCCGCGCTCGGCGAACACGCCGGCCACCACGGGGAGCATGCGCGCGTCGAAGATGCCGATGGCCTGGGCGGCGGGCCTGGCCGGGTTGGTCATCGGGCCCAGGAAGTTGAAGACCGTGGGGATGCCCAGCTCCTTACGGGTCGGGCCCGCGAAGCGCAGCGCCGGGTGGTAGACGGGCGCGAAGCAGAAGGCGATCCCGGCCTCCACCGCGACCCTGGCGGTCTCGGCCGGGGGCAGGTCGAGCACGATCCCCAGGTGCTCCAGGACGTCGGCGGCGCCGCAGGAGGAGGAGGCGGCCCGGCCGCCGTGCTTGACGACCCTGGCCCCGGCCCCGGCGGCCACGATCGCGGCCATGGTCGAGACGTTGACGGTGTGCGCCCGGTCCCCGCCGGTGCCGACGACGTCGACGACGGGGCCCTCGACCGACAGCGGCACGGCCCGCTCCAGCATGATGCGCGCCAGGCCGGCCACCTCGGCGACCGTCTCGCCCTTGGCCCGCAGCGCCACGGCGAAGCCGGCGATCTGGGCGGGGGTGGCCGAGCCGGACATGATCTGGTCCATCGCCCAGGCGGCCTCGTCGGCCGTCAGGTGCTCACCCGCGAGCAGGGCGGACAACAGCGCGGGCCAGGTGGTACGCGCGTCCATGAAGGTCTCCAGGGGGGTCGTCGCCGGGGTTCTCTACCGGGCGGGCAGGCGGGTGGACAGGCGGCGGCGCATCAGGTCGGCGACGGTCTCGGCGAGCACGACCGGGTCGATCGGGTGCCCCAGCACGGCCTCGGCGCGCGACCACTCGGCCAGCCAGCGGTCGGCGCTGCGGGCGATCAGCAGGCAGATCGGCGGGCAGTCGTGCACCTCGTCCTTGGCCTGGCGGGCCACGCCCATGCCCCCGGCCGGCTTGGCCTCGGCGTCGAGCACGGCGACGTCGATCTCACCGGAGTCGAAGTACTGGACGACCTTGGCGTGGGTGGCGCACTCCACGATCTCCACGAAGGGCACGTCGGCGGCGGGGCGGCGGCCGACGGCCTGGCGGACCCGCTCGCGGGTGCTCGCGTCGTCGCTGTAGACGAGGATCCTCATCGTCGTGTCGTCGGTGCTCACGGTCGCGCTCACTGTCCCTCGTCCGTCGATGTATGGTCACCTGGGATGCTACCGGTCTGCCGCCCCCGGCTCCCAGACCGGAGCCACTGCCGGGTGAATTGCCCCGTACGTCCACTTCGGGGGGGCGTATGCGCTCCCTATCGGGGGGGGCGTGCGGCGACCCGAGCAGGAGAGCCGCAATAATGCTGCCCGTGGCGACAGCATCCGCAATCTCAACGACGACGACAGCACATTCGTCCCGCCGGCCCGATCTGGTCAGCGTGGGGACGATCGTCTGGCTGTCCTCCGAGCTCATGTTCTTCGCGGCGCTGTTCGCGATGTACTTCACCATCCGGTCGGTGACCATCGGCCAGGGGCAACCCTGGCCCGAGGCTCACCTGAACGTCCCGTTCTCCCTGGCCAACACGGTCATCCTGGTCCTGTCGAGTGTGACCTGCCAGCTGGGCGTGTGGGCTGCCGAGAAGGGCCAGGTCGCCAAGCTGCGCTTCTGGTACATCGTCAGCTTCCTGATGGGCGCCGTCTTCGTCGGCGGCCAGCTGTACGAGTACAGCCAGCTGGTCCACGAGGGGCACACGCTGTCGCACTCCGCGTACGACTCGGTGTTCTATCTGACCACGGGTTTCCACGGCCTGCACGTGACCGGTGGGCTGATCGCGTTCCTGCTCATGCTGGGACGCACGTACGCCGCGAAGCGCTTCACCCGTGAGCAGGCGACCAGCGCGATCGTCGTGTCCTACTACTGGCACTTCGTGGACGTGGTCTGGATCGGCCTTTTCGTGACCATCTACGGAATTCAATAAGGAATCGGGGATCTCTGTGAATAGGATCACCGCTGGGCGGCGGCATCCCCTCGCGAGATACGCCGTCCTGCTCCTGGCCCTGGGGCTGATCGGCGGGCTCTACACCGTCGCCCTGGCGGCCTCCACCCCCCGGCAGGCCGACGCGGCGATCGCGTCCGGCAGGGCCGACGACGTGGCCGAGGGCAAGAAGCTGTTCGAGCGCAGCTGCTCCAGCTGTCACGGGCGCAACGCCGAGGGCACCGGCCAGGGGCCGACCCTGATCGGCGTCGGCTCGGCCTCCGTCGACTTCCAGGTCGGCAGCGGGCGCATGCCCCTGGCCAACCCGTCGTCGCAGGCCCCGCGCAAGCCCGTGGCCCCCTGGGTCACCCGGGACACGCTGCGCCAGCTCGGCGCCTACATCCAGTCCCTGGGCGGTGGCCCGGTCACGCCGGACGACGACATGGTCGACGCCAGCAAGGGCGACGCGGTCAAGGGCGGTGAACTGTTCCGGGCGAACTGCATCCAGTGCCACAACTTCGTCGGCGCGGGCGGCGCACTGACCCAGGGCAAGTACGCCCCGCCGCTGCACCAGGCCACCGAGCGGCAGATCTACGAGGCCATGGTCACCGGCCCGCAGGCGATGCCGGTGTTCAACGACAGCATCATCACCCCCGAGCAGAAGCGGGACATGATCGCCTACATCGTGGGCGTGCGCAACGAGCCCGACCCGGGCGGCGCCGGTCTCGGCCGCATCGGCCCGGTCACCGAGGGTCTGGTGGCCTGGATCGTCGGCCTGAGCCTGCTCTCCCTGGCCGCCATCTGGATCACCGCGAAGAGGCGACAGGCCAAATGACTGAGAACAACCACGGCACAGAACAGCCCGAGGAGCGCGCGCCCAAGCGCGTCATCGGCACTCCCTCGCCCGCGGCGGGCACCTCGATGCTCGGCACCACCGAGCAGGCCGCCCGGCCCGCGGACGTCCAGGTCCCCGGGGTCGTCCCGCAGGACGAGGCGACCGCGAAGAAGGGCGAGCGCTACGCCGCCCTCTGCTTCGCCGTCGCCTTCCTGGCCGGGATCGCCTTCGTCGCGTCATACGTGATCTTCCAGGTCGGCGACGTCGCGAAGACGCAGACCTCCAACTTCGCGCTGGGCGGCACGCTCACCCTGGCGCTGCTCGCGCTGGCCGCGGGCATGGTGACCTGGGTCCGCATGGTGATGCCGAAGTACAGCCTGGTCCAGGAGCGCCACCCGATGGCCTCCGACCCCGCGACCAGGGCCTACGTCGGCGAGACCTTCCTGCAGGGCGCGGCCGAGAGCGGGATCACCAAGCGCCCGCTGCTGCGGCGCACCCTGCTGGCCGCCGCCGCCCCGCTGGGCCTGGCCCCGCTGGTGCTGCTGCGCGACCTCGGCCCGAGCTACACGAACTTCCCCGAGAAGCTGCGGCACACCGTCTGGGGAGAGAAGACCAAGGACGGCAAGCCCCGCAAGCTGCTCGTCGAGGGAAGCGGCTCACCCATCCGGGCGGCCGACTTCAACTCCCCCGGCGGCATCCTGTCGGTGGTCCCCGAGGGCTACGAGCACGACCTGAACGCGCTGGCCAAGGCCACGCTGATCCTGATCAAGTTCCGTCCCGAGGAGCTCAGGTCCGGGACGAACCTGAACTGGACGCACGACGGGATCGTGGCCTACTCCAAGATCTGCACGCACGTCGGCTGCCCCGCGGCCCTGTACGAGCAGACCACCCACCACATCCTGTGCCCGTGCCACCAGTCGACCTTCGACGCCGCCGACGGCGCCAAGGTCATCTTCGGCCCGGCCGCCCGCCCTCTGCCCCAGCTGCCCATCGCCGTGGATAATGAGGGGTACCTCGTTGCTACGGCGGACTTCGCCGTCCCTGTCGGTCCCAGCTTCTGGGAGCGTGGCGACGCCGAGGCCGAGGCCCGTGAGAACGGAGCCAAACAAAAATGAGTGTCGAAAGCGTTCCCAAGCCCATCGCGGGCGCGGGTAACTTCGTCGACGACCGCCTCGGGGCGGGGAACTTCCTCCGGCGCAACCTGCGGAAGATCTTCCCCGACCACTGGTCGTTCCTCCTCGGTGAGATCGCTCTCTACTCGTTCATCATCCTCCTGCTGACCGGCACGTTCCTGACCCTGTTCTTCAAGCCGAGCATGGCCCACGTGGAGTACGCCGGCTCCTACGACGCGCTCCGCGGCGTCATGATGTCCGAGGCGTACGCGTCGTCGCTGTCGATCAGCTTCGACGTGCGCGGCGGGCTGCTGATGCGCCAGATGCACCACTGGGCGGCGCTGCTGTTCATCGGCGGCATGATGATCCACGCGCTGCGGGTGTTCTTCACCGGCGCCTACCGCAAGCCCCGCGAGCTCAACTGGCTGATCGGCGTGCTGCTGCTGACGCTGGCGCTGGCCGAGGGCCTGACCGGCTACTCCCTGCCCGACGACCTGCTCTCCGGCGCGGGCCTGCGGATCACCGAGGGTGTGGCGATCTCGCTGCCGCTGGTCGGCACCTGGATCACCTTCTTCCTCTTCGGCGGCGAGTACCCGGGCGAGGACGTCATCTCCCGGTTCTACTCCCTGCACATCCTGCTGATCCCGGGCATCCTGCTGGCGCTGATCAGCGCCCACATGATCCTGATGTGGGTGCAGAAGCACACCCAGATGTCGGGCAAGGGCCGCACGAACGAGAACGTGGTGGGCTCGCCCTTCTACCCGGCCTTCATGATCAAGGCCGGCGCCTACTTCATGTTCACGTTCGGGGTCATCGCGCTGCTGGGCACCTTCGCCCAGATCAACCCGATCTGGCTGTTCGGTCCCTACACCCCGGCCGACATCTCGGCCGGTTCGCAGCCCGACTTCTACATGGGCTTCCTGGAGGGCTCGCTCCGCCTGATGCCCGCCTGGGAGATCAACCTCTTCGGTCAGGCCGGGGGAACGCTCGCGATGAGCGTGCTGATCCCCGCCCTGGTGCCGATGGGCATCATCAT
Organism: Streptosporangium longisporum; assembly: GCF_039534895.1. Taxonomy (NCBI): domain Bacteria; kingdom Bacillati; phylum Actinomycetota; class Actinomycetes; order Streptosporangiales; family Streptosporangiaceae; genus Streptosporangium; species Streptosporangium longisporum. Next base: position 11,368 of record NZ_BAAAWD010000009.1, on the reverse strand, counting down.
GACGGGCCTGGCTCTCTACCCGTTCATCGAGCAGTGGGTCACCGGCGACCGGCGCGAGCACCACATCGCCGAGCGTCCCCGCAACAACCCGCACCGCACCTCGATCGGCATGGCCGCGGTCACCTTCTACGGTGTCCTGTGGCTGCTCGGCGCCAACGACGAGATCTCCGCGTTCTTCCAGGTCTCGCTGAACTGGACGACCTACATCGGCCGCTTCCTGATCATCGCCGGGCCGGTGGTGGCGTACATCATCACCTACCGGGTCTGCCTGGGCCTGCAGCGCAGCGACGCGGAGATCCTCAGCCACGGCGTGGAGTCCGGCGTGATCAAGCGTCTCCCCCACGGCGAGTACATCGAGGTGCACGTCCCGCCGCACGAGGCCATCGCGGCCCACATGCGCCGGGAGACCGTCCCGGTCATCACCGACGGGAACACCGGCCGCGACGGCATCCCCTCCAAGGGGATGCGCGGCCCGCTGGGCAGGCTCCGCGCCAGGATGAGCCAGGCCTACGGCGGCGAGAAGATCCCGCTGGAGGCAGGGCACGGAGACGGCCACGGCGACGACCACGGTCACGACGAGCCCGCAGCGGTCGGCAAGGGCGAGGACAGGTCCCTGACCCGCTGACCGCACCACGCCCGGGAGCCCGTGAGGTCTCACAGGCCCTCAGGGGCACCCAGAGGCCACGGCCGTACGTGAGGGGGCCCGGACACCGGAAACGGCGTCCGGGCCCCCTCTCGTGCGCCTGGGGCCCGCCGCGGGGCTCGCACGGGCCTTGTGCGCGCGTGCGGGCCTCGGTGGCCGCGCAGGAGTCAGACGTCGTCGGTGGTGAAGTGCTTGAGGCTGCTCCACTTCAGCCACTGCCGCCAGCTCTCCTGCCAGTGCCCCCAGCCGTTGGTGGGCTCCAGGATGCGGGGCGAGCCGGTGATGATGATCGGGTCCCCGATCAGCGTGTTGTCCAGGAACCACTTGGCGTTGGACGGGCTGACGTTGACGCAGCCGTGGCTGACGTTGGAGTACCCCTGGGAGCCGACCGACCAGGGCGCGCTGTGGATGTACTCGCCGCTGTTGGAGATGCGCACGGTGTCGTAGACGGTCAGCCGGTAGTACCCCGCCGAGCCCGGCCCGATCCCCGGCGAGGTCATGACGGTCACGTTCTCCCGGGACATGGCCAGGTGCACGCCGCTGGTCGTGTGGTACTTCCACACGCCCCCCTTGCCGGCGCTCATCGGGATCTCCCGGACGACCCTGCCGTTGCGCCGCACGGTGAGGTGGTGGGACAGCACGCTGCCCCGGGTGATCTGCGAGCGGCCGATCCTGAAGTCGACGGCCCGGTTTGCCGCGCCGTACAGGCCGGCGCCGCCGCGTACCCCGGCGAGGCGGGCCTGCACGCGGACCCTGGTGCCGGCCGGCCAGTACCTCTTGGGGCGGAAGTGCACGTTGCGGTCGTCGAACCAGTGCCACGCGCCCAGCACGGGCCGGGAGGTCTTCACCGACAGGTGGCGCTCGATCGAGACCCGGTCGGAGACGTCCCGGTCGAAGGTGATCATGATCGGCATGCCGACGCCGACGGTCAGGCCGGTGTCGTCCCGGTTCGGGGTGATGTTCTGGATCGCGAACGTCTCCCTGGCCTTCACGGTCGAGAACGAGGAGGTGGTCCGGGTGGCGGTGCCCGCGGGGTTGACGGCCGTCGCCTGGACCTCGTAGGAGGCCCCTGGAGCCGCCGTGCCGCGGCTGCGCCACTGGGTACCGTCGGCGCTGAGAACGCCCGCCAGCGGCTTCTTGGAGCCCTTCACGGCCCTGACGGCGACCTGGGTCAGCGTGCCGCCCTGGGCGGCGACCACGATCGGCGTGTCGGTGGCCACGCCGGTCGCCCCGTTCAGGGGCGCCACGGTGACCAGGGCCGCGGCCGCGGGCGAGGAGGCCGGCGCGGATCCGCCCGGCGTGGCGGTGCTCGTCGAGCAGGAGGCGGTCACCAGGGCGAGGGCCAGCAGTCCGGCCCCGGCCCCCCGGCTCGAACCGCGGATAGCGTGCCCCACATGAACTCCCCTGTCCGGATCGAACCACTCATTCAGTTATTACCCGGAGTAGGCGGTCCGCCACGGAAGACATCCACCGCGAGCACCCAATAAACGACAAAAAGCGGGCCACGGAGGATTTCCGTGGCCCGCCTCGTGGCGCGGGTGCCGGGAGGTCAGTGCGAGAAGTTGCCCCGGTAGTACTCGAAGACGAACCCGATGGTGGCCATCAGGACCGCGAAGACGCCGATCAGGAACAGCCACCAGCCGATGACCAGGCCGACCGCGGTGAGCGCGACCGCCAGGCAGACGAACAGCGGCCACCAGCTGTGCGGGCTGAAGAAGCCGAGCTCCCCGGCGCCGTCGGCGATCTCGCCCTGCTTGTCGTCCTCGGGCTGCTCGCCGATGCGGCGGGCCGTGTACATCAGGTAGTAGCCGATCATGAACGCGAAGCCCACCGAGATGGCCATCGCGGTCGTGCCGACCGGCTCCTTGGACCAGTACCAGTAGACGACGTCCACGGCGGCGAAGAACACGCCGCAGAGGATGAACAGCCAGCCCTGGACCTTCATCGGGCCTCCTCCTTCTCCAGCTCACCGGGGGTCTGGGCGTACGGGCGCTTGAGGTCGAACGCGGGCCGCTCGGACCTGATACGGGGCAGGGAGGTGAAGTTGTGCCGGGGCGGCGGGCAGGAGGTCGCCCACTCCAGGGAGTTGCCGTATCCCCACGGGTCGTCCACCGTGATCCGCGGCGCGGTCTTGGCGGTCTTCCACACGTTGTACATGAACGGCAGCGTGGAGGCGCCCAGCAGGAACGCGCCCACCGACGAGACCATGTTCAGGTCGGTGAAGCCGTCGATCGGGCTGTAGTCGGCGTAGCGGCGCGGGAAGCCCTGCGCGCCCAGCCAGTGCTGGACCAGGAAGGTGGTGTGGAAGCCGATGAACAGCGTCCAGAAGTGGACCTTGCCCAGCCGGTCGTTCAGCATCGTGCCGGTGAACTTGGGCCACCAGAAGTAGAACCCGGCGAACATGGCGAACACCACCGTGCCGAAGACCACGTAGTGGAAGTGCGCGACCACGAAGTAGGAGTCGGCCACCTGGAAGTCCAGCGGCGGGGACGCCAGGATGACGCCGGTCAGGCCGCCGAACAGGAACGTCACCAGGAAGCCGATCGCGAACAGCATCGGCGACTCGAACGACAGGTGGCCGCGCCACATGGTGCCGATCCAGTTGAAGAACTTCACCCCGGTGGGCACCGCGATGAGGAACGTCATGAACGAGAAGAACGGCAGCAGCACCTGGCCGGTGGCGAACATGTGGTGCGCCCACACCGTGATCGACAGGCCCGCGATGGCGATGGTGGCGCCGACCAGGCTGATGTAGCCGAACAGCGGCTTACGGCTGAAGACCGGGATGACCTCGGTGATGATGCCGAAGAACGGCAGCGCGATGATGTAGACCTCGGGGTGGCCGAAGAACCAGAACAGGTGCTGCCACAGCAGCGCGCCACCGCTCTGGGGGTCGAAGATGTGCGTGCCGAGCTTGCGGTCGGCCTCCAGCGCCAGCAGCGCGGCGGCCAGAACCGGGAAGGCCATCAGCACCAGGATCGAGGTGAGCAGGATGTTCCAGGTGAACATCGGCATCCGGAACATGGTCATTCCGGGCGCGCGCATGCAGATGATCGTGGTGATGAAGTTCACCGAGCCGAGGATCGTGCCCAGACCGCTGATGGTCAGCCCGACGATCCACAGGTCGGCGCCGATGCCGGGAGAGAAGATCGCGTCCGACAGCGGGGCGTAGGCGGTCCAGCCGAAGCTGGCCGCGCCGCCCGGGGTGATGAACCCCGCCAGCGCGATCGTGCTGCCGAAGGCGAAGAGCCAGTAGCTGACCATGTTCAGCCGCGGGAAGGCGACGTCGGGGGCGCCGATCTGCAGCGGCATCAGCTCGTTGGCGAACCCGGCGAACAGCGGGGTCGCGAACATCAGCAGCATGATCGTGCCGTGCATGGTGAACAGCTGGTTGAACTGCTCGTTGCTGATGAACTGCAGGGCCGGCTGCGCCAGCTCCGCCCTCATGACCAGCGCCATCACGCCGCCGATCAGGAAGAAGACGAACGAGGTGATCAGGTAGAGGTGTCCGATGATCTTGTGATCGGTGGACGACGCCCACTTGGTGATCACCAGGCCCTTGCGGGTCGGCGTCGCCGGGGAGAGGACGAGGGGATTGTTGACTGCTGTCACTGGGCACCGGCCTGGCTAGCGATGTACTGGTCGAACTCGGCCGCGGGCACGAGCTTCACCGAGAAGAGCATCCGGCTGTGGTCCACACCGCACAGCTCGGCGCAGCGCCCGGCGTAGACGCCGGGCTTGTCCAGCGTCCGCACCTCGAACCTGTTGTCCACGCCCGGGATCACGTCCAGCTTGAAGTGGAACGCCGGGATCCAGAAGGAGTGGATGACGTCGGGCGAGCTGAGCTGGAACTTGACGCTCTTGCCGACCGGCAGCACGAGCTGCGGGCCCTTCATGTAGTTCTCCGCCGGCATGCCGGCCACCTGCACGGTCTTGCCGGCCGACTCGGTGGTGAAGCGCCAGCTCCACTGGAAGCCCTCCACCTTGACCGTGACGTCAGGCTTGGGGGACATGGTGGTGATGTAGTTCTGGTCCCTGGCGGTGAAGAAGAAGAACACGCCGACCATGATGATCGGGATCACCGTGTAGAGGATCTCGATCGGCAGGTTGTACCGCACCTGGGGCGGCAGCTCGTCGGGGGAGTTCTTCCTCTTGCGGTGGAAGGCGACGGACCACAGGATCAGCCCCCACACGACCACGCCGGTGCCGAGGGCCGCGATCCACGAGCCGTTCCACAGGCTCTGGACGGCGTTGGACTGCTCGGTGATGCCCTCGGGCAGGCCGGCTCGGGACCAGTCTTCGGCACTGCACGCCGTCAGGGAAACCAGCGGCAGCGCCAGAGCGGCGGCGCGTGGCACCCGGCGGCGGGCCAACGGACGCCGTGCAGAACGGCGGGTCGGACTCACGGATCGCCTACCCCACAGATGAAGCCCAGGAGTCGCTCCTGGGAGATCGTTTGTTCACGTTCAGGTTTTCGTAGTCAGCAGCTTCACGCTGGGGGACACATTAGCGCGACCATGGGCCGCCCTCCCGCCCAGCCCCCGCCCGCACCGCGCGTGGTGCGACGATTGGGAGCGTGGCGTACTTCGACGCGGCCTCCACGGAGCCGCTGCACCCCCAGGCCCGCGAGGCCCTGATCGCGGCCCTGGACGTCGGCTGGGCCGATCCCGCGAGACTGTACGGTTCGGCCCGCCGGGCCAGGATGTTACTGGAACAGGCCAGGACCGAGGTGGCGGAGGCCCTGGGCGCCAGGCCGGACGAGGTCTCGTTCACCTCCTCGGGGACCCAGGCGGTGCACCTGGGCGTGCTCGGCACCCTGCACGGGCGGCGCCGGGCCGGGCGGCGCCTGGTGACCTCGGCGGTGGAGCACTCCAGCGTGCTGCACGCCGCGGGCATCCACGAGCGCGACGGCGGGGCGGTCGAGACGGTCGGCGTCGGCATCACCGGCGCGGTCGAGGCGGGTGCGTTCGCCGAGGCGGCCGGTGCCGAGGGCACGGCGCTGGCCTGCCTGCAGAGCGCCAACCACGAGGTCGGCACCCTGCAACCGGTGGCCGAGGTCGCCGAGGCGTGCGCCGGGGCGGGGGTGCCGCTGCTGGTGGACGCCGCCCAGACCGCGGGCCGGATGCCGCTGCCCGGCGGGTGGTCGGTGCTGGCCGCGAGCGCCCACAAGTGGGGCGGCCCGGCCGGGGTGGGGATCCTGGTGGTCCGCAAGGGCACCCGCTGGCGCAGCCCGCTGCCCGACGACGACCGTGAGCGCCGCAGGGTCCCGGGGTTCGAGAACGTCCCGGCGATCGTCGCGGCGGCGGCGGCGCTGCGCGCCACCGTGGCCGAGTCGGCCATCGAGTCGGCCAGGATCGCCGCGCTCGTGGACCGGATCAGGACCGAGGTCGCCCGGACGGTCCCGGACGTCGAGGTGATCGGCGACCCGGTGGCGCGGGCACCGCACATCGTCACGTTCTCGTGTCTCTACGTGGAGGGTGAGGCACTGCTGACCGAACTCGACAGGGCCGGATTCTCGGTATCGTCCGGCAGCTCGTGCACGGCGAGTACGCTTCGTCCGTCGCATGTTTTGGAGGCCATGGGCGTGCTCACGCACGGGAACGTACGGGTGTCGCTGCCCCGAGGCGCCTCGGCGACGGATGTCGACCGCTTCCTGTCCGTCCTGCCGGACGTGGTGCGCAGGATCCGTGAGGAGGCGGGGGTAAAGCTGTGATCAACTTTCGGGGAGTGAGAAGGTCATGACGTCCAGCCAGGCCACCCCGGCGGATTCCGCCCAGCCTCCGGCCCTGACCATCGACGCGTTGGGCAAGAAGTGCCCGATCCCCATCATCATGCTGGCCGAGCAGATCAACCTCGTGCCGCTCAACGGGATCGTCTCGGTGCTGGCCGACGATCCCGCCGCCTTCAACGACATCCCCGCGTGGTGCCGGCTGAAGTCGCACGGCACGTGGCCAGTTACGAGCTCCCCCAGCGGGGCTGGGCCATCCACGTGCGGCGTAATTACTGATCTGCCCTTAAATCGGGTATGTCCCCTCCGTAAGTCCGACCAGAGGAATCGGGGGGACGACATGAGCGGTGAGACCGCCAGAGATCTGATGCACGCCGGGGTCCGGTGCGTCGAGGCACACGAGACGCTCGACCGGGCGGCGCAGATGATGCGCGACATGAACGTGGGCGCGCTGCCCATCTGCGGCAGCGACGACCGGCTGAAGGGGATCATCACCGACCGCGACATCGTGATCAAGTGCGTGGCCCACGGTCAGGACCCGTCCAAGATCACCGCCGGGGAGCTGGCCACCGGCCTGGTCTGGGTCTCCGCGGACGCCGGCGTCGCCGAGGCGCTGGCCAAGATGGAGCAGAACCAGATACGGCGGCTGCCGGTGATCGAGAACGGCCGCATCATCGGCATGATCAGCGAGGCCGACCTGGCCAGGCACCTGCCGGACGACAAGATGGCCGAGTTCGTCCACCGCGTCTACGCGGGCAGCTGACACCCGTCCCGCGCGGACGGTCCGGACCGGGCACGCGGACGGCCGGAACGCACCGCGCGGAGGCGGAAACGGACGACCGGAAACGGACGGCCGGAAACGGGCGGGCGGAACCCGCCGCGCCCGGCCCCGCGGCGCGAGGGCGCGGCGGGGCCGGGCGCGGTGACACGGCGACGGGGCCGGGTCCCGGTACGGGTGACGGCCCCGGCCACCGGAGGCGGCGAGATGCGCCGGATCAGGCGTAGTGGCAGTTCAGGAAGCCCGACACGTCCGAGGCGGCGTCGACGCCGTAGGCGCCGGTGAGGCGCTCCAGGAAGACCTTCCGGCCGAGCTCGTACTCCTGGCCGCCGACGCGCTCCAGGACGTGGGTGGCGACGAGGTTGCCGACCTGGCCGCAGCGCTCCAGGGGCAGCCCCCAGGCCACGGCGGACAGGAAGCCGGAGCGGAAGGCGTCGCCCACCCCGGTGGGGTCGGCCTTGCCGAGCTCGGGCGCGGCGGGGATGTGCAGGGACGGCTCGCCCTTGCGGTCGATGACGACGCCCTTGGGGCCGAGCGTGGTGACGCGGACGGCGACCCGGTCGAGGATCTCCGCGTCGCTCCAGCCGGTCTTCTGCTCGATCATGCCCTTCTCGTAGTCGTTGCCGAACAGGTAGCGGCACCGTCGACGAGCTGGCGGATCTGGTCCCCGGCATGCGGGCGAGCTGCTGGGAGGGGTCGGCCGCGAACGGGATGCCCCGCTGGCGCGCCTCGTCGGTGTGCCTGAGCATCCCCTCGGGGTCGTTGGGACTGATCAGCACCAGGTCCAGGCCGCCGAGCCGGTCGACGATGGGGCCCAGTTCGATCAGGCGGGCCTCGGCCATCGCGCCGGTGTAGAACGAGGCGATCTGGTTGTGGTCCTCGTCGGTGGTGCACAGGAACCGGGCGGTGTGGTGGACCTCGGAGACGTGCACGGAGTCACAGTCGACGCCGTGACGCTCCAGCCAGGAGCGGTAGTCGGCGAAGTCCGCGCCGACCGCGCCGACCAGGACGGGCCGCAACCCCAGGCAGCCCATGCCGAAGGCGATGTTTGCCGCGCAGCCGCCACGGCGGATCTGCAGGTCGTCCACCAGGAACGACAGGGACACCCGGTCGAGCTGCTCGGCGATGAGCTGGTCGCCGAAGCGCCCGGGGAAGGTCATCAGGTGGTCGGTCGCGATGGAGCCGGTGACGGCGATGCGCACGGGGCTGTTCTCCTCGTTGTCGGCATCTGGAAACAGGGGCGTCGAGCCTCGCAAGAATACGCGACAGCGCGGGCGCGCGAAGGCCCCGCGGGGTGACGGATGTCATCCCGCGGGGCCTTCGCGATCTCGTCCTACGGGACGAGCCGCCCCGTCCGGACCGGCCGTGCGCGCCCGGTCAGTTGAACGAGTCGCCGCACGCGCACGAACCCGTGGCGTTGGGGTTGTCGATCGTGAAACCCTGCTTCTCGATCGTGTCGACGAAGTCGACGGTGGCACCCACCAGGTAGGGGGCGCTCATCCGGTCGGTGACCACGCTCACGCCGTCGAAGTCGGAGACGACGTCGCCGTCCATCGAACGGTCGTCGAAGAAGAGCTGGTAGCGCAGGCCGGAACAGCCACCGGGCTGCACGGCCACGCGCAGCTGGAGTCCCTCCTCGCCCTGCTGCTCCAGCAGGCTCTTGACCTTCGCGGCGGCCGCGGAACTGAGGATCAGGCCCTGCGCCGTGGTCTGGCTGCTCTCAACCGACATGTGGTGACTCCCGCGTCTGCGTCAGCCGCTCCCCGGGAACGGCTGTCTGTGTATGACGTCCTTCTCAGACGCTACCAACACCCGTCCCGGTGCACACATTCCTGGAAGGCCGCAGACTCCTCGGCCGGATCCGGGACCCCCTCCCGGCGAACGGGACCTGCGGGACGTGTGTCATCATTAGTCGTCACTTCGACGATAAGGGGGTGTGGCCGTGACGACCACCGAGACCGGGCTTCCGCTCTTCGTCCTCGGCAGGGGTGTCGACCCGCACAGCGAGCGCGGCGTCGACTGTCCGGCGAGCTGCCGTCCGCGTCCGACCCGGCGCTGGTGGAGCGCGCCCGGCGGGCCAAGGCGGCGCTCGGCGAGCGGGTCTTCGTCCTGGGCCACCACTACCAGCGCGACGAGGTCATCCGGTTCGCCGACGTGACCGGCGACTCGTTCAAGCTCGCCCGGGAGGCCGCGGCCCGGCCGGACGCCGAGTACATCGTCTTCTGCGGCGTGCACTTCATGGCCGAGTCCGCCGACATCCTCACCTCCGCCTCGCAGAAGGTCGTGCTGCCCGACCTGGCGGCCGGGTGCTCGATGGCCGACATGGCCACCTTCGACCAGGTCGAGGAGTGCTGGGAGGTGCTCCAGGACGCCGGGATCGCGGACGTCACCGTCCCCGTCACCTACATGAACTCCAGCGCCGACATCAAGGCGTTCTGCGGGCGCAACGGCGGTGCCGTCTGCACCTCCTCCAACGCCAGGCGCGCCCTGGAGTGGGCCTTCCAGCGCGGCGAGAAGGTGCTCTTCCTGCCCGACCAGCACCTGGGCCGCAACACCGCGGTGCTGGAGATGGGCCTGAGCCTGGACGACTGCGTGGTCTACGACCCGCACCGGCCGGGCGGCGGCCTGACCCCCGAGCGGCTGGCCGCGGCCACGGTCATCCTGTGGAAGGGGCACTGCTCGGTGCACGGCCGCTTCAGCGCCCAGTGCGTGGACGACGTGCGCGCCCGCATACCCGGGGTCAACGTGCTGGTCCACCCCGAGTGCAGGCACGAGGTGGTCACCAAGGCCGACCACGTCGGCTCGACCGAGTACATCATCAAGAAGATCGAACAGGCTCCGGCCGGGTCCTCCTGGGCGGTGGGCACCGAGCTGAACCTGGTCAAGCGGCTCGGCGCCATGTTCCCCGACAAGAACGTGACGTTCCTGGACCGGACCGTCTGCTACTGCTCGACGATGAACCGGATCGACCTGCCGCACCTGGTCTGGGCGCTGGAGTCGCTCGCCGCAGGCCAGGTCGTCAACCAGATCACCGTGGACGACGACACCGCCCACTGGGCCAAGGTCGCGCTGGACCGGATGCTGGCCCTGCCCTGACCCCTCCCTGGGCCGTGATCACGGCCGGGGCGGGGAGCGGGGACGGGCCCCGGCGGGTGGTCGACCCGCCGGGGCCCGCCGGGTGCCGGGAACCTGTCGCGTACCCGGGTTCGGGGGGCGATCGGGGGACACCGCCCGGGCTGGGCCTACTCCAGCTCGTACACCACCCTGACGCTGACCGACACGTCGCGGCGGCCGGGGCTGATCGAGGCCTTGTCCGCGATCCCGGCGGCGCCGTAGACCGGTGTCGGCGGGGTGAAGCTCTGCTCGCTGATCTCCAGGGGGATGCCGAGCTGGCGCCCGGCGAGCTTGGCGTACTGCACGGCACGGGCCCTGGCGTCCCTGAAGGCGATCTCGCGCGCCGCCCTGAGCGGCACGCGGTTGTCGGAGACCTCGAACGACACGCCGTCCAGCCGGACCGCCTCACCGGCCGCGACCGCCGCGTCGACCACCTCGTCCGCGGAGTCGATGTTCCTGACCACGGCCTCGACGCCCTGCGCGGCCCGGTAGCCGGAGATCGTGGGATATTCCTTGTACTCGGGCCCCAGGGAGAGCTCGTCGGTCCTGAGGTCCTTGGCCGCGGACCCCGGCCGCGAGCAGTGCCCGCGTCAGCGCGGCGGCGGCGGGCGCGGGCGGCGGTGAAGGCCTCGTCCCTCGCGGTGGGACGGCGCACCTCCACACCGGTGTCCAGGCGCATGACGTCGGGGTGAACGACATCACGCCCTCCCCCGTCACGGTGATCTGGGGACGGTCCACCTCGACGGCCGCCGTGGCGGGCTCGGCGTCGGCGAGCGCGGTGCCGCCGAACAGCCCGGCGGAGACGAGGGCGGCCGAGACCACCGCCTGTGACATCTGATCATAAGGTCATGGCATCACGGGTCCCGGCCGCGGCGGGCGCGCCCGCCGCGGGGCCTGTCGTGTCTTGGCCGAATCCCGGTACGGACGTTTACCCGCACCCGGCCGGGCTCGGGTGGGGTCCGAGTGGTTTCCGGAGGAGATGACGGGAGATTCCCGGGACGGGGGTCAGATCCGGGTGAGCTCGCGCCACCGGGCCAGCAGCGCGGTGTCGCCCTCGACGACGTGGTCGCCGGCGCTCGCACCGTCCCCACAGCACCTGGAGCAG
>NZ_BAAAWD010000008.1:0-133336 GCF_039534895.1 Streptosporangium longisporum | reverse complement strand
GGAGGCGATCGACGCGGTGGCGGAGTCCGAGGCCGTCGGCTGCGGCGGGACGGAGTTGGCGGGGGAGGTGGCCGCGGCCGGGTCGTACAGCCCCGCGGACGAGGGGACCTCGACCACGACGGTGTCGGCCGGGCCGGGGGTCGAGTCCAGGATGGCCCGAGCGTGGTCCACGTGCGAGGCCGCGACCAGCACGTCGTAGCGACCGGCGACGATCGCGCTGCGCGAGGCGAAGTCCCGCTTGCCACCGGTGAACACGTGGTTGATGAACCCGAACGCGGCGCCCATCACGGCCCCCCACAGGGCCGCCCAGAGCACGAGCACGACGAACGACATCGTGGTCGAGGTGAACAGGCCGAGGAACATGCCGACCACGGCGCCGAAGAGCACGCCGCTGCCCGCCCCGGTGAGGGCGGCCCGCCCGTTGGTCATCCGGCCGGTGACGGTCTCCTCGAGCTTGAGATCGCTACCGACGATCGCCACGTTCTCGACGGGGAACCCCGCGTCGGACAGGCCGTCCACGGTCCGCTGCGCCGCCAGGTAGTTGTCGTATCCCGCGAGGACCCTGCGGTTCACGACGACCTGGTCGTTCAGGCCGGTGGGCGTCTCTTTCATGTCGCTCGCCTTTCGCATGGGGGATGGGGCCACCGGCCGACTACCCGCCGTCCGCCCGACGATGCGCGCCTTTCGCCCCCTCTCGCCACGACGGCGCGCTCTCGCCGGAACGACCCGCTCTCACCCGGAGGTCCGCTCTCACGGGGGATGGCCCGCTTTCACCGGGATGACCCGTTCCCACCGGTACGGCCCGTTCTCATCGGGACGACGAGCTCCCGCCGGGACGGCGCACCGGTGAGAGGGTCACCAGCTCTGGTGCAGCGGCTTGCCCTCGCTGTAGCCGGAGGCGCTCTGCACACCGACCACCGCGCGCTCGTGAAACTCCTCCAGGGTGGAGGCGCCCGCGTACGTGCACGAGGAGCGCAGGCCCGCCACGATGGCGTCGATCTGGTCCTCCACGCTGGGCATGGCCGGGTCCAGGTACATCCTGGAGGTGGAGATGCCCTCCTCGAACAGCGCCTTGCGCGCCCGGTCGAAGGGCGAGTCCTCGGCCGTGCGCAGCCGCACCGCGCGGGCCGAGGCCATGCCGAAGTTCTCCTTGTACCTGCGCCCGTCCGCGGCGGTACGGGTGTCGCCCGGCGACTCGTAGGTGCCGGCGAACCACGAGCCGATCATCACGTTGGCCGCGCCGGCGGCCAGGGCCAGCGCCACGTCGCGGGGGTGGCGGACGCCGCCGTCGGCCCAGACATGGCGGCCCAGCCTGCGCGCCTCGGTGGAGCACTCCAGCACGGCGGAGAACTGCGGGCGGCCCACCCCGGTCATCATCCGGGTGGTGCACATCGCCCCCGGCCCGACGCCCACCTTCACGATGTCGGCCCCGGCCTCGACCAGGTCGCGTACGCCCGCGGCGGTGACGACGTTGCCGGCCGCGACGGGCACGCCCGGGTCCAGCGCGCGGACCGCCCGCAGCGCACCGATCATCTTCTCCTGGTGGCCGTGCGCGGTGTCCACCACCAGGCAGTCCACCCCGGCCTCGAGGATCTCCTTGGCCTTGGCGGCCACGTCCCCGTTGACGCCGACGGCCGCGGCGACGCGGAGCCGGTCCGAGGCGTCGACCGCGGGCCGGTACAGGGTGGCGCGCAGCGCGCCGGTCCTGGTCAGGATGCCGACCAGGCGGCCGTCGCCGTCCACCACCGGGGCCAGCCGGTGGCGGCCCTCGTGCAGACGGTCGAAGGCCTGGCGCGGGTCGAGCCCGGCGGGCAGCGTGAGCAGGTGGTCGGACATCACCTGGGAGAGCTGCGTGTACATGTCCACGCCGACGCAGTCGCTCTCGGTGACCACGCCGGCCGGGCGGTTGTCCCAGTCCACGATGATGATCGCGCCATGGGCCCGCTTGGGCAGCAGGTTCAGCGCCTCGCCGACCGTGTCGTGCGGGGTGAGGGTCAGCGGCGTGTCGTGGACCAGGTCGCGGCGCTTGACCCAGTCGACGACGTCGGCGACCACCTCGATCGGGATGTCCTGCGGGATCACCGCGATCCCGCCTCGCCGGGCCACCGTCTCGGCCATCCGCCGCCCCGCCACCGCCGTCATGTTGGCGACCACGACGGGGATGGTGGTGCCCGTGCCGTCCCGGCTGGAGAGGTCGACGGCGAGCCGTGAGCCGACGGCGGAGAGCGAGGGGACCATGAACACGTCGCTGTAGGTCAGGTCGTAGGCCGGCGTCATCCCATTGAGAAATCTCACGTTGATCCACCTTATCCCGTGAATTATCAGAAATGAGCGTTCCCCGTTTCCACCGCCTCCAAGAGGGCCGTCTCGTCGGACCGGACGGCTAAGATCCCGTTTGCGTGAATAAGTGGATGGCCATGAGGAGGCGTTGTGATCGTGGTTGACCGGCCCGAGATGCTCGTCGTAGGCCATGCCGTACGGACGTCGAACGCCGACGAGATGGAGCCGGGCAGGGGCAGGCTCACCGCGCTCTGGGCGCGGGCGGGGTCCCCGGGGGCGTTCGCGCACGTGCCGGGCCGGGTGAACGAGAACATCTACGCGGTGCTCACCGACTACGAGAGCGACCACCACGGTGCCTACACCCAGATCGTGGGGGTCGCCGTGCGCAGCGCCGCCGCGCTGCCCGAGGGCATGGTGGCCGTCCGGGTGCCCGGCGTGCCGTCGCTGAAGCTGGAGGCCCGGGGGCCGATGCCGGCCGCGCTGCTGGAGTCCTGGCAGCAGCTGTGGAAGCACACCGAGTCGGGCGGCACCCCGCCGCGGGCCTTCACCACCGACGTGGAGATCCACCACCCCGGGGGTGCCGACATCTACGCGGCGGTGCTGTCCCCGCTCCGCTGAGTCCCGATCCCCTCGATCCCGACGCGCCGGGCTCCACGCGCCGAGGTCCTGGTCCGCCGGTTCCGACGCGCCGGGCGCCGGATCCCTGTCCGGCGCCCGTGCCCGTCCGCCCGTCGCTCGCCGCCCGTCTCAGGCGTCGTCGTCGGGCGGCGGGTCGGGCAGCCGCCAGCCGGAGACGATCAGCGGCATCACGAAGTGGGTCATGAAGAGCGCGATCACCAGCAGGACGAACGCCCCGCCCGGCACGAAGAACTCGCGCTTCTGGGGTATGCCCACCGCGAGGACCACGACGAGGAGGACGATCAGGACGCCCGTCATGATCCGGTGGGTGAGGGCGGTGGCCCGCAGGCGCTCGCCGATCTGGCGCTCGTCCAGGTCGCGTTCCGACAGCTCCACGACGCCGCGGGTGGCGATGTTGAGCAGACTGACGGCCGGCAGGTAGACGATCAGCGAGATCGTCAGCAGCACGATGTTGACCAGGACGGGGCCGTCACCGGGACCGCTGATCCAGGCCACGGCCGCGTCCACCCAGAACAGCGAGACACCGAAGGCCGCCGCGGCGGCGAGCAGCCGCCTGCGGCCCCGGGTGGCGTACCAGCCGGGCAGGTAGTCGCTCTGCAGGACCTCGACGCGGGCCTGACGCCAGTTCTCTTTCCAACCGTTCACGATCTCATCTGCCTAACCACTGCCCAGCCGCGGGAACGGCCTGAGGGAGAACACGACTTCCAACGGGACTTCGAAATGCTCGGCGATGCGCAGGGCCAGGAACAGGCTCGGGCTGTACTCGCCGCGCTCAAGGTAACCGATCGTCTGGTAGTGGACCCCCAGCGCGGCGGCCAGCTCCTTGCGTGAGATGCCACGCTCGGCTCTCAGCACCGAGATCCGGTTGTACACGTCTTCGGCGGACATCCCAGCAGTCTCCCAGCACTCAGGAGGCCTGTGCGGCGAGCCTGCGCTCGGCGAGGCGCGAGCCGGACTCGCGACGGGTGACCCGGCGGATCAGCAGCGGCGCCAGCAGCGTCCCGGCCACCGTCCAGACCGCCAGCACCGCTCCCACCATGGGCAGGCGCCAGCTCCGGCCGATCTCGGCGCTGAGCATGGTGTCGGGCAGGAAGGCGGCCCGCAGGCCGAGCCCCTGCCAGTAGAGCGGGAAGACCTGGGAGACCCACTGGGCGGCCTCGGGCAGGAAGGTCATCGGGAGCATCACCCCGGAGGTGACCATCAGCACCATCATCGGCAGCGCCAGGACTCCCGCGGCGGTCTTGGGGCCGGGCAGCATGCAGCCGATGGCCGCGCCCAGCGGCACCACGGCGGCCGTGCCCAGCAGCATCACCCAGGCCAGGGTCGCCCAGTCGCGGGGCGGTGCGACCCCGCCCAGGGCCACGCCGATGGCCAGGATCAGCACGCTCTGCACGACGATCTGACCCAGGACGGTCACGCTCCGTCCCACCACGTAGGCGCCGACGCCGCCGGGGACGGTCCGCAGCCGCAGCAGCGTGCCCTCCTCCCGGTCGGCCGCGATGGCCAGCGGCAGCGCCATCACGCCGTTGGAGAAGACGGTGAAGGCCAGGAAACCCACCGTCATGAACGTCTTCATGGAGACCCCGGTCCCCTCGACCTCGTTGTCGCCGATCCACACGAGCAGGCCGGCGAAGATGACGACCGTGCCGAGCAGGGTGTTCAGCATCTCCCTGCGGTCCTTGAGCAGGTGCGTGTGCTCGTTCCAGCCGCGCCGCAGCCCGATGCGCAGTGCCTTGACGTTCATGCCGCCCTCCCGATCAGTTCCAGGTAGCTCTCCTCCAGCGACGGGCGCCGGATCTCCAGGCCGGGCACCGGGCCCTCGAACCTCCGGTGCAGCTCCCAGGCCGCCCGCGAGGGGTCCTCGGTACGCAGGACCTTTTCCCGGCCGTCCTCGATCCACCGGACGTGCGAACCGGTCTGCACGTGCCTCGCCAGCTCGGACGGGGTGCCGCAGACGGCGATCTCGCCGCCCACCAGGATCGCGGTGCGGTGCGCCAGCTTCTCGGCCTCGGCCAGGTCGTGGGTGGTCAGCAGCACCGTGATGCCCTCGTCGGCCGCGAGCCGCTCGATGAGCAGGTGGAACTCGCGCCGGGCCTCGGGGTCGAACCCCGTGGTGGGCTCGTCCAGGAAGAGCAG
The DNA here is from genome assembly GCF_039534895.1 of Streptosporangium longisporum. NCBI lineage: Bacteria > Bacillati > Actinomycetota > Actinomycetes > Streptosporangiales > Streptosporangiaceae > Streptosporangium > Streptosporangium longisporum. The sequence continues at coordinate 128,281 of NZ_BAAAWD010000008.1, read as the reverse complement.
TTCGGGACGGCCGACGATGCCCAGGGCCACGTCCAGCCGGCGGCGCTGCCCGCCGGACAGGCGGCTGACCCGCTGGTCGGCCTGAGCGGTGAGGCCCAGGTCGGCCAGCAGCCGGTCCGGGTCGTGCGGGTCGTCGTAGAAGGAACCGATGTGGCCCAGGAGCTCCCGGACGCCCCACCGGCCGTGGTCGCGCCAGCTCTGCAGGACGATGCCCAGTTTGGCCCGCCACGCCTCGGTGGCCTTCTCCGGGTCGGCCCCGAGGACGCTCACCTCGCCGGCCGAGCGGTTCCTGAAGCCTTCCAGGATCTCGATGGTGGTCGTCTTCCCGGCCCCGTTGGGGCCGAGCAGGGTGAAGATCTCACCGCGCCGGATCTGCAGGTCGACACCTCGCAGGACCTCGGCGGAACCGTATGTCATCCGCAGCTCGCGGACGCTTACCGCAGTACTCATGTGGATGAATGTAGTACATCTACTACAGACGCGCAAACAGATACGACGAAAAGCGGTACACCTCCGGCCGGAGGTACCGCTGGTGCTACGGGAACGAGGGGGCGCCGGGGTTCGGAGAAGCCGAGGTCACCGGGTGGCGAGGGCGCCGGGAGCCAGGAAGCCCGGGGCTCGGGATCACCGGGGTCACCGGGGTCTTGGAGGGGCTCCGGGAAGGGCGAAGGACTGCCCATGGGTGCTCCGCCGCGTCCCCCGCGCAGGAACACGGCAGGGGACGCGGCGAAAAGGGCGGTGAGGGAGGTGGCGAGGGATGCGGCGGAAGGGGACCAGGCCGGGCCTCAGCTCTCCGGGGCCCGGCCTTCCGGCCTGCACAAGGGATGCGGTGAAAGGGGACCGGTCCGGGTCTCAGCCCCCGGACCTCAGCCCTCCGGGCTCCACAGGGGCTCGGGGATCTCGAATCCCACGTCCTGGCCCCACCGGTTGCGGTAGCTCACCTCGTGCGCGGGGCGGCGGGGTGCGACGCCCCAGCGTCCGGTCGGGTAGCCGAAGGTGACCGCGCAGGCCATCGTCCAGCCCTTGCCCTCGGGAACCCCGAGCACCCGCATCGTCTCCTCGGCGTGGAAGATGCCGAGCACGCTGGTCAGCGCGCTGCCCACGCCGTGGGCGCGGGCGGCCAGCTGCGCGCTCCACACCGAGGGGAAGATCGAGCCGCCGGACGGGTCGTTGCGCACGAACGCGAACAGCAGCAGCGGGTAGTGCTCGAAGTGGTCGGCCAGGTGCTTGGCCGAGTTCAGCACGCTGAGCGTCCGGGTGTCGCCCTCGGCCTCGGCCTTCTCGCGCATCGGCCGGTAGTGGCCCTCGAAGAGCTTCCCGAGCGCGTCCCGGTAGAGCGGGCCGAGCCGCTCCTTCACCCCGGGGTCGTCGACGAGCAGGAACCGCCAGCTCTGCACGTTGCCGCCGCTGGGCGCGCGGACCGCGGCGTCCAGGATGCTGCGCTGGACCTCCTCGGGGATGGGGTCGGGCTTGACCCTGCGCATCGCCCTGGTCGTGTACAGCGCCTCGAAGACGTCCATCCCCGCCGATCCCGCCGATCCCGCCGATCCCGCCGTGTCCGTCACGCGTTCCGCCTCCTTCGTCTTCAGGGTCTTCAGGGTCTCTTGCGTGTCCCGCGGATCGTGGGCGCCCGTCACGCCAGCACCCCCGCCTCGCGCAGCCGCGCCGCGGTCTCCTCCGGCAGGCCCCAGGAGGTCAGGTCGGCCAGCCGGGTCGCGGGGGAGAGGTCCTGCTCGGCCACGCCCAGCAGGCGCGGCACCGGGACGGGCTGCCGGACGCCGCCGACCTCCACGAACGTGCCCCGGGCCTTGTTGTGCGGGTGGTCGGGGGCCTCGCCCATCTCCAGTACCGGGGAGACGCACGCGTCCGAGCCCTCGAACACCGCCTCCCACTCGGCGCGGGTCCTGGACCCGAACGCCTCGGCCAGCCGCTCGCGCAGCTCCGGCCAGTTCGACCGGTCCTCGCGGTCGGGCAGCCCGGCGGCGTCCAGCCCCATCAGGGTGATCATCTCCGTCCAGAACTGCGGCTCCAGCGAGCCGACGGCCACGTACCCGCCGTCGGAGGTCTGGTAGGTGTCGTACATCGGCGCGCCGGTGTCGAGCAGGTTGGTGCCGCGCGGTCCCCAGAAACCGCTCTGCACGCCGTGGTAGAACATCGAGAACAATGCCGCCGCGCCGTCCACCATGGCCGCGTCGATGACCCGGCCCTCGCCGGTCCGCTCCCGCTCGATCAGCGCGAGCAGCACGCCGTACGCGAGCATGAGGCCGCCGCCGGCGAAGTCGCCGAGGATGTTGATCGGCGGCGTGGGCCGCTCGCCCGCGCGGCCCAGCATCGACAGCACGCCGGAGACGGCGATGTAGTCGATGTCGTGCCCGGCGGTCGCCGCGAGCGGGCCGTCCTGGCCCCAGCCGGTCATCCGCCCGTAGATCAGGCGCGGGTTGACCGCGTGCAGGTCGGCCGGGCCGATGCCGAGGCGTTCGGCGACCCCGGGCCGGAAGACCTCGACGACCACGTCGGCGTGCCGGGCCAGCTCCTTGAAGGCGGCCACGCCCTCGGGCGACTTCAGGTCCACGCCGACGGTCCGCTTGCCGCGGTCCATCACGTCGGCGCGCGGGCGGTCCCCGGCCTTGGCGACCGTGCTCGCCCGCTCGACGCGCAGCACCTCGGCGCCGTGGTCGGCCAGCATCATCCCGGCGAACGGCCCGGGGGCCAGTCCCGCCAGTTCGAGCACGCGGACTCCGGCCAGCGGGCCCTTCCTGGTCACGCGCTCCATGTACGTTCTCCTCGGTGCGATGTCGACTCCGGTCCGGCACGGGCCGTACGGGCGGACGCCCGGTGAGGGACCCGGCGGCCCGTTCCGCCACCGTGGCGGCCTGTTTCGCCCAAGTAGAACAACATTCGGCTTTCCGTGGCAAGACACATCGCCAGGAGCCGCGTGGCGCCCGCGCGCGTATGGGAAACTTGCGCCCTCTCCGAACGGGACCTAGGGGTTTTGCGATGACGTATCCGCACAGTGAACGGGTGGTCGCTGGGCGCTATCGATTGCTGCGGGAGCTCGGCAGGGGCGGGATGGGGGTCGTGTGGGAAGGCCACGACACCCTCCTCAACCGCGCGGTGGCCGTCAAGGAGGTCCTGCTGCCGCCCCATCTCTCCCCGGCGGAGTACCGGCTCCAGCTGGCCCGCACCTCCCGCGAGGCCAGGACCGCGGCCCGGCTCAACCACCGCGGCATCGTGGCGATCTACGACGTGGCCGAGCAGGACGGCCGTCCCTGGATCATCATGGAGCTGGTCCGGGCCCGCGGCCTCGACGAGGTCGGACGGCTTCCGGTGCACGTGGTCGCCGACATCGGCCGCCAGGTGCTCTCGGCCCTGCGCGCGGCCCACGGGGCCGGGATCCTGCACCGCGACGTCAAGCCCAGCAACATCCTGCTGGAGGCCGACGGCCGCGCCGTCCTGTCCGACTTCGGCATCGCGACCGTCGAGGGCGACACCTCGCTGACCCAGACCGGCATGGTGACGGGCTCGCCGAGCTTCCTGCCGCCCGAACGCGCCACCGGCGCCGACGCGGGCCCCTGGTCGGACCTGTGGGCGCTCGGCGCCACCCTGTACGCGGCCCTGGTCGGCCAGGCCCCCTTCGAGCGCCGCGACGCCATCGCCACGCTCGGCGCGCTCATCAGCGAGGAGCCCGACTTCGGCCGGGTGCCGCCGGAGATGCGCGCGGTGCTCACCGGCATGCTCCAGCGCGACCCCGCCCACCGGCTGAGCGCGCAACAGGCCGACGCGCTGCTGGCGGAGGTCCTCAGCGACCCGTCGGCCGCGATCCGCAGGACCGGCGAGACCGCGATCCGGCCGGACGCGCAGACCTCCTCGCGCCGTGGCGGGGAGAGCACGGTCCACCGCGCCACCGGGACGTCCCGCCGCGCGGGGCCGCGCGACGGGGGCGACACCGCGAGCCTGCCCGGGGCCGCGGGACGGCGCCGCAGGCAGCGTGGCGGGCGGGTCCCGCTGATCGTGGCGTCCGTGCTGGTGCTGGCGGCGGGCGGCGCGGTGGCGGCGGTCGCGATGTCGCAGCCCGACCAGCGCAGCGTGGCGCGCTCCGGGCCCGCCGTCGCGACGGCGAAGCCCGAGCCGACGAGGACCGCCTCGCCCACCCCGACGCCCACGCCCACCCCCACCCCGACCCCCACGCCGACCGCGACCAGGACGGCCGCGCCGGCCCAGGCGCTGCGGACGTGGCGGGCCCGGCCCCCGGAGAACTGGTCCATCACCTACCCGGCCGGCTGGAGGGGCGACTGGGCCGGCGAGACGGGCTACACCCAGTGGCTGCGCCGGGACGGCCGCGCTCACCTGGCGGTGGAGCCGCTGGAGCAGTCCTTCGACGGCCTGGAGGGGCTCCAGCAGGTCGTCAAGGAGAGCGCCTCCCAGCAGAGCGAGATCCACACCGAGGACGTGCGCAGGGTCCCCCTCGCCTACGGGGCCGGGCTGGAGTGGGAGTTCACCTGGACCGCCAAGGACAACGGCGGGATCCCCTGGGCGGTGCCCGGCGTGACCTACCACGAGCTGCGGCGGTTCGTCGAGGTCGGCGACACGGCCGTGGTGCTGGCCTGGACCGTCCACGACGATGAGTGGGATGCTCAACGCCCCCTGATGAACCGGGTGTTCGCCGGTTTCCACCCCCGCGGAGGCGAGTGACATGACCTGGAAGGTGCTCGCGCTGCCGCCCCTCCCCGAGGCGGCGGTGCGCAACCTGCTCGGATCGCTGGGCGACCGGATCGAGGTGTCGGTCCCGGCCGCCCGCGACCGGGAGTCGCTGCTGGCGGCCCTGCGTCCGGCCGAGATCGTGGTCGGTGACTGGAGCGGCGGGCTCACCCTGGACGCCGAGGCCGTCCGGGCCGCGCCGGACCTGGCGTTCGTGCAGCAGCCCTCCGTCGGCGTGGACGGCCACGACCTCGCCGCGCTCGCCGCGGCCGGCGTGCCGCTGGCCAACACCGCCGGGGTGAGCGCGATCGGCGTGGCCGAGTGGTGCTTCGCCGCCGCGCTCGCGCTGTCGCGGCGGCTGCCGGAGGCCGACGCCGCGGTCCGCGCGGGCCGCTGGCCGCAGCTGGACCTCGGGCCCGCCGAGCTGTACGGCTCGGCCGTCGGCATCGTCGGCTTCGGCCCGATCGGCGAGGCGGCCGCGCGGATGTTCGCCGCCCACGGCTGCGAGGTCTCCTACTGGACCCGTACGCCGCGCGAGGTGCCCTACACCTACCGGGAGATCGGCGAGCTGGTGGCCGGCTCCCGGGTGCTCGTCGTGGTCGTCCCGCTCACCGAGGAGACCCGGGGGATGATCGACCCGTCGGCGATGCCCGCCGGCGCGCTGCTGGTCAACGCGGCGCGCGGGCAGGTGGTGAACTCGGCGGCGCTGCTGTCGGCCCTGGAGTCGGGGCATCTGGGCGGCGCCGCGCTCGACGTGTTCGACACCGAGCCGCTGCCGCCCGGCGACCCGCTGCGCGGCAGTCCCCGGGTGCTGCTCTCGCCGCACGTGGCCGGGGTCACCCCGCAGTCCACCGGCCGCCTGATCCGGTGCGTGCTGGACAACCTGGAGGCGGCGATCGACGGCAGACCGGTGAGCAACGTGGTGAACGGGGTCGATCCGGTGGTCGGTCGCAGGTCCCGTTCGGCACTCTCGTAGAGTTTTCTCGCGTTTAACGCGCCCCGCCTGGCTCCGGAGAGATCCGAGATATAACGTGCCTAGGGGCGATCTTTCCAACGACGGTCAGTGGGGGTGATCACCGTGCGACGGATGACGGCGATGTCGGCGCACCGGCAAGCGGTGGAGCAGATCAGGGAGTCCTACGCCGCCATTCCGGACGACGCGGTGCCGCGCCTGTCCAAGGCCACCACGAACCTGTTCCGCTTCAGGGACGGCGCCCGGGCGGCGAAGCTCTCGGCCAGGGATCTGGACCAGGTCATCGAGGTCGATCCCGAGACGATGACCGCCGAGGTCCAGGGGATGACGACCTACGAGAACCTGGTGGACGCCACGCTCGCCCACGGGCTCATGCCGTACGTGGTGCCGCAGCTGAAGACGATCACGCTGGGCGGGGCGGTGACCGGGCTCGGCATCGAGTCCACCAGCTTCAGGGACGGGCTGCCGCACGAGTCCGTGGAGGAGATGGAGATCCTCACCGGCGACGGCCGGATCGTGGTGGCCCGCGACGACAACGAGCACCGCGACCTGTTCCGGGCCTTCCCCAACTCCTACGGCACGCTCGGCTACGCGCTCCGCATCCGGGTCAGGCTCAAGCCCGTCCAGCCCTACGTCAGGCTGACCCACATCCCGTTCGGCGACGCCGACAAGTGCATGCTCGCGATGCGCGACATCTGCGAGAGCGGCGAGTACGAGGGCGAGCGCGTCGACTTCGTGGACGGCACGTTCTTCGGCCCCGGCGAGCTGTACGTGACCGTGGGGCGCTTCGCCGAGCGGGCCCCCTACCTGTCCGACTACACCGGGATGCGCATCTACTACCGGTCGATCCAGACCAGGACCCGCGACTGGCTGACCGTCCGCGACTACCTGTGGCGCTGGGACACCGACTGGTTCTGGTGCTCGCGCGCCTTCGGCGTGCAGAGCGCGCTGGTGCGCTCCCTGATGCCGCGCAAGTGGATGCGCTCGGACGTCTACCGCAGGCTCGTCGGCCTCGACCGCAAGTACGGGGTGATCGCCCGGGTGGACCGCTGGCGCGGCCTGCCCCTGCAGGAGTCGGTCATCCAGGACATCGAGGTGCCCATCGAGCGCGGCGCCGAGTTCCTGGAGTTCTTCCACGACAAGGTCGGCATGACGCCGGTGTGGATGTGCCCGCTGCGCTCCGACGGCGAGTGGCCGCTCTACCCGCTGGAGACCGGGCGGCTGTACGTCAACTTCGGCTTCTGGGGAACGGTCCCGCTGCCCCGGGGGCAGTTCGACGGCTACCACAACCGTCTCATCGAGAACCGGGTCCACGAGCTGGAGGGGCATAAATCGCTGTACTCCACCTCGTTCTATCCAGAAGATGAGTTCTGGCGGTTTTATAACGGAACCGCCTACTGGCCGGTCAAGCGGGCATACGACGGGGGTGGCCGGTTGCTCGATCTCTACGACAAGTGTGTTCGGGGGCGTTAGGAGAGGTTGATTCTGTGTTGCTCGCAGAGATCTTCGAAAAGGTCATGGGCCCGGAGGCGGACGTACGCTTCATCGCCTACGACGGAAGCAAGGCCGGGCCCGACGGGGCCGACATCACCGTCGAGGTGAAGACCCCGGCGGCCGTCGCCTACCTGGCGCAGGCGCCCGGCGAACTGGGCCTGGCCAGGGCCTACGTCTCCGGTCACCTCGACGTCCACGGCGACATGTACACGCTGCTGTCGCGGATGTGGTCGCTCACCGTCAACGACCTCCCGGCCAAGGAGAAACTCGCCGCCATCCGGGCCCTGGGCGTGCGCCCGCTGCTCACGCGGATGCCGCCTCCCCCGCAGGAGGTGCGCAGCAGCGTGCTGGCCCGGATGGGCAGCCGGCACGCCAAGCGCCGCGATGCCGAGGCGATCCACCACCACTACGACGTCTCCAACAGGTTCTACTCGTGGGTGCTCGGCCCGTCCATGGCCTACACCTGCGCGGTCTTCCCCGAGCAGGACGCCACGCTGGAGGAGGCGCAGTTCACCAAGTTCGAGCTCGTCGCCCGCAAGCTCGCGCTCAAGCCCGGCATGAGACTGCTCGACGTCGGCTGCGGCTGGGGCGGCATGGTCATCCACGCCGCCCGCGAGTACGGGGTGAAGGCGCTGGGCGTGACCCTGTCGCGCCAGCAGGCCGAGTGGGCCCAGAAGGCCATCGCCGAGGCCGGGCTCGGCGAGCTGGCCGAGGTCCGTCACATGGACTACCGCGACGTGACCGAGACGGGCTTCGACGCGGTCAGCTCGATCGGCCTGACCGAGCACATCGGCAAGGACCAGCTGCCCTTCTACTTCCGCTTCCTGCACGACCGGCTCGTCCCCGGCGGGCGGCTGCTCAACCACTGCATCACCCGGCCGACGGGCACGGAGAAGACCTTCAACGGGAGCGGCTTCATCAACCGCTACGTCTTCCCCGACGGGGAGCTGGAGTCGGTCGGCTACCTGGCCCGCCAGATCGAGGACACCGGCCTGGAGATCCGCCACGAGGAGAACCTGCGCGAGCACTACGCGCAGACCCTGCGGTTCTGGTGCGCCAACCTCGACGAGCACTGGGACGAGGCGGTCAGGGAGGTCGGCGAGGCCACGGCGCGGGTCTGGCGGCTCTACATGGCGGCCTGCGTGGTCGGCTTCGAGCGCAACAAGGTGCAGCTCCACCAGATCCTCGCGGTGAAGCTGGACGCCCAGGGCGCGGCGCACGTCCCGCTCCGCCCGTCGCGCGACTGGCCCTGACGCGACGGCCCTGACGCGACGGCCCTGACGCGCGACCGGTCCTGACACGCCGCACGCACGAGGGGCGTTCCCGGGAGGTCCTTCCTCCGGGAACGCCCCTCGCGAGAGCTTCGCCCGCGCGCCGGCGACCACCGCGCCGCCGGGCGGGCGCCGCGGCCCTCGCGGTCAGCGCAGCTCGCGCTTGAGGATCTTGCCCGTCGCGGTCATCGGCAGCGCGTCCCGGAACTCGACGATCCGCGGGTACTTGTACGCCGCCATGTTCTCCCGGGCCCAGGCGATCAGCTCCTCCTCGGTGACCGTCGCGCCGGGGGTGCGGATGACGTACGCCTTGACCTCCTCGCCGTGCGAGTCGTGGGAGACGCCGACCACCGCCGCGAGCGAGACCTCCGGGTGGGTGATCAGCACCTCCTCGAGCTCGCGCGGGTAGACGTTGAAGCCACCGCGGATGATCATGTCCTTGGCGCGGTCGATGATGGAGTAGTAGCCGTCGGCGTCGCGGGTGGCGATGTCGCCGGTGCGGAACCAGCCGTCCCTCATGACCTCGGCGGTCGCCTCGGGCCGGTTGTAGTAGCCCTTCATGATGTTGTGGCCGCGGATCGCGATCTCACCGGGGCCCTCGCCCTCGATCGTCTTCCAGTCGGCGTCGATCAGCCTCATCTCCACGCCCCAGATCGGCGTGCCGACCGTACCGGGCTTGCTGGGCCTGCCCACCTGGTTGAAGCTGGCCACCGGGGAGGTCTCCGACAGGCCGTACCCCTCGTAGATGCCGACCCCGAAGGTCTGCTCGAAGTCCCGCAGCACCTCGACGGGGGAGGAGGAGCCGCCGGCCACCGCGACCCTGAGCGAGGTGGGCACCTCGTCGCCGTCCGCGTGGATCTTCGTCAGCATGGCCCAGTACATGGTCGGCACGCCCGCGAACAGCGTGACGTTCTCGGCGCGCATCAGCTCCAGGGCCGGGCCCGGCTCGAAGCGCGGCATCAGCACGATGGTGCCCCGCCGGCGGAACCCGGCGTTCATGACGACGGTCTGCCCGAAGGAGTGGAAGAGCGGCAGCACCGCGAGGTAGACGTCGCCGTTCTCGGTGCGGGGGAACATCTCGTCCGAGATCATGGCGTTGAGGAGCATGTTCTGGTGGCTCAGCTCGGCACCCTTGGGCTGGCCGGTGGTGCCGCTGGTGTAGAGGATCACCGCGGTGTCGTCGGGCGCGGTCGCCACGGTCTCGAACTCGCCGGGCACGCCGTCCAGCGCCGCCCAGATCGTCTCCCCGTGCTCGGACTCGGTGGCGAAGGCGGTGGCGGGCAGCACGAAGAAGTGCTCGGCCGAGGACGCCTCGAAGCCCGCCCGGCCGCGCTCGCCCAGCGGCAGCTCGGGGGTGCCCTCGAAGCAGAACAGCGCCTTGGCCTGGGAGTCCTCCAGGTGGTAGGCGATCTCCCTGGTCTGCAGCAGCACGTTGAGCGGCACGACCGTGGCGCCGGTCTTGAGGATGCCGTAGTAGACGAACGGGAAGTACGGCAGGTTGGGGCAGGCCAGCGCGACCTTGTCGCCACGCCCGATGCCCCGGGAGACCAGCAGGTTGGCAACCTGGTTCGCGACCGTGTTGACCAGGGAGTACGGCAGCCTCAGGTCGCCGAAGACCAGTGCGGTGCGGTCCGGGGTCTCCCGGGCGCTGTCCTCCAGCGCGATCGACAGGTTGAGCATCGTGCGTCCTCCTCCGGCGGGCTCTGACCCGCTCATCCTCGCAGCCCGAGATACTGACCGGTAGGTAATCACGGTCACAAATTGACGGGCAAACCGGGAGGGAGTAAGCAGATGAGAGGCCGCTTACGGGGAGGCGAGCTGACCGTCTGATGAGGAGGGGTCAGTGAGCGTGAACGACGGCGCCGGGCACGGCGGCAGAGGCGGCGGGGAGTACGACTACGTCGTCGTGGGGGCGGGATCGGCCGGGTGCGTGCTGGCCGCGCGCCTGTCCGAGGATCCGGGCACGACGGTCGCCCTGGTCGAGGCGGGCGGGTCCGACCGGATGCTCGCGGTGCGGATGCCCGCCGGGTTCGCCCGGCTGTTCAAGACCGAGCACGACTGGAACTTCACCACGACCCGGCAGGACGGGCTGTCCGGCCGGGAGCTGTACTGGCCGCGCGGCCGGATGCTCGGCGGCTCCTCCTCGATGAACGCCCAGATGTGGGTCCGCGGGCACCGCGCCGACTACGACGGCTGGGGCGTGCCCGGCTGGTCCTACGAGGAGGTCCTGCCGTACTTCCGCAGGGCCGAGCGGCGCTCGGGCTCCAACCACGGCGGCGTGTACGGCACCGGCGGCCCGGTCCACGTCTCGGAGCTGCGCTCCCCGAACCCCGCCACCGCGCTCTTCCTGCGGGCCTGCGAGGAGCTGGGCATCGCCCGCCTGGACGAGCTCAACGGCCCCTCCAACGAGGGATGCTCGCCGACGCCGGTCACCCAGCACCGGGGCCGCCGGTGCAGCTCGGCCGACGCCTACCTCGCTCCCGCGATGAGACGGCCCAACCTCACCGTGCTGACCTCCTCGCACGTGCGCCGGATCCTCATCGAGGACGGCCGCGCCGTCGGGGTGGAGTACACGGCAGGTCCGGGCCGCGGCGGACGTCGTGGCGGACGCCGGGGGCACGATGCGCGTGACGGCTCCGGCTCCGGTGCCGTCGAGAGCACCGGCGGCGCGGACGGCGGTGCCGTCACGGTGCTGCGGGCGCGCCGGGAGGTGCTGCTCTCGGCCGGGGCGATCGGCTCCCCGCACCTGCTCATGCTCTCCGGCGTCGGCCCCGCCGACGAGCTGCGGGCCGCGGGCGTCGAGCCGGTCCACGAGCTCCCCGGGGTCGGGGACGGCCTTCAGGACCACCTCGCCTCGGGAATCTTCCTGCACTGCCCCCGGCCCATCACGCTGGCCGGTGCCGAGACGGCCGGCAACCTGCTCCGCTTCCTGGCCGGTGGCCGCGGCATGCTCACCTCCAACGTCGGCGAGGCCGTGGCGTTCATCCGCACCTCGCCCGAGGAGCCCGCCCCCGACATCGAGCTGATCTTCGCTCCGGGGCCGTTCATCGACCACGGCCTCACCCCGCCGCCCGGCCACGGCCTGACCATCGCCTCGGTCCTGCTCCGGCCGGAGAGCCGCGGCCGCGTCCGGCTGGACGGCCGCGACGTCGTGATCGACCCCCGCTACCTCACGGCCGAGGCGGACGTACGGCGGCTGGTGGCCGGGCTGGTCAAGGCCCGGGAGCTGTTCGCCACCGAGGCGCTCCGGCCGCTGGCCGGGCCGCCGATGGCCCCCTACTGGGGCGCGCGGACCGAGGAGGAGCTGGCCCGCTGGGTCCGCGAGCGCAGCGAGACCCTCTACCACCCGGTCGGCACCTGCCGGATGGGCGAGGACCCCGGCTCGGTGGTGGACCCCGGCCTGCGGGTCCGGGGGATCGCGGGTCTGAGGGTGGTGGACGCGTCGGTCATGCCCGTCATCAACCGGGGACACACCCACGCCCCCACCGTCATGATCGCCGAGAGGGCGGCCGACCTCATCGCCGCCCCGGCCGGCCGCGTCCCTGGGCCGTAGACCGCGCCGCCGCCGTCCGGACCGGCGCGGAGACGGCCACCGTCACCGGTGGCCGCCGCGAGCCGCGAAGCTCGCGGGGCCGTGGAGTTCGCAGGGCTCGCAGGGCTCGCGGGTCACGCAGAGGGCTCGCGGGACCGGGCTCACCGCTTGCTGGGCTGGTTGAAGCGCAGCATGTTGCCGGAGGGGTCGCGGAAGGCGCAGTCGCGGACGCCGTACGGCTGGTCGATCGGCTCCTGCAGCACCTCACCGCCCGCGGCGCTGATGCGCTCGAAGGTGGCGTCGCAGTCGTCGGTCTGGAAGATGACGCCGCGCAGCTGGCCCTTGGCCAGCAGCTCCGCCATGGCCGCCTTGTCGGCGGCCGAGGCGTTGGGGTTGGCGATGGGCGGTTCGAGGACGATGTCCACGTCGGGCTGCGACGGCGAGCCGACGGTCACCCAGCGCATCCCCTCGAACCCGACGTCGTTGCGCACCTCCAGGCCGAGAACGTCACGGTAGAAGGGGAGCGCCTTGTCGTGGTCGTCGACGGCGATGAAGCACTGCGAGAGTTTGATTGCCATGTGCCTCACGCTACGGGCGCGGGACGGGTTTGGCTTCTCCGTTCCTGACCGGTCGCGTGTGGATCTTGGCGACGCAGGCAGGGATGGCCGCCCCCTCGTCATGGCGACGGGCCCGGTACGCGCTCGGGCTCTCACCGACCAGCTCGGTGAACCGCGAGCTGAACGACCCCAGCGACGTACAACCGACCGCGAAGCACACGTCCGTCACCGTCAGGTCCCCCCTGCGCAGCAGCGCCTTGGCCCGCTCGATCCGGCGCGTCATCAGGTAGCTGTGCGGCGTCTCCCCGAAGGCGGCGCGGAAGCTGCGCGAGAAATGGCCCGGGGACATCAGGGCGGCACGCGCCAGCGCGGGCACGTCGAGCGGCTTCGCGTAGTCGCGATCCACCAGGTCACGGGCCCGGCGCAGCCGGACGAGGTCTTCCAACGTCACGTCACCACCATCCCACAGCCCCGGTGACCGGGTTCGTCCGGCAGGCGGTGACGCGACCCGGAGGGGCCCGCCCTTGACGTCAGGGGGCACCTGCCGGAATCTGGGGCGATGACCGTGAACGCGGCGGGCCTCGACCTGTCGGAGATCGCGTTCTGGGCGCTGCCCCAGCGGGAGCGCACCGAGGTCTTCCGGCGGCTCCGCGCGCTCGACCGTCCGATCTTCACCCGGGAGAACACGATCCCCTTCGTCGGGCACGGGCCCGGCTACTACGCGCTGGTGCGGCACGCGGACGTCTCGGAGGCGAGCAGGAACGCCGCGGTGTTCAGCAGCGAGCCGACCGCCAACAGCATCGTCGACATGCCCCGCTGGCTGGCCGTCTACTTCGGCTCGATGATCAACATGGACGACCCCCGGCACGCCAGGCTCCGGCGCATCGTCTCCCGGGCCTTCACCCCCAGGGTGCTGGCGAAGATGGAGGAGGACCTCCAGCGGGCGGCGACCCGGATCGTGGACGAGGCGATCGCCGAGGGACCGGGCGACTTCGTCACCCAGATCGCCGCCCGGCTGCCGGTCCAGGTCATCTGCGACATGATGGGCGTCCCGCCGGAGCTGCACCCCCGCGTGCTGCGCGCCACCAACGTCATCCTGGGCAACGCCGACGCCGAGTACACCGGGATCCAGCCCACCCTGAACCGCTGGAACGTGGCCCGGGGCCTGGTCACCCTGCTGGCCGCCGGGCGCGGGCTGAGCCGGCTGGCGATCAGGCTCGGCCGCGAGCGCCGGGGCACCTCCCGCGACGACCTGGTCGGCATGCTGGTGAACGGCGACGAGCACCTCACCCCCCAGGAACTCGGCTCGTTCTTCATCCTGCTCGTGGTCGCCGGGAGCGAGACCACCCGCAACGCCATCGCGCACGGCCTGCACCTGTTCACCCAGAACCCCGGCCAGCGCGAGCTGCTCGCCGCCGACTTCGAGGGGCACATCCCCGGCGCGGTCGAGGAGATCGTCCGCCACTCCACCCCGGTGATCCAGTTCCGCCGTACCCTCACCCGCGACCACGAGATGGGCGGGCAGCACTACCGCAGGGGCGACAAGGTCCTGCTCTTCTACAATTCCGCCAACCGCGACGAGGCCGTCTTCACCGACCCCGACGTCTTCGACATCACCCGCCGCCCCAACCCGCACCTGGGGTTCGGCGGCCCCGGTCCCCACTACTGCCTGGGCGCGCACCTGGCCCGGCGGGAGATCACGGTGATGTTCCGGGAGCTGTTCACCCGCCTTCCCGGGATCCGCGCGACGGGCGAGCCCGACCCGCTGCTCTCCAACTTCATCAACGGCGTCAAGCACCTGCCGTACGCCGTCTGACCTCCGCCCGGGCGGGTACGCGGCGCTTACCAAGCGGATGCTAGGTTGCGTTCCATGGAGATCATCACCGTCACCGCCAACGACGTCGAGTTCACCTGCCTGACGGCGGGGGAGGGGCCGCTCGCGCTCTGCCTGCACGGCTTCCCCGACACCGCCCACACCTGGCGGCACCTGCTGCCCGAGCTCGCCGGACGCGGCCACCGGGCCGTCGCGCCGTTCATGCGCGGCTACGCGCCCACCTCGATCCCCGTCGACGGCGCCTACGAGGGCGGCGCGCTGGTCGCCGACGCCTGCGCGCTGCACGAGGCGCTCGGCGGTGACGGCGACGCCGTGCTCATCGGCCACGACTGGGGCGCCTTCCCCGTCTACGGCGCCACCGCCCTGGCCCCCGGACGCTGGCGCAGGGCGGTCGCGATGGCGGTGCCCCCGATGGCGTCGATGGCCGAGGCCTTCCTCGACTACGAGCAGCTCAAGCGATCCTTCTACATCTTCCTCTTCCAGACCTGGGCGGCCGAGGCCGCCGCGTCCCGTCCCGGCTTCATCGAGGGGCTGTGGCGCGACTGGTCACCGGGCTACGACGCCACCGAGGACGTCGCCCTGGTGCGGCGCAGCCTGGGCGACCCGGCGAACCTGGCCGCCGCGATCGGCTACTACCGGGCGATGCTCGGCACCGTGCCGTCCACCGGCCGCTACGCCGCCGAGCAGGCCGCGACCGGCGGACGGGTTCCGATCCTCTACCTGCACGGGGAGCGCGACGGCTGCCTGGACGCAGGCCTGACGGCCCGGGCCGCGGCCTTCCTGCCGCCCGGCTCCCGGGTGGAACACGTACCCGAGGCGGGACACTTCCTGCACCTGGAACGGCCCCGGGCGGTCAACGACCTCGTCCTGGACTGGCTGAGCTGAGGATCCTGTGGCAGGATCCATTGAACAGAATGTGGTTCTAGTGGAGGCTGGCGTGACGGTTTCACTCGCGGACATCGACCTGTCGGACATCTCCTTCTGGGAGCGTCCGATGGCCGACCGGGAGGCCGCCTTCGCGGTGCTCCGCGCCCAGCCGGGCCCGATCATGTTCGACGAGCCCGAGATCCCCTTCGCCCCGCCCGGCCCCGGCTACTACGCGCTGGTGCGGCACGCCGACATCGTCGAGGCCAGCCGGCGCGCCGACGTCTTCTCCTCGGGCCGGGGGGCGACGTCCATCCAGGACCTCGGCCCCGACTTCAGCGAGTACTTCGGCTCGATGATCAACATGGACGATCCCCGGCACGCCCGGCTCCGCCGGATCGTCTCACGGGCGTTCACCCCGAAGATGATCAAGCAGTTCGACGCCGACGTCGAGGCCACCGCCGCGCGGACCGTGGACGAGCTGATCGCCACCGGTCCCGGCTGCGACTTCGTGACCGAGGTGGCCGCCAAGCTCCCACTGAAGATCATCTGCGACATGATGGGCATCGGCCCCGAGCACTACCAGGCCGTCTTCGACGCCACGAGCATCATCCTGTCGGGCGGGGACCCGGAGTTCATCGCCGACGTCAGCCGCGCCGCCGAACTCCTCCTGGGCGCCGGTGAGCGGCTCCGCGAACTGGTCATCGCACTGGCCGCGGAGGGCGGCGACAACCTCACCACCGCGCTGACCAGCGCCAACGTCGACGGTGAGAAGCTCACGCTGCAGGAGCTCGGGTCGTTCTTCATCCTGCTGGTGGTGGCGGGCAACGAGACCACCCGCAACGCCATCTCGCACGGCCTGCACCTGTTCACCGAGAACCCCGACCAGCGGGCCCTGCTGCTGGAGGACCTCGACGGGCGCCTGCCGGGCGCCGTCGAGGAGATCGTCCGCCTCGCCTCGCCGGTGGCCTGGATGCGCCGCAGCCTCACCCGCGACCACGAGATGAACGGCCACCTCTACCGCGAGGGCGACAAGGTGGTGCTCTACTACTGGGCCGCCAACCGCGACGAGAGCGTCTTCACCGACCCCTACCGCTTCGACGTCCGCCGTACCGAGGGCCCGCACGTCGGCTTCGGCGGGCCCGGCCCGCACTTCTGCCTGGGCGCGCACCTGGCCCGGCGGGAGATCACCGTGATGTTCCGGGAGCTGTTCACCCGCCTGCCCGGGATCCGCTCGGTCGGCGAGCCCGACCGGCTCCGCTCCAGCTTCATCAACGGCATCAAGCACATGGAGTGCGACTTCTGACTCCCCGGGCCCGGGGCCCGGCCCGCTCCGGCCCGGACCGGGGCGGGCCGGACCCCGGGCCCACCCGTGGGTCTTGTGGACTCAGGTCCTCACGGGCGGCGGGCCGCCTGGATCGCCGGGACCACTTGGACCGCCGGGGTCGCCGGGGTCGCCGGGATCACTGCCCGGCGGCGCGGATCGACTTGAAGACGGTGTTGATGTCGGGGAGCAGTTCCTTCTTGCTGTCCGGCACCGACATGTAGACGATCGCGGGCAGGTCCGCGCCGGTGTTCACCGCCGCCACGACCATCGTCGTCCTCGCGTCACCCGAGGTGATCTCGTACGCCGACAGCTGCCCGCGCATGCCGTTCACCGTGAGGGTCTGCTGGGCGGTCTTACGGGCGGTGTTGCCCTCGGGGAAGAACCGCTTGCGACCGTTGGACGCCACCGCGTTGATCACCGGTGCGAGGTTGTCCGCCGAGGTGTACCTGCTCTTCAGGCGCTGCGACAGCGGGCCCGACATGATCTGCGCGAACTGCGTCTTGCCTGCGGAGTCCGTACCCGCCGGGAGGTACTGGCGGGTCGTGAAGCCGTACGCGGTCGGCACGCTCGGCCGCTGGTCCTGACGCCACGGAGCGCCGAGCCTGGCCAGGGTGATGCCCGCGGGCTGGTCGGTGAGCCGGCCCTCGACCGGCGAGGCCGTGCCCGTGAAGCGCGGCAGGCGTCCTACGGCGGCGGGCTTGGCCTTCTTCGAGGCGGACGCCGAGGGCTTGGGCTCGGCGGTGGTCTCCTCGGACGAGGAGAGCGGCCCAGCGAGGAAGGCCCAGAGCACCGCGCCGATCAGGGCGATGGCCACGGAACCGGCCAGCGCGAAGACCCAGATCGGCCTGCCCTGGCCCCCGTCGTTCTCCTCGTCCTCGATCGCCTGGTAGTTCTCGCCGAAGACCGTGTTCCACAGCTGCTGCTGGCGCTCCGGCGGAGGCGTCTTGGGACCGCTGATCTGGCCGGCGGTGACGAACGGCCTGTTCGGGTCGGAGGGGTCGCGACCGAGGTGGTGCCCCGGCTGCCCGGCCTGCCCGGGCTGACCAGCCTGGCCCGGGTGCCCCTGCTGTCCCGGCCGGCCCGGTTGTCCCTGCTGGTGGGGTCCGTTGCCCGGGTGGGCGGCGGGGGCCGTCTCACCGGGGGCGGACGGGGCGGCGGCCGCGGCCGCGGCGGCCTGGGCCCACATGGCCGGGTTGTCCGGCACGCCGTAGCTGCGCCGCGCGGGCCCTGCGGCCGTACCCGGACCGGCACCGTTCTCGGGCCGCGGGTGGTTCGCGCCGGTGACGGGAGCGGCACCGTGCTGGGCTGCGCCGTGCTGGACTACGCCGTGCTGGTTGCCGCCGTGCTGCGGGGCCCCCTGCTGGGCGGTTCCCTGGTGGGCCGTTCCCTGCGGGGTGGCACCGTGCGCCGGGGAGGGGATGGCCCCTGCCTGGGGATCGGTCCAGGACACCGAGAACGTGGAGGTCTGCGCATCGGCCGCGTCAGGAGCCTCACGGGAGGGGGTCTGCCGGGAGGGGGCGGACGGCCAGGCGTCCCCGCTCACCGGCGGGACCGGCGGCCAGGATGCGCCCTCGACCGGAGGCGCGGGCGGCCAGGCGGTGTTGTCGGCCGGCCGGGGCCCGGCCCCGCCGGAGGCGTCACGCGGGGACGCGCCGGTCTGCCACGGCTCGCCCGTGGTACCGGGCCCCTGAAGGCCCGCGTCCCTGCCGGTGTCCGGCGTCTGCGCCCAGCCACCGTTCTGCGGGCCGCCGTTCTGCGGGGCGCCGTGCGGACCGGCCTGCTGTGGGCCGCCGTGCTGCGGGCCGGTGCCGTGCTGGGCGCCGGGGTCGCGGGACGGGTCGTCGTGCCGCGGGCCGGGGGCGTTCGACCAGCCCTCTGCGTGGGGAGCGGTGGCCTGTGCCCAGGCGTTGTCACCCGGAGAGCCCGGAGAGCCCGGAGAGCCCGGAGAGCCCGGAGAGCCCGGAAAGCCCGGAGAGCCCGGAGAGGACTGGCCGGGGAAGGTCTGGCCCCGCGGGTCGGTGTGGGAGACGGGCGGCCATGCGGTACCCGGCGAGGACGGATGACGGTCCTCGCCGCTCGTCCGCGGCCCGGCTCCGGGGAGCCCCACTCCGAGCGGGTCCGATGCCTGGGGGGCCGGTCCGAGCGGGTCCGGTGTCCAGGAGCCCGATCCCTGCGACGGGTCGCCGTGGGAGGGGCCTCCGTGGGAGGGGGTCGGCTGCGGCCAGCCGTTGCCCGGGGAGGTCTGGTGCGGCTGCGGGCCGTCGTGGCCCCGGCCGCCCTGCGGACCCGCCGCGTCCTGCGGACGGCCGCCCGGCGAATCGGGGGCCCCCCAGCCGCCCTGCGCGTCGGGGGCCTGTGCCCGGCCGCCCCACGTGCCGGACGCCTGGTCCCGGTCGTCGTGCCGCGGGCCGGAGGTGTTCGCCCAGCCCTCGCCGGGGGGAGCGGTGGCCTGCGCCCATGTGCCGCCGCCCGAAGAACCCGGAGAACCCGGAGAGCCCGGAGTGTCGGTGGCGGAGTGACCGGGGTAGGTCTGGCCCCGCGGGTCGGTGGTGCCGTAGGCGGGGATGCCGTCCTGCGTGGGCGCGGAGGGCGGCCACGCGGTGCCCGGCGAGGACGGGTGACGGTCCTGGCCCTCCGGTCGCGTCCCCGGGGTCGGGGAGCCCGGTCCGAGCGGGTCCGGTGTCCAGGAGCCCGATCCCTGCGACGGGTCGCCGTGGGAGGGGGCCGGCTGCGGCCAGCCGTTGCCCGGGGAGGTCTGGTGCGGCTGCGGGCCGTCGTGGCCCCGGCCGCCCTGCGGACCCGCCGCGTCCTGCGGACGGCCACCCGGGGAGCCGGATGCCTGCTCCCAGCCGCCCTGCGCGCCGAAGGACTGCGCGCCGAACGACTGCGCGGAGGCCTGCGCGTCGGAGGCCTGCGCCCGGCGGTCGCTCTGCGGGCTGAAGGCGTCCGCCCAGCTGTCGCGGGGCGAGCCGGTGGCCCGCCGCCCCTCGTCCTGCGCGGCGGCCCCCGTCCATCCACCGTCCTGCGGGCTCGCCGGGCTCTGCGCCCATCCACCGTCCTGGGGGCCCGGCGGCCGGCCGCCGGGTACGTCCGGGGCACCGCCCCCGGGAGAGGTCTGCCATGAGCCGTCGCCGCCCCGCGGGCCGTCCTGCGGGCGAGGCAGCCGGGGCCCGGTGCCGAGGGAGTCCTGCGCCCACGAGGGCGCAGGCTCGGCGGCTTCCGGCCATGCCGGAGGCAGGTGGGACTGGCTGGACTGCTCCGAGGCCATGCTTTCCTTACCTCCCGCGCGGGTGCCCGAATTAGGCGTATTGGGCATGGTCTCATGCGAGACGGGGGGGCTCGCAGGGAAACCGGAGAACGCCCCCCTGAACTGGAGCCCGGTGGGATCGGTCGGCGGATCCTGCATGGGCAGGCCGACCTCCAACGGGTCCGGGCCCCCCGGCTCTACTGAATATGCCACGGTTGAAAGAGTAAACGCGAGAGACATACGAGGTCACAACCGGCGCATGGCCGTCAGGTCCCGCACGGCTCTTCATAGGGCGGAAACCCCTATTCTGCCGGTGAACACGGATCGCCACCCGCCGTTCGCCGCGATCGGGACCGCTTTGTACGGGCCACGAATATCCCTTGCGGGCTGCGATAGTCTTGCCTTATGCGTGCCGCGACCCTGCTTATCGGGCCGCATCGGCTCTCCCGTCTCTGAGCGCCCTGCCGATGCGGCTGCCCTCCGCGTGAGCGGAGGGTTTTTGTATTGGGCCGGACGGGTCAGACCATCCACGCGGACACACCCCAAGGGAAGATTGACGTGAACGAGCGAGCCGACATGCAGAGCGACGACCAGCACTATGACCCGCAGGCGTTGCAGGTCAAGTGGCAGCGGCGGTGGGAGGAGCTGGACCCCTTCCGGGCCTCCGAGGACCCCGCCGACCCGCGTGAGCGCCGCTACATGCTCGACATGTTCTCCTACCCCTCGGGCGACCTGCACATGGGCCACGCCGAGGTGTTCGCCATCGGCGACGTCATCTCCCGCTACTGGTTCCAGCGCGGTTACAACGTGCTGCACCCCGTCGGATGGGACTCCTTCGGACTGCCCGCCGAGAACGCCGCGATCAAGAACAACGCGCACCCGGCGGAGTGGACCTACGCCAACATCGAGACCCAGGCCGGCTCCTACAGGCGCTACGCGATCTCCTTCGACTGGTCGCGCCGCCTGCACACCAGCGACGAGACGTACTACAGGTGGACGCAGTGGCTGTTCACCCGCTTCTTCGAGCGCGGCCTGGCCTACCGCAAGGGCGGCCTGGTCAACTGGTGCCCCAACGACCAGACCGTGCTGGCCAACGAGCAGGTCAAGGACGGCAGGTGCGAGCGCTGCGGGGCCGAGGTCGTCCGCCGCGAGCTGACCCAGTGGTACTTCAAGATCACTGACTATGCCGACCGGCTGCTGGACGACATGGCGCAGCTGGAGGGCAACTGGCCCGAGCGCGTGCTGACCATGCAACGCAACTGGATCGGCCGTTCCGAGGGCGCCGACGTCGACTTCGTGATCGAGGGCCGGGACGAGCCGGTCACCGTCTACACGACCCGCCCCGACACGCTGTACGGCGCGACCTTCTTCGTGGTCGCCCCGGACGCGGCGCTGGCCGAGGAGATCGTCGCCGACGACCGGCGCGAGGCCTTCGAGGCGTACCGGGCCGAGGTGTCGAAGCTGTCGGACATCGACCGGCTGTCCACCGAGAAGGAGAAGACCGGCGTCTTCCTGGGCCGGTACGCGATCAACCCGGTCAGCGGCGAGCGCATGCCGGTCTGGGCGGCCGACTACGTGCTGTCCGACTACGGCCACGGCGCCATCATGGCCGTTCCCGCCCACGACCAGCGCGACCTGGACTTCGCCCGCGCCTTCGACCTGCCGGTACGGGTGGTCGTGCACACCGGCCTGGCCGACCCCGGCGAGACCGGTGTCGCGACCTCCGGCGACGGGACGATGGTCAACTCCGGCCCGCTGGACGGCCTGGCCAAGGCCGACGCGATCCGGAAGATCATCGAGGTGCTGGGCGAGCGCGACACCGGCCGCGCGACGGTCAACTTCCGGCTGCGCGACTGGCTGCTGTCCCGCCAGCGTTTCTGGGGCTGCCCGATCCCGATCATCCACTGCGACGGGTGCGGCGAGGTCCCCGTCCCCGACGACCAGCTGCCGGTCACCCTGCCCGACCTGCGCGGCGAGGCCCTGGCACCCAAGGGCGTCTCCCCGCTGGCCTCGGCCGAGGACTGGGTCAACGTCTCCTGCCCGAAGTGCGGTGGCCCGGCGCGGCGCGACACCGACACGATGGACACCTTCGTCGACTCCTCGTGGTACTTCCTGCGCTACGTCGACCCGGCCTACGAGGACGGCCCGTTCGACATCGAGGGCGTCCGCAGGTGGGGCCCGATCGACCAGTACATCGGCGGCGTCGAGCACGCCGTGCTGCACCTGCTGTACGCCAGGTTCTTCACCAAGGTCCTGCACGACATGGGCATGGTCGACTTCGTCGAGCCGTTCACCCGCCTGCTGAACCAGGGGCAGGTCATCAACCAGGGCAAGGCGATGTCCAAGTCCCTGGGCAACGGCGTCGACCTGGGGCAGCAGATCGACGCCCACGGCGTCGACGCGGTACGGCTGACCGTGCTGTTCGCCGGACCGCCCGAGGACGACATCGACTGGGCCGACGTCTCCGCGGCGGCGTCGCAGAAGTTCCTGGCCCGCGCGTTCCGCGTCATGGCCGAGGCGGGCGCGGCCTCGGCCCCCGGCGTCGACGTCACCGCCGGAGACGTGAGCCTGCGCAGGATCGTCCACCACACCGTGGACGAGGTCACGAAGCTGGTCGAGTCCTACCGCTTCAACGTCGCGGTGGCCCGGATGATGGAGCTGACCAGCGCGGCGCGCAAGGCCATCGACTCCGGGCCCGGCGCCGCCGACCCCGCGGTCAGGGAGGCCGCGGAGGCGCTGGCGGTCATGCTGTCGCTGGTCGCGCCGTACGCGGCCGAGGAGGGCTGGGAGCGGCTGGGCCACACCGGTTCGGTCGCCCTGGCGGGCTGGCCGGTGGCGGACCCGGCGCTGCTGGTCCAGGAGTCCGTCACCTGTGTCGTCCAGGTCGCGGGCAAGGTGCGCGACAGGCTGGAGGTCTCACCGGAGATCTCCGAGATCGACCTGGAGGCGCTGGCCCTGGGGTCGGAGAAGGTCCGGGCATTCCTGTCCGGCGAGCCGCGCAAGGTCATCGTCCGCGCGCCCAAGCTGGTCAACATCGTCCCCTGAGCGGTGACCCCGGCCCCTCGCGGGGCGTCAGGACCGGGTCGTGGCCGGGGGATCGGAGCGGGGAGGGGCCGGGAACCCAGGGGTCCGGCCCTCCGGCCCTGGTTCTGACCCTGATTCGGGGACCCTGACCCTGGCTCAGGGACCCGAACCCTGACCCTGGCTCAGGGATCCGGATCCTGGCTCAGGGACCCGGACCCGCCGGACCCGGGAGTCCGAGGGTCCGCAGAGGACCGGTGAGAACGCCGATGGGCGGCACCCCCTTCGAGGGGGTGCCGCCCATCGGCGTGTACCGCTTCGTGCGACGCGTCGTGTCCCGATGCCCCGGAGCTCGTGTGCCTCAGAGCTTGCGGAGGACCGCCACGACCTTGCCCAGGACGGTGGCCTCGTCACCGGGGATGGGGTCGTAGTTGGGGTTGTGCGGGACCAGCCAGACATGGCCGTCCCTGCGCTTGAAGGTCTTCACGGTGGCCTCACCGTCGATCATCGCCGCGACCACGTCGCCGTTGTCGGCCACGGGCTGCTGGCGCACGACCACCCAGTCGCCGTTGGCGATGGCCGCCTCGATCATCGAGTCACCGGTCACCTGGAGGAGGAAGAGCGTGCCCTCGCCGACGAGCTGCTTGGGCAGCGCGAAGACGTCCTCGATGCTCTCCTCGGCGAGGATCGGGCCACCGGCGGCGATGCGCCCGACCAGCGGCACGTAGGCGGCGGTCGGCCGGCTGACCGGGGTCTCGTCCTGGTCGGAGTCGGGATCCACCCAGAGCACCGGCTCACCGGGAAGGCGCACCTCGAGGGCGCGGGGCCGGTGCGGGTCACGGCGCAGATAGCCCTTGCGCTGCAATGCCGTCAACTGGTGCGACACGCTGGAGGTGCTGGTGAGCTGCACGGCCTCACCGATCTCGCGCATGGACGGCGGGTAGCCGCGCTGCTGCACCGAGTCACGGATCACCTCAAGGATCTTCCGCTGCCTGGGGGTGAGGCCAAGGGAGTCACGCCTTCGCACCGCCAGGTCGCTGACGGCCGAACCGTTCTGGTCGTGCTGGCTCATACGAACTCCTCGCCTCCCGATCTGTATTGAACACGTCGCACACAGCGACCATATCTCGGCCCAAGATCATATTCAAACAATTGTTCGAATGTCCTCGATATCGGCCACGCCGTGGTGTACAACATCGTACGGGAGTTCGATCGACATCGTGTTCGATTCGCCGATCTTTCTTCGACATGTGTTCGGCCAGGTCGAGGGGATGGGGGCCACCATGAAACCGACCACGACGACACCGCGATCCGCGTCCGCGTCCCGATCCCGGGGGGCATACCGGTCCTCAGGGGCCTCTGGCGCACCGCGTCTGCGCCTCGTGCCGCCGCCGAGATCGGAGCCGGGACCGGCACGGGAGCAGGGTCCGGGACGAGAGGCGGATCCGGCACGACAGGCGGGGCCGGGACGGGAGGCGGGCCCGGCGAGGCGGACGGGCCCGGCCCGGGAGCCGGGGCCGGGACGGGAGGCCGACCCCGCGCGCGGGTCCGGGCGTGGCCCCGGAGCGGCCGGAGGGCCGGATCGCGCGCGGACGGCACGGCGCGGGGGAGCGCCGGGCGGTCCGGGGGGTCCGAGTGGTCAGGGTGGCCCGGGTGCTTCCGGGGGTGCCGCGGAGACGGTTCCCGCGGTGTTCCGTTCCGGAGCCACCCCTCCCGGCTCCCGGTCCGCACCGCCCGGGTCCGGCCGCGGGGCCGCGCGCTCCGGCGAGTCCGGACGCGGCCGGGCCGGGCGGGCCGAGACCCGGCGCGGAGCCGCCAGGTCCGGCGCCACCCGGTCCGGCTCCTCCGCCCGCACCGGCACCCCGCGGACCGGCGTCTCCCGGGCCGGTGCCTCCCGGACCGGTGTTCCCGGGTCCGGTGCCTCCCGCTCGGCTGTCGCCCGCCCCGGTGGACCGGCCGCGCCCGAGGCCGTCCCGTCCCGGCCCGGCCGATCTCGCCCTGCAAAGCCCCGATCAGGCACGCCCCGGTCGGGTGCGCCCGGCTCCGCCACGTCCCGCTCCGGCGCGTCCAGGGTCGGCGCGTCCAGGGCCGGTGCCCTCCGCCCGGTCGCGTCCCGGCCCGAGGCGGCCAGGCGGCCCCTCCGGCTCACCCGGCGTGGGAGGATCGTGGCGGCGGTGACGCTGGTGCTGTTCACCCTGGGAGTGCTCTGGATCGGCGGGCGCATCGACGCGATCTCGGCGGGCGAGCCGGCCGGAGGGCGGGGTTCGTCCCCGGTCACGGCGCACGTCGGCGACACGCCCTGGAAGGGCGACACGCCGGGGAGGATCGCGGAGGCGCCGGCGTAGTGGAGGGGCCGTCCCGGCGGTCGGCCGCCTCACAGACCCCGGTGGGCCCCGCGGCCCGGCGTTCCGGTCCGGCACCAGACTCGACCTTCTCCGGAGCCTGCTGCCATAAGGAGCCTGCTGCCGTAAGGAGCCCGCCGCCGTCAGGGGGCGTCTCCGGGCGCGCGATCTCACCGCGCGCCCGGGACGCGAGCGGAGCGGGTGGCGCGGGGCATGGGGAGCGGCGGGACGGTGGGAGAAGAGGGTGACGTGCGGCAGGGCGCGGGGAAGCGGTCGGCCCAGGAGCGGGACGGCGGGCGGAGCGGGTGGCGTACGGGCGGGGCGTGGGTGAAGCGGGTGACCCCGGGGGTGCGGGCACATCGGGTGGACCGGCGACACGCCGGGGAATAACGGCTGATCAGCGACTTCGCGCCGCAAGGTCCTTTCAACTTGCGTTCATGGTCGCGCACTTCTACGGTTGGAACCACAACATCTAGTGGCTGCACCTCAACACTTCACCATAGATTGTGGTTCCATTACCGCCTCTCGACTGATCGAGAGGCGTGCGCGAGCGTATCCGCGCGCGTGCCGTGGGGCGGATGAGGTGGGTGGGCCGCTTCGGCAGGTCAGGAAGGCGGCACACGTGCACTGTCCGTTCTGTCGTCATCCTGACACCCGGGTCATCGACAGCCGGTCCACCGAGGACGGCGGCGCGATCCGTCGCCGGCGCACCTGCCCGGAGTGCGGGCGGAGGTTCACCACGCAGGAGACCGTCCTGCTCATGGTGAGCAAGCGCAGCGGCGTGACCGAACCGTTCTTCAGGGACAAGGTGATCGCCGGGGTACGGCGGGCGTGTCAGGGACGGTCCGTCGGCGAGGACGCCCTGGCGCAGCTGGGCCAGCGGGTCGAGGAGAGCATCCGGGCCACCGGATGCGCCGAGATCGCGGCCCACGAGGTCGGCTTGGCCATCCTGGGCCCGCTGCGCGAGCTGGACGAGGTGGCGTACCTGCGCTTCGCCTCCGTCTACCGGGGATTCGAGACCCTGGCGGACTTCGAGGCCGAGATCGAGCAGCTCCGGGCGGGGCGCTCCGCAGAACAGAAGTGAGACAGGCCCCGGGCGCCGGGGGTGAGACGGCGCGTTGGTGTGGTCCGATTCGCGGGCTCTGCGGAGCCCCAGGAGGGGGAAAGTCATGACGGAGACCGTCAGCGGCACAGTGTCACGCGGGGGCAAGCGTCCGCGCAAGGGTCTGAAGATGAAGCGGATCTTCACCACCCCGGGCGTGCATCCCTACGACGAGCTGGCCTGGGAGCGCCGCGACGTCGTCATGACCAACTGGCGCGACGGCTCGGTCAACTTCGAGCAGCGTGACGTGGAGTTCCCCCGGTCCTGGTCGGTCAACGCGGCCAACATCGTGACCACCAAGTACTTCCGTGGCGCGGTCGGCACCCCGCAGCGCGAGTGGAGCCTCAAGCAGCTCGTCGACCGGGTGGTGGGCGTCTACACCAGGACGGCGGTCGAGCACGGCTACTTCGCCACCGACGAGGACGCCGAGATCTTCGACCACGAGCTCAAGCACGCCCTGGTCAACCAGGTCTTCAGCTTCAACTCGCCGGTCTGGTTCAACGTCGGCACCGCCTCGCCCCAGCAGGTGAGCGCCTGCTTCATCCTGGCCGTCGACGACCAGATGGAGTCCATCCTCGACTGGTACAAGGAAGAGGGTGTGATCTTCAAGGGGGGTTCCGGCTCCGGCGTCAACCTCTCCCGGATCCGCTCCTCCAAGGAACTGCTCTCCAGCGGCGGCACCGCCAGCGGCCCGGTCTCCTTCATGCGCGGCGCGGACGCCTCCGCGGGCACCATCAAGTCCGGGGGCGCGACCCGCCGGGCCGCCAAGATGGTCGTCCTGGACGTCGACCACCCCGACATCGAGGAGTTCGTCGAGACCAAGGCCCGCGAGGAGGACAAGGTCCGTGCCCTGCGCGACGCCGGGTTCGACATGGACCTCGGCGGCAAGGACATCGTCTCCGTCCAGTACCAGAACGCCAACAACTCCGTGCGCGTCTCCGACGAGTTCATGCGCGCCGTGGAGAAGGGCGAGAAGTTCGGCCTGCGCGCCCGCCTCACCGGCGAGGTCATCGAGACCGTCGAGGCCCGGGACCTGTTCCGCAAGATGGCCAAGGCGGCCTGGGAGTGCGCCGACCCCGGCGTCCAGTACGACGACACGATCAACGACTGGCACACCAGCCCCGAGACGGGCCGCATCACCGCCAGCAACCCCTGCTCGGAGTACCTGCACCTGGACAACTCCTCGTGCAACCTGGCCAGCATCAACCTGCTGAAGTTCCTCAGGGACGACGACACCTTCGACATCGAGAACTTCGTGAAGGTCACCGAGCTGATCATCACCGCGATGGACGTCTCCATCACCTTCGCCGACTTCCCGACCGAGAAGATCGACCAGACCACCCGGGCCTACCGCCAGCTCGGCATCGGCTACGCCAACCTCGGCGCGCTGCTCATGGCCACCGGCCACGCCTACGACTCCGACGGCGGCCGGGCCGTGGCCGGGGCCATCACCTCGCTGATGACCGGCGCCTCCTACCGCCGCAGCGCCGAGCTGGCCGCGGTCGTGGGCCCGTACGACGGCTACGCCCGCAACGCCGACGCGCACAAGCGGGTCATGCGCAAGCACAACGAGGCCAACGAGGCGCTGCGCACCTTCGACGGGATGGACGGCGCCATCCACCGCGAGGCCTCCCGGCAGTGGGCCGAGTGCCTCAGGCTCGGTGAGCGGAACGGCTACCGCAACGCGCAGGCCTCCCTGCTCGCCCCCACCGGCACCATCGGCCTGATGATGGACTGCGACACCACCGGCATCGAGCCCGACCTGGCCCTGGTCAAGTTCAAGAAGCTCGTCGGCGGCGGCTCCATGCAGATCGTCAACCAGACGATCCCGCGCGCGCTCCGGCAGCTGGGCTACCAGGAGGAGCAGGTCGAGGCGATCGTCGAGTTCATCGCCGAGCACGGCCACGTGGTCGACGCCCCCGGCCTGAGCCGCGAGCACTACGAGGTGTTCGACTGCGCCATGGGCGAGCGCGCGATCGCCCCGATGGGCCACGTCCGGATGATGGCCGCGGCCCAGCCGTTCCTGTCCGGCGCCATCTCCAAGACCGTCAACCTGCCCGAGTCCGCGACGATCGAGGACATCGAGCAGGTCTACATGGAGGGCTGGAAGCTCGGCCTCAAGGCCCTGGCGGTCTACCGTGACAACTGCAAGGTCGGCCAGCCGCTGTCCGCCTCGGGACGCAAGACCGAGGACCGCAAGGCCGAGGAGAAGGCGGCCGCCACGGCCCAGCCGGAGATCAAGGTCGTGGAGATCAGCCGCCCGACCCGCCGCCGGATGCCGAACCAGCGCCCCAGCACCACCACCCGCTTCACCGTGGGCGGCGCCAAGGGGTACATGACCGCCTCCTCCTACCCCGACGACGGCCTCGGCGAGGTCTTCCTGAAGATGTCCAAGCAGGGCTCGACCCTCGCCGGTGTCATGGACGCCTTCTCGGTGGCGATCTCCATCGGCCTGCAGTACGGGGTGCCGCTGGAGACGTACGTGGGCAAGTTCGTCAACATGCGCTTCGACCCGGCCGGGATGACCGACGACCCGGACGTCCGCATCGCGGCCTCGGTGATGGACTACATCTTCCGCCGCCTGGCCCTTGACCACCTGCCCTACGACGACCGCGCCGCCCTGGGGATCTTCTCCGCCTCCGAGCGCGCGGCCCAGCAGCGGGGTGAGGACCCGGCGCCGATCCGCACCGAGGAGGTCATCGCCGAGCTCGCCACGTCGGCCCCGATCGAGGAGCCGCAGACCCCGATCGAGGAGCCGCAGGCCCGCGTGGAGGCGGTGCCCGCGCAGCCCTCGCGCCGTACCGGCTCGCTGGAGTCCCACGAGGGCCGCACCGCCGACGCGCCGCTCTGCATGACCTGCGGCACCACGATGCGTCCCGCCGGAAGCTGCTACGTCTGCGAGGGCTGCGGCTCCACCAGCGGCTGCAGCTGATCCCGGGCAGGGGAGAGCGGCGCCCGCGTAGCGCCTGACGCCGAAAAAAGGGGGGCCGGAGCCGGATCCGGCCCCCCCTTTCGGTGTCTCCGGGACGGCGGACCGTTCACCGGCCCGGGGAAGGTGGCGGAGTTCCTCCGTCCCGGCTCGACGGGCTTTTCCGTCGTTATGCGGTGACGGGTGCATCGGCCTCCGGCGGCCTGTCTGGCGGGGTTGGCAGACCGCTGGGCACGATCGATGGTTGCGACCATGAGCGAATCGTCGGGCCGGGCCCTCCTGGCCAGGGGCGCCGTGATCGGGCTCGTCGTCGGTGTGGTGGCCGCCGTGCTCTGGACCGACGACGTGACGGGCCGCGGAGGGCCGGCCGGCTTCGTCGTCGGTGCTTTCCGGCCTCACGAGACGGCGTCTCCCAAAGGGCCGGGCGGCGTCGTCAACGGCATCGCGATCATCGTGGTCCCGGTTCTGCTCGGCGGGATCCTGGCGCGGTCGGCCGGGGTTCTCCGCTGGCGGCTGGTCGCACTCGGCGGATCCGTGGCCTTCGGGGTGCTGACCTGGGCGTTGTTCAAGCTGGCCCCCTTCCACAGGGACGCCTACGGCCTGCCCGAGTCGTTCTTCGGGATCATCTTTCTCCTGGCCGGTGTCGCGGGGTACGCCACGGCGGCCTGGATGGTCGTGCCGCGTGCCGCCCTGCTGCGGATCCTGCTCGCGGGAGCGATGATCGTCTTTTCGGCCGGTGCCGCCCAGGTCTCGGACCGCGTACGGCACTGGCACGGGGTCTGGGACCTGGAGACGATGGGAGTGCCGCTGGTCCTTCTGGACGTCCCCGTCCTTGGACACGTGGTGCGTCCCTGGCGACTCGATCCACGGGGAGGTCCGGCGGTCGAGATCGTCCATCGCCTGCGAACCTCCCGTACCGTCGTCCACCGCTTCCACACACCCGAGATCGATCGTCGGCGAGCGGAGGGGGAGGCGCGGGTGCTCATCAGTGCCACGGCGGCCACCCCCGGCCAGGCGTGCGCCGCCCGGTATCGGAGAGCCCCCGGGTATCTGAAGGCCGTCCCGGCTTCCGGCCTCGGCGACATCTGCCGGCCGTTGCCCGGCGGCCGCGTTCTGTGGGTCGTCGACGACAGGCCCGTGGCCCTGTTCGCCAGGTACGGCGAGGCGCTGCTTCAGGTCAGCAGTCTCGTCCTGACCGAGGCGGAACTGCTCGCCGCCACCGACAAGGCCCGGCCGACGACGGCCCGCGAGCTGCTGGGCCGCATGGCCGGAAGGCCTCACTAGGTCACGCCCTTTCGTTCGGGGCCGGACCCGCGCGGTGACCGTTGACGGGGGCGGGGCGGGGCGGGCCCGGACCCGGCCCTCCTTTCTCTCGTCCGCCGGTACGGGGATGAGTCGCCGGACATGTCGGATGTGCCTTGCCTTGCGGGTTTTTGATTGCGGGTGCCCGGCCGGGGTAGTCGGCCCGAGGCCGTCGCAACGGCGGACGCCGGGTCCCTGGGACCGGGTGCCCGTCGCGACACGGGCGGTGAGGTCACGCGCGGTGCGGGAGCCCGCGTGACACCACCGCCGCCACTGCGGTACGAACGCGCTTCGAGGAAAGGTGAGAACGTGTCAAGCAACTCTGGACAGACCGGTTCCAAGGCGGCGTCGGCCGCCGCCGCGACGTTGAACGACTCCGGCTCGACCAAGGAGGAGAAGTCCGCCGCGGCCAGCGCGCTGTCGCAGGCTCCGCAGAGCCAGGGGGAGACCGGTTCCGAGGCGGCGTCGGCCGCCGCCAAGACGTTGAACGACTCCGACTCGACCAAGCAGGAGAAGTCCGCCGCGGCCAGCGCGCTGTCGCAGACACCGTCGGACTCCGACACGAAGTAGACGTCCGCGGTCTCCGGGCAGGAGACGCCGGCGGAGAGACGACGGCGGGTCGTCCGGGATCACCCCGGCCGGCCCGCCGTTCACGTGGGCGGCCCCCGGCCCGTACGGGAGGGAACGGACGGGAAAGACAAGGGCCGTGCGGGAACCGGCGACGAGAGCGCGCGGCCGGTGCGGTGCCCCGGGGAGAGCCGGTGTGGTGACTCGGGAGAGCCGGCGCGGTGCCCCGGGAGGGCCGGTGCGGTGACCCGGAGGAGCCGGTGCGGAGGTTCAGGGGGCGGGCAGCCGGTTGACGGCGTGGTCGCCGCTGCCCCAGAGATACTGCACGGCGTACGAACGCCAGGGCCGCCAGGCGGCGGCGCGGCCGGTGAGCGCGGCCGGGGTGACGGGAAGGCCCGCCCTGCGGGCGGCGGCGCGGACCCCCAGGTCGGTGGGGAGGAAGGCGTCCGGGTCGCCGAGGGCGCGCATCGCGATGGTCTCGACGGTCCACGGCCCGAATCCCGGCAGTGCGGAGAGCTGCGCGCGGACCCGGTCGCGGCCGACGCCGAGGTCGATCTCGCCGGAGGCCAGCGCGGAGATCAGCCCGATGAGGGTGGCGCGGCGTGCCCGGGGGAGGGCGAGCGCCGAGGGGTCCAGCGAGGACAGCTCCTGCGGTGAGGGGAACAGGTGGGTCAGGCCCCCGTCCTCGTCCGCGATCGGCACACCGTGGGCGGTGACCAGCCGGGCGGCGTGGGTGCGGGCGGCGGCGGTGGAGACCTGCTGGCCGAGCACCGCGCGTACCGCGAGTTCCGCCGGGTCGACCGTACGGGGCACCCTGCGGCCCGGGGCGCCGGCCACCAGGGGGGCCAGCACCGGATCCTCGGCCAGGAGCCCGTCCACGACGGCGGGGTCGGCGTCCAGGTCGAGCAGGTCACGGCAGCGGGCGATCGCGACGGGCCCGTCGCGGAGATCGGTGAGCTTCAGCACACAGCCGACGTGCCCGGTCATCGGCCGCAGCGTGACGACGCCGTGGCCGTGCGGGAGCCGCAGGGTACGGCGGTAGGCGCCGTCCCGCCACTCCTCCACACCGGGTACGGCGGTCGCGGCGAGGTGCCCGAACAGGCCGTCCACGCGGAGAGGCGCGCGGAACGGCAGCCGCAGCGACAGGACACCGGCGCCCTTCGCACCCTCGGCGCCCGCGACGGGCCCCGCGTCGCCTGCGTTCCCGGCGGACCCGGCGTTCCCTGTGTTCCCGGCGGACCTGGCGGACCCGGCGGACCCGGTACGCCGCGTGTGCCGTCCCGTGTCCTCGCGCATGCCACCAGCATCGCCGGTGCCCGTCCGGGACGCGGACGCACCCCCGGAAGCGACGCGGACGCACCCCCGGAAGCGACGCGGACGCACCCCCGGAAACGCAGAAAGACCCGCCCCGGGCGGGTCTTCTTCGTGGGGGGTCAGGCGGCGGGGGCGGGGCCGCTCGTCCGTGGGAAGAGCAGCACGTTGCGGCCGGTGTAGGCGCCGAGGTCGATCACCTTGGCGTCACCGGGCGCCCTGCGACGCGACGCGGAACGGATATCTCTGATCTTGAGCCGTGCGACGTACGGTGGCACGACCACAAGTCTCCTCATTGAGCCCCCTGGCGTGATAGTTCCGTTATAAGAAGTTTTTACAGACCTGTCCATAAAACCGTCGTAAAGACCGGATCAGTAGGGGAGCCGGCGTCCCGAGGGAGACCGCAGGTCCAGGCCGGGGATGCGATCCGACGGGCGTGTTCTTCGCCGCCGGGCGATCCTGACGCGTCGCATGATCTGCTTCCTTTCCCGGGTTCGTTCCGCTTCGTCGTGTTCGACGTCGCTCGCGCGGCCTTCCCGCTGGCCGTGCGGAGCAAACCTAGCCCGCCCCACTCATTGGATCAACCGCTTTCGCCACGCGGAGCGTCCGGCCTCGTACGCAGGGTGACGATCGGGAGGCGCCGTGGTGGGCGACCTGTTTCCCGGCTCGCACGCGCGGCGTGCGGGCGTGCCGGGGCGAGCCCGGATACTGTGACCACGGCCGGTCCCGGGCGTCCCCGAGTCTCCGAACGGCCCGCCCCGCCATGCCGGGACCGGGCATCCTGGAGCACGTCCCCGGCGCCGCCGTCCGGGCCCCGACCTGCCGGTGGCCCGGTGGCGGCCGGGTGACCGGGAGGGTTTCCGCACCGTTCAGGCAAGGAGGGTCAGGCATGTCCCGGGTGGGCGAACATCCCGAGAGCATCCCGCGAACCTCTCGGCGCCGCCGGGCGTCCAAACCACCGTTGAACGGAGTGTGAGTTGAGCACGACACTTATCGACGGTGATCCGCAACGCCTGGGTGACTACTGGCTGGCCGGCCGGCTGGGCGCGGGCGGACAGGGCGTCGTCTACGAGGCCTACGACGCCGACGGGCGGCGGGTGGCGGTGAAGGTCCTGCACGGCGACGCCGGCGCCGACCCGGAACTGCGCGAGCGGTTCGGGCGCGAGGCCGCGGCGGCCCGCCGCGTCTCCTCGTTCTGCACGGCGGGAGTGCTGGACGCCGACCTGGACGGGCCCCGGCCGTACATCGTCAGCGAGTACGTCGAGGGCCCCAGCCTGCGCAAGGCGGTGGCCGAGGGGCGCCGCTTCACCGGGGGCGACCTGCACCGCCTGGGGACCGCGATCGCCACCGCGCTGACGGCCGTGCACGAGGCCGGGGTGATCCACCGCGACCTCAAGCCCGACAACGTCCTGCTGGGCCCGGACGGCCCCCGCGTGATCGACTTCGGGATCGCCCGGACGATCGACATGTCGCTGACCGCGACCGGCATGGTGGCGGGCACCCCGACCTACATGGCCCCCGAGATCTTCATGGGCCAGCGCGCGACCACCGCCGTGGACGTCTTCGCCTGGGGCGGGATCATGGTCTTCGCCGCGACGGGCGCCGACCCGTTCCGGGCGGAGAGCCTGGGCGGGGTCATGCACCGCGTGCTGTCGGTCCAGCCCCAGCTGGACATCCTGCCCGAGCACCTGCGGCCGTTCGTCGCCGCCTCGCTGGCCAAGGACCCCGCCTCCAGGCCCACCGCCAGGGACCTGCTGCTCGCCCTGGTCAGCGGGGACGGGGCCGTCGACACGCCCAGGCTGCTGGCCGCCGGCAGCGACGCGGGCGCCCAGATCCGCGCCACCTCCGCCGACCCCGCGCTCGGCACCCTCGCCGAGGACGCCTACGCCGGGCTCGGCCCGGCCGAGCGGGAGCTGGCCCCCGAGGTCTTCCTGCGGCTGGTCACCGTCGACGACGACGGCCGCCTGCTGGTACGGCAGGCACAGTGGTCCGAACTCCTCGACGGGAGGCAGGAGGCCGAGGCGGCCGCGGTCCGCCGCCTGCTGAAGGTCTTCGCCTACCTGGTCACCCACGACGAGCGGGAGGTGTGGCTGTCGCGTCCCGCGCTGCCGCAGGCCTGGCCGCGGCTGCGCATGTGGGTCCAGGCCAACCGGGACGGCCTGGCCGTGCACCGCGGGATCCTCGCCGCCGCGCGCCGCTGGCAGACCCAGGGCCGCAAGGACGGGGACCTGTTCCAGGGCAGCAGCCTGGAGAACGCCATGCACTGGGCGGCCACCGGCCGCCGCAACATCACGCTCAGCCCGATCGAGCGCGACTTCCTGGAGGCGGGCGCCGCCCTGACCCGGCGCCGCGCCCGCCGCAACCGGGCGCTGTCGGCCACGCTGGCCGTGCTGCTGGTGGTCGCGCTGGCCGCCGGGGCGCTGGCCGTGCAGCAGAGCAGGGTGGCCGACGCCCGCAGCACCGTCATCGCCTCCCAGCGCGACGAGGCCACCGCCGCCCGGCTGGCGGCGACGGCCGACACGCTGCGGGTCGCCGAACCGGTCAGGGCCATGCTGCTCAGCGTGGCCGCCTGGCGGCTGGCACCGGTGCCCGAGGCCAGGGCGAGCCTGGCCGGCTCCCTGGTCCAGCGCGAGACGGCCACCTTCCGCGACCCCGACTCCGGGATACAGACCCTCAGGGAACTGAGCGCCGACGGCCGCACGCTCGTCAGCGCGAGCGACGGCGAGGCACGCTTCTGGGACGTGCGGACCGGCCGGCGCGTCGGCCGCGTCACCGGCATCGGCGACGACCTGCGGGAGGTCGCGCTGAGCCCGGGCGGCAGGCTGCTGGCCGTGGCCGACGGCACGAGGCTGAGGGTCTGGAACGTACGGACCGGCAGGCCGACCGGCGCCGGGCTCACCGTCGGCGCCCCCGGCATGGGCGGCGACCTCGGCGTGCGGTTCGGACGCTCCGACGACTGGCTCGTGATCACCGAGGGGGAGGCCAACACCGTCTGGAACCTCACCACCGGCGAGAAGCTGTCCGTGCCCGTCGCGGGCGTCAACTTCGACGTCTCCGCCGACGGGACCCGGATCGTCGCCGGCGGCCTGGAGAGCACGGCGACCGCGTTCACCCTGGGCGACCTGCGCAGGATCCCGCTCGGCGGGCGCTGCGCGTGCGTGCCGAACGTGGCCTACAGCCCGGACGGCGCGACCGTCGCGGTCCTGAGGGGAAGGCGGGCCGAGCTGCGCGACGCCTCCACCGGCGCGAAGCTGGATCGCTCCTTCGAGTTCGACGAGGACGTCGCCGAGAGCCACCTCGTCTTCAGCCCGGACGGGCGCTTCCTGGCCCTGGCGACCCACACGGCCCTGCGCGTCTGGCGGATCCGGGACGCCCAGCCGCTGCTCACCCAGAGGATCGACGCCTACCTGCCCGTCCTGGCCTTCGACCCGGACGGGCGCACCCTGCGGTACTTCACCGAGGACGCGGTGACCGCCCTCGACATCTCCGGGCTGACCGATCCGGTCACGCTCAAGGGGGCCGGCACCTACTGGGCGGCGCTGAGCCCGGACGGGCGGCTGCTCGCCTCCCGGGCCGAGGGGGCGGGCGAGATCGTGATCCGGGACGTCCGCTCGCGCGCCCGGAAGGGCTCGCTGCCGATCGAGCTCGAAGGGGCCAGTGGCGCCTTCGAGATGGCCTTCAGCGGCGACGGCCGGCGGCTGACGGCCGTCACCGGCGTCGACGACTCCGAGCTGGCCGTCTGGGACACCTCCACCTTCAAGAGGATCGCCTCCTTCGGCGTCACCCGCGACGGTACGGCGTCGGCCCTGGCGATCAGCGCCGACGGCACCGCCGTGGCCGCCTACACCCTCTACCACGACACGGACGTCGAACCCGACGGGGAGGTCCACGTCTGGGACGTGCCCGGCGGGCGGCTCCGCTGGTCGCGGCCCCAGACGATCGTCGAACGGCTGGCGTTCAGCCCGGACGGCGGGACGCTCGCGGTCGCCGGCGGTGACCACCGGCTGCTGAACGCGAGGACCGGCAAGCCGTTCGGCCAGACCTACGGCTCGCCCAGCATCGGCATCCAGACGACGGCGCTGGCCTTCTCCGGGGACGGCGCCCGTTTCGCCACGGTCGACCAGACCATGCGGATGTCGGTGTTCGAGACCCGCGGACGGCGGCGGGTGGGCACCCTGATCCGCGGCGAGCGGGGAGCGGGGACGACGGCGCGGACGGGGCTGGTGTACTCCCCCCGCGGTGACGTCATCGCCGCGGCGGCGAGCGAGCGGTCGGTGGGGGTGTGGGACGTCGCGACCGGGCGTCGTCTCGGCCCGCCGATCGCGGTGCAGCCCGGCGACCTCCGCTCCCTGGCGTTCGGCTCCGGCGGGGACGGCCTGGTCCTCGTCGACTCGGACGGCACCCTGACCGAGCATCCGGTCGCCCCGGCCGCGGTGGCCCGCGCCGTCTGCGAGCGGGCGGGCCGCACCCTGTCGCGCGAGGAGTGGCGCACCTACCTGGGGGATCTTCCCTACCGCGACGTCTGCCCCGCCTGAGGAGAACTTTTACCCTCCGTACCGCATCGAACCCCGCATGAGAGTGGCGCGGGAACTCGGCGCGGGCGACCCATGGCGGCTCGGCGGCTACCGCCTGGCCGGACGGCTGGGGGCGGGCGCCCGGGGCACGGTCTACGAGGGCTACGACGCCGGGGGGCGGCGCGTCGCGGTGAGCGTCATGCACGGCCGCCCGGCGGCCGACCCGGAGCTGCGCGCCCGCCTCGGCCGCGAGGCCGAGGCGGCCCGCCGGGTCGCCCCCTTCTGCACGGCGAGCGTGCTGGACGCCGACTTCGACGGGCCCAGGCCCTACCTGGTCAGCGAGTACGTGGCAGGGCCCAGCCTGCGCCGGGCCGGGCGGGTCTTCGGCGGTGACGACCTGCGCGGCCTGGCCACCGCGGTCGCCACCGCCCTGACGGCCCTGCACGACGCCGGAGTGATCCATCGCGACCTCACCCCCGACAACGTGATCGTCGGACGGGACGGCCCCCGGGTCACCGGCTTCGGGGTGGCCCCCGGCCTGGGATCGGCGCTGGCCTCCCCCGCGCTGAAGTCGTACGCGCCGTCGTACCTGGCGCCCGAGGTGTTCACCGGCGGCCGGGTGGGACGCCCGGCCGACGTGTTCGCCTGGGGCGCGGTCGTGCTGTACGCGGCCACCGGAAAGGACGCGTTCGCGGCGGGCAGCCTCGGGGCCGTGATGCACCACGTCCTCTCCCTCGACCCCGACCTGGACCCGCTGCCCCGCTCGCTGCGTCCCCTCGCCCGTGCCGCGCTGGCCAAGGACGCCGCCGCCCGCCCGGCCGCCCGCGACCTGCTGCTCGACCTGCTGGCCCTGCCCGACCTGCCCGCTCTGCCCTCCCTGTCCGCTTCACCCCCTCTGCAGGCCCTGCCGTCCCTGCTCGCCGTGCCGGGTCCGTCCGGCGCCCCCACCGGTGGCCGGACGTGCCCCGGTCCGGACGCGCCGGGGACGCCCGCGGCGACCGGCCCGCGGGAACCGGAGATCGTCGCGCTGCTCAGGGCGGGTGCCGAGGCGGGGGCGAGGGTCCGTACGGCCTGCGACGACCCCGCGCTGGGCGACCTCGCCGAGGCCGCGTACGCCGCGCTCGGCCCGGAGGCCCGGGAGCGCGCGCCCGCGGTGTTCCTCAGGCTGGTGGCCGTCGCGGCCGGCGGGGAGCCGGTCGCCCGCGAGGTGAGGGTCCCCCCGGCCGCCGAATCCGTCCTCGACGCCTTCGGCGGGCTGGTCGTGCGGCGTCCGGGCGGGACGTGGGCGCTGTCCCCGGCGCTGCCGTACGCCTGGCCCCGGCTGCGCGGATGGATCGAGGCCGGTCGCGTCCGGCTGGTGGCGCGCGACCGGTTCGCCCGGCTGCTGCCCGTGCTGCTCGCGGTCTCGGCCGTCCTGGTGATGGCGCTGGTCGCGGCGGCGATCGTGGCCGGGCGGACGGTCTGACCGGGCGGGCGGATGGGTAGGACCCCCACGGGAAACGGCCATGAGTTTTCGGGGGGAGACATGGCGAGCTGCGAGACGTGCGGCAACGACTACGACATGAGCTTCGAGGTGCACGCCCAGGGCAGGGTGCACGTCTTCGACAGCTTCGAGTGCGCGATCCAGAAGATGGCGCCGATCTGCGAGCACTGCGGGGTCCGGATCGTCGGGCACGGCGTCGAGGCCGACCGGCGCTGGTTCTGCTGCGCCCACTGCGCCCGCATGGAGGGGGCGGACGCCATCGTGGACCGGACCGGCATGAAGGTCTGAGCCTCGGGACGCGCTTCACGACGGGAGGGGCCACCGGTCCGGACGAGGACCGGGACCCCTCCGCGCCCGCCGCCCGTCCCTCTGCCCGCGGCTCCGGTACGGGCAGAAGGCGCGGGCGGCGGACAGGTCAGTGCACCGGGGCGACGGCGGCGTTCGAACGCCGCTCCACGACGATCACGACGATCGCCAGCGCCGTGAGCGCGGTGAGCTGCGCGAGGGCCGACCACAGGCCGGGCGCGACCGTGGCGAGCGCGACGAGGGCGCCCCAGACCCGCGGGCCGTTGCCCGACATGCCCAGGACGCGCCGGAACCAGGCGCCACCCGCCACGAACAGGGCGAAGCCCACCGCCAGGGCCAGGGCGGCGCTGAGCTTCAGCGGGTCGGTCGGATGGCCGATCGCCTTCTTGACGCCCGCGGAGACCGCGACGATGCCCAGCAGCATCGGGATGTGCGCGTAGAAGTAGGCGCCGAGGATCAACCGGGTGCGCCGCACGGGCTCGGCGCCCTCCAGGGCGTGCTCGGCGCGCGTCTCGTCGTCGCCGCCGAAGTAGAGCCACCACAGGCAGGCGGCCAGCGCGAGGCCGAGCACCGCCGTCACGCCGAGGGCGAGGCCGATGTGCAGCCCCTTGGCGCCGATGCCCAGGGCCACGATCGACTCGCCGAGCACCACGATCACCAGCAGGCCGTGGCGCTCGACGATGTGCCCGGCCCGGAGGTTGAAGCCCTTCTGCCCGATGTAGTACGGGCTGCCCCACAGCAGGATCACCGCGGCGGCCCAGAGCAGGTAGGTGTACGGGGTGGGGACCAGGGCGGCCACGCCGACCAGCGCGGTGCCGCCGAGGTTGAACGGGAGGACCCTGGTGATGGCCGAGGTGCCCTGCAGGTACAGCCCGGCGTGCACGACGACCAGCAGCAGGTACCCGATCGCGAAGGCCAGGCCGTCCCCGTCGAACACGGCGGGGATCGACAGCGCCACGATCATGAACCCGGCCATGCCCAGCAGGATCAGCACCCTGCGGGCGGGCCTGGTGGGCGGGACGGCGTTGGTCAGCCAGGCGTACCCGGCGTACATCCACCAGATGACACCGAAGACCAGCAGCACCTGCAGCGCGCCCTCGAGGGGGCGGCCGTCCTGCAGGCCGTCCACCAGGAGGCCGGTGAGCTGGGTGACGGTGAAGACGAAGACGAGGTCGAAGAAGAGTTCGAGCGTGGAGACACGGAGTTCGGTCTCCTGTGGTGCGGGCGCGGCCCGCTCCGCGAACCAGCCGGGGAGGCGCATCCGATCATTGTGCAGGTACGACATCTCCGTGTGAATCCATTTATGTCACATCGAAGCGCTTGGTCACGGTACGTGCGCCATATCGGTCGGCGACGGGCCGAGGCGTCGTGCGGCGGACGCCTCGGCCACAAGGGGGGGAAGGGGGAAGGGGGTCGCCTGTCAGGGGGGATCGATCGTCATGGGCGGGTCACGGAGCGCTCCGGCGGGCCTCTCCCCGGTGGTCTCCTCCTGGGGCGCCGTCCGGAAGGTCCCGCGGGGGTCCGTCCAGGACCACCCGGACCGGCCGGGATCAGCACTCGATGAAGATGCTCTGCCAGCCGACGGGCGTCCTCTGCTCCGCGTTGTCGTCGGAGGGCAGCCGGAAGTGCGTCAGGCCCTGCGCGTTGGGCTGGTTGTACATGCGGCCGGACTGGCCGTCGCCGTACCACTTGTAGGACCCGTGGTAGGGGATGTTGGACGGTCCGCAGGCGTCGATCACGACGGATCTGCCGGTGAAACCCGGGCCCTCGTAGGCGATGTACTGCGAGGCGTAGGCGGCACCGGCGGTGATCGTGACGATCCCGGCCGTCAGGGCGGACACGAGGAGGGTTCTCTTCACTGCGCTCCTTGGGGTCGAGGGTTCTGCGCTTCTGCGATCCCGCCCGGGTGCGGCGGCCGGGCCCGGAGGGTGCCCGGGGCCCGGCCGCCGTCCCGCTGCGGAACAGGGCCCATCATGCACGAAGAGTGATCGAGCAACTACTTACCGTGACGACAGGTTGCGCTCACCTCGCCTTGGCGAACCCTCGGATCCCTCGGACCCCTCGGACCTCGCAGATCTCACGACGGGCCGACGGGCGAACGCCGTCGTCGAGGCACCGTCACAGGCAGCATCACCGTCATGAGGACGCGGCCCGGTCCAGGGGCCGGGTCAGCCCTCGGCGGGCTTGTCCTTCTTCCCGGCCACCAGGGTGTCGCCGGTCGTCCCCGGGGCGGGCGGGGGAGCCGGTGCGGCCGGGGCCGCGGCGCCGGTGGCTCCCGGAGGAGGCTTGCGGGTACGCGTACGGGGGCGGGCCGCGGGGAACTCCGCGGTGTCGGCCCCTCCCTCGTCGCTCCCCGCGCCGCTTCCGGGGACGGCCTTCGCGGCGGTGCTCCGGGAGGCGCCGCTCCCGGACGAGACGGAGCCCGCGGGGGAGGAGCCCGGATCGGAGAAGGCCGGATCGGGGAAGGCGGGGCCGGGACCGTCGCCGGGCCTCTTCCCCGAGGTCCCCGAGGTCCCCGAGTTTCCCGAGGTCCCCGGGACCGGCGCACCCGGTGCCGCCTGGGTGGACGGCCGGGCGGACGGCTCAGGCTCGCGCAACGAGGCGATGACGTCGTCGGCCTCGGCCTCGGCGGCGAAGTCCTCGGCGGCCTCGGCCTCGCGGCGTTTGATCACCACCATGTGGTCGACCGACAGGCGGCCCGCGCCGCCGACCGCGAGCAGGATGGAGGCGGCACCGAGCGCGACGATGAGCTTGGCGTCACCCCCGGTGAGCGGCAGGCCGACCTGGCCGCTGGCCAGGACGAACACGGCGAGGGCCTCGGCGAACAGCAGCAGGCCGCAGGCGGACACGGCCAGACCGGCGACCATCAACGCCCCGCCGATCAGCTCCATCAGCATGGTGACGGCCGCCCACACGTAGGGGCCGGGGGCCTCCAGGGTGGCGAACTGGGCGGCGGTGGCGTTCAGGCCCGCTTCGAGCTTGTGCCAGCCGTTGGCGAAGAAGATCCCGCCCACGCCCAGCCTGGCGGCCAGCGAGGCGAGATCGTGGAGGGTTCGTCGCACGGCTCCTCTTTCTGGTGAGATTCACCGTTCCTGCCCATACCTGACGGATAGATGACCGAACCGGGGTCTTCCAAACCCCGGGACCGCCTCCGGGCCGCACGGCGGTGCGGCGCGCGGGGGATCCGGGGACCCGCCGGGGCCCTCCCGCCGGAAGGGCCGGAGCCCCGGTGACCCCTCACGACGGGTCGTCCCGTCCCTCCCGCGACCGGCCGGGCACCAGGAGCCCCACCGCCAGCGCGGTCACGCCGAGCAGCAGGACGCTCACCACGATCGTCGAGTGCAGGCCCGAGACGAACGCGAGGCGGGCCGCGGCGAGCAGGGCGTCCCCGCTCGCACCGCCGATCTCCCGTGCGATGTGCGCGGCCGAGGCCAGCGACTGGCGGGCCTGGTCCATCGCGCCGGGGCCGATCCCGGGGACCTGGGCCAGCAAGGGGGCGTACACGATCGTGGTGATCGTGCCGAGCACCGCGACCCCGAGGCCGGCGCCCAGCTCGTAGGCGGTCTCCTCGGTGGCGGCGGCGCTGCCGGCGAGCGCCTCCGGGGTGGACGACATGATCGTGTCCGAGGCGGCCAGCAGGGTGACCTGGATGCCGAAGCCGATGCCGACGAAGCAGAACGTCAGGGCGACGGGATGCCCCTCGGTGCCCCAGGCCAGGGTGGGGGTGAGGGAGAGCGCGGTCAGCGCCAGCCCGCCGCTCATCGTGGCGCGCAGGCCGAACCAGCGCAGCAGGCGCGCCCCGGTCAGCCCGCCCGCGATCGAGGCGATCATCAGCGGGAGCAGCCGTACCGCCGCCTGGAGCGGGCTGTCACCGAGGACCAGCTGGAGGTACTGGGCCAGCATGAGCTCCAGCCCGACCAGGGAGAAGACCGTGAGCAGCACCCCGCCCACCCCGGCGCAGAACGCGCGCCGACGGAACAGGTCCAGGTCGAGCAGGGGGAACGGCAGCCGTCGCTGCCGGCGGACGAACCAGGTCAGCAGCCAGGCCCCGGCCAGAAACGCCACCGCCCCCGCGGGATGTCCGGCCCCGGCCTCCTTGAGGCCGAAGGCCACGCCGAGGATCCCCAGCACGGACAGCAGCGCGCTGAGCGCGTCCCACGGGCGGTTCGAGCGCGTCCGGCCTCCCGGCAGGAGCCTGGCCGCGGTGGGCAGCAGGACCATCAGGATGGGGACGTTGATCAGGAAGACGGCGCCCCACCAGAAGTGCTCGACGAGCAGCCCGCCGACGAGCGGGCCCACCGCGGCCCCGGCCGCCGCCACCGCGCTCCAGATCCCCAGCGCGACCGCCCGCTCGTGCCGGTCGGTGAAGACCTGCCGGATGATGGACAGGGTGGCGGGCATGATCATCGCCCCGCCCACGCCGAGC
This sequence comes from Streptosporangium longisporum, assembly GCF_039534895.1. Classification (NCBI taxonomy): domain Bacteria; kingdom Bacillati; phylum Actinomycetota; class Actinomycetes; order Streptosporangiales; family Streptosporangiaceae; genus Streptosporangium; species Streptosporangium longisporum. The sequence continues at coordinate 85,181 of NZ_BAAAWD010000008.1, read as the reverse complement.
AGGGCACGGGCGGAGATCAGCGCGTACGGGGTCGGCGCGAACGCGGCCGCCGCCGAGGCGACGCCGAAGACCAGGTAGCCGGCCAGCACCAGGCGCTTGCGCCCGTGGCGGTCACCGAGCGTGCCGAAGGTCAGCAGCAGCGGCGCGACTACCAGCGAGTAGACGTCGATGATCCACAGCAGCTCCACCGAGCTCGGCTCCAGGGCCGCGGTCAGCGCGGGCACCGCGATGTGCAGCACCGTGGCGTCCACCGCGATCAGCAGCAGGCTGAAGCAGAGCAGGGCGAGGATCGACCACCGGCCGGCACCGGATGCCCGCGGGTCGCCGTCGGCATGCCCGGTGCGGGCCACGACGCTGGTCATGGGCCGCTCAGGATTTGTCAGCCTGGACGAACATGCGTCGCAGCTTAGGCGAAGTCCGGCACTGCATGGGTTGGCATTCGATGATGCATCTATAGATATGTCCGTCTTGCAGGGGTCCGTCCGGACCTCTCTAGAGAGATACAGGGCTATACCGTCGTCTAGGCAAACGGGGACCCCGGCACCGACCATGGCGGGCGTGGGGGATCAGCGCGAGGCCCGTGAGCCGTCGTGGTGAGCGGGCCCGGCGGGCCGGTCGGCCCCGATCCGGTCCCGCCGCCCCGGGACGCCGACGACCCCCGGCAGTGGTGCGCGGTGGCCGTCTCCTGGCTGGCCCGGGACCGGCCCGAGGCCGCCCTGGAGGCCGCCCGCAGGGCCCTGGATCTCGGTCCCCCCGGCGGGACCGGCACCGGGATCGGCACGGGGATCGGCACGGGGACCGTCGGGGAGACGGTCCCGGGGGTCGACATGTGGACCGGCGCGGGAACGGCGGGCCCCCACGCCGGAACCCCTGCGGGTCCCCACGCCGGAACCTCTGGAGGTCCCCGCACCGGGACCCACGCGGGGATCCTCCCCGGGACCCGTGCCACCGGTCCCCGCGCGGGGACGACCGACGCGGCCTCCGGCGCCGACTGGGGCTACCGCCTGGCCAGCCTGGCGTTCGAGCGGCTCGGCCGGGACGCCGAGGCCGTGGCCGCGGCCGAGGAGGCCGTACGCCTCGCGCCGGGCTCCTGGGCCGCGCGGATGCGCCTGGGCTCGGCGCTGCGCCGGGTGCCCGGACGCTGGAGCGAGGCGTGGGCACAGTCCTCGCGGGCCGTCCGCTACGCGCCCGAGGAGCCCGACCCGCACGTCCTGGCCGGTGATCTCGCGCTGCTGCGCGGCCGGTACCGCCACGCCGAGGACTCCTACCGGGTCGCGCTGGGCCTCGCGCCGGACCACGTGGGCGCCCGGATCAACCTCGGCCTGGCCCTGCTGCGCTGGCAGGGCCCGCGTGCCCACCACGACCCGGCCTGGCCGGTGGACCCGCGGGAGACGGGACGGGCCAGGCGCGCGCTGGAGACGTGGTCGCGACGGACCCGGCTGCTGCTGGCGGTCGCGCTCGTCGCGGTCTGCGCGGTGGAGTTCGGACTCGGCCTGGCCGGCGCGGCGAGGATCGGCGGCGCCCTGGTGCCGCTCGCCGTCCTGGCGATCACCCTGCGGCAGGCGCGCCGGGTCAGGCTCTGGCCGTACGTGCCCGGCATGCTCGTCCGCGATCCCTGGCTCGGCGTGTCGCTCCTGCTCACCCTGGCCGCGCTGGCCGCCTACATCGTGATCGTCGCCGGTCTGCCGGCACGGGTGCCGCCGCCGTCACCCGCAGGGCCGCTCCCGACGGGCGCGCCGGGGACCCTCTGGGCGGTCCTGGCCGGGCTGGTGCTGCTGTCCGGCGCGGTGCCGCTCGTGCCGCGGGTGCTGGCCGGGGTCTGGCGCGGCCGGCCGGTCAGGGCCCTGGCCGAGTTCGCCGCGGCCGGTGACGACCGTACGGCCCGGCGCGACCTCGACGTCACCCTCTGGCTGGTGGCGGGCCGGGCCTGGTCGGTGTCGGCGGCGGCCGCGGTGGTGGTGACCGTCGTAGCCGGGAGCGGGCGGCTCCTGGCCCTGGCCGCCCTCGCCGTGCCGTTCGCCCTCGGCCGGCTGCGCGCCCGGCCCGGCCTGGCGCCCCGCCTGGGCCGGGCGGCGGCCGCGGACCGCGGGCTGGCGGCCGCCCTGGTCCTGCCCGCCGTGGCCGCCCCGCTGCTCGGGGTGGCGGCCGTGGCGCCGTGGCTCGGAGCCGTCCCGGCGGGCGCGTGGGCCTGGCGGGCCGCCCTGGTCCTGCTGGCCGTGCCGGTGGCGGTGTACGCCGCCGGGGCGACGCGGGCGTGGTGGCGGGGGGCGGCCGGGCCGGGACGGGCCTCGCTGGTCATGTGCGACGGCTGCGGCGCCCGGCTCCCCGGCGACGCCGGACCGCCGGTGGAACTCGCCGGGGAGGTGCGCGCCGCCCTCACCTACGCCCGGGAGGTGGTGCTCGCCTACACCGGCCCCGACGGCCCGCGCACGCTGGCCGTCGGCGCGGTCAGCTCGATCGGGCCGGGGGGCGAACTGCGCCTGATCGCGGCGTCCGACGCCTGGGAGGCCGCCGAGCGCGACCCCAGGGTGGCGGTCTTCGTCGCCGACCCCCTCGACCGCCGCTTCTGGGCGGAGGTGCGCGGCATCGCGATCGGCGACGCCGAGGCCGCCGTGCTGAGGATCACCCCCAAGGAGGTGACGATCGCCGACTACCCCGGACGCCACCAGGGACGCTCCACCCGCGACTGACCCGCCCCCGCGGGCCCCGGCTCGCGGCCGGACCGCTCCCCGGCCGGACGGCCCCGCCACGGCCGTCACCGGGTCGTTCCCGCACACCGCCGGCTTGCCGGGCGGTGACATTTCCCTGCCCGTTTCCGGGTCCCGTCCCCGCCCCGGCCCGGCCGTCCTCCCGCCCGTGATCGCGGACCGCGGGCGGGAACGCGACCCCCGGCCGTGACCGGGCGGTCACGCGCGGAGGCGGCCCGGTCACCGCCCGCCACGGGCGGGACGCGGGAACGGCCCGGGGGCGGGTGGGACGGCCGGGACGGCGCCGGGCGGGACACGCCGCCTCGGACGCCGTTTTCATCCGCTCTCATCTGATATCTGATCGTGCTCGCCCGGCGGCGTGGCGCGACGCTCAGGCACGCGCAAACGTCCCCCCGGTGCGGTATAACCGGGGGCGGACCGGGGAGGCGTGATGCGGGAATCCAGCAGGGCCCGGCCGGCGGGGCGCGCGGCCGCACGTGATCTGTTCGAGCAGGTGCGGTCGGGCTACTTCCGGCTCGCACCCCCCCTGCGCAGGCTGCTCTACGTCGCCGTGCTGGTCGCGGCGGTCGCGCTGGCGCTGGGCACCGGCTGGTCGGTCCTGAGCACGCTCTTCGTCACGCTGACGCTGCTCGGCTTCGCCGCGCTCACCCTGAGCTTCCCGCGCGCCGCCGCCACCCTGCTGGTGGTCCTGGTCTGGCTGGCCGTCCTGACCGTCGTCCAGGGAGGGTACGGCTGGGGCTCACCGGTCCTGACGGCGCTGACGGTGCTCGCCCCCCTGGTGGCCGGCGCCGCCCACCTCATCCGCTGGGTCCCGCCGTGGGCGACCACGGCCATGGCCCTGGGCGCGGCCGGTCTGGTCGCGCTGCTGTTCGGCACGCTGCTCACCGCCCTGGCGCCCGCCGTCGCGATCTGGGCCGCCTACGCCGCGGCGGCCGGGGTGCTGGTCCACCGGTTCCTCCAGGCGCGCCGGGCACTGGCCACGGCGACGGCCGAGCAGCCGCAGGCCGGGCTCAGGGTCCGCGAGGGCGGGCACGCCGTCCCCGCCCCGCCCGCCCGGCAGGACGCACCCCCGCCCATCTCGGTCGAGGAGGCCCTCGGCGAGCTGGACGCCATGATCGGCCTGGCCCCGGTCAAGGAGCAGGTCCGCTCCATCGCCGCCTCGATCGAGGCGGCCAGGCTGCGCAGGGAGGCGGGGTACGGCACCGAGCCGCCGATGCGGCACTTCGTCTTCGTCGGCCCGCCCGGCACCGGCAAGACCAGCGTGGCCAGGACCGTCGCCAAGATCTTCTACGCCTTCGGCCTGCTGGAGACCCCCTACGTGGTGGAGGCCCAGCGGGCCGACCTGGTGGGGGAGTTCCTCGGCGCCACCGCGATCAAGACGAACGAGCTGGTCGACCGGGCGCTGGGCGGGGTGCTCTTCATCGACGAGGCGTACAGCCTGATCAACTCCGGCGACGGCCAGCCCGACAGGTTCGGCGCCGAGGCCGTGCAGACGCTGCTCAAGCGGGCCGAGGACGACCGCGACCGTCTGATCGTCATCCTGGCCGGGTACGAGAAGGAGATGACCGCCTTCCTGGCCTCCAACCCGGGCCTGGCCAGCAGGTTCTCCAGCCGGGTCCGTTTCCCCAGCTACGCCCCCGACGAGCTGGTGCGGATCACCGAGCTGCTGCAGCGGCGCCGGGGCGACCGGATGGCGCCGGAGGCGATGCCCGCCCTGCTCGCCCGCTTCGAGGACGTCCACCGGCGGGCGATCGTCGACGAGCTGGGCAACGCCCGGTTCGTCCGCAGCCTGGTGGAGGCCGCCGCGCAGGCCAGGGACGTGCGGGTGGTGGGGGCGGGCGGCGCGCCGACCACCGAGGACCTCGTCACCACCGCCGAGGGCGACGTCGTCAAGGCCTTCGACGAGCTCACCGCCCGCTACCGGAGCTACCAGGCGGCCCCTTCGCTGGAGGAGGCGCTGGCCGACCTCGACCGGATGGCGGGCCTGGAGCCCGTCAAGCGGCAGGTGCACGCGATCACCGCGCAGCTCAGGGTGGCCAGGATGCGCGAGGAGCGGGGCCTGCCCACCCCGCCGCAGATGCGGCACTTCGTCTTCGCGGGCCCGCCGGGCACCGGCAAGACCACGGTGGCCCGCATCCTGGGCCGGATCTTCGCCGCGCTGGGGCTGCTCCCCCAGCCCGACGTGGTGGAGGCGCAGCGGGCCGACCTGGTCGGCCAGCACCTGGGCTCCACCGCGATCAAGACGAACGAGCTGATCGACCGTGCGCTGGGCGGGGTGCTCTTCATCGACGAGGCCTACGGCCTGGTCAACTCCGGCTACAGCGGCGGCGACGCCTTCGGCACCGAGGCCGTGCAGACGCTGCTCAAGCGGGCCGAGGACGACCGCGACCGGCTGGTGGTCATCCTGGCCGGGTACGAGCGGGAGATGAGCGCCTTCCTGGCCTCCAACCCCGGCCTGGCCAGCAGGTTCAACCAGAGGGTGCTGTTCCCCTCCTACTCCCCGCGGGAGCTCACCGAGATCGCGGTGCTGCTCGCCGACGAGTCGGGCGACAGGTTCGACGACGCGGCCCGGCGCGACCTGGCCGAGGTCTTCACCTGGGTCTGCGACGAGGGCCTGATCGACGGCCTGGGCAACGGCAGGTTCGCCCGCTCGCTCTTCGAGCGCGCCGCGATGCGCAGGGACGTCCGCCTGGCCGCCCTGGGCGACGCCACCGCCAGCGCCGCCGACCTCACCACCATCACCAGCGCCGACCTGCGCGCCGCCGTGGACGAGCTCGCCGGGAAGTGACATCGGCCCCACCGGCGTCATCGTTCACCGAGATGCCTCCGATTCGGTACGCTATGCAGTCTCTCGGTCGCCGAGTGTAGCAAGATGGTGACCGACAGCGGCGGGCCACGGAGGAGGAAAGATGGCGGGATTCCTGGCCCGCAGGCTGCTCAACTACCTGGCGTTGATCGTCGTGGCCACCAGCCTGGCCTACATGCTGGCCGCCTCCGCGCTCGACCCGCGCTCCAACTACGAGGGACGCAACCCCCCGATCCCGCCCGCGGTCGTCGACGCGCGCCTGTCCGACCTCAACCTGAACGACCGCGTCCCGCTCCTGGAGCGCTACCTGACCTGGGGCGGCGGCGTCGTCCGCGGCGACCTCGGCCGCAGCGTCACCGGCGGCTCGGTCGGGGAGGACCTCGGCCGCCGGGTCGGCGTCACCCTGCGCCTGATCACGATCGGGCTGGTCCTCGGCAGCGTCACCGGCGTGGCGATCGGCGCCTGTGCCGCGGTCAGGCAGTACGGCGCCTTCGACCGGCTCTCGACCGGCCTGTCCTTCGGCGTGCTGGCGATCCCCACCGTGGTGCTCGCCAACATCCTGATCATCGCCGCGGTCCGGTTCAACGAGGCGGTCGGCGCCCAGGTCTTCCTGGTCAGCGGCGAGGCGACCCCCGGCCTGCAGGGCGGCCCGGCCGCCGCCCTGCTCGACCGGGCGCAGCACCTGGTGCTGCCCACCCTGTCGCTCTCGCTGAGCCTGGTCGCGATCTACAGCCGCTACCAGCGCAACATGATGCTCGACGTGCTCGGTGCCGACTTCGTCCGCACGGCCATGGCCAAGGGGCTCAGCCGCCGCGCCGCGCTGACCCGGCACGCGCTGCGCACCGCGCTCGTCCCCGCGGTCACCTATTTCGCCTTCACGTTCGGGACGCTGCTGGTGGGCACCACCTTCACCGAGAAGATCTTCGGCTGGCACGGCATGGGGGAGCAGCTGGTCGACTCGATCTCCACCAACGACGTCAACACCGTCGCCGCGATCAGCTGCCTCGCCGCGCTGGCCGTGCTGCTGGCCGCGCTGGCCTCCGACGTGCTGCACGCCGTCCTCGACCCGCGTGTCCGGGCGGGGTGAGCCGGGATGACCGTCGCCGACGAGGAGCTCGCCGAGCAGCGGGCCCGTGACACCGTCCGGGCGCCCGCGACCAGGCCGCGCCGGGTCGCGGGCCGCCTGCTGGCGAAGGGCCGGGGCCGGGCGGGCTGCGCGCTGCTCACGCTGATCTTCCTGCTGGCCTTCGCCGGCCCGTACCTCACCCGGTGGGGCTACACCGACAAGGACTTCACGGCCTTCCTCGCCCCGCCGTCGGCCGATCACTGGTGGGGGACCCTGCAGACCGGCGCCGACGTGTACGCGGTCACGCTCCGCGGCATGCAGAGGTCGCTGATCGTCGGCCTGCTCGCCGCGGTGGTCGGCACCGCGCTCGCCGCGGTGGTCGGCGCCTTCGCCGGGTACTTCGGCGGCTGGACCGACCGCTCGCTGACCTGGCTCACCGACCTGCTGCTGGTGCTGCCCGCCTTCCTGATCCTGGCGATCATGTCCCCGCTCTTCGCCGGGGGCCAGTGGCCGGTGTTCGTGCTGGTGCTCGCGCTCTTCCTGTGGATGGTCACCTCGAAGATCGTCCGGAACATGACCGTCTCGCTCAGGGAACGGGAGTTCATCCAGGCGGCCAGGTTCATGGGCGTGCCGCCGACGAGGATCATCTTCCGGCACGTCCTGCCCAACATGTCCTCGCTGCTGGTCGTCGACGCCACGCTGAACGTCAGCGCCGCGATCCTCACCGAGACCTCCCTGTCCTACTTCGGCTTCGGCATCCAGCCCCCCGACGTCTCGCTGGGCGGCCTCATCGCCGACGGCGCCCGCACGGCCGTCTACGCGCCCTGGACGTTCTGGTTCTGCGCGGGCCTGCTGATCCTCACGGTGCTCGCGGTGAACCTGGTCGGCGACGCCCTGCGGGACGCGCTGGACCCGGCCTCGCACCGGGACGGGGGAGCGCGATGACGACCGAGCGCTCCGTGACCCCATCGGGCCCCGCGAACCCGGTGAACCCGACGAACCCCGTGGGCTCCGCGAGCTCCGTGACCCCGTCCGGCCCCGCGAACCCGGCGAACCCGGTGAACCCCGCGGGCTCCGCGGGCGCGCGGCCGTGGGCCGGGCCGGTCGGCCACCACGGCCCCGGCCCGCTGCCCGGCCACGACGGCCCGCCGCAGGCCCTGCCCGACCCCGTGCTGGAGGTGCGCGACCTGCACGTCACCTTCGGCACCGGCCCGTCCGCGGTGCGCGCCGTCCGGGGGATGGGGTACGCGGTCCGCCCGGGCGAGGTGCTGGGCGTCGTGGGCGAGTCCGGCTCCGGCAAGTCGGTCACCTCGCTGGCCGTGATGGGCCTGCTCCCGCGGCACGCCCGCGTCACCGGCTCGGTGCGGCTGCACGGCCGGGAGATCCTGGGCGCCCCGGAGCGGACGCTCACCGCCTTCCGGGGCCGGACGGTCTCGATGGTCTTCCAGGACCCGCTCTCCGCGCTCACCCCGGTCTACCGGGTCGGCGACCAGATCGCCGAGGCGATCCGCGTGCACCGGCGGGTCGGCGCCGCGCAGGCCGCCAGGCGCGCGGTCGAGCTGCTGGACCTGGTCGGCATCCCCGACGCCGTGCGCCGCTCCAGGGCGTTCCCGCACGAGTTCTCCGGCGGCATGCGCCAGCGCGTGGTGATCGCAATGGCGATCGCCAACGACCCCGACGTGATCCTCTGCGACGAGCCCACCACCGCGCTCGACGTGACCATCCAGGCGCAGGTGCTCGAGGTGCTCAGGACGGCGCAGCGGGAGACCGGCGCGGCGATCGTCGTCATCACCCACGACCTGGGGGTGGTGGCCGGGTTCGCCGACCGGGTCCTGGTCATGTACGCCGGACGCCCGGTCGAGGTCGGCTCCGTCGAGGAGGTCTACCACCGCCCCCGCATGCCGTACACCATGGGCCTGCTCGGTTCGATCCCGCGCCTGGACGGTGGCCGGGAGCGGCCGCTGGTGCCCATCGCGGGAAGCCCCCCGTCACCGGCCGCGCTGCCCCCGGGCTGCCCGTTCGAGCCGCGCTGCCCGATCGCCGTGGCGGCCTGCGCCGAGGACGAACCCGAGCCGATGCCGGTCGGCTCGCCGGACCACCTCGCCGCCTGCCTGCGCGCCGGCGAGATCGAGGAGACCGGCCGGACCCCGGCCCAGGTGTACGGTGTGCGCGCCCCGGCGCGGCCCGCCGCGGAACGGCGACGCCCGCGCGGCGAGCGCGAGGTGGTCCTGGCCGTCGAGGACCTGGTCAGGCACCACCCCCTGATGAAGGGGACGTTCCTGCGGCGCCGGGTCGGCACGGTCCGCGCGGTGGACGGCGTCGGCTTCGACGTCCGCGAGGGCGAGACCCTCGGCCTGGTCGGGGAGTCCGGCTGCGGCAAGACGACCACCCTGATGGAGATCCTGGAACTGGCCGCCCCGCAGCGGGGCCGGATCACGGTGCTGGGCCACGACACCTCCCGGATGACCGCCCGCGACCGGATGGCCGTCCGGCGCGACGTGCAGGTGGTCTTCCAGGACCCGATGGCCTCCCTCGACCCCAGGATGAGCGTGTACGACATCCTCGCCGAACCGCTGCGCGCGCACGGGCGCCGCGACCCGGGGCCGAGGATCCGCGAGCTGCTCGGCCTGGTCGGCCTGGAGCCCTCCCACGCCGCCCGGTACCCGCAGGACCTGTCCGGGGGGCAGCGCCAGCGGGTGGGCATCGCCCGCGCCCTCGCGCTGGAGCCCCGGCTGGTCGTGCTGGACGAGCCGGTCTCGGCGCTGGACGTCTCGATCCAGGCCGGGGTGCTCAACCTGCTGGAGGAGCTGCGGGCCCGGCTGGGGTTGTCGTACCTGTTCGTGGCGCACGACCTGGCCGTGGTGCGGCACATCGCGGACCGGGTCGCGGTCATGTACCTGGGTGCGATCGTCGAGATCGGTCGGGTGGAGCGGGTCTACGACACGCCGCTGCACCCCTACACGCGGGCCCTGCTGTCGGCGATCCCGCTGCCGGACCCGTCTCTGGAACGTTCCAGGAGGAGGATCCTGCTCGACGGCGACCTTCCCGGCCCGGCCGATCCCCCCTCGGGCTGCCGCTTCCGTACCCGCTGCCCCCTGTTCCGGACCCTCGACGAGGCCGGCCGGGAGCGCTGCGCGGGCGAGGAGCCGCCGATCCGGTTCCTGGGGGAGGACCACGGTGTCGCCTGCCACTTCGCCGAGAGGTCCGGTGACCTGCCCACAGGGCCGGTCGCCCGGTCCCGCCCGCCCGCCCAGCCACAGGTCCCGGGAGGAACACAGTGACATCGATCCGGCGGCCGGACGCGTTCCCGGTGCCGCTGTCCCGCGCGGTCCTGGTGCTGGTCCTGCTGCTCCCGCCGATCCTGGCCGGCTGCGGCGACCGGGACGGGGCCGGGGCGCAGGGACGGCCCGCCTCCGCGGTCCGCGCCTACGACGTCAACCCGGCCGCCCGCGAGCGGGTCGCCGACGGCGGCGTGCTCCGCTGGGGCCTGAACGAGTATCCGTCCAACTGGAACCTCAACCACGTCGACGGCAACCTGGCCACGGTCAAGAAGGTCGTGGACGCCCTCATGCCCTCGCCCTTCCGCTCGGACGCCAAGGGACAGATCTCCCCGAACACCGACTACCTGACCCGGGCGAGGGTCACCTCCGCCGGGTCCCGGCAGGTCGTCACGCTGACCCTGGACCCGCGCGCCCGATGGTCCGACGGCACCCCCATCACCTGGGAGGACTACCGGGCCCAGTGGCAGGCGATGAGCGGCCGCGACGGCGAGTACCGGGTGGCGAGCACCACCGGCTACCAGGACATCGAGAAGGTGACCAGGGGTGAGGACGACCACCAGGTCGTGATGACCTTCGCCAAGCCCTTCGGCGACTGGCAGTCGCTGTTCACCCCGCTCTACCCCCGCACCACCAACGCCACCGCGGGAGCGTTCAACGGCGCCTGGCTGAACCGGATCCCGGTGACGGCGGGCCCGTTCAGGTTCGTCTCGTTCGACCCGACCGCCAAGACCGTCACCCTGGCCAGGGACGACCGCTGGTGGGGGGACCGCGCCAAACTGGACCGGATCATCTACCGGTCCCTGGAGGGCGACGCCCTGGTCGGCGCGTTCAGCAACGGTGAGCTCGACACCTTCGACATCGCGCCGTCCGCCCCCGACTACGCCCGCGCCAAGGCCACCCCGGGCGCGATCGTCCGGCAGGCGGCCGGGCCGGACTTCCGGCACATCACGATGAACGGCGAGAGCGCCGTCCTGTCCGATGTCAGGGTCCGCCGGGCCGTCGCCATGGGCATCGACCGCCAGGCCATCGCCCAGTCCGACCTGCAGGGGCTCGACTGGCCGATCGTCCTGCTGAACAACCACTTCTTCATGAACACCCAGGAGGGCTACCGGGACAACGCCGGGGTGGTCGGCCGCTACGACCCCGCCGGGGCGGCGCGGGAGCTGGACGCCGCGGGATGGCGGCTGGAGGGCCGGACCCGCAGGAAGGACGGCAGGGAGCTGACCCTGCGCTTCGTGCTGCCGTCCGGCCTGCAGCTCACCAAGTCCGAGGCCGAGCTCGTCCAGGACATGCTCGCCCGGATCGGCGTCGGGGTCACCCTGCAGTCGGTGCCCGCCGACGACTACTTCACCAGGTACGTCATCCCCGGCAACTACGACATCACCGCGTTCGCGTACGCGGGCACGCCCTTCCCCGTCTCCAGCGCCTACGGCCAGTACGCCGACGCCGTCCGGCGCGCCGACGGCACCCGGCAGTGGAACGCCAACCTCGGCCGCATCGGTTCCCCGCGTATCGACGCCGCCATGAACAGGGCGACCGCGGACCTGGACGACGCCGAGGCCGTCGCCGACACCAACGCCGCCGACAGGCTCATCTGGCAGGCGGTCAACGTGGTGACGCTCTACCAGCGCCCGCAGAACGTCGCGGTCAAGGACACCTTGGCCAACTTCGGGGCCCGCGGGTTCCACAACCTGCGCTACCAGGACATCGGCTACCTCCGGTGAGAGGTCACGGTCCGGGGTCCCGGCCCCGTTCCAGCAGGGCGTCCACCGCCTCGACGGCGCGGGCCAGCCGGGCGGCGGGCGGGCCGGTGACGACCAGGTGCGGCATCCCCGCCGCGGCCAGCTCCTCGCGGAAACGGGCGTCCATCCGGTGCCGGATCGCCTCCCCGTCGCGCCAGCCGTCCTGCTCGAAGGGCACGTCCCGCACCGAGGTGAGGATCCACAGGTCGTGCCGGGCGCGGCGGTGCACGGCGGTCACCTCGGGGGAGGGGACGCCGAGGTAGCGCTCGTGCCACAGGGCGGTGGTGAAGGCGTCGGTGTCGCAGACCAGCAGCGGCGACCCCGTCCGGGCCGCGGCCTCCTCCCAGGCGAGCTGGCGCTCGGCGATGAGGGTGAACTCGGCCGGCTCCCAGCGCAGGTCGTCCAGCCACGGTTCGGGCAGCCCGCCGTCCTTGGCGCGGCGGCGGGCGCGCGCGAGCTTCTCCTCGGAGTACGTCCTGCCGTACTCGGGCACCCAGCGGGTCGCGGCCCACGGCCCGCCCCGGGCCGCGTAGTGGGCGGCCAGGGACCTGGCCAGCGTGGTGGTCCCGCTGGACTCCGCGCCGACGACCACCACGCGCCGCGCCAGGTGGGCGCGCACGGGCGCCGACAGATGCTCCCAGCAGGAGACCGGGTCGTTCCTGACCATCGTCCCGCTGACCGGGAACCGTTCCCGCCCGGCGTCGACGTCGACGGCCACGCCGCCGAACCGGCGGGCCAGCTCCGGTCCGTACGCCTCGGAGGAGAAGACCGCGTCGATCTCCGGCACCCGCCCGTGCGCCAGGGCCAGGGCGTGCCGGAACACCTCGACGTGCGCGGACCAGATCTCCGGGTCGTCGTAGTCGATCTCGACGTCGTCGACCACCGGGGCGATCGTCACGTGGGCCTGCGGATGCGCCTCGCGCAGCCAGGCGGCGCGCAGCGCCAGCGGCAGGGTCTCCTCGGTCGAGGCGGCGACCACCACGCTCACCGACGCGCACCGCGCGGCGGCGGTGTCGATCACGTGGTGGTGGCCGGCGTGCGGGGGGTAGAACTTGCCGATCACCAGCCCGTGGGCGAACTCCGGGCCGCTCACGGCCGCGCCACCCGCTCGTCCGGCGGCGCGGCGGGGGCGGGGGCGGGGCGGGCCGCCAGGTCCGCGCGCCAGGCCAGCAGCCCGGCGACGCAGAGCCCCAGGAAGATCACGTACAGGGCGGCGGTCAGGTGCAGGCCCTTGTAGAGGTAGAGGGGGATGTAGATCACGTCGGCGGCGATCCACAGCCACCACGACTCGACCAGCTTGCGGCTCTGCCCGTAGGTGGCCAGCAGCGACAGGGCGGTGGTCAGGGCGTCCCAGAACGGCACGTCCGAGTCGGTCCTCGTGGACAGGACGGCGGTGAGCGCCGCGGTGAGCGCGATCCCGCACCCGGCCAGCACCGCCCATTCGCCGCGCCCGGTGCGGCGGACCGGGAGCGGGGTCCGCCCGGCCCCGCCGTAGCGCCACTGCCACCATCCGTACAGGCCGAGGACGACGTAGACGACCTGCAGGGCCGCGTCGGCGTAGAGTTCGACGGTCAGGAACACCGCGCCGAACAGGGTCACGCTGGCGACGCCGATCGGCCAGTTCCAGATGTTCTGGCGGACGACCAGCCAGACCGTGAGGACGCCGGTGGCGAACCCCAGGAGCTCGGCCCAGCTGGTCGGGGTGGTGCCCAGGGTGAACGCCGGCCGCATCAGGGGGGCCAGTATCTCGGCGAGTGACATGCGATCTCCTCAATCGTCATAGTGACGATAACCGGTCCCGGGGCGGCCGGTGATCCCGGGGGTCCTGTGGTTCCAGGGGTCCGGTGATTCCGGGGGCCCGGTGATCCCGGGGGGCCCGATCAGGACGCCCCGTCGCCGTCCCGGCACGGTCGCGTCGCCGGTCGCCTCCGGGCCGTGTCGCGCGGGCCGGCCGGGCCGGTCAGACGAGGCGGAAGCGTACCCGGTCACCGGGGCGGAGCTGGGCGGCCACGGCGAGATCGGCCGAGGTCAGGACCGCTATGACCGGGTAACCGCCGGTGGGCGGGTGGTCGGCGAGGAAGACGATCGGCTGTCCGCTGGGCGGTACCTGCACCGACCCGGCCACCATGCCCTCGCTGGGCAGCTCGCCCTGCCGGGCCCGTTCCAGCCGGGCCCCGAGCATCCGCACACCGACCCTGTTGCTGTCCTGGCTGACCTCGTACGGCTCCGCGCAGAGGGCGGCCGTCGCGCCGGGGGCGAACCAGTCGTCCCGGGGACCCGGCAGGACCCGCAGGACGCCCGTGCCCGGCGGGGGCGAGAAAGGCGGGGGTGCGGCGTCCACGGTGATCGCCGCCAGGCCGGCGGCCGGTCCCAGCGGCAGGACGGTCCCGGCGCGGAGGGGGCCGGGACCGAGCCCGGACAGGGAGTCGGTCGAGCGGCTCCCCATCGTGACGGGTGCGTCGATGCCGCCCCGGACGGCGACGTAGCTGCGCAGGCCGCTCTCGGGCGGCCCCACCCGCAGCCGCCCGCCCGCCGGGACCCAGAAGGGCGCGTACATCCCCTGCGGCACGACCCTGCCCGGTTCGCGCGCGGACCGGTGCGAGGGCTCGCGCTGGAACTCGCGCAGAAGCTCGTGCCGGGGCTCGGCCTGGGGCTCGTGCGGGGCGTGCGAGAGCTCGCGTAAGGGCTCGTTCGAGGGTTCAAGCGCGGGCTCGTGCGGGGAGAGGACCTCCAGCGGGCAGGGGGCGCCGGTCACGGCGGCCCAGGCCCCGGTGGCGAAGCGCAGCCGGGCCCCGCCGAAGGTCAGCTCGATCCCGGCCGCGTCCTCGGGGTTGCCGACCAGGCGGTTGGCCAGCCGCAGGGCCGGCCCGTCCGCGGCACCCGAGCGCGGCACCCCCAGATGGGCGTACCCGGGCCGTCCCAGATCCTGCACGGTGGCGTACGGCCCCGGCGCGATCACCTCGATCATGATCCGTGAACCGCCTGGAAGCGGACCCGCGTCCCCGGCGTGAGCAGCGCGGGCGGATCGGCGTCCACGTCCCACACGATCGTGGCCGAGCGGCCCAGCAGCCGCCATCCGCCGGGGGAGGCCGAGGGGTAGACCGCCGAGTAGGGGCCGGCGATCGCCACCGACCCGGCGGGCACCGACGTGCGCGGGGTGTCCAGCCGGGACATGTGCAGCGCCGGGTCCAGCCCGGTGAGGTAGGCGAACCCCGGGGCGAAGCCCAGCCAGCCCACGGTCAGCTCCCGGCCGGTGTGCCGCTCGACCACCTCCCGCCGGGAGAGCCCGCTCAGCGCGGCCACCTCGTCGAGGTCGGCGCCGTCGTACACCACCGGGAGGGTCACGGCCGCCGGGCGGGCGGCGTCGCCCGCGTCCGCCCCGGCCGCCGCCTCCAGCAGGCGGGCGAGCTCGTCGCGCAGCCGCGCGGGGTCGGCCCCCGGGGCGACGACCAGGACCGTGGCCGGGCCCGGCACGATCTCCGCCACCCGGGCCGGCCGGTCGGCGCGCAGCAGGGCGTCGAGGCGGTGGGAGACCTCCAGCGAGCCGGTCTCCACCAGCAGCGCGTGCTCCCCGGCCCGCCGGATCACCGGACGCCCCCCGCCCCGGGCCCGCTCACGAGGGTCCCCGCACGTCCGCGCCTGCCGCGTCCCCCGGGTCTGGCGCGCCTTCCGCGTGTCCTGCGCGACGGCCCCTCCCACGGGCCCCTCACGCGAAGGACCTCAGCGTCACCCCGGCGTCCACCAGGCCGTCCCGTACGGCCCGGGCCAGCAGCACGGCGCCGGGGGTGTCGCCGTGCACGCAGATCGAGCGCGCCTGCACGGCGACGCGCGTGCCGTCCACCGCGTCGACCACCCCCTCGGTGGCCATCCGCACCGCCCGGCGGGCGACCGTGCCGGGGTCGTGCAGCACCGCGCCGGGGGAGCGGCGGGAGACCAGCGTGCCGGCCCCGGTGTAGGCGCGGTCGGCGAACGCCTCCACGACGGTGGTGACGCCCTCGCGGGCGGCGATCTCGTGGACGGCCGAGCCGGGCAGGGTCAGCACGGGCAGGCTCGCGTCGTGGTCGGCGACCGCGGCCACCACCGCCTCGGCCTGCTCGGGGTCGCGGCAGATCCGGTTGTACAGGGCGCCGTGCGGCTTGACGTAGGAGACCCGGCCGCCCATCGCCCTGGCGATGCCGTCGACCGCCGCGAGCTGGTACAGCACCTCGGCGCAGAGCTCCTCGGGGTCGACGTCCATCTCGCGGCGGCCGAACCCGGCCAGGTCCCGGTAGGAGACCTGGGCGCCGATCACCACCCCCCGGTCGACCGCGGCCGCGCACGTGCGGCGGATGGTCAGCGGGTCACCGGCGTGGAAGCCGCAGGCCACGTTGGCGCTGGTCACCACCTCCAGCAGGGCCGCATCGTCGCCCAGCCGCCAGATGCCGAAACCCTCGCCCAGGTCGGCGTTCAGATCGATGACCATGGTCCACCTACACCGGGGGCTCGTCGGGAATGTCGGCGATGTCGTCGAGGGCGATGGCCAGCTCCTCTGGGTCGTCGCCGATGCGCTCGGCGATCTCGATCAGCACGTGCAGCACGTCGTGCCGGTCGTGGCCCAGGTCGAGCAGCCGCTGCGCGGCCTCCCACAGCTGGGGCGGGTCGCCCTCCCACAGGCGGGCGGCGATCTCCTCGTGCCAGGCCAGGTGCTCGTCGTAGTCGTGCCGGTTGAGCTCGCCGGCGTGGTCGATGCCCAGCAGGATCCGCCGGTCGCCCTCGTCGGCCGGGTTGAGCAGGCCGAGCTTGATCTCGCCGTGCGTGCCCTGCAGGAAGGGGAACGCGAACACCCTCCTGGCCAGCGCCGACAGGTCGCCGTCGGGCAGCAGCCGCTCCAGCAGGTCGCGGTCGAGCCCGAAGGTCGTCGGGTCGCGGTACGCCTCGGCGAACTTGCCCGTCGCCTCCCAGACCGCGTCGAGCGTGGCCCGCAGCCCCTCGTCGGGCAGGCCGGTCCTGGCCGCGGCGAACCGCGCCCAGGCTCCCAGCACGTGCGGCACCGCCTCCTGCTCGGCGCCGTTCAGCATCACCTTGCGCGGCAGCCAGTCGAGCAGGAACGTCTCGCACTTGGTCGGGCTCACCCGCAGCGGGCGGCCGAAGTCCTGGTCGCAGCCGTAGTCGATGATGTGGTCGGCGCACCGGGAGGCCGCCGACGGGTCGGACAGGTGCTCGGCCGCGTCCGAGGAGAGGAACTCCGCGGCCAGCATGGCCCGGCGGTCGCGGCTGTAGGGGGCCTCGCTGTGCAGCGGGGCCGGTCGCTTGCGGCCGGGCGGCAGCGCCTTGATCCGGGCCCGCGCGAAGGCGTGGTAGGCGCTGTAGCTGTCGCTGACCGGCACCGCGGCGCGGCGGTGGCCGTACTCGGCGGTGGCCTTCATCGCCGACTCCAGCAGCGCCCTGGCCTGCTGCGGCTCGATCTCCTCGAACCTGAGCATCGGGTTGCCCTCGGACTCGGCCCGCACCTGCTCCAGCAGCTTGTCGACGTGCGAGGAGACCCAGGCGTCGCGGGCCATGCCGCGCATGTTGTAGTCGACGATCATGACCAGCGCGTGCCGGTCCTCGCCGCTGTCGGTCCCCCGGTAGCCGAAGGTGCACACCACGGTGTCCTGGTCACCGTAGGCGTCGCGGGAGACGAAGCAGCCGGTGGGCTTGACCACGCCCAGCCGGTCGGCCCAGCGCGGCCTGGCCACGTCGCGCTCCATGAGCGCCAGCGCGGCGCCCTCGGCCTTGGCGGCCTGGCGGGCCGTGCCGAGATAGGCCAGCGTGATCAGCAGGGTGAGCGCGGCCGGCGAGCCCGCCTTGGCCGCGTAGTCAACGAGCCCCTCGCCGAGCACCTGCTCGGCGTCCCCGCGCTTCAGCCGCCGGCCCCACCAGGCCCCGACCATGTCGGAGACCATGAGCTCGGCGTCCAGCGGGCTGCGCACCGCGAGCAGTTCACGGGCGGCGAGCAGCATCTCGGAGAAGACCGCTTCGGGGGACCGGCTCTCGCGAGGGTCTCGACGGTGTCGCCGGATCAAGCGGTCTCAGCCTCCCCCGTCGGCCAGGTCGGCCGGTGACGGACGCCGCCGCCCTGACCGACCCGCTCGCCTCGCTCGCTCACGCCCTGACCTTCTCGCATTCCCGGTCCAAACGGTGCGTAGAAGACGGCCGGGTCCCCCGATGCTACCGGGGACCGCGGGGCGGCGGCGCGGAGTTGACGAGGGCGAGCAGATGCTCACGGGCGACACGCTCGACGACCTCGGGGGTCGCCTCGATGCCCAGGTGCTCGGCACAGGCGCGGACGTCGGCCACGCACCTGCCGATGGTCACGGCGGGAACGGTCAGGAACTCGGCGGCCAGGTGAGAGGTCACCGGCTCGTGAGCGGGCATGGGCGACCCGGCGAAGCGGGCGGCGAGAACGGGCATGGCTGTCGCATTCCTCCCGGTTTCCGGGGGTCATCCCCCGGATGCGTCGGCGGGGACGTGCGTTCTCATTCCACAACTTATCTCGGCGCTGTCAACCCTCGCGGGCGTGATATGGAAAGCTTGCCCCGTGTCTTGACTGAATTCTGCAACAGCGGAGTAAACGAGTCTCCCCGAAGGGGGAGCCGGATTGACGGCGAGTCAGTAGCCTGAACTCGCCCGCGAGGCCGACGGAGATGAGGTGGGGAGTTGCCGGGACGGTCCGGCCCGATCCTGCTAGGGTCCTGGCCGCAAACGTTCGACGTCGCAGCGGCGGCCGGCCGGCGCCCGCGCGGAGGCCCCCGCGCACGGGTGCGGGGATTCCGGTCGTCCCGGGGGCGGCGTTCAGGGGGTGTGCCGACCGCATCCGGGGCGGGGCTTCCGTCCGCACCTGCCCATCGCCGATGATGTACTCCAGGATCCGGTCCCCCGGAGCCGCGCTACGCCAATTCGCAAGTTTGGAGATGTGCCTCGTGGGAGACCCTGGCACGCGACGGAGGTGCCGACCATGAGCGCCGAAACCTCCGTGCCCCGTTCCCGGGAGTCGGGTGTGGACATCTCAGACTCCGGCCTGTTGCAGGGCCTGCTGTCGCAGTCGCCGTTCGCCTTCGCGTTCTTCGACCCGGACGGCCGCTTCGAGCGCGTCGACGAGGTCTTCGCCGACGTGGTCGGCCTGCCCGCCGAACGGCTGGTCGGCCGCGCCCCGGCCGAGCTGCTCTCGGCCGACCTGACCGCCCTGATCGAGGCCTCGGTACGGGCCATCGTGGCCAAGGCCGAGGTCGGGCAGGACCAGCGGATCCGCGTCCGCAGCGCCGACGGCGAGCCCCGGCACTGGTCGCTGACCTTCTCCCCGATCCACGACGGCTCCGGCGCGCTCCGGGCGATCTGCCTGGTCGGCGTCGACATCACCCGCAGCAGGCAGGTCGAGGAGGACCTCAGGCGCAGCGAGGAGCGCTACCGCTCGCTGGTCGAGGCCCAGTCCCAGCTGGTGTGGATCACCGCCCCCAACGGGACGGTGCGGGAGGACGCGCCGCAGTGGCGGGCGATCACCGGCCAGGGCCTGGAGGAGTACCTCACCCACGGCTGGCTGGAGGCCGTCCACCCCGACGACCGCCCGCAGACCGAGGAGGCGTGGCGCGAGGCCCTGCGCGGCCGGAGCATGTTCGAGTGGAGCTACCGGGTCCGCACCCGGGCCAGCGGCTACCGCTACTTCGAGGTGCGCGCCGTCCCGATCATCCGCCACAACCGGGTCGTCGAGTGGGTGGGCGCCAACACCGACGTCACGCCGCAGCGCGAGGCCGAGGAGATGCGGGGCCGCCTGACCGACCAGCTCGGCGCCGCCGCGCTGCGGACCGCGCGCCTGCAGGGCGCCACGGCCATACTGGCCGAGGCGCTCACCGTCGAGCAGGTGGTCCAGGTCATCATCGACGTCGGGCGCACGGCGCTGGCGGCCGACCGGTCCGCGGTGGCGCTGCTCGACGTGGACCGGGCCGCGCTCAAGCTGGTCAACAGCGGGGGCATCCCCGAGGTCCCCGGCGCGCCCGGCGAGGAGATCCCGCTCTCCCACTCCAGCGTGATGACCATGGCGGTCAACAGCCGGCGGCCGGTCTTCGCCGAGTCGCCCGAGAGCCTGCGCTCCCAGCTGGTCGACGCGGGAGGCGACGACGAGGCCATCACCGGCTTCCTCGCCCACAGCGACGAGCGGGCCTGGGTGGGCCTGCCGCTGCTGGCGGCGGGCCGGGCGCTGGGCGCGCTGCGGTTCTCCTTCACCCGCCCGCAGAAGATCTCCCAGGAGGACGGGGTCTTCCTGGAGGCCCTCGCCGGGCAGTGCGCCCTGGCCGTGGAGCGGGCGACGCTGTTCGAGCGCGAGCACCGCACCGCAGAGACCCTCCAGCGCAGCCTGCTGCCCGACCGCCTGCCGGTGATCCCCGGGCTGGTCCTGGCCCAGCGGTTCCGCTCGGGCAGCCGCCACGTGCAGGTCGGCGGCGACTGGTACGACGCGTTCGTGCTCCAGGACGGCCGGGTCGCGGCCGTGGTCGGCGACGTCATGGGCAAGGGCGTCAAGGCCGCCGCCGGGATGGGCCGGATCCGCAACGCCATGCGGGCCCTGGCGCTGACCAATCCGCCGCCCGCGGCGGTCCTCACCGGCCTGGACCGGGTCTTCGAGGCGACCGAGGAGGAGGAGCAGGTCACGACCCTGGCGTACATGGTCGTCGAGCCCGGCACCGGGGAGGGCACGCTGGCGCTCGCCGGTCACCCGCCGCCCCTGCTGGTCTCCCCGCAGGGCGTGCCGCTGCTCTGTGACGGCGAGCCGGGCACGCCGCTGGGCTGGCCCACCAGCCGCAGGCAGTTCCGGTTCTGCGTCCCGCCGGGGCACACCGCCGTCCTGTACTCGGACGGCCTGGTGGAGAACCGCAAGCGCGGGCTGGACGCCGGGCTCGCTGATCTTTGCTCTGTTGTGACCGAAGCGCCACCCGAAGTCGTGGGAAGCCCCCACATGTTGCTGGATTTCCTAGTCGACCGCATGCTGTCTGGATATGAGCAGGATGACGACGTCACGGTGCTCGCGATCCACGTTCCCCCAGCCACGAAGAGTGACTGAATGAAACAGTCATAACGGTTGCTTTCGGGTATCGGTGCCTCGCTTCCGTACGCACTACTCTCTTGGTCGGCCTAGGGTGGAGGGCAACCGCCAGGAGGCGGCCGTATGGATCACGGTGTCATGCCACAATGCTGGACAGGTGCGTCGCGGCTCGCGCGGCCTCGGTAACCACGGCCAGGGTTGAAAAACCACTGGCCGGACATCTGGATCCATTCTCGTCACGCTTTCCTTCGAGAGGTGTTCGTGTCGCCTGCAAGTTCGACTCGCTCGAAGCCATCCGAGCTGAACGAGCCCGTCATTCAGCAGCTGATGGAGCGGGGGGCGCTCGCAGGGGTTCCTCGAGTCCGAGGATGTCCGCAAGGCCGTCGAGGAAGCGGACATTCCGATGGCGCAGGTCGCTGGAATCCTGCGAAGCCTCAGCAAAGAGGGCATCACCGTACGGCTGACCGCCGAGGATTCCGCGGGGCCCAAGAAGCCCCGCACTCCCGCCAAGCGCCGCACTGCCCCTGCCGCCCCGGCCGTCAACAAGAAGACCAAGACCGCCAC
Organism: Streptosporangium longisporum; assembly: GCF_039534895.1. Taxonomy (NCBI): domain Bacteria; kingdom Bacillati; phylum Actinomycetota; class Actinomycetes; order Streptosporangiales; family Streptosporangiaceae; genus Streptosporangium; species Streptosporangium longisporum. The sequence continues at coordinate 63,962 of NZ_BAAAWD010000008.1, read as the reverse complement.
GGCGGCGGCCAAGGAGCAGCCGGAGACCGTCACCGCGGTCGTCAGCGGCTCCGAGCCCGTGCCCGCCGCCAAGAGGCCGGTCCCCGCCCCGCCCAAGAAGGCCGCTCCCGCGGCCAAGAAGCCGGTGCCCGCCCCGCCGCCGAGGAAGGCCGCTCCCGCGGCCGCCGCCCCGGCGACCCCGGCGACCGCCGCTCCCAAGCCGCCCGCCGGTGACGACGACGAGGTCATCGACCTCGAGGACGTCGAGATCGAGGACTTCGACCTGGAGGCCGTGGCCGAGGTCGAGGTCGAGGTCGAGGTGGAAGCCGAGGCTGAGGTCGAGGTGGAAGCCGAGGTCGAGGCCGAGGTCGAGGAGGAGCCCAAGGTCGCGGCCGTCGAGGTGAACGAGGACGAGGTCCTCATCCTCACCGACGACGACGACGACGCCCCGGTTCCCCAGGTCGCGGCCGCCGGCGCCACCGCCGACCCGGTCAAGGACTACCTCAAGCAGATCGGCAAGGTCCCCCTGCTCAACGCCGAGCAGGAGGTCGAGCTCGCCAAGCGCATCGAGGCCGGCCTGTTCGCCGAGGAGCAGCTCGGCACCGACGGCGAGAAGCTGCCGGTGGACGTCCGGGCCGAGCTGGAGTGGATCGCCGAGGACGGCCGCCGGGCCAAGAACCACCTGCTGGAGGCCAACCTCCGCCTGGTGGTGTCGCTGGCCAAGCGCTACACCGGCCGCGGCATGCTCTTCCTGGACCTGATCCAGGAGGGCAACCTGGGCCTGATCCGCGCGGTCGAGAAGTTCGACTACACCAAGGGCTACAAGTTCTCCACGTACGCCACCTGGTGGATCCGGCAGGCGATCACCCGGGCCATGGCGGACCAGGCGCGGACCATCCGCATCCCGGTCCACATGGTCGAAGTGATCAACAAGCTGGCCCGCGTCCAGCGGCAGATGCTCCAGGACCTCGGGCGCGAGCCCACCCCGGAGGAGCTGGCCCGCGAGCTCGACATGACCCCCGAGAAGGTCGTCGAGGTCCAGAAGTACGGGCGCGAGCCGATCTCCCTGCACACCCCGCTGGGTGAGGAGGGCGACAGCGAGTTCGGTGACCTCATCGAGGACTCCGAGGCGATCGTCCCGGCCGACGCGGTCAGCTTCACGCTCCTGCAGGAGCAGCTCCACTCCGTTCTGGACACGTTGTCCGAGCGCGAGGCGGGCGTGGTCTCGATGCGCTTCGGCCTGACCGACGGTCAGCCGAAGACGCTGGACGAGATCGGCAAGGTCTACGGGGTGACGCGCGAGCGCATCCGGCAGATCGAGTCCAAGACCATGTCCAAGCTCCGCCACCCGTCCCGGTCGCAGGTCCTGCGCGACTACCTCGACTGAGGATCCGCCCGTTCACAGCAAGGCCCGTGCCGTCAGGCGCGGGCCTTGCCCGTGTCGGCAGGGGTGTGACGGCCCGCCGGAACGACCCTGGCTCCCGCCCCGCGGGTGCGGCGGGGGCCGGGGAGATCGTCCGGTGCGAGGGATCGGGTCCACCGGGGCCGGGGTGATCACATCATGGGGACGGTCACACCATGACGTCGAGCGTCCACGACGACCGTCCGCCCGCGGGTGCCGCGCCCAGGGCGACGGAGTGCCCCAGGTGGTCCAGCACCTTCGCGAGCTCCTGCGGGCTCTGCGGGTCGACGTCCCCCTCCAGCAGCGAGCGGGCGATCACGCCCCGGGTGGCCTTGGCCATGTGGCTGACCACCTTGCCGTGGCGGAGCACCCGTACCGCCACCGCCCTGGCACCGGGCCGCCAGGCCGTCACGTAGGTGCTGGACCGCAGATCCACCACCAGGCCGGGTTCGGCGTCGAGCAGCGGGGTGATCCGCGGGCGCCAGAAGGCGCCCAGCCCGCCGAGCGGGGGCAGCCGCACCCCCATGGAGAGCCGGTACGGCGGTACGCGGTCACCGATCCGCAGCACCCCCCACAGGCCGGAGAAGATCAGCAGGCTCTCCGACGCCCGGCCCGCCGCCTCGGGGGAGAGCGAGGCAAGGCCGAGGTTGTCGTAGAGCACCCCGGTGTACAGGTCGGCCGCGGCCAGCGTGGGAGCGGTCCGCAGGTGCAGGTTCCTGCCGATCTCAGCGGCCGTGCCCGGAGACAGCCCGAGCACCTCCGCGGCCGAGTCCCTCTCGCACAGGGCGCCGAGCGCCTCCAGGACGTCCTCCCTGGCCGGGGTGAGAGCGGGGAAGCTCAGCCGGGGCAGCTCGAGGGCCGGACCGTCGCCGTGCGAGGCCTTTCCCTCGGACGGAGGCAGCAGAATCAGCACGGTTGCCGAGCATAGTGCGGCGGCCGGGGAGTTAGGATCCTTCATCATGATCGATGTGGGCTTCGACCGGCTGGTCGACCAGGCCTGGCCGGCGATCCACCGGGTGGACGCGGACGGCTGGGTGCTGCGCGCCTCGGGCGGGGTGACCAAGCGGGCGAACTCCGTGCTGCCGCTCGGCGGGCAGGACGATCTCCAGGCCGCCGTGGAGCGGGCCGAGGGGTTCTACGCCGATCGTGGCCTGCCGAGCGTCTTCTCGATCGGGGGCGGCGCCACACCGGGCCTGGACGCGCTGCTCGGGGCACGCGGCTACCGGGTGGTGGACCCGACGCTGATCATGACGGCCGACCTGCCGGAGGAGGCGGGCGTGTCCGGGGGGAACGGGGTGTCCGAGGGGGCCGGGGCGGCGGCGGGGAAGATCGGCTCGTCCGTGGGCGGGGTCGAGCTCGCCGGGGAGCCCTCACGGGCCTGGCTGGACACCTGGTGGAGCGTGGACGGCAGGATCGGCGCCGACGGCCTGGAGACGGCCGCGCGCATCCTCACCGGGGTGCCCGCCACGTACGCCTCGCTGGGCCCGGGGGCCGTGGGGCGGGGCGTCAGGCAGGGCGAGTGGTTCGGGATCTACGCCATGGCCGTGCTGCCGGACGAGCGGCGCCGCGGACATGGGACGAGAGTGTTGAGTGCCCTGCTCTCGCACGCGCGAGGACGGCGAGGGCAGGGCACACAGCGGGCATATTTAGTCGTGGTGGAGTCCAACACCGCTGCCAGGGCGCTGTACGAGCGTCATGGCTTCACGGTGACGGGCCGGTATCACTACCGGGTCCGATGATGACCCCATCCGTCGGATTATCGTTCGTCGTTGCCTGCCGGTGCCGGAGTGTCGCTGAGACGCGCGGACTCATCCTGGATGCTGGCGCCCTTGTCTCTCAGCACAGCCACGTGCTGACGCCCGTGGTGGGCGCAGAACAGCAGCTCCCCACCTACGGGCAGGGTCGCGCGGATGTAAGCCTGGGCGCCACACCGGTCACAGCGGTCCGCAGCGGTCAGCTGCTTGGCGGGGGCGAGGGTTCCAGTCACGTATCGCCTTTCAGGTCATCCCCTGAGGTGGAGGATCTGGCGCAGTCACTTGAGAGAACATCTAACCCGATACGAACGTTCCCAACCGACCCCCTGCTACGCCCAGAGCAGAAAGTGACCGACAGTGATGATGATCACGCCGGATGTGACGGCGGCGCCCTCCGGGAGGCGGACCTGTACCCGCTCCGGTGCGAAGAACGGTAAGCTGCGCACACGTGTTCGACAGACGGGGAGTGGGGCGTGACCGCAGTTAGCGCGGAGACGGGTTATACGGCCCGCCACCTGTCGGTGCTGGAGGGTCTCGAAGCCGTCCGCAAGCGTCCGGGCATGTACATCGGTTCCACCGACAGCCGCGGCCTCATGCACTGTCTCTGGGAGATCGTGGACAACGGGGTCGACGAGGCCCTGGCGGGTCACTGCACCCGCATCGAGGTCGAGCTGCACGCCGACGGCTCCATCGAGGTCCGCGACAACGGCCGTGGCATCCCGGTGGACGTCGAGCCCAAGAGCGGCCTGGCGGGCGTCGAGCTCGTCTACACGAAACTGCACGCGGGCGGGAAGTTCGGCGGCGGCTCCTACGGCGCCTCGGGCGGGCTGCACGGCGTCGGCGCCTCCGTCGTCAACGCCCTGTCCTCGCGGCTGGACGTCGAGGTCGACCGGGGCGGCAGGATCCACGAGATCAGCTTCCGCAGGGGCGTCCCCGGCGTCTTCGACGGCGACGGGCCCAAGGCGAAGTTCAAGAAGAAGTCCGGGCTCCGCGACGGCGGGCCCGCCGCCAGGAACGTCACCGGGACCCGGGTGCGCTTCTGGGTGGACCACCAGATCTTCCTCCCCGAGGCCGAGGTCTCCCTCGACGAGATCCACGTCCGCCTCCGCCAGACCGCGTTCCTGGTCCCGGGCCTGACCCTGTCCGTGCGCGACAGCCGCGCCGAGGAGCCCGTCGAGGACGAGTTCCGCTTCGACGGCGGGATCTCGGAGTTCACCGAGTTCCTCGCCCGCGACGAGGCCGTCTGCGACGTGCTCCGCCTGCAGGGGACCGGTCACTTCCACGAGACCGTCCCGGTCCTCGACGACCTGGGGCACATGACCCCGACCGAGGTCCAGCGCGAGCTGACCGTGGACGTGGCGGTGCGCTGGGGCAAGGGCTACGACAACACCGTCCGTTCCTTCGTCAACGTGATCGCCACCCCCAAGGGCGGCACCCACGTCAACGGTTTCGAGCGCGCGCTCGTCCGCACCCTGAACGAGCAGCTGCGCGAGACCCGGATGCTCAAGAACGGCGACGCCCCGGTCACCCGGGAGGACATCATGGAGGGGCTCACCGCGGTGGTGACCGTCCGGGTGCCCGAGCCGCAGTTCGAGGGCCAGACCAAGGAGGTCCTGGGCACCTCGGCGGCCTCCCGGATCGTGGCCCACGTCGTCTCACGCGAGCTCAAGGAACTGCTCACCAACCCCTCGCGCACCGCCAAGCCGCAGCTCCGCGCGGTCCTGGAGAAGATCGTCGCGGCGGCCAAGGCCCGCATCGCCGCCCGCGAGCACCGTGACAACCAGCGCCGCAAGACCGCCCTGGAGAACTCGGCGCTCCCGGCCAAGCTGGTCGACTGCCGCAGCGACGAGGTGGACCGCAGCGAGCTGTTCATCGTGGAGGGCGACTCGGCCCTGGGCACCGCCCGGGCGGCCCGGGACTCGGAGTTCCAGGCACTGCTGCCGATCCGGGGCAAGATCCTGAACGTGCAGAAGGCCTCCGTCGCGGACATGCTCAAGAACGCCGAGTGTGCCGCGATCATCCAGGTCATCGGCGCGGGATCCGGCCGCTCCTTCGACATCGAGGCCGCCCGGTACGGCAAGGTCATCCTGATGGCCGACGCCGACGTCGACGGCGCGCACATCCGCTGCCTGCTGCTGACCCTGTTCCACCGCTACATGAGGCCGATGGTCGAGGCCGGACGGGTCTTCGCGGCCGTGCCGCCGCTGCACCGGATCGAGGTCGTCAACCCCGGCCGCGGGGACAAGTACGTCTACTGCTACTCCGACGCCGAGCTGCACCGGGTGCTGCGCGGCCTGGAGAAGCGGGGCAAGCGCTGGAAGGACCCGGTCCAGCGGTACAAGGGCCTGGGTGAGATGGACGCCGACCAGCTGGCCGAGACGACCATGGAGCCGCGTCACCGCACCCTGCGCCGGGTGCGCATCGAGGACATCGAGGAGGCCGAGCGCATCTTCGCGCTCCTCATGGGCAGCGACGTGGCCCCGCGCCGGGAGTTCATCGTGAGCAGCGCCGCAGAGGTCGACCGCGACCACATCGACGCCTAGACCCCGGCGTCCCCGGGTTCTCGGGCGCGGTGATCCGTGACCCGGCCCGCCACGGCCGTGGCGCCGCTCGCGACGGTGCGGGCCGCGACGTCCTCGGCCGGGCGGTCCAGGGTCCGGACGGTCACGGCCGTGGCCCCGGCTCATGTCACCGCACGGGGTACTGCCGTGAGGACCCGGCGTCTCGTCCCGCGGTCCGGTACGAGGCGCCGGGGCCTGCGGCTCAGATGTCGACCGGAAGCAGCTTCCCGGTGCGCACGTCGTAGACCGCGCCGCCGACCGGCATGCCCGGCGGGAGGAACGGGCTGGTCCTGATCCGGGTGAGGTCGTGACGCAGCGCGGCGTCCTGGTCGGGGACGGTGTGGAAGTCCAGGCTGCGGGTGTCGACCCCGCGCCGGGCGGCGATCGCGTGCACCTCCTCGTCGGTGACCTTGGTCATGCCGCAGTCGGTGTGCGGCATGACCAGCACCCGCTCCACTGCGAGCAGGTTGACGGCCAGGACGAGCGTGCGCAGGACGTCGTCGGTCACCCGGGCCCCGGCGTTGCGAAGGATCTTGGCGTCGCCGCGCTTGAGGCCGAACACGCCCAGCGGGTCGATCCGAGAGTCCATGCAGGTGACCACGGCAAGGCCGCGCGCGGCCCTGCCGGTCAGCTCGGAGTCGGTGAACGTGGCGGAGAACTCCTCATTGGCGGCCAGCAGGTCGTCGAAGGCACTCACGTACGCATCCCTCGGTCGGTGGAAGTCAGCAGATCAATGATGCTTCATGCCCGTTTCAGGATTGTTTCCGGGCCCGTATCGAGTGAGGACTTGACCAAGATCCCGCCATGCTCCGTCGCTTTCGGTGATGATGTCGTCACTCGACGTCCGACAGGTGTGGAGAGGCAATGAGCAGGACCGAATCGCTGGCCGACTATCTCCGTGACCAGGGCAGGCGCAAACTGGACCGGGTCGAGGCCAGGGACGGGGGGGCGCAACGCACGCTCGGCGCTGGCCCTGCTCGACGCGGCCGTCTACACCCGTTCCCTGCATGAGGACGACCCGTTCGTACGGCTTCTGGTGGAGGCGGGGTGCTTCGGCCCCGAGGGGGACGGTGACTTCAGCCCGACGGACCGGGTCGCCAAGGTCGTCCGCTTCTGGGAGTCGGGCGAGCCGTGGCAGTTGCTGATGGCGATCCGGTTCGCGCTCCAGGGTGCGCTGACCTGAGGGCGGCGCCGTGTCCCGGGCCGACGTCGGACCCCGGGCCCGCACCGGTCACGGGGACGCGCTGTCGGTCATGGAGCGGTGCCGGTCACGGGGGACGCTTCAGCGGTCATGAGAGCGCGGTGCCGGTCACGGGGACGCGGCGCCGGTCATGAGGGTGTGGCATCGGGCACGGAGACACGGCGCCGGTCACGGGGGTGCGGCACCGGGTTTGAGGTGGCGCGCCGGGGAAACACGGATCGAGGTCACGGCCGTGACGTGCCGGAGCGCCCGGTGCCCGCCGGGGCCGGACCGGGGCCGGACCGGGGCCGGGGGCGAACATCGGCCGGGGCCCTCCGGTGGCACCATCGGACACACCCGTCGATGCCGAGATCAGGAGGAAGAGTGAGCATCGCGCAATTCAGGTCGATCGTTCTGGACTGCCCGGACCCCAAGCGGCTGGCCGACTTCTACGGCGCCCTGCTGGGCTGGAAGGTCGACAGCAGCAGGGACGACTGGATGGTGGCCACCGGCGACGGCCCCGGACGGCTCTGCTTCCAGCTCGCCCCCGACCACCGGCCGCCCGACTGGCCGGGCAACGAGAGGCCGCAGCAGTTCCACCTGGACCTGACCGTCGAGGACCTCGACGAGGCCGAGAAGGTCGCCCTGGAGCTGGGCGCGGTCAAGCACTCGTACCAGCCGGCCGAGGAGGAGGGCGGGGAGGGGGATTTCCGGGTCTTTCTCGACCCCGCCGGGCATCCGTTCTGCTTCTGCGTGGACTGACCGTCCTGGAGGATCTCAGGGCCGCCCAGGGCGGTCCTGTGCCGCCCCCCGGGGCCCTTCCAGGGCCCGTGCCCGCCCGGAGGCCCGCCCCGGACGACGGATCCTGACCGGGTACGGATCGGAGAGACCTTCCGACGTGACCCGGAGACCCGTCCGTCGGCAAGACCGGAAGGGCGCCCTCCCGGCAAGAGCCGGGAGGGCGCCTTCGACGAGGTCTTCCACCGGGCCGGAGGGTCACTCCCCGGCCGGAGCGGGCGGGACGCCGGGCCGGGTCAGCCCGCACCCGCGAATCGGGTCACTCCCGGGCCGGAGCGGGCGGGACCGAGCGCGCCCCGCCGGATTCCCGGGACTCCCGGGGCCCGCCGGCGCCCAGGGCGCCGCCCAGAGCGGAGACGGTGTGGGTGAGCCGGAGCCCGGAGCCGTCGCGGCGGCCCAGCTCGTCGGGAAGCGGCACGGGCTTGCCGACGGCGGACGCGGCACGGACCGGGGCCGGGCCCGCCCAGGCCAGCAGCAGCACGTCCTCGCCCTTGAGGAAGCGCTGGACGCGGACGCCACCGGTGCCCCGGCCCTTGGCCGGGTACTCGGCGAAGTCGGAGATCTTGGCGCCGCCGACCTGGGTGCCGGGCAGCGCGGTCGACGAACCGGCGATCGTCACCACCCGTGACTCGCGGGTGGGGTCGACCGCTCCGAACCAGATCACCGTGGCGCCGCCGTCCAGCCGGACTCCGGCCATGCCGCCCGCCGGGCGGCCCTGCGGCCGGACGACCGAGGCGGGATAACGCAGCAGCTGGGCGTCGGAGGTGATGAAGACCAGGTCGTCCTCCTCGCTGGTCAGCTCCACCGCCCCGACCACGCTGTCACCCTCCTTGAGGCCGATGACCTCGAAGTCGTCGCGGTTGGCCGGATAGTCGGGCACGACCCTCTTCACCACGCCCTGGGCCGTGCCCAGCGCCAGGCCGGGCCCGTCGGGGTCGAGCGAGCCGAGACCGACGACCGTCTCACCGGGGTTGAAGGTGACGTACTCCGCGACCGGGTGACCGCCCGACAGCGAGGGCGGGTTGTCCGAGCGGGGCAGGGTGGGCAGGTCGACCACCTGGACCCGGATCATCCGCCCCTGGTTGGTGACCACCCCCACCTCGCCCCTGACCGTGCTCCGCACGGCGGAGAGCAGCACGTCGTGGGCCGAGCGGTCGCCGTCGGCGGCCAGCGGGGAGGCGTCGTGCGTGCGGGCCAGCAGGCCGGTGGAGGAGAACAGCACCAGGCACGGGTCGTCGGCCACCTCCAGCGGGACCGAGACGTTCCTGGCCATCCCCGACGCCTCCAGCAGCACCGTGCGGCGGGGGGTGCCGTAGGTCTTGGAGACCTGGGCCAGCTCGTCGGAGACCACCTTGCGCAGCCTGTCGTCGGAGGACAGGATCGCGGTCAGCTCGGCGATCTCGTCGCGCAGCGTCTGGCTCTCCCGGTCCAGCTCCAGCTTGTCGTAGCGGGTCAGCCGGCGCAGCGGGGTGTCCAGGATGTAGTTGGCCTGGATCTCGGAGAGATCGAAGACCTCCCGCAGGCGCTCGCGGGCCTGGGCGGAGTCGTCGGAGGAGCGGATGACCTGGATGACCTCGTCGATGTTGAGCAGGGCCACGATGAGGCCCTCGACGAGGTGCAGGCGCTCCTCACGCCGGCGCCTGCGGTAGAGCGAGCGGCGGCGGACCACGTCGATGCGGTGGTCGACGTAGACCTGCAGCAGCTCGCGCAGGCCCAGCGTGCGCGGCTGGCCGTCGACCAGCGCGACGTTGTTGATGCCGAAGGTCTCCTCCATCGGCGTGAGCCGGTAGAGCTCCTCCAGCACGGCCTCGGGGATGAAGCCGTTCTTGATCTCGATGACCAGGCTCAGGCCCTTGTGGCGGTCGCTGAGGTCCTTGAGGTCGGAGATGCCCTGGAGCTTCTTGGCGGTGACCAGCTCCCGGATCTTGGTGACCACCCGCTCGGGGCCGACGTTGAAGGGCAGCTCGGTGACGACGATGCCCTTGCGCCGGGCGCTGACCTGCTCGACGGAGCACTTGGCGCGCATCCGGAACGTGCCCCGGCCCTTGGCGTACGCGTCCCGGACGCCGTCCAGGCCGATGATCGTGCCGCCGGTGGGCAGGTCGGGGCCGGGCACGAAGCGCATCAGGTCGTCGAGCGTCGCCTCCGGCTTCTTGATCAGGTGCCGGGCGGCGGCGATCACCTCGACGAGGTTGTGCGGCGCCATGTTGGTGGCCATCCCGACCGCGATGCCGGTCGCCCCGTTGACCAGCAGGTTGGGGAAGGCCGACGGCATGACCGTGGGCTCGGTCTCCTGGCCGTCGTAGTTGGGCTTGAAGTCGACGGTGTCCTCGTCGATCGACTGCACCATGGCCATGGCCGCCGAGGCCAGCCGGGCCTCGGTGTAGCGCATCGCGGCGGGCATGTCGTCCGGGGAGCCGAAGTTGCCGTGGCCGTCGATGAGCGGCAGGCGCATCGAGAACGGCTGGGCCATCCGGACCAGCGCGTCGTAGATGGCGGTGTCGCCGTGCGGGTGGAGCTTGCCCATCACGTCGCCGACGACACGCGAGGACTTCACGTGCCCCCGGTCGGGCCGCAGGCCCATCTCGCTCATGGAGTAGAGGATGCGCCGCTGGACCGGCTTGAGGCCGTCCCTGGCATCGGGCAGCGCACGCTGGTAGATGACCGAATATGCGTATTCGAGGAAGCTGGTGCGCATCTCGGTGGAAACGTCGATGTCGACGATCCGCTCCTCGAAGCCCTCGTCGGTCGGGGGTGTGGTCGTCCGTCGAGCCATCTGTTTTCCTGCGCGTGCGCCCCGGCGGTCAGGCCGAGGGGGAGGCGCATCCTCCTTCTGTCATCGTGGGCGAACCGTTGGCGCCGGATCCCGGGGAACACCGGGCCGGAGTGTCCGGCGGAGGACCGGCGACGGGGGCGACCGGACATCGTACCGAGACTCGATACCATACCCACGCCGCCCGACACTTCCGGGCCCCGTCCGGCCCGTGGCGCGGGCCGTCGCCGTCTTGCGCGGCCCGGGATCCCTCGGGGATCACCGTGATCATGGGGGTGGGTGCGGGCTCCGAGGCCGCGGATCATCCTCGTCCCGCCCGCTCCCGCGCACCTCAGGGACCACCCGAAGCACCGGCAACGCTGGGGGCACCGGGAACGCCCGAAGCACCGAAAGCACCGAAAGCACCGGGAACCCCGGCGTCCCCGGGTACGCCGGGGCGGGGCCCCGCCCCGGGCCAGGGGCCGGGCGGCGGGGTGCCCTCGTACTCGTCCCCGGGCACGTTCACCCGCGTGTCGTAGAGCCTGAAACCGCGGGCGAGGTAGTTGGCGAGCGCCGCGGGGCCGTCGAGCGAGCAGGTGTGCAGCCACACCCTGCGGGTCGGTTCCCGCCCCGGCCACCGGTCGGCCAGGTCCCAGGCGCGGGCCGTGCCGGCCGCCAGCAGGTGCCCGCCGAGACCCTTGCCGATCGCCCACGGCAGCAGCCCGAAGCTGCTGATCTCGACGGTGGCGTCGTCCTGCGCGGCGAGTTCGACGTAGCCCGCAGGGGAGCCGCGGTGGTGGGCCACCCAGATCTCCACGCCTTCCAGCCAGCGCGCCCACTCCGCCCAGGTCCAGGGCAGCCGCTCGGTCCAGTGCCAGTCCCCGCCGACGGCCGTGTAGAGGAACCGGCCGAACTCGGGGGAGGGCGACTCGGCGCGTACCACGTCGACCTCGATCGACGGCGGTCGCGCGGGCCGCAGGTCCGACGGCGAGGTCTGCTCGAGGTAGCGGGTGGTGACGTCCATGGTGGATGCATCAAACCACGACGCGGAACCGGCCGGGTCCCGTGCCCGCCCCGCCCTACCCCCGCCGCGCAGGCGCGAGGAGAAAACAGTCGGTCGGACCTGGTACCAATGACCGGGTGAGCGAAGAGCTGATGCTGCGCGAAGAGGCCGAGGAGCGGCTGCGGGCGCTCGCCGGGGAGCACGCCCGGCTGCGCGAGGACCAGTGGGCGGCCATCAAGGCCCTGGTCGTGGATCGTCGGCGGGTCCTCGTGGTGCAGCGCACCGGCTGGGGCAAGTCGGCGGTCTACTTCATCGCGACCGCGCTCCTGCGCGAGCTGGGCGAGGGCCCGACCGTGATCGTGTCGCCGCTGCTGGCCCTGATGCGCAACCAGATCGCCGCCGCCGAACGCGCCGGGATCAACGCGGTCACGGTCAACTCGGCCAACCCCGAGGAGTGGGAGCAGGTCTACACCCAGGTCGCCGAGGGCGAGGTGGACGTGCTGCTGGTCAGTCCCGAGCGGCTCAACAACCCCGACTTCCGCGACCATGTGCTGCCCGAGCTGGCCGAGAGCGCGGGCCTGATCGTGGTCGACGAGGCGCACTGCATCTCCGACTGGGGACACGACTTCCGCCCCGACTACCGGCGGCTGCGCACCCTGTTCGAGGAGCTCACCGAGGGCGTGCCGATCCTGGCGACCACCGCCACCGCCAACGCCAGGGTGACCCGCGACGTCGCCGAGCAGATGGGCGAGGAGACGCTCGTGCTGCGCGGCGCGCTGGAGCGCGACAGCCTGCACCTGGGGGTCGTGCGCCTGCGCGGCGCCGAGCAGCGGCTGGCCTGGCTGGCCCGCACCCTGCACGAGCTGCCCGGCTCCGGCATCGTCTACACGCTCACCGTGGCCGCCGCCCAGGAGATCGCCGCCTACCTGCGCGAGCAGGGCCACGAGGTGATCGCCTACTCCGGGCAGACCGAGCAGGCCGAGCGGCTCGCCGCCGAGCAGGCGCTGCTCGACAACAAGATCAAGGCGCTGGTCGCGACCTCCGCCCTGGGCATGGGCTACGACAAGCCCGACCTCGGCTTCGTCGTCCACGTCGGCGCCCCCCAGTCCCCGGTCGCCTACTACCAGCAGGTCGGGCGCGCCGGCCGCGGGGTCGAGCGGGCCGAGGTGATTCTGCTGCCCGGCGCGGAGGACCGCGACATCTGGGCCTACTTCGCCTCGCTGGCCTTCCCGCCCGAGCCGGTCGTCCGGTCCGTGCTGGCCGCGCTGGAGGAGGGCGGCGTGATGTCCACCGCGGCCCTGGAGAACCGGGTGGACCTCAGCCGGAGCCGCCTGGAGACCATGCTGAAGGTCCTCGACGTCGACGGCGCGGTCCGCCGGGTCAAGGGCGGCTGGGAGTCCACCGGCGAACCCTGGGGGTACGACGCCCCGCGTTACGCCCGGGTCGCGGCCGAGCGTGAGGCCGAGCAGCGGGCCATGCTGGAGTACATCGAGACCACCGGCTGCCGCGAGGAGTTCCTGCGCCGCCGCCTGGACGACGACACCGCCTCGCCGTGCGGGCGCTGCGACAACTGCACCGGCGCGCACCGCAGCGCCGAGGTCGACGAGCAGGCCGTACGGGCCGCCGCCGACCGGCTGCAGCGGCCCGGGGTGGAGATCGAGGCCCGCAGGCAGTGGCCGACCGGCCTGACCGACCTCAAGGGCAGGATCAAGCCGGAGCTGGGCGCCGAACCCGGCCGGGCGCTGGGCAGGCTCACCGACATCGGCTGGGGCAACCGGCTGCGCGCCCTGCTCGCCGAGGGGGTCCCGGACGGGCCGGTCCCCGACGACGTCTTCGCGGCCGTGGTCACGGTGCTGTCCTCCTGGCAGTGGGAGTCGCGCCCGGTCGGCGTGGTCGCGGTGCCCTCGTCGAGCCGCCCGCTGCTCGTGCGGAGCCTGGCCGAGCGGCTGGCGCAGGTGGGACGGCTGACCTACCTGGGAGACCTCGGCTACCGGTCGGGCCCGCCCGGACGGCAGTTCAACAGCGCCCAGCGCGTCCAGGCGGTCCGGGGCACCCTGGCGATGCCCGCGGCGCTGGGCGCGGCCGTCGCCTCGGCGGGCGGCCCCGTCCTGCTCGTCGACGACCTGGTCGACACCGGCTGGACGATGACCCTGGGCGCCGCGATGCTCCGCCACGCCGGGGCCCCGGCCGTGCTGCCCCTGGCCCTGGCGGTCACCAGCTAGCGTCCCGCCCCCGAGGCTAGGAGACGCCCATGTTCAGGTAGTCGTAGTCCTGGAAGATGTCGCTGACGTGCACGTTGGTCAGGCGGCCGCTGCGCAGCAGGACGTGCGTCTCCCACTGGACGGGCAGGACGACGGCCTGTTCCATCACGGCCCGGTCGACCTGGGACCACAGCTCTTCGCGGCGGGCGGCGTCGGTCTCGACGTAGGCGCGGTCCAGCAGGCGGTCCACCTCGGGCAGCCGCACGCTCACGTTGAACGACCCCCCGTCGTCGATCTCGCGGCTGTCCGCGATGTACGACAGGTAGTCGCGTCCCTCGGGCCAGTCGGGGTTCCAGCGCTTCACCACCAGGCCGATCGCCTCCCTCCTCAGCTCCGCCGGGTTGCCGCCGTGGTCGTCGAGGTAGTCCTCGTCGGGGAATCCCCGCAGGGTCAGCCGGATGCCGACCCGTTCCAGCGACCGCCTGAGCCGGTCGGCGGCCTCGGGCTCACCCGCCCGGTCCGTCCGGTAGGTGATCCTGGCCGTGAAGCCTCCGGGCCTGCCGCACGCGGCCAGGTGCGCCCGGGCGCTCTCCAGGTCGCCGCCACCGGTCTGGTAGAGGTTCAGCGGCCGGTACCCGGAGACGCCGGGGGCGAGCAGGCCGGTGGCGATCCTGCCGGAGCGCAGCCCGGTGCCGAAGGCGTCGCGCAGCGACACCCGGTCGGCCGCCGCGAACACCGCCCTGCGGCACGACACGTTGTCGAAGGGGGGAACCTCGGGGTTGAGCGCGATGAACCGGAGCTGGTTCACCGTGGCCACGTCGGAGCGTGCCCGCAGGTCGGGCCGCGTGGCGATCCGGTCGGCCAGCCCCACCTCGGCCCTGGCGGCGAGGTCCAGGTCCACGTCCTCGGAGACGAGCCTGCTGTCGATGGTGTCCTGGTCCAGGTCGAAGTCGATCTCGTAGCGGTCGGGGAGCGCGCGGCGGTGCGGATCGGTCGCGGCCGACCAGCGCGGGTTGCGGACCAGGACGAGCCGCCTGCCCTCGCGAAGGGTGCCGAACCGGTACGGGCCCGAGGAGAGCACCCGGCTCCCGTACTTCTCGCGGGTGTCCCTGGAGGGCGGGACCGGCATGGTCTGGGGGCTCTGGACGACGTGGTCGAAGGTGGGGTACGGCCTGAGCAGGTGGAAGACGATCGTCCGGTCGTCGGGTGTCTCGATCGCCGAGGAGGTGTCGGCGCCGGGCGACCGGTAGGGGCCGCGGTAGCCCTCCGGCAGGTCGAGCAGGGACCTGAAGTGGTACGGCCCCTCGTCGAGGACGTCCCTGTCCAGGGTGCGGAGCACCGCGTGCTTGACGTCCGCCGAGACGATCGGTGTCCCGTCCTCGTACCTCAGGCCCTCGCGGAGCCGGTAGGTCCACGTCCGGGAGTCGTCGGCGGGGACGCCCGGCCCCTCGGCCAGGTCGCCCACCGGCTCCCTGCCCACGCGGCCGGGGGCGGGCCGGTACATCGTCAGGGACCGCCCGTAGAGCCGCATGACGTTCCACAGCGAGACGTAGTAGCTGTTGCCCGGGTCCAGGGAGTCGGGGGTGAACGAGGCCGCCATCCGGATGGTCCCGCCCCGCTTCGCCGAGGGGGAGACGACGGACGTCAGGGCCGCGTCGGGCCCGGTCCGCGCGGCCCCCGCGACGGCCTGCCCCGAAGGCGGCCCGGAGCCGGAGCCGCCGGTGGTCCTCGGCCAGAGCGCGACGACCAGCGCGCACGCCGTCACGACCGCCGCGCCCGCGGTCAGGACGCGACGGTGACGCCTCAGCCCGCCGGTGGGAGAGGTCACGGGTGCCCATGACGGCGCCGGCGACGAAGGGAACGACGGGGACGACGAGGGCGGCGACGACGGCACGGGGGAGGACGGCGACGACGGGGATGACGGGAACGGCGACGGGGACGACGAGGGCGGGGACGACGGCACGGGTGAGGACGGTGACGACGGCGGCGGGGCGTCACGGACCCCGGGCCGGGACACCGGGGCGGGCACCGAGCCGGGCACCGAGCCGGGCACTGGGCCGGGCACGGGGGCGCCGCTCGGGTTCAGCAGCGCGTCCAGCACCTCGCCGGAGGTCGGGCGCTCCCGGGGGTCCTTGGCGAAGGCGGCGTGCAGCAGCGGACGCAGCGACTCCGGCACACCGGACAGGTCCGGGGTGCCGGACAGGATCGCGTGCATCACCACCGGCAGGTCGCCCGAGCCGAACGGCGACCGCCCGGTCGCCGCGAACACCATGGTCCCGGCCCAGGCGAACACGTCGCCCGCCATGCCCACGTCCTGGCCGTGGAAGTGCTCGGGTGCCATGTAGGCCGGTGTGCCGATCACGCCGCTGGTCACGCTCTGCCCGGCGTCCAGTGCCCTGGCGATGCCGAAGTCGATGACGCGCGGGCCGTCGGGGCCCAGCAGGACGTTGCTCGGCTTGAGGTCGCGGTGCACGATCCCGGCCCGGTGGATCGCGACCAGCGCGGTGGCGGTGGCGACGGCCAGCCTGAGCAGCGCGTGCTCCGCGCGCGGGCCGTCCCGCAGCACCGCCTGATGCAGCGACTCGCCGTCCACGTACTCGCTCAGGATGTACGGCCGGGCGCCGACGGTGTCGACCTCCAGCACGCGGGCGGTGCAGAACTGGGCGACCCTGCGGGTGGCCTCGGCCTCCCGCCGGAAGCGCCGCTGGGCCGCGGGGTCGTCGGCGAGCTTGGCGTGCAGCACCTTGAGGGCGACGCGCTCTCCCGAGGGCGTCAGCGCGAGGTAGACGACGCCCTGGCCGCCCTCCCCGAGGAAGCCGGCCAGCCGATGCTCGCCGATCCGCTCGGGGTCACCCTGCCGCAGGGGGAGCGGCTCCGGCATGCCGTCACTCCAGGGGTCGCGATGAACGTGACCCGACCACGATATTGAATGGATCCGGCCGCAGGGAGGGCTTGGGGATCCTCGCGACGTCCGGCTGCCTCATCTCTCCCCCGTCCCGCGGGACGGGGCGCCCATGCCGCGGGGACCCGGCGACCGCGCCGGCCGGGCAGAACGGGACGGACGGGGCCGGTTCAGAGGCGTTCGGAGCCGGTTCAGAGGCGGGGACGGGCGCCCAGGTGCGAGATGGCCCGGGAGGCCAGGTGGCACCCGTCGGCCAGCGCCTCGGCCGGGGGCTTGCCGCTGAGCCAGGCGGGCAGGAAGCCCGCGGTGAAGGCGTCGCCCGCGCCGGTGCCGTCGACCACGCGCTCGACGGCCTCGGCCGGAGCCGTGACCGGGTCGGGACGGTTGTTGCCGAACCACAGGGCGCCCTCGTCGTTGAGCTTGACGACCACCTGCGGGAACCACGCGGTGAGCACCTTGGCGGCGGCGGCCGGGTCGTCGCGGCCGGTCAGGACCTTGGCCTGGTCGGCGTTGGCGAACAGCAGCTTGGCGTTCTGCGTCCACTCCAGGAACGGCTCGGCGCCGGTGCGCTCCAGCGGCGCCGACGAGGAGCAGTCCACCGAGACGGACATCCCCGCGCGGCGGGCCAGCTCCAGGGCCGCGAGACCGGCCTCGCGCGACCCCTCGTTGATGAGGGTGTAGCCCGACAGGTGCAGGTGACCGCCCTGGGAGAACAGGTCGCGGGGCAGGTCCTCGGGGGACAGGGCCGCGTTCGCGCCGGGGTCGGAGAGCATGGTGCGCTCGCCCTTGTGGGTGACGAGCACCACGCAGGTGCCGGTGGGACGCTCGGGATCCATCACGAGACGGGCGTCGACGCCGTACCCCATCAGCTCCATGTCGCGGTTGCGGCCCGTGATGTCGGCGCCGCGCCGTCCGATGAAGGCGACCTCGGTGCCCTCGACGGCGAGCCAGGAGGCGATGTTGGCACCCGACCCGCCACCGTGCATGGTGACGATCGCCGGTGTGTCACTCGCCCTGGCCAGCGGGTAGCGAGCCCGGGCGACCGCGTCGGTCATGAGATCGCCCACCACGACCACCCGCGTCATGATGTCACCACCTTGCTGCCTTCGATGCCGACATGCCCTATACGTGCCTTGAGCGGTACCGCTGGCCGTGCCTCCGGCCGCCAAAAACCTAACAGCTTCCGGCCAGCGTGTGGGGCCTTGACCGAACACCGGACCAGAGTCGATGCACAAGCGTTGCGTGAATCCCCCCGGCCGGTCCGATGCGTGGGATGCACGTCTACTCTCGGGACTGTGGAGGCTGCTCAGTATCCCGCTCACTGGGAGGCGGACGTCGTCCTGTCGGACGGCGGCACCGCCCACGTACGCCCGATTCGGCCCGCCGACGCCGACCGGTTGCGTTCCTTCTACGGCCGGCTGTCCGACGAGTCGATCTACTTCCGCTTCTTCGGCCCCCGGCCGCGGTTGTCGGACCGGGAGATCACCTGGTTCACCAACGTCGACTACGTGGACCGGGTGGCGCTGATCGCCACGATCGGCACCGAGATGGTGGCGGTCATCCGCTACGACCGGATCGAACCCGGCGAGGCCGAGGTCGCCTTCCTCGTCGAGGACGCCCACCAGGGCCGCGGGGTCGCCTCGGTGCTCCTGGAGCACCTGGCCGCGACCGCCAGGGAACACGGGATCGGCCGCTTCGTCGCCGACGTGCTGCCCGCCAACCAGAAGATGATGGGGGTGCTCAAGCAGGCCGGCTACACCGCGCAGAGCCGCTTCGCCGACGGCGTGGTCCGGATGACCCTCGACCTCACCCCGACCGAGACCGCCCAGGAGGTGACCACCTCCCGCGAGCACCGCGCCGAGTCCCGCTCGATCGAGCGGCTGCTCTCACCGGGCTCGGTTGCCGTCGTGGGAGCCGGGCGCGAGCCGGGCGGCGTCGGCCAGACCGTGCTGCGCAACCTGCTCGGCGCCGACTTCACCGGGCCGGTCTACCCCGTGCACCGCGAGGCACGGGCCGTGGCGGGGGTACGGGCCTACCCGAGCGTGACGGCCATCGACGGGGAGGTGGACCTCGCCGTGCTCGCCGTACCCGCCGACGGGGTCATCGACGTGGTCAAGGAGTGCGCGGAGAAGGGCGTGCGCGGGCTGATCGTGGTCTCCTCCGGGTTCGGCGAGACCGGTCCGGAGGGACGGGCCCGGCAGGACGAGCTGGTGCGCATCGCCCGCGCCTACGGCCTGCGGGTCGTCGGCCCCAACTGCCTGGGCATCGCCAACACCGATCCTGCCGTACGGCTGAACGCCACCCTGGCCGCCACCGTCCCCGGGCGGGGCCGGGTCGGTTTCTTCAGCCAGTCGGGTGCCCTGGGCACCGCGCTGCTGCAGCGGGTGGCGCAGCGGGGCATGGGCATCTCCTCGTTCGTCTCCGCGGGCAACCGGGCCGACGTGTCCGGCAACGACCTGCTGCAGTACTGGGAGGAGGACCCGAACACCGACGTGATCCTGCTCTACCTGGAGTCGCTGGGAAACCCCCGCAAGTTCGCGCGCCTGGCACGGCGCATCTCGCGCCGCAAGCCGATCGTCGTCGTCAAGAGCGGCGGCACCACCCAGGGCGTCCCCTCCGGCCACGCGGCCCCCGTCCTCGGCCTGCCCGACACCGCGCTCAGTGCCCTGTTCGAGCAGGCCGGCGTGATCAGGGTCGACGACCTGATCCAGCAGTTCGACGTGGCGCAGCTGCTGGCCTACCAGCCGCTGCCCACCGGGCCCAGGGTCGGCCTGGTCAGCAACTCCGACGCGATGGCGCTGCTGGCGGCCGACGCCTGCGTCCGGATGGGCCTGGAACCGCTGCCGCCGGTCAACCTGGGCGCGCGGGGCTGCGCCGCGGAGTTCGGCGAGGCCCTGGCCTCGGTGCTTCCCGAGGTGGACGCGGTGGTCGCGATCTACATGCCGCCCATCCCCGGCAACGCCGCGCAGGTCGCGGCCGAGCTGCTGCGGGTCTCGCGCGGCTGCGGAAAGCCGGTGCTGGCCACGTTCGAGGGCAAGATCGGCATGCTGGAGGGGCTGCGGGTCGGCGCCGTCCCCGAGCGGGGCTCGATCCCTTCGTACGCGGCGCCGGAGGAGGCGGTGCGCGCGCTCGCCCACGCGGTGCGGCACGCGCGCTGGCTGGAGCAACCGGCGGGGGTGTTCGAGGAGCCCGAGGGCGTCGACACCGTCGCGGCCCGGGAGCTCGTGCACGCCGCGCTGGGTGAGGCCCCGGCCGAGATCGACGCCTCGGAGCTGCTGGCCTGCTACGGGGTGGAGGTCTGGCCGTCACAGACGGTGGGGTCGCCGCAAGAGGCCGTCGACGCCGCCGAGAGGCTCGGCTGGCCGGTCGTGCTGAAGGCCGCCGGCCCCGAGGCGGCCAAACGCGCCGGGACCGTACGCCTGGGGCTGGCCGGTCCCGACGGGGTGCGCGACGCCTACGCCGACCTGACGCGCCAGCTCGAACCGGAGTCGGTGCTCGCGGTGCAGCGGATGGCGCCCCAGCCGGCGGTACCGACCGTGGCCGGTGTGATGGAGGACCCCGCCTTCGGCGCGGTGGTCTCCTTCGGGCTTGGCGAGGTCACCGCCCGGCTGCTCCACGACGAGGCGTACCGGCTGGCCCCGCTGACCCGCGAGGACGCGGCGGCCCTCGTGCGGTCGCCGCGCGCCGCGCCCCTGCTGCTCGGCGAGTACGGCTACCCGCCCGTCGCGGTGGAGGCGCTGGAGGAGCTGCTGATCCGCCTCGGGCGGCTGGCGGACGACCTTCCGGAGGTGGCGCGGCTGACCCTGGACCCGGTGCTGGTGGGGGAGGGCGAGGTGATCGTGCTGGGCGCCCGCGCCGTGCTCCGCAGCCACCGGGGCCCGCGTCCCGACGACGGTCCCCGCAGGCTGGGCTGACCCGTCCGCCGGGACCGCGTCACGACGTCCCGGCGGGCAGGACCTGGACGCTGCAGGCCACCGTGCCGGACACGGTGCCGGCCGGGCCTGCGGACACGGCGACGGCCGGGCCGCCGAACGCGCCGCCGGACAAGGTGCCGGAGAAGGCGCCGGACGCGGGGGTGAGGCCGGTCCCCGGGGGCGGCCCGCTCTGGACGGCCCTGCCGGTGGCGGTCAGCGTGCCCGAGGCGTCCGGTGCCACGGCCACCTCGACCGTGATCCGGGGAAGCTGGAACCCCGGACCGGCCCGGCCGGTCGTGCCGCAGCCCAGGCGCCGGTCCGTGATGCGGCAGGTCCAGCCCGTGCCCCGCGCCCGCACCGGGGTCAGGCCCTCCGGGAAGTGGTAGGTGACCCCGGTCGGGCGGGTGATGCCCGGGGAGAGGCGTCCCGCCGTGACGTCGACGGAGAAGACCCCGGTGCCGCCCGCCTCGAACGGGCCGTCGTGAACGGTGGTCAGGACCAGGTCCCCGGAGAGGCCCTCCCAGGAGACGGGGGACACGGCGCCCGCCACCCCGACCGCGCCCGTCACGTCCGTCGCGTCCGCCGTCCCCGCCACGACGCCCGTCGCTCCCGTCGTGCCCATCGCCATCGCCGGGCTCACCCCTGCGGCCATACCCACCACGCCCGCCACGCCCGTCGCGGCGAGCACCAGCCCGGCCAGCCGCAGGGCCCCCGTGAGCCACGGCGCCCCGCCAGGACGCGCGGACCCGGCGGGACCCGTGGCGCCACCGGGACGCGAGAGGCGCACGGGACACGTGAGGCCGCCTCGCGGTGTCGTCCCGGACGTACTCCCGGACATGCTCCCGGGCGTGCTTCCGGAGCGGTGGCGCGGACCCGGACGGTCATCGGTCATCTCTCGTCCTCTGGTTCGGGGGACACCGTCACCTCGGGGGGCGGCCAGAGGCATCTCTCCCACCGGGGGGACAGGCGTTCCGCGGATGAAGCGGGGCGAACGCGACGGACCGGCCGTCGTCGGGCCCGGGACGGCACGCGGGGCCGCCACCGCTCCCGGTAACCGTTAAAAGATCACGTCAAACCGGCCGGATGGAAAAGTCACGGCAGGGACGGGCCACGGCGGCACCGGCCCCCTTCGGACGGGGATCTCCACGGCCCCGGGGAGGCCCGCCGGGCCGGATCACGATTTGCACCACCCGGTGAAGGTCACCCGCTCCCGGTGAAAGCGCCGCCCCGGACAGGGCAGGATGGACCCATGAGGGAAACCCGACTCCCGTCCGCCGGCCTGCGCGACGCCATCGACCGCAGTGGCTACTATCCCGACCTGGTCACCGACGCGGTCGAGTCCGCGCTCGGCAAGGAGCAGGTGGACGCCTACGTCGTGCACCACGAGGCCACCTTCGACCCGGCCATGGAGGTGCGAAGGCACGTCACCGTGCTGGTGCTCTCACCCACCCGGCTGCTCGTCTGCCACACCGACGAGCACCCGCCCGTGGAGGGGGTGTCGGCGTCCCACGCCTCCACCACCACCGAAGCGGTACGCCTCAGCCGGATCCAGTCGGTCGCGGTCACCCGGGTCGTCCCCGACCCCGCCTCCTACGTGCCGGGCGTGCCGCCCACCGAGGTCACGCTGACCATCGGCTGGGGGGCCATCTCCCACGTCGACCTGGAGCCGGCGACCTGCGGCGACGACAACTGCGAGGCCGATCACGGATACACCGGCGCCATCACGGCCGACGACCTCTCCCTGCGGGTGAGCGAGGCGGCCGACGGACCAGAGGCCGTCTCCCACGTGCTGGCGTTCGCCAAGGCACTGTCGGAGGCCACGGCCCGTACCGCCTCGTGAACCCGCTCATCCCGGCGTACGGGACGGCCTCGCTCGCGGACCTGTCCCGCTCGCTGCTCGCCGTGGTCGGGATGGACGACGACAACCCGCTGGAGCTCGCCCCGGCCGAGCGGGTCCTGCTCTTCCTGGTGGACGGCATGGGCGCCGAGCTGCTCCGCGCTCACCCGCAGGTCGCGCCTTTCCTGTCGTCGCGGGCGGGCAGGACGCTCACCGCGGGCTTTCCCGCCACGACCGTGACCAGCCTGAGCAGCCTCGGCACCGGCCTGGCGCCGGGCGAGCACGGCATGCTCGGCTGCCAGCTGGCCGTTCCCGGAACCGGTCACCTGTTCAACTGCCTGCGCTGGACCGCCCCTGGCCCTCCGATCGATCCCGGCGAGTGGCAGCCGGCCCCGACGGTCTACCAGCGCGCCGCCGCGGCGGGCGTCTCGGTCGGCTACGTCGGCCCGGCCAAGTTCGAGACCACCGGCCTGAACCGGGCGGTCTACCGAGGGGTCCGCTTCACCGGGGCCGACGAGGTCGACGAGCGGATCGCCGGGGTACGCCGCGCGCTGGCCGAGCCCCGCGCCCACGTCACGGTCTACTACGGCGACCTCGACTCCATCGGCCACCTGACCGGCTGGGGCTCCGCGGAATGGCTCGACCAGCTCGCCCTGGTGGACCGGATGGCCGAGCGGCTCGCCGAGACGCTCCCGCCCGGCTCGGCGATGTACGTCACCGCCGACCACGGCATGGTCAACATCGACGAGCGGATCGACGTCGACGCCCTGCCCGCGCTCCGCGAGGGCGTCGCCCTGCTCGGCGGTGAGGCCAGGGCCCGCCACGTCTACACCGCCCCCGGCGCGTCCCCGGCGGTCCTGGACGCCTGGCGTGAGACCCTCGCCGGGAAGGCGTGGGTGGCCTCCCGGACCGAGGCGGTCGACTCGGGCTGGTTCGGCCCGAGGATCCGCCCCGAGTGGCTGCCCAGGATCGGTGACGTGCTGGCCGTCCCGTACACGGACTGCGCCATCGTCTCCACGGCGACCGAGCCGAAGGAGGCGGCCTTCGTCGGCTGCCACGGCTCGCTGACCCCCGCCGAACAGCACGTCCCCCTCCTGGAGGTGAGCACCCGATGAGCCCGCTGATCACCGCCGCGGAGCTGGCCGGCCTGTCCGGCGCGACCGTCCTGGACGTGCGCTGGAGGCTCGGCGGCGCGCCCGGTGCCGCCGGCGTCGACGACTACCGCGCCGGGCACGTCCCCGGCGCGGTCTTCTGCGACCTGGAGACCGACCTCGCCGGTCCGCCCGTGCTGGAGACCGGGACGCCCGGGGGCCGCCACCCGCTGCCCTCGGCCGCCTCCTTCCAGCAGGCGATGCGGCGGCTCGGCGTGTCCGGCTCCCGTCCCGTCGTCGTCTACGACGAGGCCGACTCCACCGCCGCGGCCCGCGCCTGGTGGACGCTGCGCCACTTCGGCCACCCCGACGTCCGCGTCCTCGACGGCGGCCTGCGCGCCTGGGTCGCCGCGGGATCGCCGCTCTCCACCGAGGAGCCCGTCCCCGAGCCCGGCGACTTCGAGGCCCGGCCCGGCGGCATGCCGGTGCTCGACGCCGGCCAGGCCGCCCGGCTCGCCGCGGACGGGGTCCTGCTGGACGCCCGCGCCGCCGAACGGTACCGCGGCGAGGTCGAGCCGATCGACCCGGTCGCCGGGCACATCCCGGACGCGGTCAGCGCCCCCACCGCCGGGAACGTCGAGCCCTCGGGTCGTTTCCACCGGCCCGCCTTCCTGCGGGAACGGTTCAACACCCTGGGCGTCGTGCCCGGCGTGGAGGTGGGCGCCTACTGCGGCTCCGGCGTGACCGCGGCGCACCAGGTGCTGGCCCTGGAGGTGGCCGGCGTGCCGGCCGCGCTCTACGTGGGGTCGTGGTCGGACTGGGTGACCGACCCGGCGCGGCCGGTCGCCACCGGCTGATCCCCGTACCCGAAGCAGACGAAGCCCGCCACGCCCGACGTCGCGCTCGCCACGGCCAGCGCCCGCGCGGGCGGGTCACCGGCGGCCAGCGCGGTGTGGAAGGCCGTCATCAGCGTCAGCGTCTCGGTGTCGCGGACCGGCACCAGGCTGGCGACCACGCACCGCGACCCCAGCGACAGGAACGTGCCGGCCAGCCCCAGCGGCGCCCCGTCGGCCGGCGCGTGGGCCATCCCCGCGTCGCAGGCCGACAGCACCACCAGGGCGGGCGGGGTGCGCAACCGCAGCAGGTCGTACGCCATCAGCGGGCCGTCGTCGAGGTCGATGCTCGACAGCAGCGGCCCGCGGGGGGAGAACATCCCGTGCGCGGCCAGGTGCGCCACGTCCGCCCGCTCCAGCGCGGCCAGCACGTCCGCCCGGCGCGCCGCCACCCGTTCCGTCCCCGGATGGCGGTCGCCGACCATGGCGGCCTCGGCCCCGGCGCACCGCAGACCGGGACCGGCCACCGCCACGACGCGCCCGTGCCGCCCGTCTCCTCCGCCCGCCTCCCCGGGCCCGTCCCGCCCGTTCTCCGTGCCCGGCTCCCCGCATTCTTTCCGCCCTTCACCCGTGCCCCGCTCGCCGTGTTCTTTCCGCCCGTCACCCGTGCCTGACTCGCCGCGCGCGGTGAGCCAGGCGGCGGCGCTGGCCGCCACGGTCACCGGCCGGCCGGCGTTCGACGGCAGCAGCGGCCAGGGCAGGGTGTGCAGGGGCCCGGTCGGGACGACCACCAGCGGCCGGTCGCCGAGCAGGTCGCGCAGCGGCCGCAGCAGCAGGCGCTCCAGCTCGGCGGCGTCGGCCCCCTCCGTACCGGAGAGTACGGCCCGGCCGTCGCGCAGGTGCGTCCTGCGCAGCCCGTAGCGGAGGCGGACGGTGGCCTCGGCGACGGCCGCGAACGGCCCGAGGCGGCGCAGCGCCAGCCGGTCCCGGGTGACCGCGACGGCGACGAGCTCGCCCCGGTGGCGGACGAACTCCACCAGCGACGTCCGTCCCAGCCCCGCCCGCAGCGCGGCCAGGCCCGGTGCGAGCGGCCGGCCGGAGCCGCCGGTGACCGCCCGCCACCGCTCGGCCCAGGCCAGGACCGCGCGGGCGTGGCCGGTCCGCAGGGCCAGCTCAAGCCCGAACGCGGCCAGCGGCTCACCGGCCCTGACCGCGTGCGCGCGCAGCATCGGGTCCTCCAGTGCCCTGGTGTCCGCCCCCACCTCGGCCAGACCGGCCAGCACCGCGGCGAACGCCCCCCGCCGGTCACCCGCCAGGGCGTGGCGCAGCGCCGTCGCCTGGTGGGCGACCACCCCGTGGCCCGCGCGGGCCAGTGGCGCCAGCCGCTCCTCGGCGGCCGTCCGGTCGCCCAGCCGCAGCGAGACCTCCGCCGCGGTGAGCCTGAGCGCCGCCGAGGCGTCGTCGTGCCCCGCGGAGCCCAGCTCGTCCGCGCAGCGGAGCATCTCCCCGGGCAGGTCCGGCGAGGGCGGGCCCAGGGCGAGCCGGGCCCGCAGTGCGATCTCGGTGGCGAGCGGCACCAGGACCGTCCGGCCCTGCGCGGACAGCTCGCGGGCGGCGGCCCCGGCGCTCTCGGCGGCCCCGCGCGGATCGCCGGTGCGCAGCTCCACCCTGGCGAGCAGCAACCGGGCCTCCGCCAGGGCCACCCCGGCACCGGC
Source organism: Streptosporangium longisporum (assembly GCF_039534895.1). NCBI lineage: Bacteria > Bacillati > Actinomycetota > Actinomycetes > Streptosporangiales > Streptosporangiaceae > Streptosporangium > Streptosporangium longisporum. Next base: position 38,040 of record NZ_BAAAWD010000008.1, on the reverse strand, counting down.
CGCGACCAGCTCGGGGACGGCCGCCTCCAGCAGCACCCGCGCCTCGCCGGGCAGGTGGGCGGCGACCAGCGCCTCGGCCAGGTCGCAGCGGACCGTCGCGAGCCGCTCCGGGTAGCCGAGCAGCAGGGCCTCGGCGCGCCGGTAGGCGGTGAACGCGGCCGGCAGGTCGCCGCGCCGCGCGGCCAGGAACGGCAGGTTGCCCTCGGCGAGGGCGAGCAGGTGCTCCAGGCCCGCGTCCCGCGCCAGTTCCGCGCACCGGCTCAGGTCGGCCTCGGCGGCGGCGAACTCACGGAGGAACACGCGGGCGAGCCCGCGGTTGAGCATCGCGCCGGCCAGGAACCTGACGTCGTCGCCGAGGACGGCCACGGCCCGGTCGCAGTGGGCGACGGCCTCCCGGTAGCGGCCGAGCCGCGCCAGCGCCACCGCGCGGTGCACCCCGAGCTTGCCCAGCTCGGCACCGGTCAGGCCGGGCTCGGCATCGGCGGCGACGGCCAGCGCCTGCTCCGGGTGGCCCAGTTCGGTGCGGACGTGGACCAGTGAGAGCCGGGCCTGGGCCGCCCGGTGCGTCAGGCCCGCCGCCAGGGCCACCCGTACGGCCCGGCGCAGCCGTTCCTCGGCGAACGGCAGGTCACCCAGCTCGCGCGCGGCCACGGCGAGCGCCCGGTGCGCCACCGCCTCGGCCTCGCAGTGCGGGCAGCCCCCGACCCGCGTTCCGGGCCCGTCCGGATCGTCCGATCCGTCCGGCCCGGCCGGCCTGCCCGGCTCGTCCGGGCCGGCCGTTCCCGGGCGACCCGGGCAGAGGTCCGGAAGCGAGGCGAGCACGGCATGGGCGAGGGCGAGCGCGCCGGCCGGGTCGCTGCCCGAGAGGTCGACCGCGCGCTCGGCCGCGGCGAGCGCCTCACCGTCGGCCACGCGGTCGGCGGCGCGGGTCTCGTGATCGGCCCTGCGCCCCGGCGCGGGCCTGTGGTGACCGGCCATGTGCCCTGCGACGGCCGTCCGCTGATCGGCCGCGGCGGGCGTCTCGTCGGGGCCCACCTACGGGCGGATCCGGGTCCAGCTGGTGACCACCGGTGCGCGGCCGGGCAGGTGGCAGACCACGCTGAACCAGCCCGGCGGCAGGCCGGTGACCGCGAACCGGCCCGCCGGGGACGGCGTACGCGACTCGGTCAGGTGCAGTGTGCGGATCTCCACCAGAGCGCCCTGTTCGGGGCAGGGGGAGATCTGGCCCGCCAGATCGACCAGGCCGTCCAGGGAGCCGACCTCCAGCTCCACGGTGAGCCCGGCCGCGGTGAACCTCAGCAGCCGCGGACGCTCGGCGGACCGCACCCCGCGCGGCGCGGGCGTGACGGCCGGGCGGGCCGTCGCGGCGCCGGGCAGCCGCAGGCCGAAGGTCGCGCGGGCCGCGGCCGTCACCCGCTCGGGCACCGGATCGCTGCCCGAGGCCAGGCGCAGGGCGGCGATCAGGGACTCGTCGTCGATCGGCGTGGGATGCCGCGTCACGGTGTCGCCTCCCGGGCGGTGAGCATGGTGCGCAGACGGTTCAGGCAGCGGCCCCGGGTGGGGCCGTAGCTGCCGGCGGGCATGCCCAGGCGCCCGGCCAGCTGGTGGACGCCCGCGTCGGGGGCCGAGGCCATCAGCCGGAACAGCGAACGGCACGGCTCGTGCATCTCGTCGACGGCCTGCCACAGGCGGCGGCCCTCGTCGGCGGTGAGCACGGCCAGCGCCGGGTCGGCGTGGGCGGTGCCGTCCGGCGCGGTGAGCGGGAGCCCGTCGTCCGGATGCTCGGCCACCGGCCGTTCGGCCCGGTGCCTGCGGCTCAGCAGGGACGCCTCGCGCTTGGCCGTGGTCAGCAGCCAGTACCCGAGGCGGTCCGGGTCACGGATGGTGTGCAGGCTCTCCAGCAACCTCAGCCAGGTGCCCTGGACCGCGTCGGCGGCGTCGGCCGGGCCCAGGTCGTAGGCGCGCACGGCCGACCAGAGGGGACCGCTGAACCGGGTGACCAGGGCGTCCCAGGCCTCCTGGCCGCCCGCCAGGACGTCGTCGGTCGCGTGCTGGTCCCTCACCGGCGTCTCCAGGGTCACGTAGAACACGCATAGTGTTCGAGTGATGACTTCGGGTGAGACTTTAGCCGGGCATGGGCACGACCACACCGGAATCCGGAATCCGCCGGCACGCCGTGCCCTCCAGCAGGTGCTCGGCGGCCTGCCGGGGGGAGCGTTCCACGGCCGCCGCGGCGATCGCCCCGCTCACCAGGGCGGTGGCGAAGGAGGTCCCGCTCCAGCGGGCGTAGCCGTCGAAGGGCGGGTGGTCCAGGAAGGCGCTCGACAGCCACTCTCCCGGAGTACAGGCGTCCACCCAGGGGCCGTGGCCGGAGAACGGCGCCCTGGCCTGCCCGGTCGCGTCCAGCGCCGCGACGGCGATCACCCCGGGTGAGGCGGCCGGCCAGAAGGGGCGGTCGGAGGCGGTGTTGCCCGCGCACGCCACCGTGACCGTGCCGGCCGGGCTGCCGGCCAGGTCCTCCAGTGCGGCCTCCACCAGCGGGGAGGGGCCGTCGTCGAAGGTGTGCGTACCGAAGGAGAGGTTGAGCACGCCGGGCGGGTCGGCCCTGAGCCGGCCCAGGACGTGCAGCAGCCCGGCCTCGTCGCCGATGCCGTGGCCGTCCAGCATCCGGATCGGCCGCAGGCGCGCCCCCGGGGCCGACCGCAGGATCAGCCCGGCGATGAACGTGCCGTGCCCGGCCTGCGGGTCCGGCAGGCCGTCGCCGTCACCGTCGGTCACCTCGTCGGTCTCCCGCCCGCGTCCCAGGAACCACGGGCTCCGTTCCCACCAGGGGTGCTCGGTCAGGCCGGTGTCGGGCAGGGCCACGGTCACGGAGCCCGTCCCCGGCCCGTCCGGGGCGGGTCCGGGCGCCGGGAGGGCGGCGCGGGGAAAGGGGCGTGAGGCCGGTCCGCCGAAGTAGAGGGGCTGGCCCGTCACGATGTGGTTGGGGGAGGCCCGCACACCTCGCGCCCGTACCGACGCCACCAGGTCGCAGACGTCCACGCCCCGGGAGAGCCGCACCCGGTAGACCCCGCCGGTCTCGGTGACGGCCTCGGCCCAGCGGGCGGTGGCCTCCAGGCCCGAGGCGTCGGTCAGCAGCTGGCCCTTCCTGATCAGAGCGGGCGAACCGGGGATGGGTTCGACCCGTTCGATGCCGGTATCCATCTGGTCCTCCGGAAACGATCGCCGAGTGGCGGGGTTCTCTTCATTCCCGGGAAAGTCACGGTCAAGTGCCCACGCCGCAACATCTCGGTATGACCCCCCTCTGGTGCGAGGTCGCGACCGACGGTAGTCTCTCCTTCAGTCACTTGTGATCATCCTGGAACGAGGCCGTTGGGGAAGGCGCACCTCGTACCGAAACGGGAGGTCCGGTGTCTGCTCGTGGCGTGCTGTACGTCCACTCGACTCAGCCTGCGCTGTGCCCGCATATCGAATGGGCGGTCGCAGGCGTTCTTGGCGTACCCGTAGACCTGACCTGGACTCCACAGCCCGCCGCGCCCGGTCACGTGCGCGCGCAGGCCGAGTGGGAGGCCCGTGTGGGGACCGCGGCGGCCATCACCTCGTCGCTGATGGGCTGGCAGCGCATACGTTTCGAGGTCACCGAGGACGCCTCACCGGGTGCCGACGGGTCCCGGCACGCCTACACCCCCTCGCTGGGAGCCTTCACGGCGGTGATCGGCGCCTCCGGGGACATCCTGATCCCCGAGGACCGGCTGCGCTCGGCCATGTTGATGGCCCGCCAGGGCCGGGTGGTGCTGGAGGAGGAGCTGGACCGCATGCTGGGCAAGCAGTGGGACGCCGAGCTGGAGTCCTTCCGGTACGCCGGGGAGGGCGCCCCGGTGCGCTGGCTGCACGCCGCCGTCTGACCGTCCCCTGTCGCTCCCATCGCGCCTGGCGGAAGGGCGTTCGCCGACAGGCCGCCTCCCCGGCTCCGGGCGGACCGTCCTGTGGCTTCGGTGCGAAACGGGCGAGCCCCCGCCGGTCAGGCCGGCGAGGGCTCGTCGAGCATGTGAATCGTCCCGGTCGATCCGGGTCCTTCTGGTCCGGGCGGCTCAGAGGGGGATGTTGCCGTGGGCGCCCCGCGCGGGGGTCGCCTGGGCCAGCACCCTGGCGATGGCGCCGCGGGTCCGGTCGGGGGTGATGACCTCGTCGATCACCCCGAGCTCCAGCGCCCGCTTCAGGCCCCCGGCCTGGATCTCGTGCTCCTCGGCGAGCCTGGTCTCCAGGTCGGCGCGCTCGTGTTCGGGGGCGGCGGCCAGCTCGCGGCGCTTGAGGACGCGCACGGCGGCGACCGCGCCCATCACCGCGATCTGGGTCGTCGGCCAGCCGAACACCCTGGTCGCGCCCAGCGACCGGGAGTTCATCGCGATGTAGGCGCCGCCGTAGGCCTTCCGGGTCACCAGCGTGATCCTGGGCACCGACGCCTCGGCGAAGGCGTGCAGCAGCTTGGCGCCGCGCCGCACCACGCCGTCGTGCTCCTGCCCGACTCCCGGCAGGTAGCCGGGCACGTCCACCAGGACGACCAGCGGCACCCCGAAGGCATCGCACATCCGGACGAACCGTGCGGCCTTCTCCGCCGAGGTGGAGTCGAGGCAGCCGCCCAGCCGCAGCGGGTTGTTGGCCACCACGCCCACCGTCCGGCCTCCCAGCCGGCCCAGCGTGGTGACGACGTTGGGCGCCCAACGGGCGTGCAGTTCCACACCCGGCTCGTCGAGCAGGCCCGTCACCAGCGGCTTCACGTCGTAGGCGCGGCGCACGTTCTCCGGCAGCAGCCCCGAGAAGTCGACCTCCTCGACCTCGTCCCGTACCCGGCCCTGGTGGCCCAGCAGCACGGCCAGGCGCCGGGCCTGCAGGTAGGCGTCGGCCTCGGTCTTGGTGACGACGTGCACGACGCCGCTGCGCCTGCCGTGCGGCTCGGGCCCGCCCAGGGCGGCCATGTCGATCTGCTCGCCGGTGACGCTGCGGACCACGTCGGGGCCGGTGACGAAGATGCGGCCCTCGTCGGCCAGGATCACGATGTCGGTCAGCGCGGGCCCGTACGCGGCGCCACCGGCGGCCGGGCCGACGACCACCGACAGCTGCGGGACCACCCCGGAGGCGCGGGTCATCGCGGCGAAGACGCGGCCGACCGCGTGCAGCGACTCGACGCCCTCGGCCAGGCGGGCGCCACCGGAGTGCCACACGCCGATGATCGGGACCCGCTCGCGGACCGCGACGTCGTAGGCGTGCTCGATGTGCTCACACCCCTCGCTGCCCATCGCGCCGCCCTGGACGCGGGGGTCGCTGACGAACGCGACGACCGGCACCCCCTCCACCCGGCCCGTCGCGGCCAGGATGCCGCTCCGGTCGACCGGTGAGATCAGCCGCACCGACCCCTCGTCGAGCAGGGCCGACAGGCGCACCTGGGGATCGCGGGGATCGGCGGGCCGCCGCTCGGCGTCCTCGCTCACCACCCCGTCGTCGAGCACGGTCATCACTTACCTCCAGCATGGAGATCCCGGACGTCGGTCCTGGGCGGGAAGCGCGGCGCGCCGCCGCACGATGGTGGTGGGGTTCCGGCCGGCCGCAGCCGGGCCGCAGGGCCCCGCGCCGGGCCGGTGGCACGCGAGGCCCGTGCAGGCCGTGCGGCCCGTACGAGCCGCGGGACCCGTGCAGACGGTGAGGCCCGTGCAGACCGCGGGACCCGTGCAGGCCGTGAAGCCCGTACGAGCCCTGGGGCCCGCGCAGACCGCGGGACCTGTGCAGACCGTGAGGCCCGTGCAGGCCGTATAGGCCGTTGCCGGGGCCGCCTTCCCGCCCCCGCCGTCGTGACCGCGGCGAGGGTCCCGGGCGACGGGAGCCGGGCGACGGCCCGCAAGGGCCGGGACCGCCCGGCTCGCGCCGCGGAGGAGGAGAGGTCGGAGCTCCCCGTCAGACGCTGGTGAAGGCCACGGCGACGTCGTGCCCGCCGAACCCGAAGGAGTTGTTGATCGCGGCGATCTGGCCGCCGGGCAGAGCGCGCGGCTCGCCGCGCACGATGTCGACCTCGACGCCGTCGTCCAGGTCGTCCAGGTTGATCGTTCCAGGCGCGCGCCGCTCGTGCAGCGCCAGGACGGTGAAGACGGACTCGATGCCGCCGGCGCCGCCGAGCAGGTGCCCGGTCATCGACTTGGTGCCACTGACCAGGGGGTGGTCCCCGATGACCTCCTTGATCGCGATCGTCTCCACCACGTCGCCCGCGGGGGTGGAGGTGGCGTGCGCGTTCACGTGCTTGATGTCGGCCCCGGTGAGACCGGAGTTCTCCAGGGCACGGCGCATGGCCAGCATGACCCCGGCGCCGCTCGGCTCGGGCTGCGCGATGTGGTGGGCGTCGGCCGAGTACCCGACCCCGGCGGCGACCCCGTAGATCGTGGCGCCGCGGGCGCGGGCGTGCTCCTCGGACTCCAGCACGACGATGCCCGCCCCCTCGCCCAGGACGAAGCCGTCACGGCCCTTGTCCCACGGCCGGGAGGCGCGCTCGGGCTCGTCGTTGCGGGTGGACATGGCGCGCATGGCCGCGAAGGAGCCGATGTTCAGCGGGTGGATGGCCGCCTCGGTGCCGCCCGCCACGACCACGTCGGCCCGGCCCGAGCGGATCATCTCGATGGCGTACCCGATCGACTCGGCGCCGGTGGCGCAGGCGCTGACGGTGGCGTGGACGCCGGCGCGGGCGCCGACCTCGATGCCGATCCAGCCCGCCGCGCCGTTCGGCATCAGCATGGGCACGGTGTACGGCGAGAGCCGCTGCCAGCCCTTCTCCTTGAAGACGTCGTAGGCGGCGAGGATCGTGGTGATGCCCCCGATGCCGCTGCCCACGACGACGCCGAGCCGCTCGGGGTCGACCTTCTCGATCGCGGCGTGTGCCCAGGCCTCGCGGGCCGCGACCAGCGCGAACTGCTCGGCCCGGTCCAGCCGCCGCGACTCGGGCCGGGGCAGCACCTCGGTCGGGTCGACGGCCGCGAAGGCGGCGAACTTCACCGGGACGGAGTCGACCCAGTCCTCGGTGATGGTGCGAACCCCGGACCGACCGGCGAGGAGCGCCGACCAGGTCGAGGCGACGTCTCCACCGAGGGGCGTGGTCGCGCCGAGCCCGGTGACGACGACACGTACCTGGTCTGTACTCACGGTCTGCGCTCCTTGTGTATCGCTGGTCTGAGAGGAATGCCGGGACGTCTCAGTTCTGGATGAAGTTGATGACGTCCTTGACGGTCTTGAGGTGCTTGAGCTGGTCGTCGGGGATCTCGACGCCGAACTCGTCCTGGGCGGCGACGGCGATCTCCACCATGGAGAGCGAGTCGATGTCGAGGTCGTCGACGAAGCTCTTCTCCGGGGTGACCTCGGTGGCCGGGATCCCGGTGATCTCGTTGACGATCTTGCCGATGCCGGCGAGGATCTCCTGCTCGGTCAGAGCCATGTCTGGTGTTCTCCTTGATTCGTCGTCTTCTGGTTTCCCGTACGGCGGAGCCGTGCGGAAGCTCTAGGGGATCTCGATGATCTGGCCCGCGTAGGTCAGGCCCGCGCCGAAGCCCAGCAGCAGGGCGAGGCCGCCCGAGGGGACCTCGCCGCGCTCGATCATCCTGGACAGGGCCAGCGGGATCGAGGCGGCCGAGGTGTTCCCGGCCAGCACGATGTCCTTGGCGATGACGGCGTTGTCGGCGCCGAGCTTGCGGGCGATGGTCTCGATGATGCGCAGGTTGGCCTGGTGCGGCACGAACGCGGCCAGGTCGGCCGGGTCGACCCCGGCGCGGTCGCAGATCTCCCTGGCCACCGGGTGCAGCGCGGTGGTCGCCCAGCGGAACACGGTCTGGCCCTCCTGGTGCAGGAAGGAGTCCCGGTCCTTGATGATGATCGCGTCGTACTTGTCGCCGGCGCTGCCCCAGACCACCGGGCCGATCCCCGGGGTGTCGGAGGGGCCGACGACCGCCGCGCCCGCGCCGTCGGCGAAGATCACCGCGGTGGCCCGGTCGGTCCAGTCGATCCACTGCGAGAGCTTCTCGGTGCCGACCACGAGCACGTGGGTGGCCGAGCCCGCGCGGATCGCGTCGTTGGCGACCGCGAGGGCGTAGCAGAAGCCCGAGCAGGCGGTGTTGACGTCGAACGCGCCGGGGGAGTCGATGCCCAGCCGGGTGGCGACCCGGCCGGCGGCGTTGGGGATCTGCGTCTCCAGGGTGCAGGTGGCGACGATCACCAGGTCGATGTCGTCCGCCGACAGGCCGCTGTTGGCCAGGGCCTTGCCTCCGGCCTGCACGGCCAGGTCGATCTCGGACTCCCCGTCCGGGGCGATCCGGCGCTCCTTGATGCCGACCCGGCTCTGGATCCAGGCGTCGTCGGTCGCCATGGTGGCCGACAGGTCGTCGTTGGTGACCACCTGGGAGGGCTGGTAGTGACCGAACGCCAGGATCCTCGCGCCCGGCACGCTCTGGGAGATCTTCATGCGTCGATCACCGCTCCTCATTCGATCCCAGGGCGGCTCGCGCGGCCTCCAGATCGTCGGGGGTCTTCAGGGCGACGGCCGTCACCCCGCGCAGAGCACGCTTGGCCAGTCCGGTCAGCGTGCCGCCGGGGACGAGTTCGATCATGGTGGTGACGCCGCGGTTCGCCATGCCGGCCATGCAGGCGTCCCAGCGCACCGGGCTGGCGACCTGGGCGACCAGGCGCGCCAGGAACTCCGCGCCGCTGGGGACCGCCTCGCCGTCGCGGTTGGACAGCAGCGTCACGACCGGGTCGGCGGGGTCCAGGTCGGCGGCGGCCTCGCGCAGCCGGTCGACCGCGGAGGCCATGTGCTCGGTGTGGAAGGCCCCGGCGACCGCGAGCGGGATGACCCGGGCCCGGGCGGGCGGCCCGGCCTTGAACGCGGCCAGCTGCTCCAGCGTGCCTCCGGCCACGATCTGCCCGGCGCCGTTGACGTTGGCGGCGGTGAGGCCTGCCGCGGCGATGGCCGCGAGCACCTCCTCCTCGACCCCGCCCAGCACGGCGGACATGCCGGTCTCGGTGACGGACGCGGCCTTGGCCATGGCCCGGCCGCGTTCGCGGACCAGGACGAGGGCCTGCTCGGGGGTGAGCACCCCGGCCAGCGCGGCGGCGGTGAACTCGCCCACGCTGTGCCCGGCGACGATGTCGGGCGAGGCGCCGAGGACCTCGGCGACGGCTAGCCCGGCGGCCACGAGGAGTGGCTGGGCGACGGCGGTGTCACGGATCTCGTCCGCGTCCGCGGTGGTCCCGTAGGCGACGAGGTCAAGGCCGATCAGATCGGACCAGGCGGTCAGCCGGTCGGCCAGCCCCGGGAGTTCGAGCCATGGACCGAGGAATCCTGGGGTCTGGGCGCCTTGGCCCGGAGCGACGATGACGAGCACGAAATCCAGCCTGCCCTGTAGGAGTCCACTACCCGGATGGGGATCCGGACGAAGTTTGTCCCCACTTTCTTGTAGGGGATCTACAACGGGACTTTCTCGGAGATTAACTAAACACCACTAGATCACGGTCGTTTCGGACAGCCGTCCCAGGATGAGCCCGACCTGGAGGGTGAAGGCGGAGCGTCCCTCGGTCGGCTGGTACCCGGTCAATTCAGTGATCTTACGCAGACGGTAGCGCACCGTGTTCGGATGGACGAACAGCAGCCGGGCCGTCGCCTCCAGGGACGTGCCCTGCTCCAGGTAGGTGGCCAGGGTGTCCAGCAGCGGCGTGCCGATCAGCGGCAGGTAGACGTTCTCGATCAGCTGTGCCCTGGCGTCGCCGTCGCCGTCGATGGCCCGCTCGGCCAGCAGGTCCTCGGCGTGCACCGGCCGGGGCGCGTCCGGCCACCCGGCCGCGGCCCGCAGCCCGGCCATCGCGGCCCGCGCCGACCTGGCGGCCGAGTGCAGGTCGGCCACCTCGGGACCGATCACGATCGGGCCGGGGCCGAAGCGCGGCACCACGTGCCTGGCCGCCGCGGCGACGCTGTCCGCCCCGCCGACGATCACGATCAGCCGGTCGCCCTGCACGCCGGCCAGCATGTCCAGCCCCGACCTGCGGCCCCGCTCGCGCAGCGCGTCGATCACCGCCTGCGGGTCGTCGCCGGGGGTCTGGCCGGCCAGCACCACGACGGGCGCGGAGGTCCAGCCGAGCGCCGCGGCCCAGGAGTGCAGGCCGTCGTCGACCTCCCCCCTGACCAGGGCGTCCACGATCAGGGCCTCCAGCCGGGCGTCCCAGGCCCCCCGCGCCTCGGCCTCCCTGGCGTACACCTGCGCGGCGGCGAACGCGACGTCGCGGGTGTAGCGGAGCATCGCCTGCTGGAGCTGGTCCTCCCCGCCGGGCGCGGCCAGCTCCCCGGACTGCGCCTCGACCACCTCGACCACGATCCGCACGATGTCGACGGTCTGCTGCAGCGAGATGGACCGCTTCAGCTCCCGGGGCGCGGTGCCGAAGAACTCGATGCTGGGGGTGGGGCGGCCCTCGCCGGCGTGCTGGAACCACTCCACGAACGCGGCGATCCCGGCCTGGGCGACGAGCCCGACCCAGGAGCGGTCCTCGGCCGACAGGGCGCGGAACCACATCAGCCGGTCGTCCATCCGGGACATGGCGGCCGTGCCGAGCGTGCCCATGGCCCGCTCCAGCCGCCGCGTGGTGTCCTGCCGGACCCGGTCGGACTCGGGATCCCTGCCGCTCTCCGCGGCCGCGGCGTCACCGTGTCCCGCCGCCCGCCGTGCCATCCGCTCCGCCGCCTGCCTGCTCCGCTCCCTCACGTCACCAAGGGTGCCAGGTCGAGCGGGATGCGTCGGCCGTGGTTCCGGACAACGCGCGGCCCTCCCCGTTGTAGGCCGCTGCGCCGTCGCGGTCCCCGCAGGCCGGCCGCCGTCCCCGCGTGCGGCGGGAACGGCACGGGCCGGGCTCGCGGTGCCGGGCTCAGACGACCGCGACGGCGGTGATCAGCCCGATGGCCAGGTGGGTGACCGCCAGCAGGCGGGCGCCGGGCTGCAGTTCCGGCTCGGAGACCAGCTGCCGTACGGAGATGCCCGCGACCTTGTCGAAGACGATCATCCCGATCGTCTGCATGGCGATGCCGAGCAGGCCGAAGACCGCGGTGGCGAGCAGGCCCTCGTGCAGGGCCCCGCCGGAGGACCAGATGGAGGCCGCGACGATCAGGCCGACCGCGGCCAGTCCCGAGCTGGTGAGCAGGGTGGCGTTGGGGTTGCGGGCATCCTTGATCAGGTGGCTGAGCTTGCCCGGGATGGCCAGGTCGATCACGTAGAAGCCGATGACCAGCAGGATCACCCCCAGGACGGCGTAGGCGGCGATCGCGAGCGCGCCGCGCCCGAGGTTCTCGGCGAGCGAGAGCGTCTCGGCGCCGGCGGGGGACGGAGACGTCAGGATCAGCGCGACAGTGGGACTCATGTGTCGTTATCTCTTTTCGGAACTCAGAGCTCGATGCGGTGCGGGACGAATGACGACGTGTCGTCGGTGATGAACCCCGAGGTCTCGCGGATGCCGAGACCCGCGGCCTCGTCATGGACGACCCAGGCGCCGAGTACCGGGCGCCACCCGTCGAAGACGGGAAGTGCCTGGAACTCCTGGTGGACGTGACCCTCGGCGCCGTAGCCGCCCCGGGTCTCCAGGTGCTCGGCGGGGGTGACGATCCGCATGTTCGCGCCCTCCCGGCCCAGCAACGGCTTGGAGATGTACGAGGACATGCCGCGGGGACCGTCGAGGTAGGCGGGCAGCAGGTTCGGGTGCCCCGGGTACAGCTCCCAGAGCACCGCGAGCAGCGCCTTGTTCGACAGCAGCATCTTCCACAGCGGCTCGATCCAGGTCATCGAGACCTGCTGGCGCACCGCCTGCATGCCGAACGGGTCAGCGATCGCCCACTCCCACGGGTACAGCTTGCACAGGGTGCGGATCACCCTGCGCTCCATGTCGACGAAGCGCAGGTTGAGACCGTCCCAGCCGATGTCCTCCATGGCGACCGCGACGGTGGCCAGCCCGGCCTGGTCGGCGGTCTCCTGAAGGTAGGCCAGCGTCATCGCCTCCTCGCCGGAGGTGTCCATGTTGGTCCAGGCGAAGTGCGCCGGCCCGGTGGGCAGGCCGGCCGCGATCTGCTGCCACCGGGCGATGAGACGCTCGTGGACGGAGTTCCACTGGTCGTCGTCGGGGTAGCGGTCGCGCAGCCAGAACCACTGCACGACCGAGCTCTCCAGCAGGCTGGTGGGGGTGTCGGCGTTGTACTCCAGCAGCTTGGCCGGACCGGTCCCGTCGTAGCGCAGGTCGAACCGGCCGAACAGGTGCGGGTCGTTGCGCTCCCAGGAGGCCGCGATCTCCGGCCCCACCCACTCCGGGAGCGCGAAGTCGGCGTAACGGCCCTTGGCGACGACGTGCTCCACGGCGTGCAGGCACATCCGGTGCAGTTCCTCGACCTGGTTCTCCAGGTCCAGGACCTCGTCCATGGAGAAGACGTACTGGACGGACTCGTCCCAGTAGGGACGGTCCAGGCCCTCGGGGTGGGCCGAGCGATGGTAGGCCAGGCCCTGGCTCTCGATGATGCTCTCCCAGCCGTCGCGGGGGAGCGAGGTCTCGCGTCTCATCTGCCGCTCACCGCGCGGACTCAGCTCCCGCCCGAGCTACGGCCGCCGAAGCCGCCGCGCTGGATGACGGTGCCCTTGGGGGAGGTGATCCTGACGTCCGACGGGCGGACGGTGGTGCCCTGCCGGATGCGCACGCCGCTCCTGATGCCGCCGTAGTACCAGCCGTAGGCGCCCCGCGACCCGTAGTAGGTGCGATTGTCGTCGCAGTAGTCCTCGTCCACGACCGCGTACGTGCCGTCGGGCAGGCGGCTGTTCATGTCGACGCACTCGGCGCCGACCTCCTCGTAGTCGTCCTGCGCCGAGCAGTAGCCGATCAGCAGCAGCGAGACGACGCCGATCCCGGTCAGGGTGATCACCTTGGAGGCCATGCCCTTGGAGGACTTGGCGGGTGGTCTGGGCGGAGGATTGCCTCCTGCCGCCAAGGGGTGTTTCGGTGGTCCGGACATCGAGCTCCAATGAGATGTGTCGCCATAGGCTACCGATGGGGTTTTGTCTGTTCAACAGCGCTATCCATCTTTGATGGTACGTATCCCCCGTGACGGCGCGCGGCACGGCGGTCGCGCATCGTGCGGGACCTTCTCCGTGACGGCGTGGCGCAGCCCTCGCGCATCGTGCGGGACCTCTTCCGGACGGTGTGGCGCGGCCGGTCGCGCATCGTGCGGACGCTCCCCGTGACGGCGCGGGACACGGGCGGTCGCGCGTCGTGCGGTCCCGGCCGCGTGCCGCGTGACGGGCGGCCGGATCAGGCGCGGCGGGCGGGGCCGGGCCGGTCCCCCAGGGCGAGGAGCACCTCGCGCAGCAGGTCGGCCAGGGCCCGCGCGGTCTCGTCCGGGACCCCGGCCAGCAGGTCGGCGTGCGCCTCGCCGGTGGCCAGGGCCAGCTCCTCGGCCCGCCGCACGCCCTGGGGCGTCAGCCGCACCCACGAGCTCCGGCCGTCGTCGGGGTCGGGCTCGCGCTCGACCAGCCCGGCCGCGGTGAGCCGCTGCAGGATGTTGCTCGTCCCCCCGGTGGTGAGGGAGGAGCGCGAGGCGAGCCTGCTGGGCTTCAGCCGGTAGGGGGCCCCGGCCCGGCGCAGCGTGGCCAGCACGTCGAACTCGGCGTACGTCAGGCCGTACCCGCCGAGCACGGCCTGGGTGACCTCCTCGACCAGGGACTTCAGCCGGCCGGCGCGCTTGACGATCTCCAGCTGCACGGTGGCGGCCTCGGGCAGCTCCGCCCGCCAGCCGTCCATCATCTCGTCGACGCGGTCACGCCGCGCCGCCTCCCGTGTGCCCATGGGGTTGAGGGTACCTCCTCGTGCTGATAGCTTTCCTAAAAGCTTTTCTAGTTGCTTTCTGAACGGAGAGATTGTCGTGCGAATGATCGTCACCGGCGCGACCGTGATCGACACCGAACCGCGGCCGCGCGTCCTGGAGGGGGCCGACGTACTGGTGGAGGAGGGGGTGATCGCCGCGGTCGGGCGCGACCTCGCCGCGAAGGTCACCGGGGGCGCCGAGGTCGTCGACGCGGCCGGCGGGATCCTGCTGCCCGGTTTCGTCGACACCCACCGGCACGTGTGGCAGAGCGCGCTGCGCTCGGTCGCGGCCGACGTCACGCTCGGCGGCTATCTCGACCTCGTGCTGGGCAGGCTCGCCCCCGCGTTCCGCCCCGAGGACGTCCACGCGGCGAACCTGTGGGGCGCCCTGGAGGCGCTCGACGCGGGCGTCACCACGCTGTACGACTGGTCGCACGTCCAGCTCACCCCGGCCCACACCGACGCCGCCCTCGACGCCCTGCGCGAGGCCGGGATCCGCGCCGTGTTCGGCTACGCGCACCCCGCGCCCGCCGACGGCGCGCGCCGCGAGGACGAGGTACGCCGGGTCGCCGCGCTCACCGCCGGCACGGACCTGATCACCCCCGCCCTGGCCGCGTGGGGACCCGTCTACGGCTCCGTCGGCGCCGCGCGGGCCGACTGGGAACTGGCCCGCGAGCTGGGCCTGCCGATCAGCCTGCACGCGACCGGGACCGGCGCGGTCGAGCGGCTGCACGCCGAGGCCCTGCTCGGGCCCGACGTCATGGTCGTGCACGGCAACGGTTTCTCCGACGAGGCGATGGGACTCCTGGCCGGCAGCGGCGCCACCGCCTCGGTCACCCCGGTCGTGGAGGCGCAGATGGGACACGGATACCCGGAGTCCGGCAGGTTCCGCGACGCCGGTGTCCCGGTCGGGCTGGGCGTCGACACGGTGACCGACGCGCCGGGCGACATGTTCACCGTGATGCGGGCCGCGTTCGCCGCCGAGCGCCTGCGCGGCGGCTCGCCGTCGGCCGCCGACATGCTGAGGATGGCCACGCTCGGCGGCGCCGAGGCCCTCGGCATGGCGGACCGGATCGGATCGCTGCGGCCGGGCTCGCAGGCCGACCTGGTGATCCTGCGGACCGGCTCCCTGAGCCTCGCGCCGGTCCACGACCCGATCGGCGCGGTGGTGACCGCAGCGGGCCCCGGCGACGTGGACACCGTGATCGTCGCGGGCCGCGTCGTGAAGCGCGCCGGCCGCCTGCTGTACGCCGGCCTGCCCGGGGCCCTCGACCTCGTCTCCCGCTCCGCCGCCCACCTCGCCCGCACCGCCGGGCTCGCGACGGCGGCCGTGCGCTGATCCCCCGCTTCCCCCGGGCCCCGGCGCCCGCCCCCGCACGCCGACGCCGCTCCTGGACGATCGGCCGGATGTGTAATGTTCTGGCAAAGCGCGCTGAACGAGGGGTCCGCGGTGCCGGAGATCAGACCGTTGCGGCCGGGGGATCCGCCGCGGCTGGGGGAGTACTCGCTCAAGGGCAGGCTGGGGGAGGGCGGCCAGGGGGTCGTCTACCTGGGGGAGTCCGACGGCGGTGAGCGTGCCGCCGTCAAGCTGCTGCACGTGCGCTTCACCGGGCAGGAGCACGCGCGGTCCCGTTTCGCCCGGGAGCTGGCGGCGGCCCGCAGGGTGGCGCCCTTCTGCACCGCCAGGGTGCTCGACGCCGACCTCGACGGCGAGACCCCCTACATCGCCAGCGAGCTGATCGAGGGCCCCTCGCTGCGCGAGGTCGTCGAGCGCGACGGGCCGCTGTCGGGGGAGGCGCTCGAACGACTGGCCGTCGGCACCGCCACCGCGCTGGCCGCGATCCACCACGCCGGCATCGCGCACCGCGACTTCAAGCCCGACAACGTCCTGCTCGCCGGTGACGGTCCCAGGGTCGTCGACTTCGGCATCGCGAAGATCATCGACGAGAGCGGCACGATCACCACCCGCGCGGTCGGCACCCCCGCCTACATGGCGCCCGAGCAGATCGCCGGAGAGCGGGTGGGCTTCCCCGCCGACGTGTTCGCCTGGGGTTCGACCATCGCCTTCACCGCCACCGGCAAGGCCCCCTTCGGGAGCGAGACGATCGTGGCGACCCTCAACCGGGTCATCAACCACGAGGCCGACCTGAGCGGCCTGCCCGAAGGGCTGCGCGAGATCGTCGCGGCCTGCCTGAGCAAGGAGCAGCGCCTGCGGCCCGCCTCCGACGCCCTGCTGCGTCGCCTGCTCGGCCATCCGCCCGGCGAGGGGGAGGCGTCGCAGGAGGAACTGGCCGAGGGGGCGCAGAACGCCACGGTCGACCTGACGGGACCCGGGGAACGGGCGGGCACGGCCGGCGCGGCGGGTGCGGCGGGGACACGACGGCGCCGTACCGTGATCACCGGCGTCGCCGGGGGCCTCGCGGTCCTCGGGGTGGCGGGCGCCTTCCTGGCCGCCCGCTCCGGCCTGCTCACCGCGGAGGCCACGCCCACCCGGACCCTGGCGCAGACGCCCCCGCAGCAGACCCCGGTACGGGCCACCCCTTCCTCGCGCCTGCTCGACCGGATCAGGACCACCGGCACGCTCCGGGTGGGCTACCGCGACGGCCTGCCCGGGATCTCGCTGGGTGACCCGCCCCGGGGCTTCGAGATCGACGTGGCCGGACGCGTGGCCACGGGTCTGGGCGTGCCGGACGGCGGCCTGAGGCTGGTGCGGCTGGGCTCGATGCCCAGGGAGGACGCGATCGAGAAGGGCAGGGTCGATCTCGTGATCTCCAACTTCTCCATCGAGAACGCCGACCCCGGCCGGGTCGCCTTCGCCGGGCCGTACTACGTCGCCCACCGCGACGTGCTGGTCCGGGCCAGCTCGAAGATCGACAAGCTGGGGGAGCTGCGGGGCAGGAGGATCTGCCTGACGCGGGGCCAGACCACCGGATCGCTGATCCGCGAACGGGGCGTCGCCTTCGTCGACGTCCGGGCCGACGACCCCGTGCAGTGCGCGTCCCAGGTGGCCGACGGCAGCGCCGACGCCATGACCGGGGACGACCTGCTGATCGCCGGCTTCGGGACCCGCCTGCACGGCATCAGGCTCCAGATCGCCGGCCTCAGGCTCACCACCGAGCGGTACGGCGTGGCGATGAGGCGCGGCGACCCGGTGGCCTGCCGCAGGATCAACGAGGTCATCACCGCCATGTACGCGGACGAGAGCATGGAGCGCCTGCTCAGGAAACACCTGGGCAGGGTCGGCTTCCGCTTCGAGACCGCGCGGCCCCGCCTGGAGACCTGCTAGGCACCGGGGGACCCCGCGGCCCCGCGACCGGGACGTGCGCGAAGGCACGTCCCGGCCGTGGCGCCGCCCCGCGGGGGGACGGCAGGGGCTCACGAACCGACGCAGGTGACGCCCTTCGCCGGGACCTTCCCGCCGATCAGGTAGTCCTCGGTGACCTTCTTGACGCACGAGTCGCCCGACAGGTAGGCGCCGTGCCCCTCGCCCTTGTAGGTCACCAGCACGCCGGTGCGCAGCTCGGCCGTGAGCTTGGGCGCCCACTCGTACGGGGTGGCGGGGTCGCCGGTGCCGCCGATCACCAGGATCGGCGCCGAGCCCGAGGCGTCGACCCGCCTGGCCGCGTCACTGCCGGGGACCGGCCACATCGAGCAGATCAGTCCCATGCCGGCGCCACCGAAGAGCGGGGAGATCTTCATCGTCTCGGCCTCGATCGCGGCCAGCTGATCCGGGCTCGGCCGTTCGGCGGTGTCCACGCAGCTGATCGCCGGGAAACTGCTCATCAGGGTGGTGTACTTCCCGTCCGGCAGGCGGCCGTTGTAGCTGTCGGCCATCACCAGCAGGATCCGCCCGTCGCCCTTGATCGCCTCGCCCAGCGCCTGGTCCAGCAGCGGCCAGGTCATCTCCGAGTACAGCGCCGCGGCGATGCCGACGCCCGCCAGCCCCTGCGTCAGCTGCCGGTCGCCGACCTTGAGGGGCCTGTCGTTCAGCTCGTCCATCAGCGCGGTGACGTTCTTGCCGGCGACGGTCACGTCCGCGCCGATCTCGCACTCGCCGGGCCGCTTCACGCAGTCCCTGAGGAAGGACTCGTAGGCGTGCTGGAACCCCTGCGTCTGGACCCTGGAGCGCTCGGCCATGGACACCCGCGGGTCCAGCGGGGCGTCCAGCACGAACCGGCCCACGTTGCGCGGGAACCTGGTCGCGTACACCGCGCCGAGCTGCGTCCCGTAGGAGATGCCGAAGTAGTGCAGTTCCCGCTCGCCCAGGGCCGCCCGGAGGCGGTCCATGTCGGCGGCGGCGTTCACGGTCCCGACGTGCGGGAGCACCCGGCCCGAGGTCCGCCCGCAGGCCGCGGTGAACCTCCCGGTGACCCGCTGGATCTCGGCCCGCTCGGCGGCGGTGGCGGGCAGCGTGTCCATCGAGGTGTACTCGTCCATCACCGCCCTGTCGCCGCACCTGACGCCGGAGCTGCGGTCCACCCCGCGCGGGTCGAAGCTGACCAGGTCGTAGCGCTTGTTCAGGTCGGTGAAGGCCTTGGCGGCCTGGGCCAGGGTGTCGACGCCCGAGGCGCCGGGGCCGCCGAAGTTGAAGACCAGCGAGCCGATCCGCGCCCCCGGCCCCTGGGCCTTGATCCGGATGACCGCGATGTCGATGGCCTCGCCGGCCGGGGCGGCGTAGTCGAGCGGGACCCTGAGGTTGCCGCACTCCTGGGCGGGGTCGGGCTTGGCCGGGATCTGCTCGCCGGGCCGCTTGACGTCGGTGCACGGTCCCCAGGTGATCGCGCCCGCGGGCACGGGGGTGGCGGGAGCCGAGGGGCTGGACGAGGCCGGGCCGACGGCCGGTCCCGAACCGGCCGGGGCCGCTCCGTTCCCGCCCCCCTCACCGCTGCAGGCGGCGAGCGCGGTGGACAGGACGGCGATCGTCACGGCCGCCCTGAGGATTCTTGCCATGGAACAGCTCCCCTGGAGTCGTCTGCCGGGGGAAGCGATTCCACCCTAACCGGGCGGGCCCCCTGGAAAAGGGAACCCGCCCGGACAGGATCACACTCCCATGGACTGGGTGTCGTTGCTCTCGGCGCCCCCGGCCTCGGTCACGCCGTTCTTCAGGTGGTACATGGCGATGGCGTCGCCCAGCACCTCCGGGTCGAGCTCGCCGCGCCCGACGAGCTGGGTGAGCACGGCCAGCGTGATCGACGCGGCGTCCACGTGGAAGTGGCGGCGCAGCGCCGACCGGGTGTCGGACAGGCCGAACCCGTCGGTGCCGAGCGAGCTCCAGTCACCGGGCACCCACTGGGCGATCTGGTCCTGGACCGCCCGCATGTAGTCGCTGACGCCCACGAACGGCCCCTGGGCCGCCGAGAGCGCCTGGGTGACGTACGGCACCCGCTTCTCGGCGTCGGGGTTGAGCAGGTTGTGCTCCTCGGCGGCGAGCGCGTCGCGGCGCAGCTCCGTCCAGGAGGTGGCCGACCACACCTCGGCCGCCACACCCCAGTCCTCGGCCAGCATCCGCTGGGCCTCCATGGCCCACGGCCCGGCCACACCGGAGGCCAGGATGTTGGCCCTGGGCGCCGAACCGGTCACGGCCGGGGCCGCGGCGAACCGGTAGAGCCCCCTGAGCAGCCCCTGCACGTCCAGGCCCTGGGGCTCGGCGGGCTGCAGGTAGGGCTCGTTGTAGACGGTCATGTAGTAGAAGACGTTCTCCGGCTCCTCGCCGTACATCCTCCGCAGGCCGTCCTTGACGATGTGGGCCACCTCGAAGCCCCAGGAGGGGTCGTAGGAGACCGCCGCCGGGTTCGTCGAGGCGATCAGCGGGGTGTGGCCGTCCTCGTGCTGCAGGCCCTCCCCGTTCAGGGTGGTACGGCCGGCCGTGGCGCCGAGCAGGAAGCCCCGGCCCATCTGGTCGGCCATCTGCCACATCTGGTCGCCGGTGCGCTGCCAGCCGAACATCGAGTAGAAGATGTAGATCGGGATCATCTGCTCGCCGTGCGTGGCGTACGACGAGCCCACCGCGATCGCCGAGGCCATCGACCCGGCCTCGCTGATGCCCTCGTGCAGGATCTGACCCTCGGTCGACTCCTTGTACGACAGCAGCAGCTCACGGTCGACCGCGTCGTAGGTCTGCCCGTGCGGCGAGTAGATCTTCGCCGTCGGGAAGATCGCGTCGAGGCCGAAGGTGCGCGCCTCGTCCGGGATGATCGGCACGAACCGGTGGCCGATCTCCTTGTCCCGCATGAGGTCCTTGAGCAGGCGGACGAACGCCATCGTGGTGGCGACGTTCTGCTTGCCCGAGCCCTTCTTCAGCTGCGCGTACGCGGCGTCGCCGGGCAGCGTGACCGGCTTGGCGCGTACCACCCGCTTGGGCAGGAAGCCGCCCAGCGCGGCGCGGCGCTCCTTCATGTACTGGATCTCGGGGTCGTTCTCGCCCGGGTGGAAGTAGGGCGGCAGGTCGGCCTCGAGCGCGGAGTCGGGGATCGGCAGGTAGAGCCGGTCGCGGAACTCCTTCAGGTCGGCCTTGGACATCTTCTTCATCTGGTGCGTCGCGTTGCGCGCCTCGAAGTCCTTGCCCAGCGTCCAGCCCTTGATGGTCTGGGCGAGGATGACCGTCGGCTGGCCGACGTGCTCACGGGCCGCCTTGTAGGCCGCGTACACCTTGCGGTAGTCGTGGCCGCCGCGCGAGAGCTTGCGGATCTCCTCGTCGGACAGGTGCTCGACCATCTTGCGCAGGCGCGGGTCGTCGCCGAAGAAGTTCTCCCGGATGTACGCGCCGTCCTCGACCGAGTAGGTCTGGAACTGCCCGTCGGGGACCGTGTTCATCTTGTTGACCAGCACGCCGTCGACGTCGGCCGCGAGCAGCGGGTCCCAGTCGCGGCCCCAGACGACCTTGATGACGTTCCAGCCGGCGCCCCGGAAGTACGACTCCAGCTCCTGGATGATCTTTCCGTTGCCCCGCACCGGCCCGTCCAGGCGCTGCAGGTTGCAGTTGATCACGAAGGTGAGGTTGTCGAGCTCCTCGCGGGCGGCCACGCCGATCGCGCCGAGCGACTCGGGCTCGTCCATCTCGCCGTCGCCGAGGTAGCACCAGACGTGGCTGCGGCTGGTGTCCTTGATCTTCCGGTTCAGCAGGTAGCGGTTGAACCGGGCCTGGTAGATCGCCCCGATCGGGCCGAGGCCCATGGAGACCGTGGGGAACTCCCAGAAGTCGGGCATCAGGCGCGGGTGCGGGTAGGAGGGCAGGCCCTTGAACCCGTGCGAGAGCTCCTGGCGGAAGGCGTCGAGCTGACCCTCGTTGAGTCGGCCCTCCAGGAAGGCGCGGGCGTAGATGCCCGGCGCCGCGTGACCCTGGAAGAAGACCTGGTCCCCGGACTCGCCGTGGTCCTTGCCGCGGAAGAAGTGGTTGAAGCCCACCTCGTAGAGCGAGGCCGCCGAGGCGTAGGTGGCGATGTGGCCGCCCACGTTGGTGCGGGCGTTGGCCCGGGTCACCATGACGGCCGCGTTCCAGCGCGTGTAGGCGCGGATCCGGCGCTCGACGTACTCGTCCCCGGGGAACCAGGGCTCGCGCTCCGGCGGGATGGTGTTGATGTAGTCGGTGCTGCGCAGGCCGGGCACGCCGACCTGGTGCTCACGGGCCCGTTCCAGCAGCCGGAGCATCAGGTAACGGGCGCGAGTGCGGCCTTCCGTCCTGATGACGTTGTCGAGCGACTCGAGCCACTCCTGGGTCTCACTGGGATCGACATCAGGAAGCTGGCTGGGTAGGCCGTCACTGATGATCGAGAAACGCTGGCGTCCGGAAGCCACTGGGTCTCGCCTTCCGAGGATGGACTTTTGTCTGGTGTGGGTCGTCTTCCATCCTGGTCGCTTACCCCGGAAAGTGCATCTCTACTTCCCGGTAACCAGGAGATCACTGCTGGCAGAGGTAGGAAAGTGGCCTAGACCACCGATGGTAGGACGAATTGCCACCAAAGGTTACATGGTGGTTCCCCCTTTTTTACAGGTTCATCTCCCGGGAATCCGTCCGGCCCCGCTCGATCTCCCCGCACCGGGCCCGGCGGGACGGCCCCGGCGGCCCGTACGGTGGCGCGGGTCACCTGCCCTCCCGCCTCCCGGGACCCTCCGGCGGCCTTCGCCGGGGCCGGTCCACCGTCTCGTTCCTTCCTTATATATGTAACGAACGACCTACGCCCGCGATGCCCGCCCGGACCGCTTTCCGGGGTCGGTAGGGGGCGAGAGCGGGGTGGTACGTCCCTGTGTGGGGCGATCCGTCCGGGCGGGCACGCACCGGACGAGGGGCCCGGCGCGGCCGGAGCGGGCCTCGGCCGTCACCGCAGCTCAGGATGGATCGTAGGATCGGTATGTGAGATCTCAGACGATCGAGGTGGTAACGGGTTCCCGGGAACGGGTGCACGACATCACCTCCGAGTGCGAGAGCTTCGTCCGGTCATGTGGGGGCGACGGGCTGCTGAACGTCTTCGTGCCCCACGCGACCGCCGGCGTCGCCGTGCTGGAGCTGGGCTCCGGCAGCGACGACGATCTGCTCGCGGCCCTGGGGGTCCTGCTCCCGGCCGACGACAGATACAGGCATGCGCACGGATCCAGGGGGCATGGACGGTCGCATGTCATGCCGGCCCTCATTCCGCCGTACGCCACCGTCCCCGTGCTGTCGGGACGGCTCGCGCTGGGAACCTGGCAGTCCATCGCGGTGGTGGACCTCAACGTCGACAACCCGGAACGCCAGGTCCGTTTGTCATTTTTGTCGGACTGATTCATACGTAGCCCAGTCGTTGCCGTGGCGACCGTTGACGACTGAGGGTCACAGCGTGTGGACTGTGCCGAAGCACTCTGAGCACCGTGTGAATGCGGGGCCATCCAAGCAGGAGGGACAAACGTGAGCGCGACCGCGGGTCAGGCGCAAGGCGAACGCGGCCTGGCCGAACGGCTCGGCCTCAAGCCGGGTCAGGTGGTGCAGGAGGTCGGATGGGATGAGGACGCCGACGACGATCTGCGCGACTCCATCGAGGAGCTGACCGGCAACGAACTGGTCGACGAAGACTTCGAGGACGTCGTCGACGTCGTGCTGCTCTGGTGGCGCGACGGTGACGGTGATCTTTTCGACGCCCTGAGCAGCGTGGTGACCAACCTCACCGACGGAGGCCAGATCTGGCTGCTCACTCCCAAGGCCGGCCGGGACGGGCACGTGGAGCCGAGCGACATCGGGGAAGACGCCACCACTGCGGGTCTCTCGCAGACCAGCAGCATCAGTGCCGCCCCCGATTGGTCGGGGACGCGTCTGGCGACGCCCAAGGCGCGCCGCTAAGGGTCCGCCCTGCCGTACGGCTCGCGCGAGCCGTACGGCAGGATGATGACGCGTGCCGTCATCCCGCCGACGTCCGAGAGAGGACCCGCCATGGTGATCGAGGTGGGCGCCCAGGCTCCGGACCTCGAACTGCGCGACCAGCACGGCGCCCCGTTCAGGCTCTCCGCCCACCGGGGTGGAAGGATCGTGCTGATCTTCTACCCCCTCGCGTTCAGCGGCGTCTGCGGCAGCGAGCTCGACGCCCTCAGGGACGAGTTCCTGCCCGCCCTGCCCGGTGACGTCACGGTGGCCACCGTCTCGGTCGACTCGATCTTCGCCCAGCGCGCCTGGGCGGACCGGCAGGGCTACACCTTCCGGCTTCTCTCCGATTTCTGGCCACATGGACAGGCCGCCCGGGCATACGGTGTCTTCGACGAGGAGAACGGCTTCGCGAAGCGCGGGACCTTCGTCATCGACGGCGAGGGCGTGGTCCGCTGGCGTGTCGTGAACCCGATCCCGCAGGCTCGCGACGTCACCGAGTACCTCAAGGTGCTCGCCGAACTTCCCTAAGCGGTGATCCGGTGGCCGCCCGCGAGGCGCCCGCCGGTCCGACCTCTCGGAGGCGATCATGCCCTGCTTCTCCTGCGGGGCCAGGCAGACCGACCCCGTACGCGGCGCCAGCCCGTGGACACGCGGGGTACGCGACGAGACACAGGTGCTCGTCTGCCCGGACTGCCGGCGCACCCACGACGTCGATCTCGACACGTGCTCCTCGTGCGGCTCGGCCGCGCTGATCTGCCGCCTCGGCGAGGTCGAGTGCCGCTCCTGCGGCGCGGTACGGCTCGCCCGCGGCGGCGGACGGCCGGTCGTCTCCTGCGCCCCTGGCCTGGCCGACGAGGTCGAGGCCGCCCTGGCCCGGGTCCTGCGCCGCGTCCACTGAGCGGCCGGCGTCTCTCGTCGATGGGCCGGGACGATCGGCCGGGATGTGGGGCATGACCATGGCGCGGTGCTCTGAGCGGTCGCCGCTCCTCCTGATCCACGACCGGGACGTCGCGTCCTGAGCGGTCGCGGCTCTTCCCTTGTCCCCCGGACCGTCCTGTCCTGCGAGCGACGGTCCCGCAGGGTGACGGTCCCGGCAGGCAGGGAAAAGGACATCCGGTCCGTGGCGGCTCATCGGGGGTGCGCTAGGGTCGGGCTCGATCCCGCCCCTTCGACCCGCTGGATGGGTGCATGAGCTCCTTCGTCGTTGCCCTGGACGTCGGTGGGACGTCGATGAAGGGCGGCCTCGTCACCCGCTCCGGCGAGATCGTCCGTACCGGACGCCGGGCGACCCCGCGCGACCGGGGCCCGGACGCCGTCATCGCGGAGATCCGCTCCTTCATCTCCGACCTCGCCGCCTCCGGCGACGGCACCCCCGCCGGGGTGGGACTCGCGGTTCCCGGCCTGGTCAACGCCGAGACGGCCGTCTACTCGGCCAACATCGGCTGGCGCGACGTCCCCGCCACCGACCTCGTCCCGCTGGACGTCCCCGTGCGGCTCGGCCACGACGTGCGCACCGGCGGCCTGGCCGAGAGCGTCCTGGGCGCCGGCCGGGAACTGTCGGACTTCCTGTTCCTGCCGATCGGCACCGGCATCGCGGGCACCACGATCCTGCGCGGCGAGCCGTACGGCGGGAGCGCGGGCTGGGCCGGCGAGATCGGCCACATCCCGGTGCTGCCGTCGGGGGAGCGGTGCGCGTGCGGCCAGATCGGCTGCCTGGAGACCTACGCCTCCGCCTCGGCCGTGGCCCGCCGCTACTCCGCCCGGCTGGGCACCTCGCCCTTTTCCGAGGCCATCACCCCCGGCTCTTCCCTTTCCGAGACCGTCACGCCCGCATCGTCCCTTTCCGAGGCCGTCACGCCCGCGGGCCAGGGCCCCGTCACCGCCGAGAGGGTCGCAGCCCTGACCGCGGCGGGGGACCCGCTCGCCACCGAGATCTGGGGCGACGCGGTCGAGGCCCTCTCACTGGCCCTGGCCACCTACACGCTGCTGCTGGACCCCTCGGCCATCGTCCTCGGTGGTGGCCTCGCCGAGGCGGGACCGCTCCTGACCGTCCCCCTGGCCGAACGGCTCGGTGCCCGTCTCGCCTTCCGGGACGCCCCGCCCCTGCGCCGGTCCGCCCTCGGGATGTCCGCGGGCATGCTCGGCGCCGCCCTCCTCGGCTGGTACGCGGCCGGTGTCACCGACGCGGGCGATACGTGGTCGGTCGATGTGCTGAAATCCCCTCCGGTGGCGTAAGGTTGTCCCGTCTATCCGGCGGGATCCCCGGGGCGCTTAGCTCAGCGGTAGAGCGCTCGCCTTACAAGCGAGATGTCACTGGTTCGAACCCAGTAGTGCCCACTTCAAGGCTCTGACCTGCGTTAACAGGTCAGAGCCTCTTGTGTTTTCAGAAGATATGGTGCTTCGTCACATGGTGATCGCTCGCCAGATCAGTGAGTAACGCTGCCTGGAGCCGCTTCCTCCCCTTGATGAGACTGCTTTCAGATCGAGTCGTTCAAGAATCCACCAATCAGCGCTTGCTCCAGGTTCCACAGCGCAGCGACTGGAAATCCTGCCCTTCAGAAAGGGTGACGCGAGGTAGACCTCCACCGGGAAGATCGTTCTCAACGATGTCGTCCCCATTGGTGCCAGACTTTGTGATCTCCCAGTAACAGCTGCTCGACACTGGCGCAGTCACCTTGTAGTTGCCGGCGGCGATGTCCTCACCGACGACCCATGTGCCGTCCTCGATGGTCTCAAGTGGCTGCTGCACGGCTGGCGTGGTCGTCTCCGAGGTGGGCTGTGACGGGTTGTCCGTCTCGGATGGGCGCGCCTTGACCGGGTTTTGTGCGGATGGCTGGGCGAGGGTCGTACGTTCGGGGGCTGGATCAGTCTTGGCGACGGATCCGACCACGGCGACACATCCGAACAACAGCAGGAGCGGAGCCCCGGCTACGAGAAGCCAGAACACCGCTCCCTTGCCCTGAGGCGGCGGAGTTGGAGGCGGAAAGCCGTGTCCGGGCTGGCCGTATTGAGGCTGGTAAGGGTGTTGGGCATAGCCATACCCTGGTAGTGGCTGCTGAGGCTGGCCGTGACCATGTTGCTGGGGGTATCGGTCGTATGGTTGCCGGCCTTGGGGTGGGTAGCTCACGATGTCTCCGGTTTTCTACGGTTCGTATGTGACGTCTGAGACATCTGCTCGGGTCACGCATGGCCGGATCCGGTCATCTCTTCTGATCATGCTTTGAGAGGATGAGCCTGATGCTCGGGAAGTGGCGACCTACACTTGTGGGTATGAGCGTCATGCGTGAGGAACTGCATCACCTGGTAGATCAGCTGCCGGAGGCGGAACTGCGTCCGGCTCTGGAGCTCATCCGCGGTCGCTTGGGTGAGCCTGAGTCGAGTGAGCGCGATCTTCCGTTCTTCGCGTCGTTCGAGGCCCCCTCCGATCTTGCTGAGCGGCACGAAGAGATCCTCCGCTCGGAGTGGGGCCGCTGACGTGCTCCTGTGTGACACGGGTGTTCTTCTCGCCGCAGGTAACGTGAAGGACCAACATCACCAGGCGTGTCTGAAACTCCTCCGCCAGGCCGAAGGGCCGTTGCTCGTTCCGTCGCCGGTGATGGGCGAGGTGGGCTATCTGCTTGACTCTCGTGTGGGTCCGCAGGCTGAGGTGACGTTCCTCAAGTCGTTCGGCGGTAACGGCTTTCATGTGGCTGAGTTGGAGGACGAGGACTTGCCGCGCATGGCGCAACTCGTCGAGACCTACCTCGATCTGCCGCTGGGGCTCGTCGACTCGGCGGTGATCGCCATCGCTGAACGCCTCGGGCTGAAGGAGATCGCCACGGTGGATCATCGGCACTTCAGGGTCGTCCGACCTCGCCACATATCGGCGTTCAGGCTGCTGCCTGATTGATCCGAGGTGCCGCACCTGAGTGACCAACTGGGTGACAACGACCCCGGACGGGGGCGGACAACGGTGGACGGGCGTGGACCGTACGCCCAGGTCAGAGCCGGTATCGGCCCTGGTCGTGCCCCCGCTCGGATCGCCTTACAAGCGAGATGTCACTGGTTCGAACACAGTAGTGCCCACCAACAGCCCCTGACCTGCTAAAACAGGGCAAGGGCTTTTCTTTTTACCCGCTACGCGCATCGCATCGCCGGTTGGACAGATGTCGCCTTCACGCGCGAGATGTTCCCGCTGGGAAGCTGTCTCGGATGGGCTCGCCTGATCTCAGGCAACCTTGACGGAGTGTGGGCCGACACTGATCGTCACCTCGACGTGTCCACCCAGCGCGGCCGCGTAGGCTCGAAGGGTTTCCAGTTCCATGGCATCGGGGTCACCGTTCTCGATCTGGGAGACCCGAGACTGGGAGATGCCGAGCGCGGCGGCGACCTCGGCCTGGGTTTTTCCCAGCGACTTGCGCAGCTCTTTCAGGTGATACCCCGCCACGTACGCATCCAGTTCGGCTTCAGCGGCAGCCTGTCGCTCGGGAGTGGCCAGCTCGGGATGGAGCCGGTGGGCCTCAGCCTTGACCTCCTGCCAGCGGCGCGCAGGGCTCATCGCCTGTCCTCCTTGGTCTGCTCGGCCTTCTTCTCCGCCCGGTACTCCGCGTAGCGAGACTTGGCCAGCGGGATCGCCTCGTCGTACCAGCGCGACCACTTGCCTGCCTTGTCTCCGGCCACGAGGAAGACCGCTTCTCTGTCGGGATCGAAGATGAAGATGATTCTAATCTCTGACCGCCCCCGCGAGCCTGGACGGAGCTCCTTCAGGTTGTTCAGGTCGTCGTCCTCCAACGTGTCCACCAAGGGGCGTCCAAGGACGGGGCCGACCTCGGCGAGCCGATCGATCGCCTTCTCGACGAGAGCCGCCGAGCCCGGATCGCTCTCACAGAGTTTGAGGAACCAGGACTCCACGGGTTCCAGTAGGACGATCTCCCATGCCATCTTCAGAATATAACCCCTGGCTCATAGCCAGGGCGGGGCTTCGGCCGGACCGGAGAGCCTCGTTCACAAGGTCGACTGGTCCGTTTGCATTACGGGCGCCGAGGGAACTCGCCGACGATGCGCCTGAGCAGCCACCAGGACGACAGGCTGTTCAATCGGATCGGGTGCCACGCCTCCGCGCTATGGAGCAACGGCCGGGACGTCTGGGCGGAGGAGCCGCGCAGGCCGACGGAGAGCGCCAGTTCTGGGTAACCAACTAGGTGACAACGACACCGGACGGGGGCGGACGACGGTGGACGGTCGTGGACCGTACGCCCAGGTCAGGGCCGGTATCGGCCCTGGTCGTGCCCCCGTTTGGATCGCCTTGCAAGCGAGATGTCGCCGGTTCGAACCCGGTGGTGCCCGCCGTGAGGTTCCGAGCTGGGTCGAGAGGCCGGAACCTCATATGCCTTCGGGCGGACGTCAGGGCTTCGTCGCGCGGTGGTTGCCTGCCTTCTTCAGGATGGATCACGTGGGGGCGTCGATGGGATGCCCCCACCTGTCCGACGTGGGGTTCGCGGACCGCCCCGTCGATGCGCCTGACCTCACCCCCGCGGGATGGATCGGGCGCCGCGGGCTCGATGAGGCGGGTCGATGCCCCAGCTGATGACGCGTCGCGGATGGATACGGATGATCGCGCCGAACGTACGGGCGGCGCTGTCGGAAGGGGTGTCGATGGCCTCCGCGGTGCCGCGGATTTCCAGGCATCGAATGCTGTCCATGCCGCCCGGCATGTCGTCGACGACGACGGCGGCCCGTGGCCTCGCCCGCACGTTACGGTACTTACGGCTGGCGGCCATGTTGTGACCGCCGATGTCGATCGTGTTGGTCAACGGATTGTAGTAACAGGAGACCGGATTGACCTGCGGGCCGTCGTCCGGTGCGATCGTGGCCAGGCGGCCGAGTCGCTGGGTGGAGAGGTAGGCGATCTCACCCTCGGTGAAGACGGTGGTGTCGATTCCGCTCACGTCGTCACCAGTACGATTTTCCCGCGGGCATGACCGGTCTCGATCTCTCGATGCGCAAGGGACGCTTCCTCCAGGCCGAACCGCTTCCATATCGGCACCGTCAGGTCGCCTTTCTCGTAACGAACGACAAGATCGGCGAGCCGGGCGGCTGAGCGGTCGGTCCCGACCCTGCGTACTCCACAGCGTTGCTCGGCCTGCCAGTCGGCCAGGGTGACGGCACGCTCGGCCGTGCCGAGCAGTCGCACGGAGATGTCGTTGGCCTCGCCGCCGATGCAGTCCAGCGCCGCGGTGATGCCCTCCGGCGCCAGCCGCCGGACCCGATCGGCGAGTCCAGGTCCGTATGTCACCGGTATGGCGCCGAGGCCCTCCAGGTAAGCGTGATTGTGCCGGCTCGCGGTGCCGATCACCGTGGCCCCACGTGCGACCGCGAGCTGTGTCGCGAACGAGCCGACGCCACCGGCCGCCGCGTGTATCAGCAGGCGGTCGCCGGCGGTGACGTTCAGCGCGTCGAGCGCGGTGTCGGCCGTCTGCCCGCTGGCCGACAGGACTCCGGCCTCCGGCCACGGCATGGTGGACGGCTTGCGCACGGCGTTGGCCGCCGGTGCCACGACGGTGTCGGCGTAGCCGACGGCGTCGACGAAGGCGATGATCGGCTCGCCCGCCGTGAACTCGGTGACACCGGTCCCGACCATGTCGACGACACCCGCCACCTCGTTCCCGAGGCGCGCCGGGAACACGGCGGGGTTGTACCGGGCGAAAGCGCCACGTCGGTAGCCGGCGTCGAACGGCTGTACACCGGCCGCCTTCACCCGGACCCGGATCTCTCCTTCCCCGGGGTACGGGTCGTCCGTTTCGATCACCCGCAGTACCTCCGGTTCGCCGTACTCGGCGAACACCACGATCCTCGCCATGTCCTGTCCCTCCATGTGATCCAGGTGGTCGAGGAAGTATCAATCGTTTGATTGATATTTGTCAATCAAACGATTAACTGCTGTACTGGGACGGTGACCGCGCACGAAGGATCCGACGAACAGCCACGCGCGTCCCGCCGGCACCGCGTTCCAGGAGAGCGTGAACGGATGGCCGAGCGAACACGGCAGAAGATCCTCGACGCGGCCATGGTCGAGTTCGGGGCCAAGGGCTACTCCGGAGCCCGAACCGCGGGCATCGCGGCCCGGGCCGGTGTGAACCAGCAGTTGATCGCCTACTACTTCGGCGGGAAGCAGGGCCTGCTCGACGAACTCAGACGGCGCTGGTCCACCCGTCAGGAGACACTGGTGCCTCCGGAGGCCACCTTCGCCGAGTCGCTACAGGCATATCTCGACGTGACCCTCGATCACCTGGACTGGGCCCGCCTGGTCGTGTGGCAGGCCCTCGGCGACGACCCCGGCCAAGGTGCCGAGGAGTCCGATCACACACAGGGACGGCGAATCGAAGACGGTGTGCGCCGCATCCGTGATCGTCAGCGCGCGGGCGAGCTCACCGACTCGGTCAGTGCCGAGTTCATCGTGCTGCTCGCGCACATGGCCGCCTTCGCCCCGGTCGCCATGCCGCAGATGGTGCAGAGCATTCTGGGCGTCGCCCCTGGCTCCGCGGAGTATCGCCGACTGTGCCGGGACCAGCTCGCCACCCTGCTCGGCCCGCGCGAAGCCGTTCACGACACCCCGCCGGGATGATCGGCGCGTCTGGCGACGGCGCGGCCCGCGCCACGCCGACGATCGGCACCGTCATGACGCGGGCGGGCCTCCCGGCGTGGGAGGACGACTCGGCGACGCCGGGAGGAGAGGGGCGGTGGCGTCACCCGGTGACGGCCACGGCGTGCCGAACGGGTGTCACGGGCGGCCGGCGCAGGTGAGGACGGGGGGTGACGGCGTACCGCCCGCCAGGAAGCCGAAGGTGGCCGTGCCGGACGCCGGGATCGAGCCGTTGTAGGAGACGTTCGTCACCGTCACCGCGGGGCCGTCGGCGGCCAGCGTGCCGTTCCACACCTGGCTGACCGTCTGGCCGTTGCCCGGTGTCCATCTGACGGTCCATCCTCTGAGCGCCGAGCCGCCCGCCGTCACCGTGACCTCACCCTGATAGCCGCCCGGCCACGAGTTCGTGGTGCGGTAGCTCGCGGTGCAGGCGCCCGCGGACGGGGAGGGTGACGGGGTGACCGAAGGCGAGGGGGAGGGGGTGACCGAAGGCGAGGGCGACGGGGTGACCGGCGGCACGTACGGGCACGTGTTGCGGTACATCGAGATGCCGGTGGAGTCCATCAGCGGACACAGGAACCGGGTGTACCGGGTGTCGTCGTCAACGAAGATCTTCAGCCACGGGATCAGCGTCCGCATCTCGGTCGTGTTCGCCCTCGTCGCGAACAGGTGGTCCACGCCGGTTATCTCCACCCAGGCACTCTGTGCCGCGGCGGGGAGAGTGCCGTACAACCGGTTGAGGTAGGACGGCGTGACCACCGTGTCCCTCTGCCCGGAGATGAACATCGTGGGCACCCGGTTGTCGGCCAGGCTCAGGTTCCCTGTGGGCGAGCCGGGTGCGAGCCCGACCGCGGCCTTCAGTGAGGGCCGCCGGAGCGCCGCGGTGAGGGCGCCGGCGCCACCCGCGGAGTGGCCGACCACCGACAACCGGCCGGGGTCGACGCGGTCGCGTACCGGACTCCGCTGAGTGAGATAGTCCAGGGCGGCGAGCAGCTGGGTCGCCCGGGCGTCGGCCCCGTCGGTGCGGCTGTTGGTCTCGATCCCGATGACGACGAAGCCGAAGGACGCGAGCCAGGGGCCCATCCAGGCCTCCTCGTCGGCGAACAGGGCGGAGTAGCCGGGCACGATCGCGACCGCGCCGAACGTCCCCTGGCCGGTGTCCGTCGGATAGTAGATCACCCCGCCGCCGAGGCCGTTCCCGGACGGCACGCTGATCTGCGCGGTGGCGAAGCTGCCCCTGCTGGCGGCCACACTGGCCAAGGTGGGGTCGGGACCTCGCTGATAGGGATTGTCGGCGGCCGATGCCGGCCGGGTCGCGACGGTCACCGCGAGCAGCCCGAGGACGACGACCGCCGCGGCCATCGCACGCCTCACCCACCCGCCCCGCGGCCCGGGCTCCGGTCGGACCCTCCTGGCGGCACGAGGCGCCGGAGTCTCACTCACACGTCGTCGCACTGTGGCGTTCCTTCTCTTCGATGAGTCCCTCATCAGGATCGGCACGTGACGGCCGTCGCCGAGTGGTCTTCGGCGCGGGGCTCCGCTCCCCGCCGGTCGCCTCCTGGTCCCGGCACCGGAACACACACCGCGAGGGCGTCGTGATCGGGTGCCCCCGCATCACCACCCGGCAGTGGAAACCGCTCCGGGGACTCAGTGTGAAAACATCTCTGAAACGTGTCAAGATTCTTGTAAAAGTTTCGACGACCCCCTCCGGCGTGTACGTGCCCTGTGGTGTATCGGCGCAGGAGACCGATGATAAAAGCACCTGAAACTTTCACATGATCCTGGAGCCGGGCCGGGTGTGGGACGCCGCCCGCGAAGGCGCGCACGGTGACCGGAGATCTGGGAACCGGACGACACCGCCACTTCGCCCTCACCGGAGCTGACGCGATGTTCCCGGGCCGCGTGAAAAGGGGGCCGAGCTCGGCGGTCCATGGCCGGATCACCTGGAAGGGCCGGTCTGGGAACCCTGCGTTCGGCCGCGTGACGTCGCAGCTCGGGTGACCTGCCGGTGCACTCTGCGACGATCGTGTCGCTCAGAGAGCGTGAGTCCTTGGTAACAACGACCTCGGACGGGGCGGACGACGGTGGACGATCGTGGACCGCACGTCTGGGTCAGTGGTCGTGTCGGCCTCGGTCGCCCCAGGCTCGGATCACCGCACAAGCGAGACGGTACTGGGCGGATCCGAGCCGGAGCGCTTCATCGGGCCTGTGGAGTAGATCAGCCGGTCAGAGCTCGGGCTCGGGGGAGAAAGACCATGGCCTGGTCGCCTCCGCGTGCGCCGCTTCCCGGACGAATGCGGCATCGCCCGGACGCACCTGTCCACAGGTCACCGGGGGCGGTTGCCCTTCTTCTTGCGGTCGGTCGGCACGGTCCGGCGGGCGGAGCCCTTCTGTGCGGGTTTCTGGGCCTGCCGCTGTGCCGGTTTCTTCACGGCGGCGGGGGCAGGAGCGGCGGGGGTACCACGGCCTCGCGAGCTGTTCACCGTCCGGCCGCGGACGATGCCGATGAAATCCTCCACCAGGTCGGTGGTCGCGTCCGTGGGCCAGGCCAGCGCGACCCGGGACTGCGGCGCGTCCGGCACCGGCCGGTAGGTGAGATCCCTGCGGTGGTGGAGGCGTGCCAGCGACAGCGGGACCAGGAGAAGCCCGGTGCCGGTCGCCACCAGCTCGACCGCCTCCGCCGTCGTGTCCGGGCGGGTGAACGCGGGCAGCCCGGGCCTGACCGCCCATTCGATGACGTCGTCCAGGGGATGGAACACCTCGTCGTCGACGAGGTCGGCGACGAGCACCTCGTCGGCGGCGGTCACTGCGTGGTCCTTGGGCACCATGACGACCGTGGTCTCCTCGTAGAGGGGGATCACGCTGAGCCCGTCCCGGTCGGCCGGCGGCCTGACGAATCCGGCGTCGGCGCCGCCGTTCCGCAGGAGTTCCACCGCCTCGGCGGCGGGAACCGCGATCAGGGTGACCGGCACGTCGGGCATCCGCTCGGTCCAGACGCCGACCCATTTCGCGGGTGTCACCCCGGGCACGTAGGCCAGTCGGAACGTCCTGCCGGTCTCTTCATCGGTCACTTCCTCAGGGTACCGATGTCAGGGGAACCCGTTCCGGCTGACTATTCTTGACGCCATGACCTCGCCCAAACCGAAGAGCGTCCAGACGATGAAGCCCGCGACCGCGGCCAAGAAGCTGGGTGTCCCCCTCTCGGCCACTCCCGCCGAGTTCCAGGCGAGTGTCATCTCCCGGGACGAGCTGAACGAGCTGCAGTCGTCACCTCCCGCCTGGCTCGCCGATCTGCGCCGCAACGGCCCGCACACCAAGCAGGTCATCGCCGCGAAGCTCAGGATCTCCATCGCCGGCCTGCTCAGGGGCGGGATCACCGAGCCGCTCACCACCGCCGAGATCGAGGCGCTGAAGGCGGAGAACCCGGCGTGGCTGGAGCGCGAGCGGTCCCTGCATGCCGAGCTCCGCAAAGAGGCGGTCCGCCCCAAGCAGGGCTAGAGGACTGAGATTCC
This sequence comes from Streptosporangium longisporum, assembly GCF_039534895.1. Classification (NCBI taxonomy): domain Bacteria; kingdom Bacillati; phylum Actinomycetota; class Actinomycetes; order Streptosporangiales; family Streptosporangiaceae; genus Streptosporangium; species Streptosporangium longisporum. Next base: position 3,671 of record NZ_BAAAWD010000008.1, on the reverse strand, counting down.
ACCCGTTTCCGGCCCCGGACGCCTCCTCAGGCCCGCCATGGCCTCTCCGGGTGACCACGGAGCGTGCGTTTCCCCCTTCGGAGATCGACGACGAGCGCTCCCGGTCGAGGACCGAGGCGGGAGAGCCGCGGGAATCCGCGGGGAGCGCCGGTGCCGAACGGCGACCGTCCTGGAAACGGTGGGTCGTAGGGGTGAGAGCGGGAATGGGGACGATTCTGAACCGATCCCTTTTTCGCTCTCGGACCATGGGTGGAATCCGGAATTCGCAGCATGTCCCGCTTGTCGGGAGCCAGGGGCGAAATGCGCGATGAGCGGGAAATTCCGTGCTCACCTCTGGCCGAAGTGGCCGTGACGTCGAAAGCGAGCGATCCCTCTCACCGAGGTAGGCGAGAAGGCCCGTTCGGGACCGTCCGGAACATCGACTCGGCACCGCCCGATGGGGCATAGTGATGCCGCCCGTGAGCATCGGGGAGCGGTCGAAGGCGCGTGGAGGTACGGGTGGAGATCGTCGAGGGTCCCTCGGTCAGTGTCAGGCCGGATCGGCACTGTGCCGGCATCCGGGTGGTCACGCCGTTCCGCGGCATGTTCGCCGTCCGGGACGAGCTCATGGGGGAGCTGTACGAATGGCTCGACGATCGGGGCGTCGATTTCGGACCTACCTTCTTCCGCCTGCACGTGGTCGACATGGCCGGCTCGATGGACGTCGAGGTCGGCGTCGTCACCGACAAGCCCGTCGAGGGCGACGGCCGGGTCACCCCCGGTCTGCTGTCGGCGGGCCGGTACGCGACGCTGACCTACGTCAACCACGGCCGCCGGGCGAACCGCGCCCTGATCGAGTGGGTACGGGAGCAGGGCCTGACGTTCGACTGCGTGGAGAACCCGGCGGGTGACCGGTTCGGCTGCCGGTACGAGGCCTATCTCACCGACCCCAGGTCCGAGCGGATGAAGACCCGCTGGCGCATCGAGCTGGCGATCCGCCTGGCCGACGAACCCTCCACTGCGGGCACCCCATGAGGTGAGAGACGGTCGGGAGGATCTGCATCGTATCCTCACATCGTCTGCGCTCAACGCTCATAGGCGTCTGTTTTGATTGCGCCGTGGCCGAGCGGAACACGTCAGGGGAGAGCGATGCGCTCTGGGCCATGGGGTGCGGGGTCTCGGTGGCCGTCGCGCCGGCGTGTGCGGTGCTGGGGACCTTCGTCGACGCCCTTCTGGTCTCCCGGGCCCACGGGTACTGCCTCGACGAGTCCGGTACGGGAGAGGACTTCTTCGACCTCACCTGGATGGCGGGCAGGCTCATCGTGTTCCCCGTCGTCACGGGGGTCTCGCTGCTCGCCTCGTTCCCGATCGTCCTGATCGCCCACCGGGTACGGTTCGCTGACCACGGATGGTGGAAGGCGGTCATGACGGCTTTCGCGATCCTCGTCTCCATCACCGGGCCGGTGGCGACGATCGTCCACGACGTCGCCACCGAAGGGATCACGGGTGACTGCGACCCGCCCTGGTGGCCGTCCTGGCTTCCCCTGTGACGCGACCCGGGATCGCGTCCGCCGGGGGGACAGGCGAAAGGACCTCAGGCCGCCGCGACGGCTTCGATCTCCAGGGACCAGGCCTCGTCGTAGATGCCGGTGATGATCACGGTCAGGGCGGGGGCGTGGCCGCCGAGCACCTCGTGGCGGATCCGGGCGTTGGCCTCCCGGTGGCGCCGGTCGGACAGGAAGACGGTGACCTTCACCAGATCACGTACGGTCATGTCCGCCGCTCGCAGGACGGACAGGACGTTGCGCCAGGCCAGCCGGCACTGGTCGTCGAAGTCGTCCGGGACGTGCCCGTCGTCGTCCTCGGGGACCTGGCCGCTGATGAACAGCAGCCTGGTGGCGCCGGTGACCAGGGTGCCCTGGCCGTAGGAGCGCGGCTGGGGATCCAGCGTGGTGATCTGCACGGCAGGCACAATAGGTGATCCGGCCGTACGGGGCGAGCAGTTTTCTCCCGCGACCGCGGTCCACCGTCCTCGTCCACCGGACGTCGGTGTCCTTCGCCGGGAGCCGCGGAGGGTGTCCGACGGGACGGGCCGAGCGGTCGTGCGCGGCGCTCATCTGCCGGGCGGCGCGCCCGGGGCGGGTCGCGGTATCGTCGGCGCTCCCGATCCCTGTGAAGATCCGCGTCGCTCCCGGACGCCCGGTCCGTGAGCCGTACGCGGTAAGGCGGTGCGCGGTGAGACCGCGAGCCGTGCGCCGTAAGACCGTGCGCGGTAAGGCCGTATGTGGTGAGCCGTGCGCGGTGAGCCGAATGCCCGGAAGGAGAAGGCGAGTGGTGGAGAAGCCCGTGCGGTACACCTCCTCCGAGGAGGACAGTGCCCGGTGGGACGGGTTCCCGTTCCGGCGGGGCGACATCGTGATCAGCACGCGTTCGAAGAGCGGTACGACGTGGATGCAGATGATCTGCGCGCTCCTGGTCTTCCGGACCCCTGAGCCACCGCGACCGCTGTCGGAGACGTCACCGTGGCTGGACCACCTGGTCGTCCCGAGGGACGAGGTGTACGCGCGGCTGGAGGCTCAGCGGCACCGCAGGTTCATCAAGACGCACACACCGCTGGACGGGATCCCGATCGACGAGCGGGCCACCTACATCGTCGTGGCCCGCCATCCGCTCGACATGGCCGTGTCCCTCTACCACCAGAGCGACAACCTCGACCGCGAACGTATCCGCGTGCTCACGAACGGGCCGGAGCCGTCCGCGCCGCCACGGCCGAGGCCGCCGTTGCGCGAATGGCTGCTGAGCTGGGTGGAGCAGGACGTCTCGCCCATGGAGGAGATGGACTCCCTGCCGGGGGTGATGTGGCATCTGTCGGACGCCTGGGCACGTCGTCTCCGGCGGCCGAACGTCCTCCTGGTGCACTACGACGACCTGCTGGGTGATCTGGACGGTCAGATGCGCGGGCTCGCCCGGTCACTGGGCATCGAGGTGCCCCCGGAGGACTGGCCGGCGCTGGTGAGGGCCGCGACCTTCGCCAGCATGCGGTCCCGTGCCGCCGAGCTCGCCCCCGATCCCGTCGGCATCCTCAAGGACACCGCCGCCTTCTTCCGCCGCGGTACGTCCGGGGCGGGCCGCGAGACCCTCACCGGCGACGAGCTGCGCCGCTACCACGAGCGGGCGGCCCGGCTGGCCCCACCGGATCTCCTGGAGTGGCTGCACCGCTCCTGACGTCCCCGGCCGGTCGTCCGGAGAAATCCCGGCGCGGCCCGTAGTGGAGCGCCCTTCCCGTTCGTCATGCAGGTGACGAGGACGACGAGGACGTCAAGGAGAGGAGAGCACCCATGGACACGGTCACCGGTACGCAGGTGGCGGTCACCCTGCCCGTCCCCATACCGCGCGAACGGATGTGGGACACGGTCACCGCGGTGGACAGGACCGCGGAGTGGAGCCCGGAGGTCATCGGCGGCGGCTGGTGCGACGGCGCCCGGGGACCGGTCGCGGGGGCCCGGTTCATCGGCCGCAACCGGTTTCCCGGCGGGCATGAGAGCATGGTGACCTGCGTGGTCGTCGAGGCGGAACGGCCGGACGTCTTCGCGTGGGCCGTTCTCGACGACACCGGCCGGATCAGCTCGACGTGGCGCTACGAGCTGCGCGAGGGGGACGAGCCGGGGAGCACCCTGGTCCATCACTCGTTC